>NZ_MAEH01000011.1 GCF_009933135.1 Candidatus Enterococcus leclercqii
AAATATTGTAGAACCCAAAAAACTCAGGTAAGAATTTTTCTTACCTGAGTGCATTTAACTGTTTGGTTTTAAGCTATCGGCATAGTCTCTTGGCTAAGTCGGCGTACTTGATTCTCTCTTACAGCTGACTATTGGCATAGGATATCATTTGAAATTGATCACTCTTTTCGCGTTCGCTTTACAAAAATGATTCCCGCAAGTCCCACTAACAAGATACCCGATAGCATCAGAGCTGATGCCTTCTGCTCACCAGTTTTAGGGTATTTCTTTGCATGTTTTGCTTGCTGATTCTCATTATTTTTCTTTGTTTCCGTATCGGTCTTTTTCTCAATCTTTTTATAAACGATTTTCCTTGTTTGACCACTCTTAGTGTACTCTCCATTTAAATCACCTACTATATGATCAAATTGAAAGCCTTCAATTTCGTAAATATAGTTTTCAACAGAGAACCGCTTGCCGATAGTATCGTGGAGCGTAAGATTTTCACGCAAAGCTTTTCCTTGTTCGTCTACATAGCTGATTACAACTTGACCCATATTGGGCTCATTTTTTCCATAAACATGGGTCACAACAATTGGATCACGATTAAAGACGCCTCGGACATTGCCAACAGTAGTGACAAAATGATACCCCTCAATTAGGAAGTTTGAACCTGCGACATCATAGGAACCCCCTATTTTGCCTTCTATGCTTTCGGTAGGATGAATAGACTTCCCAGTCACATCTACATATTTTACTTGCACTAAACCCGAGTCAACAGGAAGCTCTTTTTCATAAGTGTAGATTACCAGAATATTGTCTTCCGTGAAGATTCCTTTAAAATTATCTGGCTCTGCAACAAGTTTATAGTCGCCGATTTCTTTAAGGTTGTACTCATTCGTAGATACATCGTAGCTATCGCCAATCAATCCCGTTACTTGTTTATCTTCGGCAATTTTTTCACCGCTTTGGTTTACGTACCTAACCGTAACCATACTTGACGCCTTTTTAATAAATTGAGCCGTATACACTTGATCCGAGGTCATTTTCATTTCAACAGTAGGCAATTGTGGGCTCCAACCAGCAAAAACATAGCCACTATCTGCTACAGGCTCTGGAATTTTTATTCCCGCATCCTTCCATGCAGTTCCGTAATCAATTGCAGTTGAAATTGAGCCATCTGGATAATTCAATGTGCCATTGTCTCCTGAAAGAAAAGTCACCGTTACTTTGGTATCTTCCCAAACTGCGTACAGATCAATATTTGAATTCCCAATAGGTACCTCCGATTGGCCAAGTTCATAATCCTTCGTCCCATCTTTGGCTTTGCTCCAACCTATCAGTGTTTTCCCAGCTCGTGAAAAAATGCTCCCTTTCAATGAAATATTGGAATTTTTAACAGCTTCTTGTACGACAGTTGCGGGAGCTTCTTCATAGTCACCGGCGTGATAGTTCACTTTAACAATATCCTCTGCCGAAGCAAATACAGCTGTCAATGTCGTATCACCTTTCACCTGCATATGATCTTCCGGATAATAGACTGTAGGATTGACATTTGATTGCCAGCCAATAAAGATCTTTTCAGCGGGTGGTGTAATTTCTGTTCCTTGTTTGATTAATGCTTTAGTTGCAAGGTCATAGGTTTTCTCATCAACTGGGGCTTGTCCAGATCCTTCACCAACTTTATACTGCAATTGGAATCCTTCCGTACGCCATTTTGCGAACAAGTCGATATCACGAGTAACAGGTATCGTGTCTGAAAATTCAAAGCTCGATTGTCCGACCTGCCAATACCAGCCATTAAAGATGCCTTTTCCCTCAACAAAAGTCTGCCCTTTCACGTATTCACTTGGATAAACGATAGTCTCATTATCGTCGTATCCTTGTTCAAATAGCTGTGTTCCATTCAGAGAATCAAAGTAGCGAACAATATTTTTATTCGACTCCCATTTTGCAAAGAACATAGAATCACTATCCGGCATTTCAAACTTGGAAAAGTCTACTTTTTGCCGATACTCTGCATCAAAGTACCAGCCAGAAAAAATATAGCCTTCTCGCACAGGTGCAGCCGGTTCAACAATTTTTTGAGCATACTTCAAAGTCAAAGATTCCTCTTGCCCATTAAAACTTCCCCCTTGCAAATTGTAGGTCAGGGAGTGAAGGTTTCGCTTGTAATAGTAACTGCCGTGATAGCGATCAGTAAGTACCCGCTTCTCAAAGGTATAACCATAAATTGGATCTTCAATATAGTTACCGTTCGAATAATAAATCTGGGTATCAAAAAGATCATAGTATTTTCCTTCGAACTCGATATCTGTTTTGTCCAAGGATTCAATATACATCTTACGAACATTTTCTTGCGGAGAGCTTAAATATGCCGCTTGCAAAACCAAATTTCGTTTTCCTGGTGTTGTTGAAATCAAGCTTTCAGAAAGCGTTACTGGATTCCCGGTCGTCGTATTTGAACTCTGGGTAGAGTCGCTCGGATAGCGCCAACCTAAAAAATTGTTGCTAGTGGCACTGGGAATGACTGGGTTGCCAGGCCAAGCTTCTTTGATATTTTGACCAAACTTAGCACTAATCGTGTACTTTTTGCTGTCAGATCCATGATAGATGTCACCGCCAGCGGTCATTTCAGCGTTTATATTCACTAAATCAAACGTCACCTGATAAACAATTCTTGTGTAATAGACATTAATAACTGTTTGACCATTTCCAGAGATTTCTTTTTTATTACTAAAGCTATATTCCGCATATTTCAATGCAGCCTTTCCTGCAGGGCTACTGTCTTTGATTGCATCAGCTGAAGCTTGATCAATTGATATTGTTTCTCCCGCTTTTACATCCTGTTTCACTGTTGACCAGGCAAAGTCATAGTCGCCTATATTCGTTCCAGGACTGCCGGAAAGATTTGGTTTTTCCATCCAGTAAGCAATCGTGTATGTCACTTGTTCTGGCGTCCAAACTGCGTACAAAGTCGTGTCTTCTATGATCGGATCGGTAAAATTATAGCTATCCTTTCCATCAGGTTCCAAAGACCAGTGAGAAAATGTATAACCCTCACGAGTAGGGGCAGTTGGTTGCACACCTCTTTCACCATCGGTCACATATTGTGGATCGACTTGACTACCTTCTGAGATGAACAAAAGGGTCCTTTCAGATGTGAATTTAGGGACAAGAACGATATTTTTAGAAGCTTTTGCTGCATCAAAGTTGAATGGTGTTTCTGCTGAATCCCCCTCCACATACCAGTATGAAAAATGTTCTCCTTTTGGGGCGGTTACCTCTATTGAAGTTTTTGGCACCGGCATTCCAGGTGCTGCTTCCATTGAATCGATCACTTTCCCGGCATTGTCCTTATATTGGATTAAGTAGGTCTTGGTGAAACGGGCATACAGCGTCATCGATTTTTTTACTGCGGCACTAAAATCAAACTGGGAACCTCCAACTGGATCAGTGAACCAGCCAATAAAACTGATTTGTCCCGCACTCGGATCAGGTTCACCTGGATACGCAACTTTTCCATCTGCAGCAGTAGTTATCTGTTTAAATAGCGTAGTCCCGTTTATGAAAGTAACAGTCAGGATACTTTTATTTGATGCATTCTCGGTAATTTCAGTTTTATTCTTTGTCACTACCTCATTTTCTGCCGCGCCCGTTTCACTACTTGGCGTGGTATTTTGCTGCGAATCTGCTTTACTACTCGATTTGGATGACGCACTCTTATCAGACTCAGTTATTGATTCTTCTGAAGTTTTTTCAGACAGGGGTACTTCCTGCGTGCTCTGATCCGTTTTTACTTCTGTAGCAAAGACCACCGCAGCAGGCTCAATAAAATAAACTGTGCAGATACTCACTAACATTAGCCAAATAACTTTCTTTTTCATGTTTTTTACTCCTTTTCCCATTCTCCGCCATTTGAAACATAACTTTGATTCACAAATAAACAGGACAATTCATAGCCTTATGGTTCATTCTGTTCATTTTTAAAATAGATGTTGAAAACTATTTCTGCATTTGCTATTTTGGAGCTACCCTTGTGTTTCTATTAACATAGATACTACTCACTTAAAAAAAATTAATTTGTCATCTTTTTTCGAATCGTTTAAAATTTATGATTTTACACAAATTTTTTTAAGCAATATGACGCAAAAAGATTATAATTAGTGTTTTTTAATCAAAGGAGGGCGAAAATATGAATTTTAAGGAGTTTTTTGACCGCAGAGACCAAGCATACGTTTCCGTTCTTTTTTATTTTGCCGCTCATAACAGTCCCTATCCTAGAAATCAGTTACTACAAGATCTCTCTATCTCACCTTTCATTTTGAAGAAAACAACAGAGGAGCTCACCCACATCATGGGGGAGTTGGAGTTAGACTCAAAAATTATGTACGTAGACCATTTGGACTCTTTCGTCTTTGTGAACTACAGCTGGGAGGATATACTGACCGTCTATCACTATCTTGTTGATAATTCTCTCCCCCACAAAGTCCTTCTCTATATCTATCGACACAACAAATTTTCTATTCAAACCATCACTCAAAATTTAGCTATAAGTGAAGCTACATTGTATAGATGCATCGCCAATCTAAATGCACTTCTAAAAGAATTCGAGTTAACCATTCGAAATGGAGCCATTCTTGGCGACAGTTTACAGCGTAATTATTTTTTCTTATCCTTCTTTTTGGCTTCCATACCAATAGAGGACATCCAGAAAAATGTTGCTGTTCCAGAGATTAAGGGCTTCATTGATTTATTGGAGAAAAAACTAGGTATCTCTTTGACTCCTTCTACAAAAATACGCTTGTCCTTATGGTGTAAAATCATCAATGAGTCCCGCAGTATGAAACTTCCCCTTTCGAGGGTTATCTTAAAGCTTACAACCGAGCTTCAACGTGATCCGTTGTATACTATAATTAAAGAGTGCTACTTTTTATCCATTAGTTATTCCGCATTGCTTGAATCAGACTATACGGTTGCTTGTATTTATCTATTTCTCTTGTCCAGCTTTCCTTTTGAGATTGAAGAAGCCTTTAAGGATGACAAAAATGGCTGCCCCAGCAGTTTGAATAAGGTGAAAATCATGAACGAACTTATTCTCACAGAGATTAACAAACAGTGGCATGAAACGGACAATCAGGAGACTTGTTTTCTTGACTACCATTCAAAATTTTTACTCTCTCAGATCCACTGCAAAATTAACTATTTCATCGGTGAAATAGTGAGCTACGATAGCGATCAACTCATTCAAATGGATAGCACGTCTTTGGCTGATCAGCAGTTTTTACGGCGGTTGCTTGCTTTGATCGAGGCACAAGTTAGTAGAAAATTAGGCGTTGCAGAAAAGTTTTACACTTCTTGGGTTTATTCAAAACTTATTTCTCAACTAAAAGGAACTGCCCCAAATCCTATCAAGATTGGAATTCATCTCTATCGGACCCCCTTGTTGGCAGATATTTACGTAGATAACATAAAAAAAAGCCTCGCTATTCATACACCTTTATTCATTGAGGCTGCTCTTCCTAATAAAGCGTATGACGTCTTAATTTCCGATAACAAAGAATTTAGCAGGTGCTTCACATTTGATGAATTCATTTATATTCAAAATCTACGAAAAAAAGAAATGCTATCCCTCCTGGAGATAATAAAAGAGAAATCGAGGTGACAGACATTGAGAATACTCATTATTGGCGGTTCCCATGCTGGAATTTCAGCTGCCAAATATCTAAAAAGTTTGATTCCTACATCTGAAGTTATTCTAATCGAGCAAACGAATGTACTTGGCTTTATTCCCAGTAGCATAAATTTCGTCTTTGACCAAGTATTTTCCATTGATAACTTAGACAAAGGAGAAGTAATCACATCAGAACAACTGCAATCCATGGGCATCACCGTCTTGTTAAAAACTCGGGCTACTGAGTTACGTCCCGCAAAGCAAGAAGTTGTAATCCAGAATAGCGGTACTTTATCAGAATCATGTCTTAGCTATGATATTCTCATTTTGGCGATGGGTTCTTCTAAGCTGGCTATTGCGGAATTAGGTGTGGGTACCTCTCTTTCAAGGGTCCTCTCCTATAAAAATCCCTACGAAACAAAACAGGCCTACGAAAAACTCAGCTCTGCTCAAAACATCACCATAATCGGGGCTGGATTGATTGGTTTGGAATTGGCTACCAGCCTCGCCAAAGATCCAACAAAGAAAATCACCATAGTTGAACAGATGGGTCGTCCCCTCTTTCGATATTTTGACCCTGATATGACGAAGATTTTATTATCCGCGATTCCGCCAAGAGTAAATTTTCGACTTGGTGAAACTTTTAGCGGCTTAAAATTAACGGGTGACCAAAAAGTTGTAACTACTTGTGGAGACAGCTCTTTTCCTACGGATGCTGCCGTTTTGGCATTGAACCCACGTCCAACTATTGACTTGATTCCAACTTCTATTGAACTGGAGTTTGATAGTACGGTAAAAGTCAATAAACACATGCAAACGACTGACCCAAACATTTACGCCATTGGTGATCTGGTGAAGGTACCTTTTGGCTCAATGGTTGAAAAAGCCTACTTGCCACTAATATCAATTGCTAAAAAAACCGCATTAGCTGCCGCAAGACATATTTCTGGTTCCAGTAATCGAGGCATAACTGAGTCCCAGCGCACAATCGGAACCTTTCTCTTTGGTTTATATATGGGCAGCACTGGCATCACTTCCGAAGAAAGCGTTCTGCTGAACATTGAAACACAAGCATTCACAAAAAAAATCAGCTACTTTTCACAAGTCAACTACCAAGACAGGTTTTCCCTGACACTCAAAATAATTTATGATGCGAAGAAACATACTATTTTGGGAACACAGTTGGTCACCTCTCATCGAGAAACTCTTGAGCTCATTACTATCTTCGCGCAAGCAATTTCAGACAAAAAATGTCTTGAAGATCTCTTGGATTTGGAAAATTATTATGCTCCACAGCTTTCTCCCAACAGCAATTTCATTGCAGAGACGATTTTAGAAGCATTGAAAAATTAGTTACAGGTAATTTCTTTATCTGATTATCCTGTTTTTTCTAAAACCATTGCCCCATTTCATCTAGAACAGTTCAAAAAAGTACAGATTAGATGAACTTTGTAATTGCCGGAAATAAGAGCGGTGTGACAATCGTCCTGTCAACCTCCTCCGAAGCGAGCATTACCAAATGTGAGCCACAAGCAAAAGCCAAGTCACTTCCATCAAAAAACAGTGGAAGTGACTTGGCTTTTCATTGTTAAAAGTTTCAAACACAGACTCTCCTTGATTTCATTAAGAGTGGTCTCTGTCATTCGTCTATCTTTATACGTATGGTAACGTTCCTTCTACGGACTTTGATGCAAGAATTGTCGCAACTATTTGCTAGCATACATTTTCTTATCGACTCTGCTTATTCAATTCCCCACAAAATGAGACATGAACAGGCTGGCGATGTTGAAATAAATCAATACGGAGGTCAGGTCACTCAGCGTGGTGATAAATGGCCCGCTGGCGACGGCCGGATCAAAACCCAGCCGATCCATCAGCATTGGGATCAAACTGCCGGCCAGATTGGCAACAGTGATGGCGCACATCATGGCCATGCCAATCACAAAGCCCAATATCGGATTGCCTTTCCAAATGGAAACAATCGCAAAAATTGTTAATCCGGTGATCGCACCGGTCACAAGTCCTGTTAGCACTTCACTGATTACCGTACGGAAAAAAGAGCTTTCCTTGTCGTCATTGATTGCCAACCGGCGCACCGCAACCGCCAATGACTGCGTGCCTGCATTTCCGGCAGTCCCAGTAATCAAAGAAATGAAAACTGCCAAAATCGAAGCTTCACTCACCAATTCCTCGTAATGGCTGATCAGGCTCGCAGTTGCCATTCCTAAGAACAACAGCGTAATCAGCCAGGGCAAACGCCGGCCAGCTGCTTTGACAGGATTTTCGGAGACTTCTTCTACGTTGACCCCCGCCAAACCGGAATAGTCGCTGGCTGCCTCGTCGTCGATTACGTCAATGATATCATCGACAGTGACAATCCCCAGCAAATGGTCGTCGTAATCTGTGACTGGGAGTGCCAGAAAGTCATAATCACGGAAGGTTTGGGCAACATCTTCTTGGTCATCTCCGACATGGACACTAATGACCCGCTCGCTCATGATGTCTACGATCATTGCATCGTCTTCGTTGACGATCAAATCCCGCAGCGAAATTACCCCTACTAATCGATTTTCCTGATCTACCACATAAATATAGTAGATAGTCTCAGCAGCAGTGGCCTCACTTTTTAATACATACATCGCCGAGCGCACCGTCTGATTGGCTACGATGGAGACGTATTCGGTAGTCATGATGGAACCGGCTGTGTCATCTTCATAATGAAGCAGTTCGCGGATCTCTCGAGCAGACTCAGACGGCATAATGCTCAAGTACTTCGCCATCTGTTTTTTGTCCAATGTATTTAGCAAATCTACCGCGTTATCAGTGTACATTTCTGCCAGCATATCGGCGGCATAACGAGGTCGCATCTCTGACAAATATTCCGTCATGTGTTCATTGTCTTCTTCAATGACGTCGAACATATCCGCCATTTCTTTCGGGGAAAGATAGGCATACATGATGTGGCGGTCTGTTTCGTCGAGAGATTGATAAAATTGCCCTTGCTCATAGATATGCAACTCCAAAAAGATTTCTCGAAATTGCTTCATATCATTGTTTTTAAGGGCTGTTCTCAGCTGTTCGAACTGCTCCTCCAGCGCTTCTTGATTTTCATCCAATCTTTCTCACCACACCTTCATTTATTTCAACGACCGAGGCTACCTTCTTACCAGCAGTCCCTCGGTAAACTGTTTTATGGGTCACAAAACATTCAATTGTTACGCATCTCGGCAATCAACAGCCCCATATCCGCTGGCGGTTCTTGCACAAAGGACAGACGTTCACCAGTAAAAGGATGGTCAAACTCCAACTGATAACAGTGCAAAGCTTGGCGATTGATTCGTTCCAAACTGCCCCCGTACATATCATCACCTAAAAGGGGACAGCCGATACTAGCAAAATGAACTCGGATTTGATGGGTCCGACCCGTATGCAAGCGAATATCCACCAATGCCTCAGCCTGCTCTAAATCCCGCCGTTCCAACCAGTATTCAGTCTGGGCACTTTGGCCGTCGGAAGCCACCTGCCTGCGCATCAATGAGGTCCGCTCCCGCGAAATCGGCTTATCAATCATGGCGTGATCAGCTAACCCACCGACTGCACCTCCCACCAAGGCCTGATACTTTTTGAGAAAACGATGAGCTCGCAATTCTTTGTCCAGTTTTGCATGGGCAAAGCCGTGTTTAGCAAAAACCATCAATCCCGACGTGTCACGATCCAGTCTAGTTACGATATGGATTACTTGGTCTTTATAGCCTTGCTTTTGATAGTAGGCCTTCACTCGATTAGCTAATGTGCCCGTGGGATGATACTGGGCCGGTATCGAAGCAATCCCCGCCGGTTTGTTCACTACCAAGACGTGGGCATCTTCATAAACAATCGCTACCGGTCCTTCTGAAGGCAGCATCGTTTCGTGCTCCCCTTCATCAGGGATAAGGAAGCTTACCTGATCTCCAGCTGCCAACTTATACAACACATTTTGTTCATTGCCGTTCACCAGGATCTGTCCACCCTGGAATTTGACTTTAGCCAGCAGGCCTTTGCTGATGCCCTGCTCTTTTAAAAAGTTCCGCAACAGTTGCGGTTCTGATTTTTCAAAACGATATTCAAATCTCATGACTATCTCCGATAAAGGCATCTTTCACCCGGTGCCAAAAATGCATGTGTCGATTGGATACAAAGCGAATGCGCTCATCAGCGATTCGATAGTACACTGCATCCATCTGATCCTGTTGGATATCCAGTTGATCCACCGTCACTAAATAATCCCCGGAATGCTGCAGTTTAATCTTCAACCAATCATTGTCAGAGATAACGATGGGTGAACCCAGTGTCCGAAAGACGCGGTTGTTCAACGAAGCAATCTCCGCTAATTGCATGGCATTGATGGAAGGGTGCAATACTGCCCCGCCAACGCTTTTATTATAGGCTGTTGAACCTGTGGGAGTGGAAACAGATAAGCCGTCCCCCCGAAAGCGCTCAAACAATTCATCTCTGATATAAACATCGGCGACCATCGTCCGGTTGCCCCGTTTAATGGTCGATTCATTCAATGCCAATAGACGACGTTCCGGCTTGCCATTAGCATAAGAGATTTTGACCTCCAAAAGCGGGTAGCTGATACTTTTGACTTCTTCTTCCCGCAGGCTGTCCACCATATCTGCCAACTCGTAATCCCGCCAGTCGGTATAAAATCCCAGATGTCCGGTATGGACTCCTAGAAAGCGGACCTTACTCAATAATTTGGCATATTGGTGGAAAGCTGACAACAACGTGCCGTCTCCACCAACGGAAATCACCAAATCAGGTGCGGCCTGATCCACTTCAATCTGAGCTTCTGCTAAAAGCTGCTTTAGCCGATGGACCACTTGAAGGGTGAGTTTCTGCCGATTCGCCACGATGGCTACTTTCAATCCCATTTGACTGTCCTTTCTACTGCTACAGACGGTAAATTATCTGCCGCCTTTGTCTTGTTCATCTTCTCTGTCGATAGCCGCTAAGTAATAGCCGTCATCGGACTTGCCTCGCCCATGAGCAAATAAGCGTTGCGCTTCTTGGATTTCTTCGCGAATTTTGGACATCTCTTCGTCCAATTGATACGCCGCTTCGGCTGCCCGTTGCAGACGTTCTTTCATCTCTTCAGGAAAAGCCCCTTGGTACTTGTAGTTTAGCGAATGCTCAATTGTCGCCCAGAAGTTCATGGCTAGCGTCCGAATTTGGATTTCTGCCAAAATCTTCTTTTCGCCGCCGATCAGTTGTACAGGATACTCGATTACCAGATGGTAGGAACGGTATCCGCTAGCCTTCTTATTTGTGATATAGTCCCGTTCGATTAAAACTTTCATATCTTTACGGTTACGAATGATCTGCACGACCTGATGAATATCTTCCACAAATTGGCACATGATTCGCAGCCCAGCGATATCAGACATCTCCTCGTCCAATCGCTCCATCGGAATGTGGCGAATTTGACTTTTGGTGATGATACTTTCTATCGGCTTGACTCGACCTGTGACAAACTCGATGGGTACATGTTTGTTTTGTTCACGGTACTGTTTGCGAATTCCCCGCAGTTTGACTTTCAGTTCAGAAACCGTCTGCTCATAGGGAGCCAAAAAAAGATCCCAATCTCGTTCCATATTATCCCTCGATTCATCCAGCACCGGAAATTTCTCGGTGGCAGTCCTGTGCAGGCTGTCTACGCTTTTTACAATCAAAAAAGTCTTAGTACAACCATGCATCCAACATTGATTTTACCATAACTTCGTCTGACTTACGGCATTTTCTTCTTCGCCTGCCAGACCATAATTTCTTCTCATAATTTTGGCGTCACACTTGCTCAACTATCCATTCAAGAACAACAAGGCAAGGTTTTTAAGAGACGTAAGAGCCGTCCGTTTGAAAATTATTAAACCGATTCAAAAAACTAATGAGAAGCACCCTTATTCATTGCAATGACCGGCTTTTTGTGCAAAAATGTATAAATATGAGAAAAGAGGTTGAATCATGAGCAAATCACGGGAGATCGAGTTCAAAACTATGCTGACGGAGGCTGAATTTGGACAGGTAAAAGAGGCCTATCACCTGAATGACGAAAACTTCAAAAGCCAAACCAACTGCTACTTTGATACCGTGGATCAGAAACTAAAAAAACTGGGATGGGGCTTGCGAATCCGTTTGTTTGCCGACCGAGGAGAACTGACCCTGAAAGTTCCCGCCAAAGATGTTGGGCTTTGGGAAATCACTGATTCTTTGACCCTCCGACAAGCGACTTTTTTACGTGAACAAGGTCAAATCTTGACAGAAGGCGCCGTAGCCAATCAGCTGCAAAACCACCACATTGCTCCCAAAGACTTGCTGTTGATTGCTGATTTGACGACGATGCGGGCAGAATTTCCTGTCAAAGAGGGATTGTTGGCGCTGGATGAAAACTTCTACGGCCAACTGCATGATTATGAGTTGGAATTGGAAGTTACTGATGCCACAATTGGCGCTGAAGCTTTCCACGCTTTGCTCACCCAGTTGGGACTTACCTATCGTCCGGCAGAAAATAAAATCACACGAGCAATTAAAGAAACGTAAAGAAGGGGTACTTTGTTTTCCTTTTCTTATCATTTCTGTTAAGTTACATATAGTTAAAATTCGATTTGGGGAAATCAAGAAAACAGGGGGAGATTTGGGTGATCGAGGTTTACTTATTCGTCAATCCGTTGGGGCCGGTGTGTCTTGAGTCGGAGACGAACTTACTAGACTTCATGACAACCAGCGAAAAAAAGTTCCAATTTCGCGTCATGCCGCTAGTTAATATGCAGACGATCCAAGATATCATGAAACGTCGGGGAATTCCCGCCAATGATATCGAAACCCGCAACAAATTGTTCAACGATACTTACTCAGCAGCACTAGATGTCAAGGCAATTCAGCTGCAAGGAAAAAAGGTAGGCCGTAATTTTATGATGCGGTTGCAAAAAGCAGTTGGCTGTGAAGGCATTCCCTACTGCCGAGCCTTAGTAGAAGAATTGGTGACAGAAGTCGGTGGCGATCTGCCCATGTTCAAAGAAGACCGACCCTCGGTATTCGTCAAGGATATGTTTCAAGTGGATCAAGATATTGCCCGCGAGATGAATATCACACTGCATCCTTCCGCTGTTGTATACAATTATGCCTGCGAGCGGGATTACGGGGTTTTATTGCAAGGACCCGCAGCCATTGATGATTTACCAGAGCTGTGTCGCACAGATGAAGAGAACTATCAGATTTTTCACATCGACGGCTACTTGCAAAAGAAAAATGAACAGCGGGTGCGTCATTATCCAAAGCACCTCAAACTGGTTTACTAACATTCAAAAAGGTAAGGAGAACCGTCTGGGGAAGCGGCTGTCCTTACCTTTTTGCTTTCTTATACTAAATTGGCATAACTCCTGAAAGATTTGAATCTTATTTTAAGCCACCGACATACACTACCTAAGTTCCCTAGCTTCTTTTTTTTTAAAAAAACCGGGCCAAAGAATTTTCTCTGACCCGAGTAATTGCTATCTATCGAAAAGCACTATCTCAATGATCTTCCATTGCTTTTCGTTCGGGAGACTTCCAAGTGCCAGTACCATAGCCTAGAATCGTTTTAATCGCTGGAATAAACGTCGTA
The DNA here is from genome assembly GCF_009933135.1 of Candidatus Enterococcus leclercqii. GTDB lineage: Bacteria > Bacillota > Bacilli > Lactobacillales > Enterococcaceae > Enterococcus_C > Enterococcus_C leclercqii. The sequence continues at coordinate 13,296 of NZ_MAEH01000011.1, forward strand.
GCAATCGTCAGTGCATTAATCATCCAGAACAGCAACAGATAAAAAGGGGCAAACAACAAGTATTTCTTCTTGTGGCCACCTTCATCAATAATCAGTGCCGCACCTAACTGCAACAGTCCCGCGAACATCTCATAATTGACGAAGATAAAACTCATGGCCAGCATATGAAAGATTCTTTCATAATTCCCATCTAGTAAAAAACGAGCCATGAGAATGAGATAGAGTACCAAACTAACCCAATAGAATAAACTCCAAATAATACTGAAGGTCTGATCCACAAACATCACAAATTGCTCTAAGTGCTTGATAGGATGCAGTAAAATTTTCGGTACATTGGTCAGCCAAACTTCGGTGCCTCCCTTAGCCCAGCGTTTTCGTTGCCGATATAACATTCGCAGAGTTGATGGCACTGCCATGAAAAACATAATATCTGGTGCAAAGACGGGTGTCCAACCTCTTAACTGTTGATCCCAAGCGATACTGATATCTTCTGTCGCCCGATCTTGACGGAAAAGACCAGCGTCTAATAGCGCTGTCTTACGATACATCGTGTTGGCTCCACTGTAAGCATACATGGTATTCAAAGTGCCTAACTGGCCGCGTTTGATTACTCCTACAATACTGGAAAACTCTACCGTTTGCGATTTTTCAATAATCCGTGAACGATTTTGGACATCCATGTTGGCAGTAACCGCCGCAATATTGGTGTCTGAATCATACATAAAATAGTTCATGTACTTCCACAGTGCATCGGTCTCTGGAATCGTATCCGCATCATTACTGAGAATGTAGTCCCCTTTAGCAAAACCAACACCGATGTTGAAGGCATGGGCCTTGCCTTTATTGGCATCGATACGAATCACTCGTAAGCGAGGATATTCTGCCATCAGTCTTTCCAAAATTTCCGGTGTTCGATCAGTAGAGCCATCATCCATCACCAGCACTTCATATTCATGATAGGCAATTTTTTCTAGCAAATAGCGCAGAGTCGCCTCAATCACGATTTCCTCATTGTGCGCCGGAACCATGATTGTTATAAACGGCTCTCGCTCCGGTGCAATCCGTTTGAACCCTTTTTGCTTATCCTTGAACAAAAAACGGTAACACAAGACTTGCACAAACCAACTGAAAGCACCGATGATTGGATAACTAATCAAAATAAAAATCATTACATTGATAATGACAGTCAACACAGGGTTACCAAATTCAAAATAGCTCATCTTTCAGCACCTGCTTTCTCATAAGCTTCTTTCAATTCTTTGGTGCTCAGGTTTTTCTCCTCCGGCACTACGTAATAACGAGTATTTTCGCGAAATTGCGAGTTGCCAAAACGCTCAGTCATTAAGTCATCGTAGACGTGCATTCGCCTACGCAACTCATCACTGTCGTAGGCAATTTCTTTTGAACAACGATTTTTGATTTTATAATTGTTATACAATGTCAGCGCAACTGCTCCAATGAGCAACACTACAAAAGCTACTGCAAAAAATAGATTTAGTTGCGAAACCATCTGTCGCCCATCTTGATAGTTCCAGACTGGTTTCACTACATTGCGCAACACAGTAGAAGATAAGGTCCAATAAATTGGAATCCCTACTGCCAGCCACCCAATGATTACTGCTATCGTGATATATATTTTGATGAAAAGATGTCCCTTTTCAAAATATCGATCTCGTACAAAGGCTTTTTCAGCTGCCCGGAAGGAAGCTTTGTCATCAGTATTATTTTTAGTGACCGCTTCTTTTTTCACAATCTTTGCTCCTCCCTAGGATTTCGCTCAGCCTATACCACGATTATGACGAGCCGCTCTGAAAATTGCAAAAATCATGATTTCATTTAAGAAAAAAGCTAAAAATAAAAAAGCAGTTAACCATTTCATACCTTTTTTGCTACCTAGTCATCTCATTGGAAAAGTAATAAAAAACATGAAAAAGCGCAGCTACCTGCGCTTTTTTGGTGTCTATTCAAGTGTCGGCCCCATGTGAATGTGATGCCAGGTTTGCTCCAAGCGGTATTGACCACCGGAATTTTTGATCTGTTTACTTCCTTGATGAAGCTTGCGATATTCCCGTGGCGTTTGTTTGAGAAATTTACGAAAAGTTCCTGCAAAATGCTGGCGACTGTTGAAGCCACACTGGACAGCAATCTCTACTAGAGGCAGATCACTGTTAGTTAATAAGTAGCAGGACAACTTAATTCGTTCACGATTAATGTATTCGATAATCGTCAGGCCCAACTGCTGTGAAAAGAGCAGATGAAGATAAGATTTATTGATGCCGATGTGCTGTGCGATTGCGGTTACTCGCAGTTCTTCGGCAAGATGCTGGCGAATGTAAGTGAGGGCTTGGTTCAGGTACTGACTTCCTTTTCTGCTGCCGTCATTTTTTAAACAATGGCACAATTCCAACAGTACCCGGTTAAACAACAGTTCCACACTATAATTCATCTCTTCTGACCACCCCTGTCCTGGCGGCTGCGTGGTCAAAAGTTGTAGCAAAGCTTGTAAGCTACTGGTCAAACTACGACTATCTTTAGCTTTTACTGGGATGCTATTGAGGTTTTGGACCAACTCTTGATAGGAAGCAGAAGTTTCTTTTACCCGGCCAATATTGAAAGTTTTAGTCCCTTCTCCCATTAAAAACTCAAGATTCAAAAGATGACAAGGTTCCCTCTCTTTAATCAATAATTGATGCGGAACATTTTCATCCAAAAAAACAAATTCGTTGGCTTGCAGTTCAAAAAATTCTTCATCTACTTGAATCTGGCACCGACCTTTAGTTATCAACATGATTTCGCAAGCGGGATGTTGATGCACCGGCATACTGAATTCCTTCAAGCTGATCGCGTAAAAAGCGGTAATTTGTGCTTTGTCACTGGCTGAGGTAAAAAGCGACATAGCTAGCTCCTTTCTGTGAGATTTCGGCAACCACACTAGGTGCCCTTTCGTTGCCACAAATGATTTTTCTCCATTTTACCACCATGTACCTTCCAGCGCGAACTCGCTTTCATTTACTTTTCTTAAATGCTCAGGTGCTTTTTAAAATTGTGGTCATTCCAGATTACTACTTCATTTTCTCCTGCCGCTAATTGTTGCAGTGGTCCACAGAGATTCTTAAAGGAATTTCCAAGCAAGTCTTTTTCCACCGACAGCGGACTACCGTCAGAGTTTTCAAATTCTGCATCTGTCAATCTAGTACGCATCAGGTTTTCAGTGCCACGCAAAGCTGCCTGTTGCTGTAAAAACTCTGGTGGCAATGCCATCTTCAACGTCACTTTTCCTTCTTCTCGTTTGATGGTCAGTTGCGGCTCAAAAGCGTTTACTATCAGATTGGCAATTTCTTTTTCGAAGGGGACTGCTCCTTGAAGATACACATTGTCACGAATATAGACAGGTTCTTTGACTTCTTGAAATTTCTCCACATCCACCGGCCCATAAGATTGGACCTCTGAGATAAAATCAGCCAAAGAAGTATGGTGTCCATTATAATGACCAGTTCCAACAGTTGCCGTAGCCGCATCGCCAATAAAAATATTGTTGTACCAGCGATCATCTCCGCCGTACACAACTGCATAACCTTTAACCTTCGTACTGTGCTTCAAGTGATAAGGTGTTGCGCGGTCTCGCACATCTGACCAATCAATATTACCGGCAATCAGATTATTGACGTACGCCCCTCCTTGAGAAAAATTTCGTAGTGCATAGAGAGAAGCAAAAATATTATTGTCTACCAGATATGGCCCATGACTGACCTCCACAAAAAAATCTAGTCCATTGTCGTAGTAGAGATTGCGACTGATGCGCGTCCCTTGTGTTTGCCAATCCAGCCAAGTGCCACAAGAACAATCGTGAATGTGATTGTTAGAGACTTCTACATCAATGGCAGCATGTAGTTTGATACCGGCAATCTCCCAGCCCCGAAATTCTCGTTTCATGGAAATGTCGTGGATATGGTTGTCATAGATTTTGGAAAAGACACAACCTAAATGACCAACAATTCCGTTTTGTCCGCAATCGTAAATATGGTTGCGGCGAATAATATGGCTACCAATCCTTTCTTTGCTCCATCCTTGATCTTCTGCAGTGAAAACTGACTCCAGTTGATAGGTGTATCCTGGCTTGTCTTTGCGATAACTGTAATAGTTATCGCCAGATTCCGAAATCTTGCCCAGACTGATGGCTGAACATTTAGCGTCATGGAGCAAATTATCTTCAATAATCCATCCTCGACTCCATCGCGGTCCGATCATTCCCGGTTGATCTCCTGTAGGTGGTGCCCATTTACTAGCGCTATGACAAATTTCAAATCCTCGTACGGTAATGTAATTCAATCCGCTAATTTCAGGATAAAAGCAAGCTGGTCTGACGTTGATTTCCACCAGTGCTTGTTCGGGATTGAGCTCTTGAAAATTGGCATAGATTGTCGTCGTTTCTTCATTTACCTCTGCAAACCAAGTATAGCGCAGTCGTTCCGGATAGCGTTCTGCCACTTCGACAAAGACAAAAAACTCTTCCACGCTTTCTCGTAAAACCGGTGTCATTACTCCTGCTAAATTCGTCGCCTCGTACATAGCTTGACCATTCAGATAAACTTCTCCCAAGTGGGCAGTTCGTGTTGTTTCTGTCATCCAATCTCCCCAAACCGTTTCCTTGAAAGGATTGAAGCTTCCAAAGAAGTCATTGTGGATTACTTTTTTGTAAACAGAACCAGCTACCAAATCCCAGTCGGTTACCTGCTCAGACCCCTTGATTACAACTTTCTCACCAACTGCCGCCTGATAAATGATTGGTCTAAATTCGCTCAAGCCTGCTTGTCGCGGACGTACCCACTCCCGATATTCGCCAGTGTGGACGGTTACTATGTCACCAGCTTGTGCGATTTCAGCGGCTTGTTGGATAGTTAAGAAGGGTTTTTCTAAGGTACCGGGAAAATTTACTTCGCCATTTTTCGCTACGTGATATTCTGTCATCTCTTTGCTCCTTCAGGTTTTGATTAGATTTACAGGTATATTGTAGGAAGAAAACGCTATAATAAAAAGGGTAGAATTCGTCATTGATTGGACATATTTCGTCTAAGGAGGTACCACTGATGCACTTTTTTCAAAACTACGGTATGGAACCCGGGATCTTGTTTCATCAGCTTCATTTAATGGGGGAAAGTTTTCCTTCTCACTATCATCGCGCCTATGAGCTCTTGCTGGTTCAACAAGGAACGCTCCTACTCACAGTAGACGGTGTCGAGGAAGAATTGCTCGCTGGTGACGGTGCGTTTATTTTTGGCAATCAGATTCACAGCTTTCATGCACAGCCGGAAACCCATTTGGAAGTGCTGATTATCGCACCAGAACTGATTCCAGATTTTCATCAGCTGTATCAAGAAAAACTTCCTATCACCAATCGACTCCCTCAAGCGGCAGCTGCCCTTTCTATCCAAGAACATATGACAGTCTTTCAAATAAAAGCCTGTGTCTATGACTGTTGCGCTCGCTTGCTAAATGATACTGAGTTTCGCGAACTTCGAAACTCTAAAAGCAGTGAACTGCTATTACAGATGCTGCGCTGGATCATGAGCCACTATCAAAAAACTGTCACTTTAGATCAACTGGCCAGCCAGCTCAATTACGATTATAAATATCTGTCGAAACTCTTTATTCGTGGGACTGGTATGGGCTTCAACGAATACGTAAACCATTTGCGAATTATCAAAGCTCGTGAACTACTTCAAAATACGGAGTTATCCATCCAGGAAATCGCTCATCTATGCGGCTACGAGGCAGTCCGCACTTTTAATCGCAACTATAAAAAAATCACTCAACGCGCTCCTTCTGAGGAACGGAGGGCCCATTGAGAACCCTTCTAGTAAAACGCTCTTCTATCACTCATCTATTAGCCCGTCTATTATTTAGAAAAGCTGAAAATATTTTTTGTTACCGGATAGATTTCACTCATGCTCTGCGTATAATAAGCGAATTCAGGAAATACCGTACGGAAAATATAGTTTTGCATCTAAATCCACAAAAAAGTCTAAACACAGGTTGCCACATATCAAAAAATGTCAAAAAAGGAGACGGTCACATGGAAGAGGAACTTATCGCCAAGCTACAAGCTCGAAACTTTGATGGTTTAGCACAGCTCATCAGCCTATATGGCGATCCCATCCTTCGCACCGTCCGCAGTATTTTGAAAGAAAGCCATGAACGTTCAGAGTGGGAGGCCACGGAAAATGAGATTTTCTATGCCATCTGGGAAAAGATCGGTGATTTTGATCCTCTCAAAGCCTCTTTTGCCACTTGGCTCTTGATGATTGCTAGAAGTAAAGCCATCGATCAAAAACGACGCTTAGCCAAGGTCTATCAACAGACTCAAATTGATGAAACGTCGGAAAATTCTTTGACAACAGAGGATGCCAATCCATTGGCTGAAGAAGAGTTTATGCTCTTGGTGGATACTCTTTCAGAAGAGGACCAGCAAATTTTTCTATTCTATTATTTTTATCAGGAAACGCCACGGCAGATTGCAGAGCTGCTTCAGCTGGAACCGGCTGTGATTTACAACCGCCTGTCCCGTGGCCGTCGCCGATTGAAGCAGATTTTGACTGAAGGGAGTGAGCAGCATGGGATTTAAAGATGTTCTGCTAAATGAAAACAAACGCTTGGCAGCGATAGATGATATTAGCGGTATTGACACAGAAGCTCTTTACCAACGTAGTAAATACTATATTTTAATGAAAGAAATCGAAAGTCTGATGTCGCCTCAGTTGACCCCGGGAGAAACGATCCAAGGCTATTTACCTTTAACTGTCGCTGATAACACTGGGTCCATGAATACTGGTTACAATGCACAGACCTACGTTACTACTGAAAAAGCACGCTGGTACGTAGACCAGTTCAAAGATACTCGCGGCAACCGGGTCATGATTTTTACTGAAACCCGGATCATCTTTCTGGTGATTGTGGAATTTTTCGAGGAAAATCGCTATTACAGCTATGCTTACGACTCGATCCATTCTATCTTCACTAAAAAGCACACGCGGCGCTATTTTGATGAACACATGAAACGGCAACGCCACGTCTGGTATCTGCTGGACTTTCAAGCTGACAACCATGTATTTGATGAGACCTTGACCCAAAAAGACTACGAAACATTGAAAGAAATCTGGCAGCGGATCCCTGCTATGGCTCGCATTCCAGAAAGCAACCGGGTGTATCGCCGCAACTTATTCGATCGTATCACCAGTAATGGGAAACTAGCGTTCAATGTCGGCTTCTGGCTGTTCAATCTTCCTTTTGCTATCTTCCTCATTTGGGTAATCTGGAATTTGATTCGTTATGCGTTGGGGGCACCAACAACGATGTTTTAACGATCGCTTTCACAAAAAAACGCGCATCCTGCGGCTAGCTTTTTCCACAGGATGGCGCGTTTTTTTAGTTATTTCATTTACATCCGCAGCTTTGCTAATTCAGCAGCTTTTGCCTCAGCGATAAGTCCAATCTGATTTTCCGAGATGGGGGCACCAAAGGGCTGCGGCTTAGGCAAATATTCCAACTCCGGGGCATCAACACCGACATTGATATCTTCTTTAATCGGTACACTGGCATGGTGGATATGTCCGTGAAGGTTGCGGATATTTTTCGTGATTCCCAATAACATCGGATAGTGGGTCAGATAGTATTGGTGACGATCAAATTTCAAGAGAACTCCCACATCGTGAAAAAAGAATTTTGGCTCTCCTGGTATCGCCCCTCCAGGATCATTGGCTGCCAAATACTTGAAAAAGGCCCGATTGTCATGATTGCCTTTGATAAAATGAATCTGTCCTTGCAAACTAGATAATAATGCCAAAATTTCTGGATAACCTTTGTCGTAATCCGGATGCATCGCAATGTCCCCTAAGTGATAAACCACGTCTCGTTCTTTGACTACACGATTCCAATTGGTAACCATGATTTGGTTCATTTCCGCTACATTTTTAAAGGGCCGCGGTGCAAAATCATTATTTCCTAGCAGGTCCTCATGAAAAAAATGGGTATCCGAAGTGAAAAATTTCATCAGAAGACCTCCTCTTCTTAGCCTCGCAACTCAGTAAGTGGTTCCTGCAATACAGTTAGAAAGAGCCACCAGTCAGCCACACCTACGATTGCCGACAACTTCACTTTAAGTATAGTGGAGGTCTGCCTTAGAAACAAACAAAAACGCCCCGGGAAACAGGTTCCCGAAGCGTCTACTCTCTGATTAATCCACTTTGACGAACAGACCGCGACTGATAAAGCCGTCCATCAGGAAGTAAAATTTTTCCTGCAACATTTTATGACTGCCATCTTTGAAAATATTTACTGCTTTCAAGCCATTTGCAGTTGTCACTGACATTTTTACTGTCTTGATATCCTTGTCTACGGTGATTTTCAACTTGAATCCTTCTTTGCTTTGAGGGGTCGCCTCTAAGGGGCGGATCAATTGGAAATTGCCGCCATTGGTCTCAGTAAACCCGTTATCTCGCAATGTATAACGCTTCGCTTCCGGCGCCAGCTTGTAAGCTATCGGGCTGCCGAGAACTGTTGCTTTTTCTTCAAATGCCATTTCTTTCACCTCGTCGATTATTGCTGCGGAAAAAGCCGGCCTTCTTGCTTGCCGCACCTCCCCAGAGCGCTTTCTTATCTTCAATTATATAAGTTGGCTGCGGCTTTTGCCAGTCCCTCAAGGAGATTATTGCGCGCTTTTGACCAATTCTGTCAGCTCTTTTGCAAACAGGGTCACATCTTCTGTGGTATTGCCATAGCCGAAGCTGATTCGAATGGATTCTTTGGTAGCTGGGCTCTTGTGACCATACATTGCTTCCAATACGTGAGAAGGCTCAATATTGCCGGCGGTACAAGCAGATCCTGTGGAAATCGCCAGCCCCTTTAAATCCAGTTTCAGTAAAAGCAAGTCATTGGTGACACCAGGAAAACGTAGGTTCAAAACTTGCGGCAATTTTTGCTGGGAATCACCATTTAACTGCCACTTCACACCAGCTTCAGCTAAGTGATCGGTGACAATTTTACCAAAGCTCCGATATTTTTCCCGTTCCCTTTCCTGTTGCTCTGGTGTTAACAGACTGATTGCCTTAGCCATACCGCAGATGGATGCCAAATTTTCTGTGCCGGCGCGGCGTTTTTCTTCCTGTTCTCCCCCATGAAGGTAAGCTGGCAGAGGAGTTTGATCACTTTTGTACAAAAAACCGACTCCCTTGGGACCGTTGAACTTGTGGGCAGACGTACTCAGCAGATCAATTCCCAGCTCTTTCGGGCGAATCATCACTTTACCATATGCTTGGACAGCATCAGTATGAAAAATTGCCGGATGATCCTGCAAGACTTCAGCAATTTCAGCGATTGGCAGCAGATTTCCGGTTTCATTATTGGCGTACATAATTGAGACCAACGTTGTATCCGGGCGCAACGCTGCCTCTAAATCCGTCACATGGAGCTGTCCTTTTTCATCAACTGGCAGATAGGTAACTTCAAACCCTTGTGTTTCCAGATAGTGCATGGTCTCCAAAACCGCCGGATGCTCAATCGTGGTGGTAATCAAGTGACGGCCTTGTTCTTGGCGGGATTCTGCGACTCCAATAATTGCGGTATTGTCGCTTTCCGTTCCTCCGGAGGTAAAGACAATCTCATGGGCTTTGACTCCTAGAGAACTGGCAATCGTATCTCTTGCCAACTCCAATTCCATTGCTGCTTGTCGTCCGTAGCCATGAATGCTGGAAGGGTTCCCGTAGACCTCTGTCAAGATTCGCTGCATTTCAGCAATCACTTCCGGGCGTAGCGGTGTCGTAGCTGCATGGTCAAAATAGCCTTTCATTTTTTAGTCCCCTTTTATCTTTTAAGCCGTCTATTCAGGCCAATCGCCTCTGAAACGAACAGCTTTTCGTCAAGTTTTGCGTAGTTTTACTCCCTGTCATTCTAGCACAGTGGAAAAGCCATTGGCAAAGGATGTGGGGCAGCCCCGATTGTCCCCATAAAACAAACCGCCGTCAATTCTGGCAAAAAATCCAGCCGCCCCTTATCAAAAGCAATCCCGCTTAGGTCAGCACAAAAAAGCTGTGGTTCTCATCAAAGGAGGACCACAGCTTTTCTAATTTTATTGAAAATCTTTTTCTTCTAGTTTAAATAATGGGCTCATAGGTTTGTTCTCATGAATTACTTTCACTGCTTGTCCCATCAATTCGCCGCAGCTGATGTAAATCATATTTTCCGGATGGCGATCATCCGTAGTAAAACAAGAATCTGTCACACATAAAGAGGTGATCTGGGAGTTTTCAATCAGCTCTTTGGCCGGTGGTGACAATAAGGCATGGGAGGCACAAGCGTAAACCTCTTTAGCGCCGGCGTCTTTTAAGAATTGCGCCGCTTTAACCATCGTATTGCCGGTATTCAAAATATCATCTACCATGATGCAGGTCTTGCCCGCGACATCCCCGATTACATAGCCGCCGTTAGGATCGCTCTCTTCTTGATCGACAATTGCCAAGGTTGTATTCAGATATTCACCAAGGCTACGGGCGCGCTGGACACCGGAGTTTTTTGGTGAAACAACTACATAATCGTCGCCAGTCATGTTCAGATCCCGATAATACTTTGCAAACAGTGGCATCGTAAACAGATTGTCTACTGGAATATCAAAGAATCCTTGGACTTGGACCGCGTGTAAATCAAGGGTTAAAACGCGTGTCGCACCAGCTTCTTGCAGCATATTCGCAATCAACTTAGCTGTGATTGGCTCATGAGGCTTAGCTGTCCGGTCTTGGCGGGCATAGGCATAATAGGGTAAGACCACATTGATCGTCTTGGCGCTCGCCCGTTTCATGGCATCGATCATGATGAGAAGTTCCATGTAATAATCATTGACCGGTTGATTGGTGGCCTGTACCAGATATACGTGTACCCCCCGGACTGTTTCCTCGATACTGATGGAGATTTCTCCGTCACTGAAATGCTTAATCGAGCAAGCCCCCAGTTTTGTTCCGAACGTAGCAGCAATCTTTTCAGCCAGCGGCAGGTTTCCGTTCAAGCTGAAGATTTTCAGCGGCTTTTCTTCGTAATTAACGCCCATCTTGTCAATCGTCCTCCCAAGTTTTCGTGGATTTTCTTTATTCTAACATAAATTCGGTGAGATTTCTGCCGGGACTTTCGGCTTTAGGGCAAGGAAACGGTCCCATTGACCCACTCAGCAGGAATCACTTTTCGATAGTTGCCCCAGTTGTCGTGAACCTTAAAATAGCGTTTGCCGTCAGCAGTCTCCATAAATCCATAGGCTGTGACCCAATGATTGCCGTATGTAGAGCCTTTTGCTTTCATCAGCCCCAAGATTACCGGTTTTCCCTGCTGGATTCGTTTCACTCCCCGATACCAGCCGCCAGCCATCGTAGCCCGGGCGCGATACGACAGATGAAAATAAGTAAAGAACTTTGACAATCCATGGGCTACTTGAAAAGCCAGTGTCGGCAATTCATAAGGCTGAATCAAAATCCGCAGAAAAGCTGCCAACGTTTCACCGTCACGGCTGTCCGGGCTGCGCAATGTCTTCGGTACAATCTCCGGGTCGATATGATCTTGATAATAAGCCAATAATACAGAAGCCGCATTGGTACCACAGAGATAACCACTATGGGTAATCCAATTTTTATAGGGCGCAAAAGCTGTTTCGTCAATCCCAATCCAGCGGTCTTGCGGGTAACTTGCCGTCATAAGGCATTCCTCCTGTCAGGTCATGTGAACGTCTCTCAAAGCTACTTTGTCATTATAACGAAAATTTGGCGAAACCAAAAATAATCATGATTGGAAGTTTACAAGGTACACTCGCTGTGACGATTCGACAGGAGCTCATCACTGAAAGGTCCCTTGAAAAAAGGCGTCATCTCAAATAAATGAGCCAATCAACAAACCGTATTAATGCTGAAATGATTCTCAAAAACAGCAATCTGAACTGTAAAAATTTGTGATATACTCAACTCAACTATCTTAAGCAGGAGTCTTCTTATGAAAATTGCGATTTTGGAAGATCAAACACAGCACTTGAATCACCTCACCACACTTTTGACAGAGGCTGCCCATCTGCGCCAGCAATCCCTTGTCTTAGAAACCTTTGACAGCGGCGAAAGTTTCCTCTTTGCAGTGCCGGATGCGAATTTTCAACTGGCATTTATGGATATCCAACTGGCAGGGGCGTTAGATGGCATGGCGGTTGCAAAAAAACTGCGGGCACAGGGTAATCCCCTCCCCTTAGCTTTTGTCAGCAATTATGACGATTATGTTTTTGACGGTTACGATGTGGGCGCAGTGGCTTATATCATGAAACCGGTGACATTGAAAAAAATCCTGCAAGTCCTGGACAAAATCGAAGCCCAACAGTCGCCACCGGTGCTTTTGATCAATGTTGAACGGGAAACCTTAAAGATTCCTCAATTTGACATTCTCTTTTTGCAGGTCGCCGGGCACACCCTTTTTTTACAGACACAGGAAAAGCGCTATATTCTGACTGCCAATCTTAACCAATTTGAAGAAGAACTGACTGCTGATTTTTTAAAGATCAACCGGGGAACAATCATTAACCTCAGTCAGGTGGCAGCCTTCAACGGCAGTGACGTCACTCTTTCCAACGGAGATAAACTTCCTGTTAGCCGGACACGCAAAAAATTGCTGAAAGAAATGCTTTTGAAGCATTATCGAGGCCTAGCCAATGACTGACTGGTTGTTATTAATACTGGCACTAGCCCTTTACGATATACTACTGCGGGGACGGCGCGGCTTGTGGCTGGTTGGGCTAGCCCTTTTGCAGCTCGCCTTCTCTTGGCTGTTCCCGATTCCTTCAGCAGCCTTTACGCCTTGGCTCGTCTGGGGAGTTTTGCTAGTGTATTTTTTCCAACGATTCAAAGACATGCGGCTACCGGTAGTTTATTGCCTCTTACAGCTGATTATCGGCTGCCTTTCGTGGCTGACCAGCGCCTCTTCACCACTATTTTCTAAATTATTTGATTCTCCTTGGGCGTTGTATCTCTTTTTTATCGGCTATTTTATTTTAACCGCGGGGCGTCAGTTACATCTGCGGGGGCGATTCCTTTGTGGCCTGCTACTGGCTTGTCTAACAGTACTCTATGCCCAGAGTACGCCGTCTATGAGTTGGCTTCCGTTAATTGCTGCCTTTTTGTGCTGTTGTTTGTGTTTGGAGCTAGTCCGTTATCTTTTTGCTGAAACGGATCTGGTTTTTGCCCGTTCATTAGATCAAATCATGGCCAATTACGTGCAAGAGATCGACCAACTTTACGAAAATGTCCGCGGTTGGCGCCACGATTATCACAACCACTTGCAGAGTTTAAAAACAACGGTCGCCGAAGATCGCAAAACAGAAACACTGGCTTATTTGGAAGATTTAGAAAAACACCTAGAAGTAATTGAACAGATTGTCAAATCCGGCAATACGATGATGGACGCAGTGGTGAATTCAAAGCTGACTATCGCCCAACAACAGGATATTCCCATCAATGCCAAAGTTTTTGTCGGCACCCAGCCTCTGATCAACGACGTGGATATGGTAGTCATCTTAGGTAATATTTTAGACAATGCCATCGAAGCCAATCTAGAGATTTCTGATCCTCGACAACGGCTGCTGCGGGTATACATTTCTATTTTAAAGCAACAGCTGTACATCGTAGTTACCAATGCCCGCCCTGAAAATCAAGAAATCAAACCCGACTACGCCAGTACCAAAAATGACAAACGTGGGCTGGGAATTCGCCGCATCAATGCCCTTGTAGACAAGTATGATGGCCTTTTGAACCGCCAATACGAAGACGGATTCTTCGTCACAGAAATTCTTTTGCCTCTGACGACGATTACGGAAAATAACTGACTATGATGTTTTCTTTTTAAAGATGAGGTCACAAAATCTTCTGACTTATTCCCTTATTAAAAAGGAGGCTTACTTATGATTGATGCGTTTAATCCACTTTGTTTGAAAATTGAAAAACATATTGGAGAATCTCCTGATAAGCTTCTGCGATTATGGCAAGACCTATATATGACTAACTATCCTGAACTCTTTATAAAATTGACCACTGACTATACTGATAATGACATGGATTGGCAGGAGTATGGGCAAAAAGAAGTATTTCCTGTTTTTAAACAAAACTTTTCTAAAATGCAGATTGCTCACACCAATCTGCTCAACTCTTTATCCATCATCCACCAGCGTGCAGAGAGTCTCTTTAAACTCTCCTTACCACTTGAATACGTAATTTACAGCGGCTTACTAAACAGTGCAGGTTGGGCAGATAATTATAACGATTCGCCAGCTATTCTTTTCGGAGTCGATAAGATTGCGCAATTGAATTGGCATTCTAAAACCGACATCGAAACCCTTGTCGCACATGAAATTACCCATTGCATCCATTTTTATTTACGTAGTTCGCACCAATTGACCGCTGACGAGCCTAAGAATCCTTATGAATCAGGCTTATGGCGTTTATACACCGAAGGATTTGCTCAGTATGGGCAATCAATGATCCTCTCTGAACAAGTCGAAACTCGAGGTACTGATTGGCTAGACTGTTGCCGCGATAATTTTTCTCAACTCAAACGGCTCTACCGGATAGCTTTAACAGATTCAAAATTCAGTGTCCAGAATTTTTATGGTGATTGGTATGAAGTGCTCGACATTTCAGATGCCGGTTATTATCTAGGACAGCGTTTGATCGAGGAATCAGTCAAGCAGGACTCCCTTTACAATATAGCGCTCTGGCCTCCTGAAACGATTCGGATAAAAATCGAGGAATTTCTAGCTTAATTTAGCTGGCTCAAAAAAACTGAACAAGAATGTAAAGCGGCAGCCGATAATTGATTATTCGCTACCGCTTTTTCATTTCATATAAGCTGCGTACAAGAGTACTTGGTATCCTACTAATCAAGATTTTTTCCTCAACGTCTAGTTTGTTTTGATTTTGTTCAAGATCCCCCTTTCGCAACAATAATCACCCCTATTCCACGACTTTAGCTAAATGCCCTTCACGCAGAAAAAAAGACCTTTCAGGAACGAAATCCTATCACTTGCCAGCTTTTCGCTATGATAAACTCAGACTAAGAGAAATGAGGGAAGTAAAATGGAAACAACGGCGAAAACGGAACAAAGCCCTGTTGGAATGACGAAAAAAACATATAGTTTCCGACAGAATTTTCTTTGGTATTTCAGTTATGTAAAATTGTGGGAACCGAAACTTTTCAGCGTGATGCTCATTGGGGTTCTTTTCCAAACGGTTGGTAACCTGTTAAGTGTTTTGATGCCGGCTGTAATTATTGATTATCTGGTTATTGGCAAGCCTTTGGGACAACTGCTACTGCTGATTACCGGAATGGTAGCTGGCACTAGCTTGTGTAATTACATCAGTACGGGAGTCATGAACCGCAACTTTACTCGCAGAATCGCAGTCCGGCTTCGTTTCCAAGAACCATTGGCAGAAGATATCCTGTTCATGCCCTACGATTATGTTATTCAAAAAAAAGTACGGGAACGTTATCAGACTGCGATGATCAGCGCGTTAAATAATAATAACAAAGCCGGAGAAGCTTTTTATCTCCACACGATGGAGATCATCCGCACATTGCTGAGTTTACTTTTATTCGGTGTAACGATTTCTTTTTTCTCCCCGCTGGTCTTTTTGTTGGTACTCTTCATGGGGGCACTCAATTATTTCGTATTAAATCGTGTCAAAACCAAACGGGAGCAGTTGCGACAAAAATACGGCGACGTTGGCCAGCAAAAAGAATATGTCTCTCGTAATGCCTACCAAGTAGAAAATGGCAAAGATTTGCGTCTGTACCACATGTCCACCTGGTTTGAACAAATCATCGATACTTATAAAACACAGGAAACAAAATTGAACACTCAAGGTACACGATTTGACCTTATTACCGGCAGCACCCAGACCGTGACTTTCTTTATCCAGAACATTTTCAGCATTCTTTATCTAATTTGGGGTATCACCAACCGTTTGTTTTCACTTCCTCAGTTCACGCTTTATCTAGGGATTGTAAATCAGTTTGCTACCTTGATACAAAACCTCAATCAGGAAATCTATGATCTGCAAAATGCTTCCAGTGAACTCAATGACCTGCGCTACTGGATGGATTTTTCTAAAAGTGCTCGCAGCCAAGAAGATACCCGGCCATTGCCGGATTTAACACAAGGAGTGACTTTTTCTTTTGAGCATGTCAGCTACCGCTATCCCGATGCCGCAAATGACAGCCTCACCGATTTGAATCTGACCATTGCAGCCGGCGAAAAATTAGCGCTGGTGGGTAGTAATGGTGCTGGTAAAACAACACTAGTGAAGCTCATTGCTGGCATCTTACAGCCTACCAAGGGGCGGATTTTGTTGAATGGCGTCGACATCCAAAACATTGACAAAAAGACCTATTACGCGCTGATTGCACCTGTCTTTCAAGAAGCGCTGGTTTACGCTATGACAGTTGGTGAAAATATTGCTGTTGCCCACGACCTTGATGAGGCCCGGGTTTGGCAAGCACTAAAAAAAGCTGGACTGGCAGACAAGATCCGTGCTTTGCCTCAAGGATTGGCAACTCAGCTGACTCGTGAGGTACATCTTGACGGTGTTGAACTGTCGGGAGGAGAAACTCAGAAGTTGATGTTAGCTCGAGCATTATATAAACAAGCAGAGTTCTTAATTTTAGATGAACCCACCGCAGCTTTAGATGCCTTAGCAGAAAACGAAATGTATCAGGGCTTTGCGACACTGGTTCACCAGAAGACGGCCCTCTTTATCTCCCATCGGCTGGCCTCCACTCGTTTTTGCGACCGGATCATCTTTTTAGAAAAGGGCCGCATAGTCGAGACTGGCACTCACCATGAACTGATGCAACAGCAGGGGCCTTATGCTGCCATGTATGCGATTCAAAGCCAATACTACAAGGAGGATGCTAACAATGAACGATTTGCTGTCTAAATACAAAAACGTATTCCAACTTATCCATACACAGCGCCCGGGACTATTACTCTATGCTTTTTTCTTCTCGCTGATGAATGTGGCTCTTCCTTATTTAATTCTTTTGATGACCACGGTTGCTTTGAATGGTCTTTTAGCAGGTAATACCTTTTTGCAGCTGACTTTCAAAATACTGCTTTTAGGCGGCATCACCTTGATCTGCCAAATTGCTCAGAAGTTCTTTGAAAAAAAGCGGGACGACGCCTATGATGAGTTCAATCTTAATTTGGAAAAAGCCACTACCCTAAAGCTGCTTACCATCAGCTATTTTCAATTACAAGATCCGCAAATGCGGGCAGCTTATCAAAAAGCCAAAGAAGGCACCAACTACAGCGGCGGCTTTAATCAATTTATCCGCAGCGTACTAGAAGATCTATTAAATGCGGTTATCGCGTTGATTGTCGGCGTCGGCGCAGTCACTGCACTGCTTTCGGCAAAAGGGCATCAAGCGTTACCTCAACCTTGGGAGTTTTTCGTCAACGACTGGGGATTTGTACTGGTAATCTTCTTCTGTGTGGTTACTCCAATCTTTTGCAATTTGATTTTGGCCAAGAAGAAAAATGAGTTGGAAAAGGGGATGTTTGACTTTTTTACATTTGTTAATCGCCAGTTTAATTATATCTTCAACGTTATCTTCGATTA
Source organism: Candidatus Enterococcus leclercqii (assembly GCF_009933135.1). Taxonomy (GTDB): domain Bacteria; phylum Bacillota; class Bacilli; order Lactobacillales; family Enterococcaceae; genus Enterococcus_C; species Enterococcus_C leclercqii. Next base: position 30,971 of record NZ_MAEH01000011.1, read on the forward strand.
TCAAAATGGACCGGCATTGCGCCTGTATAACGGGAACCAGCTGATGTTTCATGAGATGGTCAAGCAAGATGATCTTTTCTTGGAACGCAGTTTGAAAGAAGACCAAAAACGCTCCAATCTAACAGACGGCGGCAGTGCATTGATTAGTTTATTGCTGATTCCCATTTTTCTATTGGTGGCTATGAAAGGTTATGTGGGAGCCATCGCCATCGGTTCGATTTTCCTATACACCGGGTATTTCACTCAGTTGGTAGCCACGTTGAACACAGCCTTTATGGCACTGCCAAAGGGCAACATGCTATTAGGATTTTTGGATTTCTACTTTGACTTTCTCGCATTGGATCCACAGGAAAATGGTTCGCTACCGGTGGAAAAACGCAATGACAATGAATACGAAATTGAGTTTCATCACGTCAGCTTCAAATACCCCGGTTCAGAAGAATACGTGCTCAAGGACTTGAATTTGAAGCTGACTATCGGGCAGCGCACGGCAATCGTAGGCAGAAACGGCTCCGGTAAGACCACCTTTATCAAACTGTTGTGTCGCCTGTATCCGGTGACCCAAGGCCGGATTACGTTAAACGGCATCGAAATCGACAAATACGATTTGAAGGAATATCAAGATATCCTGGCTGTCGTTTTTCAAGATTTCAAACTCTTCGCTTTCAGCGTGGCAGAAAATGTAGCGGCCAATCGTCATTTTGATACCAAACGAGTAACAGATGCTTTGTATATTGCTGGTGTCAAAGAGCGGGTGGCAACGATGCCTGCGGGAATTGACAGCATCCTCTACAAAGACTTGAATGACCAAGGAGTGGAAATTTCCGGTGGCGAAGCCCAGAAGATTGCTATCGCTCGTGCTTGGTACAAGGATGCTCCTTTTGTGATTTTAGACGAGCCCACCAGTGCACTGGATCCTTTTTCCGAGTATGAAATCTATCGCCGCTTTGACGATTTGGTACAAGACAAGACCTCTATCTACATCTCGCACCGGATGTCTTCTGCTCGTTTCAGTGACCGAATTGTAGTCTTTGAAGGCGGACGGGTCCAACAAGATGCCAATCATGAAACCCTTATACAACAGCCTGGTCTGTATCAAGAGCTCTTTAACGCTCAAGCACAGTATTATGTAGAAGATTTAACTGACGAACAGCTGGCGACACTATTCTCTTAAATCAAAAGCTTTCTCGCTATGGCTGTTGCAGCTGTTCGGGAGAGCTTTTTATTCTATAGGAGGGCTGCATTTATCAGTGAAGCTCAACAAATATTCTCAGATGAGTCCGCAGATCTCAGCGCTATTTTCACCGACAATTAAAAAAAGGCAGCTCTACTCTCAACAATAATCACTGGCACCATTGCAGCGTAGCAAAATCTTTGTAGAATCCCAGCGGCTGTTAGATAATGAAGAAGACAATAACCGTCGCCCAAAGACACAGGCAGATGTAGCAACTATCTATGCACTCTGCTCTACCTTGTTTTTCGGTGACAGAAAGAGGCACAGCAGATGACAGAATTGTTGAAGCAGGATTTTTATGACTATGTAAATGGAGACTGGCTCAAAATGGCTGAGATTCCGGCAGACAAGCCAGCGACAGGTGGTTTCCAAGATTTAGTCGACGATATCGACAAATTATTGATGGCAGAATTCGATCATTTCGCCCAACATCCCGAAGCAATCCCGGCTGGTCGTATGGAAGATGCTATCGCTTATTACCGATTGGCAAATGATTATGAAATGAGAGACAAGTTGGGCGTTGCGCCTGTCAAACCTTTGTTAGCAAAAGTTGCCGCGCTTAACACCATCGACGATTTGAATGGTCAATTGGCCGACTGGGTTCTAGAAGGGCTACCGCTTCCTTTTAGTGTGGATGTGGATCAGGACATGAAAAACAGCAAGTTCAACACGTTTTTCGCCGGCCCCGCAGGAACTATTCTGCCGGACAAAACCTATTATAAAGCAGATCATCCCCAAGGTCCTCAGCTGTTGGAAGTCTTTGCTGATATGACACAGCAGGTTTTAGTCAAAATGGACTATTCTACTGACGAGGCGGCTCAAATCGTTGCCGATGCACTGGCTTTTGATGCCTTAATCGTACCTCACGTTCGCAGTTCCGAAGAAAATGCAGATTACAGCAAAAACTACAATCCCCGCAGCTTTGGTGAATTCACTGCCTACTCCAGTCACTTCACACTTGGGAAAATGACAGAAGAATTGGTTGGGACCCAGCCGCAAAAAATTATCGTCACTGAACCGGAATACTTTAAATCACTGGATCAAATTGCCAATCCGGAAAACTTTCAGCTGATGAAAAACTGGATGCTGATCCAAGTCGCCTTGTCCTTTACCGGTTATCTCAGCGAAGAGTTGCGCCAGCTGGGGGGGACTTACAGTCGACACATTTCCGGCGTGACGGAAGCCAAGCCTCAGAAAAAAGCGGCCTTCTATTTGGCAAATGGACGTTTCAGTCAAGTTGTAGGTGTCTACTATGGCCACAAATACTTCGGTGAAAAGGCCAAAGCCGATGTTGAACACATGGTGAAAACGATGCTGGGTATCTATCAAGAGCGCCTGGAAAACAATACATGGCTGTCCTACGAGACGCGACAAAAAGCAATTGTCAAACTGAATACACTAGGAATTCATGTCGGTTATCCAGAAACAATCCCCGCTTATTACGATAAATTCCGCACAAAAACCAAAGAAGCCGGTGGCACACTGGTAGAAAATGCAGTGGCCTTTGCTCGAATCGTCCGCGAAGACAACTTCAGCAAATACGGACAGGAAAAAGATCGTAATGAATGGGAAATGAGCGCTGCTACCGTCAATGCTTACTACCATCCCTTCTTGAATGTCATCGTCTTTCCCGCTGCTATTTTGCAAGCACCTTTTTACAGCTTGGAGCAATCTGCTAGTGCCAACTACGGCGGAATTGGTGCAGTCATCGCTCATGAGATTTCTCATGCCTTTGACAATAACGGCGCCAAATTTGACGAGTTCGGCAATATGAACAATTGGTGGACTGCCCACGACCTGGAACGGTTTGATGAGCTGTCAAAAGCGATGATTGCTGAATTTGACGGCATCGAATTCGCCGGTGGCAAAGTGAACGGCACCTTGACAGTTTCAGAAAATATCGCCGATGCCGGTGGACTGAGCTGTGCCTTGGAAGCAGCCAAAAAAGAGGCGGATGTTTCACTGGAAGACTTCTTCACCAACTGGGCCAAAATCTGGCGCACCAAAGCTCGTGAACAATATCAACAGCTGCTGCTCTCTGTTGATGTTCACGCACCAGCCAAATTACGGGCCAACGTCCAGGTCAAAAACATCGACGACTTTTACACCACCTTTGGAATTGAAGCAGGAGACGGCATGTATTTAGCACCGGAAAAACGGGTACACATCTGGTAATAAAACTAAAACCAGTGACACAGAAGCGGAGAAATTGCGAATGATCAATCATTTAGACTTGAAAGTTGCCGACCTGAGTGCAAGCAGTCGGTTTTATGAGAAAGTATTGGCTCCACTAGGCTACGTAGTAAAAATGCACTCCCCAACCGTCATTAGTTTTTCTGATGGCCGTTCTTCTGACCCAATGGGAGACTTGTATTTGAGCCAAGGTATTCCGAATCCTTTTCATTTTGCCTTTCAAGCTGAAACCAAAGAAATGGTGCAAGCTTTTTATGAGGTTGGTTTACAAAGTGGTGGCACAGATAACGGGGCACCCGGCTATCGTGACTACCATCCTTTCTACTATGCCGCCTTTTTGATTGATCCAGACGGTTATCGTATCGAAGCAGTCACCCACACACTCTAAGAGCCAAATTCAAACCTAAACTGTTACAACAAGATCCTAAGCGAGATAACGTACTAAAGCGCTGATTCAATCAATACTTCAAAAGAAAATTTCAAGAGAATCAAAAAAGACCATGTGGGCCTAAAACTCGCCCCGCATGGTCTTTTAAATTTGCCTCAGTTTACCGGGTTTACTTCTCCAGCAAGCTGCTGCCTAATTTTTATCCAAAAAGTCTTTCAATCACAAAATTTCTGCCCCCAACGTGCCTGCAAAATGTCCCAAAGCCCATTCGTGTCCCACCGGATCAAAGCTGGCTACTGCATCTTTGTAGACATGGATTTTGTAGCCCAGGTTATAGGCATCGACAGCCGTGTGCAGGACACAAATATCGGTACAAACGCCAGTCAGATAAAGATCAGTAATGCCTCGCTCCCGCAAGCGGATGTCTAAATCCGTACCGCTAAACGCTGAGTAATGGCGCTTGTCAAACCAATAGACATTTTCTTGTGCGTTATGGGCTGCATACAAATCAGCCAAGCTGCCAAAAAGCTGCCGTCCGTCAGTTCCGATGACATTATGCGGGGGAAACAGTTTATTTTCCGGGTGAAAACGGTCAGTCGGATCGTGCGCATCAATGGCAAAAACGACAAATTCCCCGGCGTCGATAAATTCTTTTGTGACAGCAACTAGTTTTTCTTCGATGGCCTGACCGGCTGCTCCTGTCGTTAGCTTACCGTCATCAGCCACGAAGTCATTGGTGTAGTCGATGGAGATTAGTGCTTTCATTGAATCATCCTCCTGAAGTCTGCCGTCCAACGCAAGCTGTTAGCGGCTTATTTTACTCAGTATAACAAGATTCACAGCGGATTTCGACTCTTCTTACTTCTTACTCTGACAAAGAAGTCAACAACCTTACAAATCTGTTCGCCGGGTTGCGACTTTAGTCTGATGAATCTCTTTGCCACTCCGTTAGAATAAAGACAACAAGAAAACAACCGGAAAATACAGCTCAGCTGACCTTGGAAACAGACTAACAGGAACCTGTCCAAAGCCGGCCGACTGCCACGGTAGACAAGGAGAAAAGGAAAATGGATAATTGGTTTAATCACGTTGGAAATGTCTTCTTTGATGCATTTTGTCCCATGATGTCCGCTTCTTTTGCGGTCTTGGCAGATTTCGTCAGCCACTTGTTCTAGCCATTATTTTACTTATCATACGAAGAAAAGCGCCGGATCAACAGATTCGGCGCTTTTTTTGGCATATTTACATGAGGTGTCACCTAAAAGCCAGATGGAAAATTTGCTTTTGCCAATTGGACGCTATACTAGGTTTCTTACGAATTGCAAGACCATTTCTGCTGAGCGCTTGCCAGCTTCGTCGATAAATTCATCAAAGGTCATGGCAGCGTCGTGATCTGCCGTATCGCTGATAGCTCGAACCACCAGAAAAGGAATTTCAAACAAATAGGCTGTCTGGGCTACTGCTGCGCCCTCCATCTCATTGGCTAAGGCATCGGGAAAATGGCGCTTTATCTCAGCAACTTTTTGAGGATCATTGACAAAGGTATCGCCGGTGACGATTAAACCTTTACGAACATGATGCTCCGTAGCTTCTGCCGCTTTTGTCATTTCCGCTATCAAATACTTGCTGGCATCAAAATACAGAGGCATTCCTGCTGGCAGCTGTCCGAATTTGTAGCCAAAGCCTGTGACATCCACATCAAAATAGGCTAGCTTTTCGGAAACCACGATATCCCCTACTTGCAGTCCTTCACCAATCCCACCGGCAGATCCCGTGTTGATTACCATATTGACCCCATAACGCTGGATCAGCAAGCTGGTGATGGTGCTGGCAGCTACTTTGCCAATCCCAGAACGCACTAAAATCACTTCATGGCGACCGATTCCGCCAGAAACAAACAATGCTCCCGCCCGCTCCCAAGAGACTGGATTTTCGATTTGTTCTTTCAAAATTTTGATTTCTTGATCCATCGCACCAATGATTCCGATTTTCATGATCTCATAACCTCCAATTAAGTTGTCGCAAACAGCTTTAGCCTTACCTACTGCTCATCGATATAACCTGGCATCCGTTGCTTCCACTATTTAGCTATTTATAAGAAGAACGTTGCCAACATGACGACTACAATCAATAGTGAGACGATGATGATTGCTCCTACTAAAAAGCCATTCAATTCTCGAGATTTTTGGTTTTCAACAGTACGAGATTTCTTCAACGGTTTGTTTTTCTTCTTTTCTTTGCGATAAAAATTATTGATCTTCTTTTCTTCTCTGTGAAATTCTTTTTGAGTCTCTTTGTCGGTGATTGCCTGTGTCGGGACTGCCTGACGACGGGAGATATGGAACGTCTTTCCTTGTTTTTCTTCCTGACGTACGGAGCGGTTCGGCTCGGGGCGGAACTTTTCTTTTGATCCATCCTCTTGCTCGCGACGTTCCCGCAGTGTCTGACGAGTAATCAGCGGCTTTTTACTCATAGCCGCCACTTCCTTTAGCTGCTTCTTGTAGTTCCCAATATTGGATGGCATACAATGACTTGGCGTCACAGATGGTACCTTCAACAATCGCAGCTTTTGCTTCCTCCAGAGTCAGTTCATAGACTTCAAGGACCTCATCGTCATCCATGGCCCGCGGGTTTTCAACTTTCTCCATATCATGGGCACGATAGACATGGAGCATCTCATTGGCAAAGCCTGGCGAAAGGTACATAGAAGCTAAGTGTTCCATTCGCTGCGGCCGATAACCAGTTTCTTCTTCTAATTCCCGGGCACCGGTAATTTCCGGATGACTGCCTTCTCCTGGATCAATCTTACCAGCAGGAATCTCCAAAATGACTTTTTCCAGTGGTTTACGAAACTGACGGACAAACAACATTTTGCTTTTCGGTGTGATAGCGACGATTCCAACACCACCAGGATGAAAGACTAATTCTCTTTTGGCAGTCCCACCATTTGGTAAAGACACATCGTCCAATACGACATCGATGATTTTGCCATGGAAGATCTCTTTTCGGCTGATGGTTTTTTCTTCGAAATTTTCAAAAGAAAGCATTGCACTCCCACTTTCGTTTTCGTTATTCTATCTGTAGCAGACAGTTTTTGCCGGCTGCATTTTCTGCGTGAAAAATACCCTTTCATACTTGCAGAAAAACAGATGCTTTTCCTGTAAGTATACACGTTTTTACCGGCCTCTGCCGTTAATTTTAACATAAGAAACCTTATGTTTTTCCTAAATTGAAAAAATCAACCCTTAGTCTGATTTTTTTTGTTATGGCTGCGTGATAGAATGATTTTGTAGTCAACAAGGGTTGTAAATATCCAGCTTCGCCAATATATGCGGGAAAGTTTTCCGCCTGCTGAAAATACAGCAAACAATCAGGAGGATATCAAAATGAAAAAATTCATCCTATACTCACTCATTGGCATCCCAGTGTTCTTTGTCTTGCTGGTGATTCTTTCCGGTTCTACCGACGTGCTGCCTTTTATTTTGGTGATTGCCGGCATTGTCTTGGTCTGGTTGGGACTGAAGGGGTCTGCGCCCAAAAAAGTTTTTGCTCAAAAACCCATACCAGTTATGAGTAAAGAAAAGGAAACTCATTACCTTGAGGCTGGCATGACCCAAAGCGAGATTGAATTTTTCCGAGACACGATGAGCCAGACGAAAGATCAAATCCAGAAGCTCCAAAACAATATCAATAAAAATGCTAAATTGAAAGCCATTGATTTGCGTCATGACACATTGCGGGCTTCTAAAGCACTGTTTAAAGAATTGGTGAAAGATCCGCAAAAACTTCATTGTGCCAATCACTTCCTCTACACGCACCTGCCAAATATGGTCGATTTAACAGACAAGTTCATCGAAATCAACGACCATGAGATTAAGAGTCGAGAAACTTATGAAAAGATCGAAGAAAGTTCTCAGATTATCGACCAGATGGCTTCCTTAATTGCACAGGATTATCAACAGTTCGTTGCTGATGATTTTGAGGACATGGATATTGAGCTTTCGATTGCCAAACAGAGTTTAAAACGGGATAATGTAAATAGTACAACGGTGGAAAAAATCTAGCCAACCGGCTAGATTTTTTTCGAATCAGCTTATTTCCGAGGCGCAGGTACACGCCTTTTTTGCAAGAAGAATAGATGACTACAGTCTCAGCTGTCTTCGTCTGATTAGAGATTAGACTATTGGAGGAATGAAAATGACGGAAAACAACAACTTGCCGCAACAGCCGGTACAAAATGTCGATTCTACTTTGGAGGATCTGTTAAACAGTCCCTTCACTACCCCGGTGGGTTCCTTGACCGAAACTCAGAAAACGGAAATCAACGCTTTACAAGAACAACAAAAAGCGGACCGTCTGGTAGATAAATTGCCACCGGAACGACAAGCCCAAGCCAAAGAACTGGCGGATAAAATCGACGCGACGGATCAACAAGGAGTTATCACTTACGGTGCCGTTGCGCAACAAAAGCTTGGTGAGTTCTCACAATCCATGCTTAACCACGTCCAAGCTAATGATATTGGCCCAGTAGGAGATAGCTTGACTGAGCTGATGTATCGTCTAAACGAAGCGAATCCTGATGATTTGCGAGCTGGCGAAGGCAATCTTTTCAAGCGTATGTTTGGCAAAGTCAAACAGTCCATTTACGAAATCACAGCCAAATACCAAAAAATTGGGGCTCAAATTGACAAGATTGCTGTTAAGTTAGACAAGGAAAAAGACGGGCTGTTAAAAGACAACTTGATGCTGGAACAGCTCTATCATAAAAACAAAGATTATTTTGATGCCTTGAATATCTACATTGCAGCCGGTGAATTGAAAGCCGAAGAATTAAAAACAGTCACCATTCCTGAAGCGATGGCCAAAGCTCAAGCTTCCGGCGATCAGATGGATGTCCAAATCGTCAATGACTACAATCAATTTCTAGACCGCTTGGACAAGCGTACCCACGACCTGCGCTTAGCTCGTCAGATTACCATTCAACAAGCACCACAGATTCGCCTGATCCAAAATACCAACCAAGCTTTAGCCGAAAAGATCCAGGCTTCTATCAACACAGCGATTCCTTTGTGGAAAAATCAGGTTGTTATCGCACTGACTCTTTTGCGTCAAAAAGATGCGGTTACCGCGCAACGACAAGTCTCCGAAACTACTAATGACTTGCTGAAAAAGAACTCAGAAATGTTGAAAGTTTCCGCCATCGAAACCGCCAAAGAAAACGAGCGGGGGATCGTGGACATCGAAACTTTGCAGAAGACTCAAAACGACTTGGTGGAAACCATCCAAGAAACCTTGCGAATTCAACAAGAAGGCAAAGAAAAACGCCGCGCTGCCGAGATCGAACTGGGCACGATGGAAGAAGACCTCAAAAACAAATTGCTGGAGCTTACTTCCGGCAACGGAAAATAAATCCCATACAAAGACCACTTGCACACACTGTATCCCCAAAAAGTTAGACCAAAATCTAACTTTTTGGGTCACTATACATGCGGCAAGTGGTTTTTTTTAGGCTTCTTTTAGGCTTTTTTTCGCGCAAAACAACAATCGCTTCAAGGCAAACCCACAGCCGACTGCTTACGGCAATACCTTTCCCACCGGAAAAACACGCCGAAAGACTTTACGAACAGCAGGCCCCGCAATCAGCAGTTGAAAAGGCAAGGCCATCACTAAATTTTTCGGGATATTGGCAAGCCAAATCGGCGGTAATTCCTGCCAGTTATCACCAGCTAGCACCGCTTCCAGTGCGCCGTACAAAGACATGATAATGACCATTGGCAGAACCATGCAGGTAGACACCGCTACGACCTTTTTTAGATTGCTGTGCCAGGGTTTAATCAAGTATTTGAATGCAACAGCTTTAGCCGGACCGGAAACGATGAACCAGTCAAAACACATAGCCACCATAAATCCCAATGGAAAACCCAGCCAGGCCTTTTGCAAAACTGATAATGACCACACTTTCTCCTTCAAGGCGATATTGTAAAAACTCATCCATAGAACCATCACTGCACACATCAATACTGTATAAATGATACTTTCTCTTTTGTTATGGGGCATTTTTTTCTCCTTTGTTGGAAAAGCTGTCAGATAAAAGCCTGAGGGGTAAAACGAGACTTTTAGGCAATTACGAAACCAATTTTTTGCCCGTTCACGCAAAAAAGCAGCGGTGGCCGGCGAGTAACTCGTTACGACCTCCACTGCTGTGTACATCTTCACTGCGTTTTCCAGATATTCTTTTCTCATTCACCTTAGCAGATTTTTGGCAGCTTCGTAAGTTTTTTTTAGAAAAATTTCACAGTCAGTCAGCTCCACCAATTGTCTGAATATTTCGTCAAATCCGCTCCCGTTTTCTGAGGAAGTCTGCTACTATTTAGTTAAAGACTAGGTAAAGATGCCATCACTATTTAACAGGAGGAATTCATTATGACGGTGCTATCATTTGAAAAAATCTCATTAACAAGAGGCGGCCACCCGCTCCTCAAAGAAATCGACTGGCACATCACTAAGGGAGAAGACTGGGGAATTCTCGGTCTAAACGGTGCCGGCAAAACATTGATGCTACAGATGATTGCCGGCAATTTATGGCCGACATCCGGCCGGCTCACGGTCTTGGGTGAAGTCTTCGGACAAGCAAATATCCCTGACCTGACCAAGCGCATCGGTTGGGTCTCCAATGTCTTACAAAATAAATTGTATCAGCAGGATACAGCAGAACTGATTGTCCTCTCCGGTAAGTTTGCTTCTATCGGTATCTGGCGTACTTACGAACCGGAAGAATTAGCCGCCGCCAAGGAACTGTTGGTCTCATTAGGAGCGGAAAATCTGTTGGGAAAACCTTATCAAGTCTTATCCCAAGGAGAAAAGCAACTCGTCTTAATCGCCCGGGCTTTAATGGGCTACCCGGAGCTCTTGATTTTAGACGAGCCTTGTAACGGCCTAGATCTATTTGCCCGAGAATACCTGCTGCAACGAATCCGAAAAATCAAAGAACAGCCTGTCGCCCCTACTGTTTTATTTGTCACTCACCACACCGAAGAGATTCTTCCTTTTGTCAGTCACGTCCTGATGCTCAAAAATGGTGAAATCTTTCGGCAAGGAACAAGAAAGCAGCTGATGACACCAGAATGCTTGTCTGCCTTTTATGAACAACCAATTAAAATTGCCCCTTACAGTGACGAACGTTTTATCGTTTATCCTGGAGACCTATAAGCACTTTAGCTATCTGTTTCCTACAGCAGGCAAAGTTCAAAGTAGTCGCAAATACTACAATTGTTTGCTTCTTCACCGAAAAACCAGAAATGCTTACTTGTAGCTGTCGCTTTACCCCACATCTGCAAGCGAGCAAGCCTGGTTTGACAAGGATGCAAGCAACAATTGCCCCCGTTTTTAGGTATTGCAACAATTGACTGCTTGTTTCTTCAGCAGAACTTTGCTATTTTTGAAAACAGGAGGTGCATTATGTTAGCAGAAGTTATCCGGAAACGTCGCGTCGATCTCGGGCTAACTCAGCAGGACATTGCTACTGAGTTAAACGTCACTCGACAAGCGGTCTCCAGTTGGGAAAACAATAAAACCTATCCTGACATTCCGACATTGATCGCATTGTCAGAGTATTATGGGCTCTCTTTGGATTAGATGCTAAAAGAAGATACAGCTTATATAGAAAAAATGAAAACCGATGCAAAAGATCTGCAATACCTCAAGAAAAAACTATATGTGGGTCTGCTGCCTTTTTTGATCATGCTGAGTTTACTCCTTTTATTGCAACTAACCGCATCCGATCAGAAAACACAACTTTGGCAACTGCTCTTTTTATTTACCAGAATTGGTATCTTGAGCTATTGTCTTTGGGTGGGTTGGACATTGAGACAGTTGGGTCGTTTGAATCAACGCACATTGCTGGGTTTGGCCTTACTGATTGTTGGCCTGTTGCTGCGCTTTTTAGAACCAATTTTCCTGCTGCCCTACAGTGGCATCCTTTGTTGGAGTTTACAGCTTCTTGCCTTGCTGTTCATATGCACCGGGGCCTCAAGAAAACAACACAGCATTCAATAAAAAAACACCTGCAAAAGCGACGTCTCTTTTTAGAAAGAGGGCCGCTTTTGCAGGTGTTTCTATTTTTTATTCAGTTCACTATTGCGGTAGCCGTAAAAGACGTAAATCAAGGTGCCGATGACTACTGTAATGCCAAAGACCAGCCAGGTTATCGGCTTCAGGCGAGTCATTAAAAAGATACAACTGACTACTGATAAGATTGGCAAAAGGGGCACCAATGGCACTTTGAATTCCCCTTTTTTTGGAGGGCCCATTTGCTTACGGAGCTTCAGCAAGCCTAGTCCCATCAGCGCCAAGTAAGATAGTGCCACGATATTGGTTAGTTCCGCTAAGATCTGTAGCGGAAAAGCTGCCGCAAAAAACAAGGCGAAGGCACCGGCTACCCAAGTTGCTTTTTTGGGGGTCCGATGTTTTGGATCAATCTCTTGCATGAATTTCGGCAAAAGTCCGTCTTTACTGATCGCGTAAAGTAACCGCGCTAGAGAATACATCATGGAGATGGTCACCGTCAACAGCGTTAAAATCGCTCCAATGGCGATGACTGAGCCAATGAAATTATGTCCGACATAACGCATGGCAAATGCGACCGGATCGCTGATATTTAGCTTGTCGAAGGGCACAATTCCCGACAAAATTAAGGTTACGACAATGTAGAGGATGGTAGCGATAGCGATTGAACCGATAATTCCTCGGGGAACATCTCGCTGCGGATTTTTGACTTCCTCGGCAGCCATGGCTACGGCATCAAAGCCCAAAAAGGCAAAAAATACCAACGCTGCACCATCGAAGACCCCCTTTGCACCAAAAGGCATAAAAGGTTGCCAGTTGCTGGGCTTCACAAAGAAGATTCCCACTAGGATAAACAATGCGATAATCCCAAATTTAACCCAAACCATCGCGTTGTTCAGGCGCAGCGCCTTTTTGGCTTCCTGGGTGACCCAGACAGTCACAAAGATTACCACCAAGCCAGCAATCAAATCAATGTAAGTACCGCGAGCCGGATCATAGCCTGCTGTCAAAGCAGTCGGCAGATGGATACCAATACTATTGAGAAATCCCTGAAGATACCCTGACCAGCCGGAAGCTACGGAAGAAACGGCCAGCATGAATTCACACAACAAAAACCAACCGGCATACCAAGCCACGACTTCCCCGAAGACTACATATAAATAGGAATAAGGGCCTCCCAATATCGGCACCCGCGAAGCAAATTCAGCAAAGCACAGTCCTGACAATACCACCACAAAGGCGGCCACCACAAAAGAAAGCGACAACGCCGGTCCGGCATAAACAGCGGTGGCCTGACCAGTGATCACAAAAATCCCCGTCCCAATAATCGCACCGATCCCCAACATAATCAGATCTTTCAGGGTCAGCGTCCGCTTCATTCCCCCGCGCTCTTCAACATCAAACGTTTTTTTACGAAACAGATCCATATTCTTCCCCTTACTCACCAGCAGCTTTTATACTGCCATTCTTTTAATAATTATATACTCTTCATATATCCTAAAAGAATACCACCGCCGATGACAAAAAGGCAACCTAAAACAACATAAACCAGTTCTTTTTTCGTCTTGCGTTCCCCTAATAAGAAGATGCCTCCCAAAGTGGAAATAATGATCCCCATCTGTGACAAAGAGAAGCTGACTGCCAATCCTAATGATTGAATTCCCATCAGCATGCAGACATTTCCCAGTCCCCACAATAAACCAGTTGCGTTATTTTTTAAAACGTAGCGGTCATAGCGAATATCCCCTAGAGTAAATAAGAACGCCCCAGCTACCATTCCCACACTTTGAGGCAAGATGACCGCTGCTGGATCCAAGTCAGCCCAAGTCAAAATAATCGTGTAGGCGCCATAGCCCAGCGTAGAAATCAGCAGTGCCCGAAATCCTTTGCCGAAATCAAACATTTTTTGTCCCGCCGGCAATAACTTTTCCCGATCAAGATCTTGACGTGACGTATAATAAGAACCAATCATCAAGAGAGCCAAAGCAAGTCCTCCCAACAAAAAATCGCCGCTTTTACGCCACTCACCGAACAATACAGCACCGGCGATTGTATTCAAAATCAACTGCATTCCAGTTGATACCGGCAGTGCCACTGAGATGCCCATGTGATGCATCCCCTGAAACTGGCCTTTTTGCCCAATACTCCAAAAAACACCCGACAAAAAGCCAAAAAGAACTGTGGCTAACGTCATCGTCGGCTGCAATACAAAAAATACCACGATAGAAAAGAAAAACGCCCCAATGGTCATACCCAGCGTCTGTTGGTTCGGCGAGCCGCCCATCTTGCCGCTAACCAGCGCCGTGCTGCCCCAAGCAAACATTGGGACTAAAGCTATCAATAATTCCACAACAAAACTCTCCTTTTATTACGATCCTAATCGTTTTAATCACTGTGCAGCAAAAACGGCACTTCGCTAGTCTACCAGTGAAACCGTCTTCCTCTCAAGAAAAACTTTCAACTTATTTCAGAAACATCAAAAACTTTTCATGTAAATGAAGGGCTGTCCTATTTGGAGGAAGCTTACGTGTGTCTTAGCACCCCGTGTTGGCTAAATAGATAAAAAAAGACTTCTGCATCCCTCGATAGCTTTCTTTAGCTAGTTGTAAGTCCCATTTTCTCGATGACTATGTGCCTTTGCCAGGTGCTATTAGCTGTTAGGTGCATGTCATTTTGGACTAAGTTCTATTTGATAGGTAAGGATAGCGTTATCACTTGTCCATGATATACTATTTGTACGCGTGGATATTCGAGTGAATCGAAGTAAGGTAGTTCTAGAGCTTGAAACTAGCCCAGCTCACGGTGTGAATTGATAGGGTTAGAATTCAACTTGTGACCACCAAGATATATCCGGAATAAGATGATTTTCCGAAAGCAGCAGATAGGTTCACTAAAAATCCCGAGCAAGTATTAAAGAAGTATTATGGTTATAATTTGGGGAGAAAAATGTTATGAAAAGTGTCTATTTTGTTCGTCACTCAATAAGAGACTTTACTAATCGTGAAGAGCGACTAGCTCCATTAACCAGTGAGGGGCTTATGTTAGCAAGACGTCTACAACCATTTTTTGCGGATAAAAAAATTTCGAATATCTATAGTAGTCCTTATCTCAGAGCCGTACAGACCATAGAACCCACTGCAGAATGGTTAGGGAAAACGGTCATTATCGAAGATGATCTCAGAGAAAGAGCTGTTGGTAAATGGTGCGACAATTTTTCAGAGTTTTCTACTAATCAGTGGAATGACTTTAATTTTAAACTAGCTAATGGCGAGTCCTTAAATGAGGTACAACAACGCATTCTGCCGATTTACAATGAAATCATCAAAAAAAATGAAGCGAACATTATTATCAGTGGACATGGCACAGCATTATCTGCTCTATTTAATGAACTATTAGACGGTAAATTTGGTTTAGCAGAATTTAACAAAATGAAGATGCCTGATATTTATTGTGCAGAATATAAATTTGATTCTCTTACAAAATTCGAACATATTGAGAGGCCATTCTGACAGCTGAAATATCAAGAAAGGAATCAAAATAGGTATAGCTTATTTTGCAAGTGTTATAAGTAATCTCGGATCACTTTAAGATTTGTTGAATTGGACTCTTCTTGAGCACTTTGTAAGAACACAACTTTCTTAACTTATAATTACTCACATACAGACTATCAGCAGTCGAAAGTTTCTGTCGGATGAACATTCTAAAATGCTTAAAAAATTTGATTCAGCAATAAAAAAACAGGTCATATCTGACCTGTTTTTTATTGACTGTTGATATCGAAATACATTTCTGCATCCCTCGAAAGCTTTGCAGAAGTCTGATATTCCATAAAATAAGATTTACTTTTTATCTTGGTAATAAGCCAGGTACGGAAAATACAGCTGCATTTGGGTACCTACACCCGTAGCTGATTTAGCGGTCAACTGTAGCCCTAGTTGGTGAGCCAAGTTGCGAGCCAGATACAAGCCTAAACCGGTGGAATGCATCTCAGAATAGCGGCCGTTCTGACCGGTAAAGCCCTTGTCGAAGATTCTTCGCAAGTCTTCTGCAGGAATTCCGATTCCAGTATCAGCGATAGTCAGGGCCACTCCTTTGACTTTCTTTTCGATAGTGATAGTGACCTTGCCATTTTCCGGCGTATACTTGATGGCATTACTCAGCAATTGTTGCAAAATAAACCCCAGCCACTTGCCATCAGTAAGGACATTTTGATCTTCTCCCACTACTTCATACCGAATATTTCGCTGGATGAAATAATTGGCATTGCTGCGAATGATTGGCAAAATCACTTCTTTCAGCGATGTGTCGCGAATCAGATAATCCTTGGAGAAGTTGTCCAAACGCGAATAATACAATACCTGCTCCACATAGCCATCAATCTTCCCCAATTCATTTTCTAGCATCATGTACTTGTCATCGGGAATATCAAATTCCATCGAGCGCAGTAGCAGTTGAGAAGCCGCTAACGGTACTTTGATCTCGTGAACCCAGGAATCGATGTAATCTTTTTGTTCCTCTTGCCCTGCCACGATTTCTTGCATCATGCTTTGATGCTCGCGAATGACTTGGTTGATAAACGTCTGTTGCAGTTCTTCTTCGTCGCTGCGAGCACCAGTAAGGTAATTTTGCATCGCGCTCTGATCGGCTTTCAGCTCCAACTTCTGCCACCAGATGCGCTTAGAAAAATAATTGTACACCAACATGATGACTAATAGGACGCCTTCCATCAAAGCCAGATAACCGACTGTTCCCCAATCCAGCCCAATCCCAGGAGATAGCCACAGCACAAAAGCGGTCAATAGAACAAATACTACCCAACCCACCAGCACCAGTTTTCGATCTTTCAGATAGCGCCAAAAGGACATCTTTACCCCCGCCTTTTATTTTCTCATATTCAGGGAACGATGTAGCCTTGTCCCACCTTCGTTTCGATATACCCCGTCAGACCCGCCTGCTCGATTTTGCGCCGCAGCCGATTGATATTAACGGTTAGTGTGTTGTCATCTACGAAACGTTCATCATCCCACAACGCCCGCAAGAGTTTTTCCCGCGACAAGATTTTGCCACGATTTTTCAAAAGGATATACAACAAACGATACTCATTTTTCGACAAATCAATGATTTCACCATTGACTTCGGCTGTGCTATTGTCCACATTTAAGGTCAAGCCGTTGTGATTCAAAGTTTCAGTTGTACCACTGGAGTAGTTGTACGAACGTCGCAACAAGGCGTTAATTTTAGCAATCAGCACATCGATTTCAAAAGGCTTGGTGACAAAATCATCTGCCCCCATATTCATAGCCATGATCATGTCCATATTGGTGTTGCGGCTTGAGATGAAGATAATCGGCACCTGTGACACTTCTCGAATTTTTTGACACCAGTAATAGCCGTCAAATACCGGCAAATTGATGTCCAAAAGTACCAACTGTGGCTCTTGCTCCTGAAAATCGTCAAAAACCTGATTGAAATCGGTAGTCCCAAAAACTTCAAACTGCCATTTCTTCAATTCCTCCATGATTAATTGGCGGATGACCCCCTCGTCTTCCACCACCATGATTTTTGCCATTGCCGCTTCCTCCTTCATTTTCTTTACAGCTGCAATCCTTGCAACTGACTTTCTGTTCTAATTTAACGGACATTTCCTAAAAAAACATCCTGCTTTGGTCTGATTCTTCCCCTGCATAAGGTACACTTTCTAAATCACCGGCACCAATTGCTTTGACCATTCTCAAAAAAACATGTTCTCATCACTGTGAATGACTCATCTATGACGGCTACGCTTCTTTTCCTCCGAAAATAGCTGCGAAAGCCTCAGTCTCACCACACTAAGAGTACCAAAAAAAACCGCTCCCGCCAAACAACGAAGATCAGCAAAAAAGCAGCTTCCATTGGTTCTCCTCTTGCAGCTGAAGACAACATTGCCGAAAGTAAAAAGAGTGCCACTACAAGTTCATGATAGTTGACTTCTTCGTCGCAACATGGGATACTGCACAAGTAGTTAGCCGGCTAACCATAAACAGAAA
The DNA here is from genome assembly GCF_009933135.1 of Candidatus Enterococcus leclercqii. Lineage (GTDB taxonomy): Bacteria > Bacillota > Bacilli > Lactobacillales > Enterococcaceae > Enterococcus_C > Enterococcus_C leclercqii. The sequence continues at coordinate 48,876 of NZ_MAEH01000011.1, forward strand.
AGAGTTTACCTATGGAAAAATTTACTTTTGTTGACCGCCCCAGCAATCAGCGAATCCAAGTAATGAATGACGTTTCAGAGATGGATTCAACGATATCAGAATTATTTATTGATTTTCAGTGGACCTACCGCAATATGCAAAAGGTCTACGATAGCGTGCTAGATAAAAATGATCTGAGTGAATCGAGATTTATTATCCTGATGTTTTTGAAGAATGCACCTAATTATGAATTGTTGCCCTCGGTTATTTCTGAAAAATTAGGCGCCACCCGTGCTACCGTCAGCAAGTTATTAACTGCCATGACCCACAAAGGCTGGATCATCAAAAACAGCTCACCCTCTGACAAGCGATCGGTGCCTGTACAGCTAACCGACGCAGGTATGGCCGTCTTGGAAGCTTTTTTACCAAAGAATTTCCAAACGGTTCATCTTTTACTTGGTGATTTGACTGCTGAGGAGAGAGCGCAATTTTCCTATCTACTCGGAAAAATCAAACAAAGTACCGAAAAATATACCTTAGAAATGGAGCAATAAAGCATGCAAACTAAAAAAATTGAACTACTTGAAACCTATCTGAGCTTATACATCGATCACTTCACTGTCTTGGAAAATCTTGAAAAGACCGATTCCCCTTATGTAGTTTTGGATGTTCGAAATGCCCCGGCGCAAGTTAAAAAAGATCAGATAAAAAATGCTGTTGCTATGCCTGCAAAAGATTTGGCCAACCACTTAGCTGAATTAGACAAAAGCAAAACTTATGTCGTCTATGATTGGACTGGCGGCACAACCTTAGGCAAGACAGCGTTACTGATTTTATTATCAAACGATTTTGAAGCTTACGAACTAGCCGGTGCCCTCGAAGGCTGGAAAGGCATGAACTTGCCAATTGAAAGTCTGTAAAACTAAAAAATCACCACGTATCTATATGAAGAGGTTATGAGTCTCCTCCAGTCATCAGCCTCTAAAGCGAACAGTATCAAAAGCCAAGCATCTTCCACAGTCTTTTATTGGAAGTTACTTGGCTTTTACTTGTTAAAAACTTTAAATGTGGGCTTGTTATCTTTACCAACAGTATTTTTTATGCATACCACTCGCTCTGAGCCAGATACAACTTCTTGTATTCCCCATCCTTGTTTATCAATTCCTGATGAAGACCGGTTTCAATAATCTGTCCCTCCTTCATCACAATGATCTGATCAGCAAACTTACTCAGTCCAACCTTATGGGAAATAATAATTCTAGTCTGATCGTGATCTTTTGCCATAAAACGAGTAAAAATATCATTTTCAATCAGCGGATCCAGTGCACTGGTCGGTTCATCAAGAATGACCAGTGCACTATCTCTAAAGTTGCCGCGGGCGATTGCCAGTTTCTGCCACTGACCTCCAGAAAGTTCGATTCCGTCATATTCTTTCCCAAGTTTCGTGTTCATCGCTATTTCCGTCTTTTCAGGATCTGCCAACTTTAGATTTGCCATGATTGAATCAAACGTAGGCTTTGGTAAATCTTTATCTAGCTGAGAGATTTGAATATTTTCCTTTACGGTCAGATACAGCTTCATGAAGTCTTGGTTTACAACACTGATTTTTTCATGCCATGAGCTCTCAGGACTCAAAGGCATCTTGTCTACTGTGACACCACCGCAGTTTGGTACATATAGATTCTGGATAATCCGGCTTAACGTGGATTTTCCTGAACCGTTCTCCCCAAGAATTACCACTGTACTTCCTTTTTTTATCGACAGGTTGATTCGTTTCAAAGCAGCTGATTTTCCGGAGGGATAGGTAAAGGATACCTCTGACAATTGGATTTCATCAGAAAATACGGCAGCTTTTTCCCTTCCGACAGCCACTTCCGGCAGATTAAGAAAATCAAAGTAATCGGCAGCATAGCGGATCAAATCCGGCAAGAACGCCAATTCCGTCAGAAACTCCTTAGTTTTTGCCTGCACATTTGAGAAGGCATTTATACAGGAACCAAAAACAGCCACCGTAATTGCTCCCTGAACTGCTAACAAAATTGACAGGAAAATGCTTAAGACGAACCCTGTTACTTTGATTACATCGCAGACAAACAGTGACTTGACTTCTTTTTTGTAAAAGTGCCACTCTTCATTGAGAACCTCTTGTTTGACTGCTTCATACTTCTCAATCAGATAATGGTCGCAGCCGAAAACACGGATTTCCTTGCCCGCTTCTTTTTCACAAAATAATGACCAGAGATACTCTAACATTCGTTCTTTCTTTGCCTGATGGTATTTCATGTAATAAAATTCTTTTCCACGAAGGAAGCTGATAATCAGATAGGGTATCACGCTCAAAATACAAATTGGAAGGAAGAATACTGAAAACTGCATCAGTGTCAGGCTAAGGGAGATCACAGATACCAAAGCACAGCCGCAAACAGTCGCAGACATAAACAACTGACTGAGTTTTTCATACTCAATACACTCCATTGCTCTTTTTTGTTTATCTAGCACATCCGGATTTTCAAAGTCGATCAGCGGCAGTCGGGCGGCTTTCTCAGACAAGTTGATTCGGGCATAGCTAATGTACTTTTCATAGACTCCCATATTGATCACCAAATTAGAGATCAGTTCAAAAATTTGCTGGGTAAAATAAATTCCGAAAACCGCGACGCTCCAAAAGATAACTTTATTGAACTGAGCATCTTCCCCATTGCTAAATGCTAATACACTATTCAGTAGACTCGTGGTTACCATTACAATGGCGGTGGGAATTAGCGCTTCTAATACATAATAGAAAATCATCAAACCGCTTGAAAATGGTGCGATTTTAAATGACAATCCGACGGTTCGAAAGAGAACTGCTGCTTTTGTTTTCATATATCCTCCAGTTTGTCTTTGATAAGTTCGCAAACTTATCAGGCATACCAGCTCTGTTGACTGGCAAACATTTTGGCGTACAATCCATTTCTGTCCATCAAATCTCCATGACACCCGATATCGTTGATGCTCCGATTTGCCAGTACAATGATTCTGTCTGCGATTCGCGCGCTGGCCAATCGATGAGAAATAATGATTGTTCCTTTATTTTTTGAGACATCGAGAAAGTTTCGATAGATCCGACTTTCCGCAAATGGATCCAGTGAAGCAGTAGGCTCATCTAGTACCGTGAACTTCGAAGCCGCTAGACAGGCTCGGGCAATAGCCAGATTCTGCCATTGGCCCCCTGAAAGACCGATGCCGTCTTCTGCTAATTTTCCCAGCGACTGGTCCAGTCCAAACTCAAAGTAATCGTCTTTCGTCAGGTTTCGTAACACTTTTTCGACTGTTCTGTCCTCCCACATAGCCTCAACATTTCCCAAACCAATAGCCTCTCGTAGTGTAAACTGATACTTGCCATAATCCTGAAAGACTGCACTTATATACTCACGAAAAAGATCCAATGGAATTTCCCAGATATCGCATCCGTTGATCAGAATTTGTCCCTCTGTCGGTTTATATAAGCGGCAGAGAAGCTTGATCATAGTAGATTTACCGCTACCATTCCCACCGACGATAGCAACGTTTTCATCACTTTGGATACAAAAAGATATATTTTCCAGTATGTTCTGATCGGTTCCTGGATAGCGGAAACTGACGTGTCGAAACTCAATAGTAGCGTTGCCCAATGCCAAAGCATCCTGCCGATGCATTTTTTCCACAGGTTCTTGCTTTTCCAAAAAATCAAAAAGCAGCATTGTCTTAAAACGATTTTTTGCGTTTGAAAGAATCGTATCCGAAATAGCTTTCGTGAAAACAAACGTACTGCCGATGGAGGAAAACAGAGCCAGAAATAACCCAAAATCAATCTTTTGTTCCCGTAAATTTTCCAGCAAGAACCCCATGAACAGTCCTATCCAAATCGTATACAATAAATACGACAGTCCTTTGAATTTTTGCGCATTCAGCGTCCCAATCAGACGATCCTGTAAAACTTTTTTGTTGCTTTTTCGCCACAATTCTTTGATGTACTTCAGCGCATCAAAAACCCGCAACTCTGCCAACGAATTTTTTTCACTCAATAAAGAAGAAAGGTATGACAGTTTGCGTTCTTCGGAGGTTTGGACATCATACATCTGATTCAACTCATTGGTCATTTTGACATTGCAAAAGACCAGAAAGACAATAAAGAAGATATACAAAAATCCAAACAGATGAGAAATTTTCATAAATATTACGACCAAGGCCGCATTTGCCAACACATTTGAAGTCAAGCACAAGATTCCATTGAAATAGTCGACGGCGGTTTTATGCGCTTTCATTCCAATCTGAGTGATTTGATTCATAAAGTCTTCGTTTTCCAGGTTTTGGTAAGGCATGTTCGCTAGCCTGGTGACCATTCCTCTGGAAAGAGCTTTATTGATTTTCATCTCGAGCTCACAATCCAAAAAACGATCGATAGAAAAACGAATGGATGAGAGGAACGTGAGCCCAATCAGTAGCAGACTATAAATTGGCAGTTTTTGAGGCGCACCGTCGATCAACAGAAGCAGCTGATTCACTACTTTCTGGGTGGTCAGAATCGTTAATGCCGGAATTAGGGAATAGAGAAGCTGACAGAACATTTTACCTAGCGCCCATTTTGGAGATTTTGAAACGATATAGTGGAGTGTTTTCCATTCGATAGTCATATTTTCCCTCTCGTGTTCTTCTCAATTCTTTTTTATACTGACTCGCAAAATCCATATCTCATCTTTTTCTAGCAATATCAAAACTGCAGAACATATTTTCATTCAAAGTATCCTAAATGATCTTCGCTTCATCACTAAACTCTACTAACAATACCTGTGGTCTTTTTGATAATAAACGGTTGAAATATATTTAATGGTATTAGTGAGATCATTTACTTTTGACACAGTATTAATACTCCTAAAATTTCCAATACTAATAGCAGGACCTCTAAAATCGAATCTAAAAAAGGCTATACCATAGCCTTCCCAAATGAAGCTATAAGTCTGTTGCTTTCAACTCTGTTACGCCTCTATTTTTAAACGTTTACATTTTGTTCATTTCTAAAATCAAATATGTATAATGCATAACTTTAATTTAGATAGAAAGTAAACAATATCTATTGAACACTCCCTAGAAATTAATCTTTGAAAAAATTTTTCTTTTTTCACAACCATTTCATAAATTGTAATTTTAAACTGTAGTGGAATGACCGCTTATCTCAGAATAACCAGTACATCTTCTAGCACATTTCCACCTGCTCTACTTCTTTATTACAGTTTACTATTACGTTCATTTATGTTATAAAATAATCGAAAACAGCACTTTTTAGAGGTGGTATTCGATGGATTATGGCAATCTATTAAAAATTAAAAGAAAAAATAGAAATATAAGTAGAACTGAGCTTACTGCTGGAATCACGTCAGTGAGTTATCTTCAACGAGTTGAAAATACTAATTCAAAAATAGATTTCGATATTTTGGCTCAACTACTAGAGCGAATGAATATTCAATTTGATGAGTTTTGTTACGAAGTGAATTGTTCTAATTCCTCTAAGAAGACCTTCTTTCGTAAAGAATTTGTACGAGTAATTAATTCTCCGGTTGATATCCGCCATTTTCTCAATGACCTGGAACTCGAGTACCACCAATCTAATGATATTTTTTATCTTTATCTTCTTATTCAAATGAAAGTTATAAGTACAAGGTTGCCGTATCTTGAAAGTAGTGAAATCTCAAGTAGTGAAATCAAAATCATTCATGAACATCTCGGCAAATTGGATGGTTGGGGATATTTTGAACTCGCTATGTATGTAAATTGCCTTTCAATATTTAGCAAAAATCATTTAACTTTTAACTATTTAGATGTACTATCACAGTTTAAAAAATATGAATCAATTCCTAAATACCGTCTTGCCGAAATAAAGTTTTTAGTCAACCATCTGATACTATGCTTTGAGCAGAAAAACTATCTACCAATTCCAGACTTGCTTAACGAGCTTTATAACCAAACAGAAGATAGTGATTACCTAAAGGGACGATTATATTGGAAATTTTTTAATGAGCTATTTCTTTCCATGGACGGACAAGTATGTTTCGATCCTGAACCAATAGTCTCGCTTTTTCATAATTTAGGGTACTACCATGATGTTCAAAATCTGAGGGATATCATAAAATCTGCGAAATGATTTTAAGTTAATTCCAAACTCAACCTAGTCCACCCACACGGCCAGGGGCTTAAATCATTTCTAATGGAATAAAGTTATACGAGCAAGAAAACATATGCTAAAAATAGATGTAACCCCCTCGTCTCAAAGTCCGTAGAAGGAGCATTGTCATACGTATAAAAGAAGTGGATGGCACTAACTTTCCTTGAAGAAGTCAAGGAGAGTCCGCGTTTGAAACTTTCAACAATGAAATAGTGCCTAATAAATTTTCAGAAGTGGACATATTGCTGTTTGCAAAGTCTGAAAAAGCAAAAACTGCACGCGACGATAAACGTCGGGTGCAGTCTGTTTCATCTGAAATCAAAAGTGATCGATCTGGTTTTGCTGCTGGATTCCTACAGCCGGCGCTTCTTCGATGACTTTTTCCAAGATGGTTTCCTTCTCTTTAGAAGTGTCTTCGTGTCCGGGCTCGTCGTCCAAGTTCAGCTCTTTCTCCATTTCGTCGAGTTTTTCGAAGGTGTCCTCTTTCTTCGCTTCTTCGGCCAACTCTTCCAATTTCTTCTTGTCTTGTTCGTCTGCCATGCTAAAGAACCTCCTTTATTGCCATTGTTGAGACTTCCTGTTCGCATCACTTAGAGGATACGAATCCCAACAGCTTGACTATGATAAGGGTATCATGTTTGTTCGGATAAAGCGAAAGATTTGCTGATATCCGACGATTTTTTTGTAGAATCAGGCCAGTTCGTTAATGACCTTCTGCATCAATTCCGCAGCTTCGTCTGGTAATGTATTGTATCCGTCATTTTCCGTTTTTTGTGCCAAGATAAAGTCCAAACGACTTTGCATCCGCGTCCGCAGTGCCGCAACGTACTTAGCATCATCAAAATCCACCTCAAAGCCCTCTATTGCAAGATAACTCATGCCCTCCATTGATCCAAAAGGTACGAATTTCGCTTGGCTTTCCACGATTTTTTCAATGGAACCTAACGTATCGGCTGGTTTGACTTTTTTACCTTTGTAAAAACCGGTATTCAGGATGTAGCAGGCGGTGTGATTTTTTTCAAATAGGTCTTTGAAATCAGCGAAATCTTGTCCCAACGGATAAACCCGGAACGGATTAGCATAAGGTTCAATGACCAATTTATCCATATCCACATTGCCCACGACATTTTCAGCAGTGGTCCGTTTCGTTGCCAAGGTTAAGCCGAAGACTGCTGCTAACACGGGATCATCAATTTTCACCACCGGCGGCAGGCTATCGTCTTTCATAATCCAAAAGATGGCATCAATGGCCGAACGCAGATGATCCACCCGATTTGGTGTCACATAACGAGATTTTACAGTCCGACCATTGCCGTTACGGATATCTTGGGTGACGATGACTTTTTTGCCGCTGTCATCCAAAGTAACACCTACATTTTGACAAGTGATGAAATAGTCCACTGCCGGATCATCCAGCGGGTAATCCTGTGTTTTATCAAAATAAGCTGGTTCCAGCGCAGTTGTAGAGCCGTCTGCTTTGTTGATAACAAAGGCATCATCATGAAGCACTTTGACTTCGTATTTATCCCCGTGCTTAGCCAGTGTAATGGTTGACTTACCGGAACCGGAAAGACCAAATGCCGCCATGGTAAACTTCTTGTCTGGCAATTGGTATTGCTTCATCCCCCCGTGGCAGGCCACATAGCCGTTGCGATGTGCAGTTGCCCAAGCCAGCGTCAGCGTCGCTTTCTTCAACTCGCCAAAGTAATTTAACCCCAGTACTGCTGCCACATTGTGTTCGGGATCAAATAGCGCTAAGCCGTGGGGATAATCTGGGTGTCGCCAATCAGGATCAGCATAGAGGTAAATATCATTTTCCGGATAAGCTTTAGAATCTTGGTATTCAGACAACCACTCATTGGTAGCAATCTGGAAATTTAACAAATAAGAATAGAAATTCGTCTCATAATTCACTGGCAGCAACAGGTGTGCCTTTACCATAAAGTCTTTATCCAATCCTACAACAACTTCGCCGCAATAAAATTTCTTGTGGGTACTTTGATGCAGGGCGTCACGTAAGACACCTTCATAAAGCGCCTTGTCGATACCCGGTTGACCAACCACTCGACGGGCAGCAGCAGTCCGACCGGTCACTTTACCATCATTGAATACGATGACTTTCGCATCATCGGGAAGTCCTAAATCCGCGGTATGGATCACCGGCATATCTGTAATCACAGCTCCTGGTGCTGCTTTAGCCAATTCGTAAGCCTGAGCCAGATCAACGATTGCCTCGACATTGTTGCCATAAAAAGCAGACTCAACCAGGGTTTTAAAACTGGAAAAAAGCTTGTTTTCTGGAGTAATATCTCCATGGGAATACCTGCCGACAGTTGCCATATAATGATTCCTCCAATCGATTATTAAATGTACAGCGTTTACAATCTAACAATATCATTATAATACAACTGCGGTTTTATGTCCTATGATTTTAGTCCTTTGATTTGATTATCTGAATTCCGATATCCCTTCTCTAATCAATAACGAACGTTTAACTGAAAGTCCGCTGCGAAATCCCGTCAACCGACCATTTTTCCCAATGACTCGATGGCAAGGAACTACCACTAAAAGCGGGTTGCGCCCCACCGCATTCGCCACTGCACGGATGGCTTGTGGATGGTTGATTTGCTCAGCCAACTCGCTGTAAGTCGTCAAAGTACCATAGGGCTGCTGCTTTAGTGCGTGCCAAACCTCTTGTTGAAATGCCGTCCCGACAAAGTGCAGCGGCAGCTCAAACTCCCGCAATGTTCCCTGATCATATGCCAATAGCTGCTTTTCTGCTTCCGACAGCCGTTCACTGATCAACTTTTCTTCAGTAGCTTCTGGCTCTTTTTGAATCTCGTATCCTTTAAAAAAACGCTGCAACTCACCTTCGCGAGGTGTACTGATATAAGCGACACCCGTTTTTGTAGCCCCTACTTGTACCGTTAAATCCAGATTGGGCAAATAAACACTGCGATAAACCAATACTTTTTCCATGTGGCATCCCCCTTATAGTTTGGCTTTATTATATACGATGAACCTCAGTTTATAAAAAAATCCGCCAGAATCTTATAGTGGCCTTCCCACAGCCTGTTTTCCCGAAACCTGCTTAAAATAGGCTGATTTAACAGATAGCATTTTTCTAAAAAAAGGACCGAAAGCACTCGCAATAACAAGTAACTTCCGGTCGTTTTTTTGATAGCGAATAGCTGGCCAGCAGAAAGAAAACTAGCCGATAGAGGATTTTTGCTTGAAAAAGTGTTTAATATCTGTCACCGCGGGGTAATCGATAAATTGCAGACTTAAACTCAAGTCCGCCGTTCCCTCTTTAACATCTATCACGACATGGCCAATTTGCTTTTTATAAAGCCAGATACTGCTCTTTTCTGTGAAAGCTTGAATCTTTGGCCGCTCGACAAAGGTCAGTGTCTTAGTGATAAAGGCAAAATTCTGGAAACAGATACGATGGGCAGATTGGATTTGATAGCCTTGAAAGCGGCAATCGAGGGCTCTTCCCAGCAGCACCAATAAAATCAACAGTGTCCAGATTCCCCCGGCAATTGGATGAATTAGAAAGCCTGCGACACTGCCGATGCTTCCTATCAAAAGAAGCCAACGCCAGAAATACCACAGCTTGCCTCGGGAGACAAACCGAATTTGCGGTTCATCAAAATCCCATTCCGGAAGTAAAAAGTCCAAAACCCTATACAGTTCTCGATCACTGACAATGGGCAAAAAGTACAGGTCTTTGCTGCCAGACTCCCCTTCTTTTTCCTGTCCCCCGGCTAAGATCAACTCGACCGAGGAAAGCCGCAAAATTCGCCGCAGCAATTGCTGTTTGATCCGAATTCCTTGTAGTTTTTCCAGAGGAATCTTTTGCACACGTCTTTCCAAAAGGCCGCTTTCGATAGTCAAGGTGTTGCCGTTGCGGCTAACTTTGAAATTGTAATACTGCATGAAATTTTTCACTAGCGAGATTACGATAATCACTAGCAATACCACTAGCGTCAAAGCCAAAGCTATGATCCAGCCCGCTTGTATAAGGTTCACCGAGGCGTCTGCGGCTTTGTCCAACCATTCTTCAGGAATAAACTCCTGCGCAAAAGCCAGCAGGGCAAAAGCTGCCGCTAGTATGCTGATATCTGTGATACCAAACAAAAAAATCTGCTGATTGGTAATGGTGTAAATGTATTCTGGTGCTTTAGAAGAGTTTCCTATTGATTTTAGCGGCATCTCACTTGTTGAAGAACTTGTCTCAGCAGACAATCCGACTGTCAGTTCCTCCTCTCTGGGATCTTCCAAATCATTTATTGTCTCAGGAAGTGGCTCTAAGCGAGTGTCTGTCGCCGTTAATTGTTCCCTTCTGCGGAAATTTTCGATTAGCTGCAAGACTTCTTCAGAAACTGCCGGCAACGAGGCCTCCGCTTTTTCTGATGAGCCACCTGCCGTTTCAATCAGAACTTGAGTCACTTGAAACGGCTGAAAAAAGAACCACTGCCGTTGCTTGATGGTCTGTATTCGTTCATAGGGGATGTCGGTTTCCGACTTTCGAAAAATTCCTTTGTAAATTACTACCTTTTCCGGCGAAATCTCATAGTACTCGAAAAAATAACGGACTAGCGCAAAGCCCAGCAGAATCAACAGCAGTCCGCCACACGCGCCCCACCCATACCAATGGTCCAAACCACTGCGAAAAATAATAATCAGAAATATAAAGAACATGCTTTTAATACTTTCAAACAGCGAAATAACAATAGCTAACGGATGAAAATGACGTTTTTCAGACATCTTCTTTCGCCACCTTTACCATATCAATAATCTGTTTGCGCAATGTCATCGCCTCTTCCACGTCCAAACCTGCCAAATGATGGTCGGTAGCTGCGGTATGGATGATAATTTCCATCAGATTTTCTTTCCTTAAGAAAGGCCCCTGCTCGGTCTCGACATGCTGGATACGATTGATAGGTACATAAGTAATACTGCGGAAAATATAGCCCTTTTGAAAGGCGAGATCTTCTGGCGTGATTTCATATCGATGAAATTTATAACGGTAGGGAATCAACAGCTGGCTGATGACAAAAATGACTACCACCAGTACAAAATAGCCGACTGCCAGCCAAAGCCAGACTTCTTTTAGTAGGTGGTTGAGCTTTAAGATTGTAGCTACGACGCTGCCAATTGCTAAAAAAATAATCAAAGACAACAGGTTGCTCTTTTGCCAGACTTTTTTGATACGCTCGGGCATTTGCTTGGGTAATAAAGGGTAGGCCATTTTACAAAACTCCCAACTTTAACTTTAATAATAAAACACTCCATCACAAGACTCTGCTTGTATCTTATAACCTGCCTATAACTCAGTCAAGCTGATATCCCAGGATATTTTAGTCTCAAATCACGGAGCCGCCGATAAACAAAAAAACAGCATTGCCGGCTCTTCCGACAAACTGCTGCTTTTCAGCTGCCACTAGGCTTTTTTTACGAAAACTCTCGGTGAACGTTGATTTCTTTACGATACTTTTCTTGTGCCAGCTTTTTTAACCGATACCCGCAATAAACACAGCTGACAGCATTTCCCACAAGCAATAGTCCGCTAATCACATGAATAGCCGGTACCAACATAACTAGCAACAACCCCACGATAGCCAAGGCATTCAAATGAAGCGCCAACCTCTGACGATTCCTGCGAAAATGATGTAGAAAAAGACCAATGTGAATGATTAAAAAGGCGCCAAAAAAGAGGTTGCTCCCCATCAGATCCACATTTTCCGGTAGTACAGTATACAGTCCAATGGCAGGTTTCGCAGCTCCTGCTCCTTTAGTGGTGATAAATGTAGGCAAGAACACCGCCATCGCTCCCAGCAAAACATCGCAAAGTGCTAACCCGCTATACCTGATATCCCCTTGCTTTGACTTGTTTTCCAGAAGATAATCCATTCCCATACTCCCGGCTTGAGAAATAAGATCTACCAGATTTTTGCTTTCCTTTGTCATTTTTCCGCCTCCTTATTATGATGTCGCTGAATTTCTAACACCCCATCAATGGGCACCAGAGTTTCACTTCATAGAACCAACCTATTTTTTATGAAGTGGCAGTTTACCCTGTATACAACCGAATTTGATTGCAAACTTCCCTTTCATTTATCATACCACGCCGCAAATAGAAACCGCATTCATTTCAAGTGTTACATAAAAAACTTCTTATCCAACTGCACCAGCTGGATAAGAAGTCATTTTTTATTTAGGCAGAAAGTTTTTCCGCCTCATTTGTCTAAGCAAAAGTTTTGTAGATTGCCAGCTCTCTGTCTTCACTTGTCCCGCGTATCCAAAAGAATCGTAACCGGGCCGTCATTTATCAAAGAAACCTGCATATCCGCTCCGAATTCTCCGGTAGCAACCTTGAGACCTGCCTCGCGTAACCCTTGATTAAAGGCATCATATAGTGGAATTGCTTGCTGTGGACGAGCGGCTTTGATGAAGCTGGGCCGGTTGCCTTTTTTGGTATCAGCAACCAACGTAAACTGCGAAATACTCAAAATCTGACCACCCGCTGGCAAATCCTGTAAAGAGCAATTCATCTTACCCGCCTCATCTTCAAAGACGCGCATCATGCTAATCTTACGCACCAGGTACTCTACGTCTTCTAAGCTATCTTCTTCATGGATTCCTAACAGGACCATAAAGCCGTTACCAATCTCCCCGACTGTCACACCGTCAATTTTGACAGCCGCTTCGGAAACACGTTGCAAAACTGCCCGCATCTTTTTGTCACCCCCGTGTACGCCGAACGCTATACACATCCGGAATCTGCTTGATTTTATCCACGATGGATTTCAGGTGGCTGAGGTTTTGAATGGAGACCGTCAAGCGGATTGTAGCCATCTTGTCCTTATTGGAGCGCGCTTCGACACTTTGCAGTCGTTTGGTCATGCCATTGACAGTCATCAAGACATCATTTAGCAGACCACTGCGATCATAGCCATAAATTTCCAGATCAGCATCGTATTCTTTGGAGCTGTTGGAAGTATCTTCCCACTCCACTTCAATGAGTCGTTTTTCAGCTTCTGGTGATTGCACATTTGGACAGTCCGCCCGATGAATAGAGATCCCGCGGCCTTTCGTGATATAGCCAACGATTTCGTCGCCAGGTACTGGGTTACAACAGCGGCTGATTCGGATGAGTAGATTATCGACACCTTCAATGACAATGCCACCCTCATGCCGAACCTTCATCTTTTCCTTTTTTTCAACCGGTTGATTCACTAACTCCTGAACCTGCTGCTCTTTTTTCTCTTTTTCACGTTTTTTACGCTCTTCTACTGTCAGACGATTAGCCAGTGAAATTGGTGAAAGCTCCCCATAGCCAACTGCCGCGTACAGATCATCTTCACTTTGATAGTTGAAGTGTTCGCAAGCGTCTTTGATCTTATCTTTTGCTACCATATCTTTTGGCATAAAGTCCATTTCCTGCAACATCCGATAAAGCGTATCATGGCCTTTTTGAATATTGGCATCACGGTCTTGGCTCTTAAAAAAGCGTTTGATCTTGTTTTTAGCTTTGCTCGTTGTTACCAGCTTCAACCAATCTCGACTTGGTCCAAAAGAATTTGGCGAAGTCAAAATCTCGATGATATCCCCGTTTTTCAGCTTATAATCCAACTGCACCATCTTGCCGTTGACCTTAGCACCGGTCGTCTTGTTACCGATATCGGTATGGATATTGTAAGCAAAATCCAATGGGCCAGATCCTTTTGGCAGCTCGGAAACATCCCCTTTTGGAGTAAAGACGTAAACCTTATCTGAAAAAATGTCTCCTTTGACACCTTCCATGAATTCCGGTGCATCGTAAGCATCGTCTTGCAGCTCAAGGATTTCTTGAAACCATCCCACCTGTTTAGTCATATTGTCTTCTTTGACTTTTTCGGTGCGGCCTTCCTTATACGCCCAGTGAGCAGCTACCCCGAATTCGGCGATTTCATGCATTTCATGGGTTCGAATCTGGACTTCCACCGGGTTACCTTTAGGACCAATCACTGTCGTGTGCAACGACTGATACATGTTGGATTTTGGCATCGCAATATAATCTTTGAAGCGCCCGGGCATCGGTTTCCATTTGGTATGAATGGTTCCCAAAACGGCATAACAATCTTTGATGGAGTCCACGATTACCCGAATTGCCAACAAGTCATAGATTTCATCGAATTTTTTCTTCTGGTCCACCATTTTGCGGTAGATCGAATAGATATGCTTTGGCCGGCCGTAGATTTCCGCATAGATGTCCAAATCTTCGGTTGCTAAGCGGATTTCTTCCACTGCTTCGGCAATATAGGCTTCTCGCTCATCGCGTTTGGACTGCATCAGATGAACAATTCGGTAATACTGCTTAGGGTTCAAATAACGCAGTGCTGTATCTTCCAATTCCCATTTGATGCGGCTAATCCCCAACCGGTGAGCCAAAGGTGCATAAATCTCCAATGTTTCTTTGGCAATGCGGCGCTGCTTGTCTTCTCGCAAATGCTTCAAGGTGCGCATATTGTGAAGGCGGTCCGCCAACTTGACCATAATTACCCGCAAGTCTTGCGCCATCGCTAAGAGCATCTTACGGTGATTTTCCGCCAGCTGTTCTTCATGGGATTTGTACTTGATCTTCCGCAGCTTAGTTACACCGTCTACCAACATGGCTACATCACTGCCGAATTCTTCAGTCAAATCTTGCAGTGTCACATCGGTATCTTCTACAACATCATGTAAAAAGCCCGTCGCTACTGTATGAGGATCCATGTTCAGTTCTGCCAAAATCCCCGCTACTTGAATCGGATGAATGATATAGGGTTCACCGGATTTACGAAACTGACCGTCGTGGGCTGCCGTAGCGTAGTCCAACGCTTTTTGGACGAAAGCCACATGTTCAGGACTCATATACCCGCGCACCAGTTTGATAACTCCGGGGCCTGTCAATATGATTTCTTTACTCATCTCAAGCCCTCCTTTTTCCGCAGCATCCACCGGTGGCCGGCACTTGGTAGCCGTCGTTTCAGTGTCGCTGCTTTTGTTTCTTGAAAATCAAAAAGTACTAGGGCGTATCTGAAAACTCCGATAAGTCACAGATTCTTTGCCACGATTACGAGAAATGCACCACTTACATAATACGAATAAGTAGGCACTGCAACGCAAATCGCTCTTCAAAGAATCAAGAAAGCTATCAGAGAAGTTTTCAGATACGCCCTACTTTATGCTAAGTAGCACTTCCTGAAATGAATGTCATCATTATACACGCTGCCACCGGCTTTTTCAATCCGACGACATTTGGGTTATTCGTTGTAGAATCTGGCTTTAAACAGCAATTTCAGCGGCAAAATCACCCTAATTGATGGAGCTCAACAGTAAGATCCAGCCCCCCAAATGAAGACAGGCCGACCCGATTCACTCCCCGCAACACCAGCTCTTGTAATTCGTTTTGAGTAGCAGTCTCTAAGTTCACCTGCAACCGCAATTGTTTACCGCCATCATATTCAAAGGTTGTGGCATCATGTTTTGCTGTCTCCAGATCTGCACCTTCTCCCAGCACCAGCCAAGACCAGCCCAACCGTTTCATTTCAGCAGCTAAATTAATTTTAGTCAGCTCCGGCAGTTCCCGAGAATCCACTCGCGTTCGAATTTCACCCCAGGCAATAGCCAGCGGCGAAAGAGTCATATCCAGCTCCCGGATCATCGCTGGTTGATGCAGCAACATGTCAGAACTAATACTGAGTTCCAAAAAGTCAGCACCGTCTTGGAAGCTGCGACCAACTTCAAACGCTTTTTTGGCTACCGTCCCACAGCCTAATGGATAATCAACGACGGCTCCGATACGAATCCCAGTACCAGACAATAATTGCTTCACTCGCCGCAGGTTTGCCGGTAAAACAACAATCTCCTGCAAGCCAACAGTCTGGCGAATTTCATCCATCAAGTCCTTGAGATCCCATTCTTTCAGAGCGGGATCGACTACCCGCAAACTTACCAACTCGCTGACCTTCACACAATCCGCTCCTTCTTTACTGTTTCTTTCATTGTTTCTTTGGCTGCTGTTAACGCAGCAGCTCCAATTGATAACTGGCAGCACTCAAAAGGTACAACGGTGCCGTCTCCGTTCGTAAAATTCGTGGACCGAGCCCGCATAAAATACCACCGGCAGCAGTCAGCTTCTCAATCTCTTCCGGCAAAATTCCACCTTCTGGCCCAAAGACTGCCAAGACGCGCGCCCCCAGCTCTACTTTTTGCAAAAGTTGTGCCAATTGGGCTGTTTCTCCTGCTTTGGCACTTTCTTCGTAAGCGACCAAAACATAATCATAATCAGTAAGCAGCTGATAAAAGCTGCTGCTGTTTGCTAAGAGCTGCACCGGTGGCGTTACTTGTCTTTGGGACTGTTCCGCAGCTTCTTGGGCAATTTTTTCCAAGCGCTGCTGTTTTTTAGCCAGCTTTTTTTCGTCCCACTTCACTACTGAGGCTTTTGCAGGAAAGCCGATAAAAGCCGCTGCTCCCAACTCGGTGGCTTTTTGGACGATCCATTCCAGTTTGTCGCCTTTTGGATAACCGGATGCAATAGTGATAGCCACCGGCAGCTCTTTTTCCTGAAGCTCTTTGGCGATTTCCCGTACGATTACTTTGTCTTCTGCCACTGCTGTAACTTCTGCCACAATAGCTGTCTGGTCAGCAAAAACCAAGTAAATCTGATCTTGTGCTTTCATTCGCATCACTCGAATCATGTGGTGGAAAATTTCACCAGTTAATTCATAGTCCTGCCGTGTATCATACGGTTCTTCGATAAAATACCGCTGCATCCTGTCCCCACCTTTTTATTGCTTGATTATTTGTCAAAGAACACCTCAACCGGCAGTCGGGTCGATGCCGCCATCGTCTGGTTGAGCCTTTTTCAAAATAATAGCATACCAATCCCGTTGATTGAACACCTGATCCACTTCAAAGCCCGCTTCGGTCATTCCTTGGATTACCAAGTCTTTTTTCTCTTCGATGATGCCGGATACGATCAAGCGACCTTCCTCTTTTAATAAGCGATAGGCATCTGGAATCATTAAAAGAATGATGTCTGCCAAGATATTAGCCACAATGACATCTGCTGACAAGTCTATGCCTTGTAGTAAGTCATTAGCCGAAACCATGACATCCGCCGCCACTGGATTGAGATCCATATTTTCTTTTGCCGCTCTAACAGCTACTTCATCCAAGTCATAGGCATGGACTGTTTTTGCTCCCAGATACTTGCTGGCAATACTCAATACACCAGAACCCGTCCCAACATCAAGGACAGTTTCTCCTCCTCGCAAGACAACTTCAAGGGCTTGCAACGTCAATAGTGTCGTCGGATGAGTGCCCGTACCAAAAGCCATTCCGGGATCCAAACGAATAATCTTTTCTTCAGGATCATCCGTTTCATATTCTTCCCAGCTAGGAACGATAGTCAAAAATCGGCTAATTCGCACCGGATGGTAGTATTTTTTCCAAGCAGTCGCCCAATCTCCATCAGAAACTTCCGTCAAGGTAAGCTCATTTTTTCCCAAAGCTAAGCCGTACTCCGGCAGTCGCCCGATAGTTTCTTTGATAAAAGGCAACAATTCTGGTAAAAAAATCGTCTCTGGAAAATACGCAGCGACACGGGCGCCTTCTGTCAGATCTGTCAACGCTGTGATATCTGCCAACTCGCCAAAAGCATCACTCTGCCAATTCTGAGCATCCAATGCATCTTCAATAGCAACTCCGCTAGCGCCAGCCTCCATTAAAATATTTGCCACCGCTTCTACCGACTCGCTAGCCGTTTCCACCTTTAATTCATACCACTTCATGATTTTCTCCCTTTCCCCAGAGGCCGAACGTCGAGCCTCTGATACGCTGCTACGCCATTTTTGGCATCAAGATTCTGACGAGCCGCCCTTTTAGTAAGCTGGGTAAGGCAGGTAGGCGGTTTGGCCATTTGCCTCGTTTTCTCTGACAATCGCAGCAAAGCGTTCTCGATCCCATTTCAATTCAAATACAGCCTCTTCTTGGTCCGTGTCGTCATTCAAGAAATCTAGTAGATCGCTGAGACCTTCATCCATAACTTCCTGAAGATAAGTTACAAAAGCGTCCAACTCTGCTTGCCGCAATCCTTTTTTTCCTTCATAAGGATACACAGCCAAGTAATCCGTAGCTTCATAGTTGGATTTCTTAGGATCTACCAGCAAAACGCCATCTTCAAATTCAATGACCTCTTCTTCAGATGCTACTCCTTGGGCATCATCTAAATGCAGTTTCGTCGGATTTTCCGCAAACAAACGGATCACCAGTTCCACTGTGTGATTTTTGACATCCCAGTCAATTGCCACATCATAGTCTGGCAGCCGCTTGGTCAGCTGTTCGTCCAAATAAGTCAACATCGTTTCTTTCGCCATTGTTATTTCTCCTTTAGTTGTCGGGAGCCGCAGCCGCCGATATTGGTTTATTGCCAGCCATGATCTGGTACCACAGCTGTTTTTTTCTGATTGGAAAGATAAGGATTGCCAGCACAGGCAAAGCGCAGTGGCAGCTCAGTCCATTTCCCTTTGTTGGGAATGCCGATTCTAGGGAGCCTCAAGATTTGTTTGGCCTGACGCCTTTTCTTCGGCACCAAATGCAGATCACTGGTAAATATCGACTGTCCGTAAAAATCCGGCGTCACTTTCAAAGCTGCGATTAACTTCCCTGGTCCATCAGAAAGGGTCGGCCCACTCTTGCCACCACGATTTTCAATCATCTGTGGTACACTGGCAGGATCTGGCTCCAAGCCACGAATCATAACCCCTTGTGGCAGGCCTGCTTTTTGTGTCACCATATTCAAAATGAGATGGGTGTGCATCGTGTACAAGTAAATCGTACCGGCTTCTTCATACATCGCCCGCACCCGAGGCGTCCGCCGCATGCCATAGCTATGTGCCGCCTCATCATCAGGCCCTAAGTAAGCTTCACAGTCGACAATCCAGCCGCCTAGTCGACTACCATCGGGCAAGCGGTGTTCCAGATACATCCCTATCAAAAATTCTGCAATCTCTGGTGTTGTCTTTGTTTGAAAGATCTTTTTGGCCTCAGCCATTGTTGTCGTCATTTTCTTCACCAAGACTTATTTTACACGAATATCCCCGGGGTTACTAGCAAACAACGCAGCCGCCTGGGACACGCTTTAGCGGGTACTTTTCCATTTACCAAAGTGTCGCGATGTTCCAATAAAAGACAGCAGCTAGTCTAATCAAGCGCGGGTACACAAGCAACAAAGAAAGCACTTGTAACAATCGTTGTGCCGGATTCCGAAAAAACATTTCCCAACGTATCCTATAAAAAAGTGAATACTACTGACTTAGCTTGATAAACTCAAGGAAAGCCTGCGTTTGAATTTTTTAGCAATGAAAAGACAAGTCACTCCCACTATTTTTAATGGAGATTACTTGTCTTTTGCTCGCATCTTATATTTGGTAATGTTCCCTTTGAAGAAAATTGACAGAACTATTGCCGCGGTTTTTTATCACAAAACTATTTTTCCAACGAGAGCTGAATGATGGTCTCACACAGCTCAGTGTAGCCGATTCCCGCAGCGGCGGCTTCTTGGGGCAGTAAGCTATTTGGCGTCATCCCCGGCAGTGAGTTGGCTTCAATCACCCAAGGTTCGTCGTACTGATCAACGATGAAATCTGTGCGAGAGTAAACCTGCAGTCCCAGCAGATCATGTACTTTTTTGGCAGTCTCTTGTAACTTTTTCGTCAACTCAGGTGAGATCGGTGCCGGCACCAGTTCTTCTGTCAAACCGTCTTGATATTTATTGGTGTAATCGTAGAATCCTTGCTTCGGCCGAATTTCGATGACTGGCAGTACCGTTTCTCCCAGCACCCCAACTGAAAACTCCCGTCCTTTTACTTGTTGTTCGATTAACACCAGGCCATCACGAGAAAAACTTGCAGCTTGAACTACCGCCTGTTGCAGCGACTCTAAATCAAAAACCAAGGTAACACCGATACTCGAACCGTTGTCAATTGGCTTGACTACAGCAGGCAGAGTGACTTGGGTCAAATCAGCGTCTACCCCTAAAATTTTCCAATCTGCCGTAGCAAATCCGTGGAAACGCAACAGCTCTTTTGAGGTTTTCTTGTTCATGGCTAGTAAACTACCTTGATAACCAGATCCTGTGTAACGGATTCCATAAATATCAAACAGCGCCTGCAGCTTGCCGTTTTCTCCGATACCTCCGTGAAGCGCCAAGAAGGTGATGTCTGCTTCTTGACAGATTTCAATGACGTGTTCCCCGATTTCGCCTGTTTCTCGCTTTGTAAAAGCTGCTTCAATCTGATGTTCATAACGTTGTTCGGCATGTTTTTCAAAGGCTTCGGTAAAGTTGGCAGCATCCTTAAAACCCAAAGCAAGGTCCATCAAAAGAACTTGATGCCCCTCTTTGATCAAACCATTGGCGATTTTTGCGCCTGATGAGAGGGACACATCATATTCGTCACTTTTTCCACCAGCCAATACTACGATTCTCATTGCGATTCCTCCACTTTCGTCCTTACTGACTACACTCGTGTAGCTTCCACTGCATTATAGAACGAATTTCCACGCTTGAACAACAAGAGAAAAAAGATTTTCTTTGTTGACTCTCTCATTTTACCAGCAACTTTTTGCGCTTAAATATACCGGCGTCTTTTTTTCAGCAGTGCGCTTTTTACTAACAAGAAGAGCGCTATCAGGTGAAAGCCCCCGTCTTTCGTCTCACAGATTTCTCGTGTTATACTTGACAGGAACAATGTTTTTTCAGCCAACGCTAGGAGGTGTCCCATGGAAAAACCACTTGCTTACCGCATGCGGCCACGAACGCTTGATGAAGTTGTGGGGCAGCAGCATTTAGTCGGACCCGGTAAAATTATCCGACGCATGGTGGAAGCGAAGATGCTCTCCTCCATGATTTTATACGGACCGCCGGGAACCGGAAAAACCAGTATAGCCTCTGCCATTGCCGGTTCGACCAAATATGCCTTTCGCATGTTAAATGCCGCTACTGATACAAAAAAAGACCTGCAAATTGTCGCTGAAGAAGCGAAAATGAGCGGGACTGTCATTTTACTATTGGATGAAGTCCACCGTTTAGACAAGACGAAACAAGATTTTTTATTGCCTCACTTGGAATCTGGTCGAATTGTCATGATTGGCGCCACTACTGAAAATCCCTATATCACGATTAATCCCGCAATCCGCAGTCGCGCTCAGATTTTCGAAGTCAAGCCACTGACAGAAGCTGATATTTTGGTGGCGGTGGATCAAGCACTTTACGACAAAGAACGCGGTCTGGGAAACTCGCCTGTCGAAATTACTGAAGAAGCGCGATTGCATCTTTCCCGCGCTACCAATGGTGATCTTCGCAGCGCTCTGAACGGTTTGGAGTTGGCCGTCCGTTCCACACCGCCAGCTGAAGACGGCGTGATTCATTTGACGTTATCAATCATCGAAGAGTGCGTGCAGCGCAAAGCATTGACACATGACAAAGACGGCGATGCCCATTACGATGTGATCTCCGCTTTTCAAAAATCAATTCGTGGCAGTGACGTTAACGCAGCCCTCCACTATCTTGGCCGTTTGGTGGAAGCCGGTGATTTAGCCATCATTTGTCGCCGACTGATGGTGATTGGTTATGAAGATGTGGGGTTGGCCAACCCTGCTGCGGCTGCCCGGACAGTGAACGCAGTGCTGGCGGCAGAACGTTTAGGACTACCAGAAGCCCGAATTCCTTTGGCAGACTGCGTTGTTGATTTGTGTCTATCGCCAAAATCCAACTCTGCTTATGTGGCACTGGACACTGCAATTGCTGATATCCGTGCCGGAAAATCTGGGGATGTGCCGGATCATTTGCGAGACAGCCATTACAAAGGCGCCAAGGACTTGGGTCGCGGCATTGGTTACCAGTATCCTCACGATTTTGAAAATGCCTGGGTAGACCAGCAATACTTGCCTGACAAATTGAAGGATGCGGTCTATTATCAGCCGAAAAGCACCGGCAAATATGAGCAAGCCCTCGCTCAGCAGTACCAGCGTCTCAAAGAGTGGCACAAACAAAATCACAAAGATTAAATTAGAGTTGCCAGTGCCGGACAACCAATCTACAAAAGTAGTTTGCTACGCTCTTTAAACTTGCCTTCCACCAATAGCAATTGCTCCCTCGCCTTTAAGAATGCGCTTTCTAAAATGAGGAGCTTTCTTATTGCACACAACTGGTGGACGTGCTACTATGTAAGTGGGAATTCTGTGATGTACGAGTTGTCTTTTCTGTGTGTTGACCGAACATCTTTATTGATACCTCGGGATCCGTCTTGTGTGCAGGCTGCTAGCATGCCTTATCATTTGGTAGCTTTAAGTCTTCACCGTGGAACCCACCTGCTGATCATTGCGGGATCAATACTATAAGACGAAGAACGGCATCGACGGATACTACCCATTCTGTTTAGAATGCGGCCTTTCACATTTGTGAGAGGCTTTTTTTGTGCCCGTTGTTATAAGCTTATCTGAGAAGTCCAGATTTTACCACGTTTAAGATAACTTATTGGCTAAGTTTTGGTACAATGGGGTCAGATAAGGGCAGCTAGTTGGGCAGCTGCCGACAATTCGGAGGAAAATCATGATCACTATTTTTATCTGTCTCTTTGCTCTGCTACTAGCTGTATTGGGTTTTGTCTTGTTGTTAAAGCCGCAAATTTTTCTGCCATTGATTGGTGACTCCCAGGAGCATCGCAGCTTTTTGCGACAATTTGGGAGTATCTATTTAGTCGTCGCAGTCGCGGGTATTCCCGTAGCCATTTGGTCTCAAAGACTGGTCTCGTTTGGTTACCTGTTCGTCGCATTGATCCTGACGTTGGTGTTTAGTATCAGCTTTTCCAGCAAAATGAATCCCTCTGACAAGTAAATCCTTTTGTATTTCACAGCAAGTGGTCTACAATGAACTTGTAAAGGAACTGCTGTCTTACACTTAGTTTTAAGTAGACAACAGCAAGCACAAGATAAAAAGGAGTGATCTATATGCTGCAACAATATAAAACGATCATGGTAGCCGTCGACGGTTCCAGTGAAGCAGAACTGGCTTTCAAAAAAGCTGTCAACGTCGCAAAACGAAATCAAGGGAAACTAATCATTGCCCACGTTATCGACACTCGGGCCTTTCAGACGGTTTCTTCATTTGACGGAATGTTGGCAGAACAAGCCACTGAGATGGCCAAACAAACGTTAGATGACTACTTGAAATACGCTAAAGAGCAAGACTGCACCGAGATTACGACTGTCATCGAGTATGGCGCACCTAAGCCTCTCATCGCAAAACAATTACCACAAGAACACGATGTTGATCTAATCATGTTGGGAGCTACCGGTCTAAATGCGGTGGAACGCCTCTTTATCGGTTCGGTTTCTGAATACGTCATCCGCAACGCTGCCTGTGATGTTCTAGTCGTCCGGACTGATCTGGAAAACAAAATTGTCGACAATAAAAAAGAAAAAAAATAACTTTTGCAGCTTTTTAAGCTGAAAAAACACGGGTGCTGAAGCAACTTTTTGGCATCCGTTTTTTTGACATAAACAGGCTTCACCACAATCACTGGATTTCGCAGTTGTGGTGAAGCCTGTTTTTAGATTTAGTTTAAGACTGCATCAATGGCTGTCAATTCTTCCGGTGCAAATGCCAGATTATCCAAGGCCTTCAGATTATCTTCCAATTGACTAACACGCGATGCCCCAATCAAGACACTGGAAACTTCTGGCAGCCGTAAATTCCAAGCCAAAGCCATTTCTGCCAATGTTTGGCCGCGACCTTCTGCAATCTCGTTTAGGCGGCGGACTTTATCCAATGTATCCACTACCCGCTCTTCAGAAAGAAACGGACTGTCAGAGCGATGGGCCCGCGAATCAGCTGGAATGCCATCCAAATAACGATCTGTCAGTAAGCCTTGCGCCAGCGGGCTAAAGACGATAGCACCCAATCCTTCTTGAGCCAAGACATCTGTCAGCCCATCTTCAATACTGCGATTGAACATGTTGTATTGCGGCTGATGAATGATAAATGGCGTGCCCCATGCTTTAAAGAGCTTGCTGATTGCAGCTGTCTGCTCCGGTGAATAATTGGAGACCCCGACATACAACGCTTTTCCCTGCCGTACCAAAAGATCAAGCCCGTGGGCAGTTTCTTCCAATGGCGTATCCGGATCTGGACGGTGATGATAGAAGATATCCACATAATCAAGCCCCATCCGCTTCAAGCTCTGGTCACAGCTGGCAATCAGATTTTTCTTTGAACCCCATTCACCATATGGTCCCGGCCACATGTAATAGCCTGCCTTCGACGAGATGATGATTTCATCCCGATAGGCCCCCAGATCATCCTTTAGAATCCGACCAAAATTCGTTTCTGCCGAACCTGCTGGCGGTCCGTAGTTGTTCGCCAAATCAAAATGGGTGATGCCGTTATCAAAAGCCGTGAAGATCACTTCTTTTTGCGTAGTCATCTTGTCCACATCGCCAAAATTGTGCCACAATCCCAGAGAAACCGCGGGCAGTTTCAATCCGGAATGACCGACTCGATTGTACTGCATCTTGTCATAACGATCTTTTTTTGCCAAATACATCTGTTTTTCCTCCTGTTCTGTAAAACAAAGCAGCTTTTCCTTTACTCACTATAACACTTCAAGTAAACTTGAAGTAAAGCGGTTTCCGCAAAAAAAGCAAAAAAAGATTGGAGAGTGGTTCGATGACTACCACAGCTACAAATACCTACACAATCCGCGAGGTCAGCCAAAAATTTCATCTACCGGCCTCAACATTGCGCTACTACGAAGAAGTCGGTCTGTTAAAAAATGTTCGGCGCAATGGCAAACACCGCCTGTATGAAGAGCAGCATTTAGGTCGGTTAGGGGCCATTCAGTGCTTCAAACAAACGGGCATGACCATCAGCCAGATTCAGGAATTCTTCTATCACGAAGACGAGACCCATGATTTTAATGCATTGGTAACTCTTCTTGGTGACCAATGCAACGTCATTGAAGAGCAGCTAAAGCTTTTGTTGTCCAACCAGAAACATATTCACAGCAAACTGGCTTTTTATCAAGCAAAAAAAATAGCGGCAGAGCACAACCAACCTGCGCCACAGTGGGACGAGTTTGCCTAATTTTCTTTGGAAACTGGTTGAAAAACTTCTATTCTCCAGGAACCTGATACAAATTTTTATTGAAAGGAAGCGAATTATGCACTACGAAAGTCTGATGTTTAGCAAATCACAATTTGAGTATTACCGGGTTTTCGAAGAGCTGAGCAAGTTGCCAAAACGTCCTTATCCGCTTCGAAACTTAGCTTCTCTAACCGATAACTCCTCATCAAAACTCAAATACATTCTGGAACGGATTGCAGAAGTCATCGAGAAAATCGACCCTCAACAAGCTAACTTATTTCTACAGTCAAAAACTCTTCAATTGGATAAAGTGACTATCAGCTTGACACAATTCCGCCTTACTTTGTTACGGAATTATTCGATTCCCTTTCAATTTCTTATCTGGTTATTAAAAGAAGCACAACCGGATTTGAATGACTTTTTAGCTGCCCACTACATTAGCCAATCCACGCTTACTCGTAACGTCCGGAATTTACAAAAATACTTAAAAATCTATGGTATTCACTTGAGTGTAACGAACGCTTCTCTAGAATCAAAAGACGAGCTGCTGCTACGACAATCGTTGTTTTATCTTTTCTGGATGGGAACCAAGGGCGAAACCAAACTCTTTGAACCTTACGATATTGATGAGTCGTTATTGCCAAAATTACTTCAGCAAATCCCAGCTGAACACCATTACATCAGCGAGAAACTTTATCGATTGAAATTAATTATTCAATACTTCCGCTTGCGCCAGCAGCATTATACCCAAGAGAATCTTCGGGTGGGCCAATTGTTTCGTGATAACCCACTTTTTGACTTAATGTTATGTAAAGATAATCCGTTAATTCCGCCAAACTATGTTCGATCTGAAACTGGCGGCTTAGTCGCTAACTCCCTGATCAGCCCTAACTTTACTGATCCTGATTCAGTCTTGATTCGTTCTCGTAAAGAAATTTTGACTGAAAAAATCCCTCGACTATTGTCCTTGGGAGATGATTTTTTGACGTATTTTGAAACCCACTATTTTCATCAACGAATCGAGGAAAAGCAGCGGACTCTTCTGCAGCTGAACATTGCACAAGCCGGTGCAGGTATCTGGCTTTTTCGCGGGACTTTTCCAAATCTTCACTATTTTTTGATTCAAGAAGAAGAAGTAAATGAAGCAAACCTGCTGTATGAGCAACAGGTTCTCACCTTCTTCATAGGGGAACAGGCGCAACAATACGAAGAATACCGAGATTATTATTCCACAATGCGAAAAAGCTTTGGTCACATTTTACGGCCTTACTATGTGAAGCACATGGAATGGACAAAGCTGAAAGTTGGGATTGTCGCTGAGCCCAACAGCATCATTCACGACAAGATTTTACTGGTTCTGAATTCCATCTATTTTGTAGATGGTGAAAACTTTCGTCCTGCGGAATCCGCCAAATACGACTTAGTAGTGGCCTCCACTGCCAGCTTCAAAACAGACTATCCTGATATTCCCTGCTTTGTCTGGAATATCGCAGCCAAAGATGAAGATTTGCCTTATATCTTCTATTGGCTGCGAGATTTTTTCTATCAAAAAACTGGGAAACTTCGCTTTATCTGAGTGTTGGCAACTTCTTTACTATAAAGGTTTCCAAATAAAAGACATGTGTTGAAGAAACTGATGAAATGATTTGTCCTATCGGCGACCTCTGTTATAATAGAGCTGTTTTCTAAAATCGGCTCTCCTATGTAATGTTGAGCCAATGATGGAGGTCATCATGCCAAAAATTCCTAAAAATACTCCGCCTGGTGTCGTGGCAGCAGCTTTTCTGGCAACAACCGTCACCGCCATGCTTTTAGCGTTGCTAGGAGCGGCTGTCTTGAATCTACTTGGTGCCCATTATAGCTCTAAACTCAGTCTGATTGGATTTATGTTGGCAGTAATTCTGATGGGCCTGCCTTTGTCACCCATCGCCACTTTTTTTGAAAAGCGCCTCGTCGCTACCCACGTTCCCGGTGGCAGACTGATCTATTTGCTGTTTGATACCGGTTCCACATTACTTTTAATGTTGTTTGCCGATGCTATAATGGATTCTGTCTTTATTCCTCTTGGAGCGGCTGCGACAACGGCTCTGCTTTTTTCAGCGTTAGAACTTTTACTCACTCGTAACAAAAATACAACTGATACACCCCGTCAGCGCTAAATGTGCTGCCTTCCATTCAGTCGGGCTACTTACTCTAGCTAACCCGCTACAAAAATTCATTTTTTAGCCTTTAGCGAGCTTTAACAATTATACGAACTTTAACGAAGGTTGGTGTTGTCATGGAAAAATTTGATTTGACGATTCTCGAAATTCTTTTCCGACTGTTATTGGCAATTCTAATGGGTGGTGCAATTGGTTATGAACGGGAATACAAAAGCCGACCAGCCGGAATGAAGACCCATATTTTGGTTTGTGTTGGTGCCGCAGTCATCGCCTTGATTCAACAAGAAATTGCTTGGCGCTCCATCGAATTTTCCATTAACAATCCCAAATTAGTCGGCGTGGTCCGTAGTGATGAGGCTCGTCTAATTGCTCAGGTTGTCAGCGGAATCGGTTTTCTCGGAGCCGGAACTATTGTCATGAATAAGCAGTCCGTTTCTGGATTGACAACAGCTGCTTCCGTCTGGACAATGGCCGGCTTAGGTATCGCTTGCGGAATGGGCTACTATCAGATTGCCATTGTCGGATTTTTAGCTGTCTTAGGCGCGCTGACTTTTGTCACTTATGTTGTTCCCGCTCCCCGTACCAGGCGCTTGTTGATGGAAATGGAACATTGGGATTCCTCGCGCCCATTTACCACTAAACTACTCCGAGACAAAGGGATTACCATCGACAACATGGATTTTGAAGTGAAGCGATTGCCAGATGATACGTTTCGTACTTATTCTGTCATCTACACGATCACAATTCCTCGAGATGTCGACGAGCATGAATTGATGCTCCGCTTATCAGAAAATCCCGATATCCTGAAAGTGCAAATCTTAAATTGAATTTACTTGAGCCCAAGCGACTGCTTATATCCAACCGGCAGACAGTTGCTTGGGCTTTTTTTGCACTTGTATAAATAAGTGGTAGTGTTGTGAAAAAATATTTTTCCAATGATACCAACTAAACATCAGCAGTTTACAATTTAGGGATAAGGCTAGTCAGCATTTAGGATTTTCAATAATGAAAAAACAAGCAGCTTCCACTATTTCTTAATGGAAGTTACTTGTCTTTTGCTTGTGTCTCACGTTTGGTATCCTTCGCTTTGAAGGGATAACACGACGATTGTTACGTTCTTTTACATCAAGCTTTGATAGATAGCGATAATCTCTTCTACTGTGGTATCTCGTGGATTGCCTGGTGTGCAAACATCGCGGAAGGCATCTTCTGCAATGGCCGGAAGATCTTCAGCTTTAACTCCGAGTTCAGAGATTGTCGCTGGGATACCCACATCTTTGGAAAGCTGATTAATCGCTCCACAAGCCTCTTCACGGATAGCTTCGATAGTTTTAGTTTCCGCACCTGCTACGCCCAATGCCTTGGCGATTTCGCGATACTTTTCGCCAGTAAAATCTTTGTTGTATGTCATCACAGTGGGCAACAGGGCGGCACAAGCCACACCATGGGGAATATTGTACCAAGCCGACAGCGGATGAGCCATCCCATGTACCAAACCCAACCCCACATTAGAAAAGCCCATACCAGCAATATATTGTCCCAATGCCATTTCTTCACGACCCTTGGCATCTCCTGCTACTGAATCCCGTAAGCTGCGACCAATGATTTCAATGGCTTTCAAGTGAAGCATGTCACTCATCTCCCATGCGCCTTTGGTAATCAACCCTTCGATGGCATGGGTCATAGCGTCCATTCCCGTTGCTGCACACAACGCTTTTGGCATGCCCATCATCAGGTCACTGTCGACAAAAGCGGCCACTGGAATATCGTGGACATCCACACAAACAAATTTTCGCTGCTTTTCCTTATCCGTGATTACATAGTTAATGGTCACTTCTGCTGCCGTTCCAGAAGTGGTAGGCACTGCCAAGATTGGTAAAGAGGGATTCTGGGTTGCCGCCACACCTTCCAAGCTAACTACATCAGAAAACTCCGGATTGGCAACAATAATCCCAATTGCTTTGGCGGTATCAATTGGTGAACCACCACCGATTGCGATGATGGCATCAGCACCGCAATTTTTAACAAAAGTAACACCTTCTTGAACATTTTCAATGGTTGGATTGGGCATGATACCATCAAACACTTCATACTCGATACCAACTTGATCCAGCAAACCAGTCACTTTATCAGCGACTCCGAATTGGATTAGATCCTTGTCAGTGATGACTGCTGCTTTTTTGAAACCCCGCGCGATAAACTCGGTTGGGATTGCTTCGATAGCTCCTTTTCCGTGATATGATGTTTCATTTAAGATCATACGATTTGCCATTTGTATTTCCTCCTGAAAATAAGCAACAGATGTAGCTAGTGGCTGCCTCTGTCAGATATCATTAAGTCATTTACTTGTGATTTATATCACAAAAACAATTATAACAGCCTCGCCAGCAGTTGAAAGCGCTATAAAAACATATTTTCTGTTTTTTAATTGTTTTCAAATAAAAAAAACCACTGCTGTTTCCAGCAGTAGTTTCGTCATTTTCGAATAAACCGTTTCATTGAAAAATTTGGAGTACTGCCAATCTGGCTCATGGCATAAGATTCCAATAGATTGACTTTACGCCGGTATTCATTGGCAGAAAAGGTTGTAATTTCCTCCCTGCTTTCAAACTCATCGATGACTTTGCGCTCCAGATAATAGCCCCGCAAAACTTCCTTCGTGAAGGCGGGATCTTGTCGGATCATCACAGCCGCCATGAAATCATTGCGCTTTAGACTACCCATCATGGTCTTTCGCTGCTGCAAAAAATAAGTAATAATTTTTTCATCATAAACGCCTTCCAGACTGGCCAAACTCTGTTGAATCAGCTGCGTATTGCGGCGATATACCGTCTGAAGCTGTTCCAAATCTACTGGAGCAGGGCCTTGTTGGTCTTCATGACGTCTTTGCCAAAAAAGCTTAGGATGCAAAATTACCCGCAAAATGCGCCGAACTACCAATAACCAAAAGCTAAGAAAGGACAAGATTTGGCGCCCGAAAGAATGCTGGAAATTGGCAATGAAACGAGAATAAAAACGATAGCTGTTGACATCAATCAACTGGCGGCGAAAGCTTTCATCCAACCCATCTCGTTCAATGGACAAGATCAAAGCCTGAATTTCCTGAACTTCTTGCCGCTCACTGTCAGTCATGGCTTCTGTATAGGTCTCCCAGATTCGACTGGCATAACTTTGCCGCACAGCTTTTAACGCAATCGTCTCATTTTCTGTCAGATTTCCCGCAGCCTCGTCTTGTTGCAGCTCTTTTAAAACTTCTTCCAATACCGCGATCCCTTTTTCGTCTACCGGTGCTTCTGCTTCTCCATCTGCAATCAGTGGCATGACTACCAGACTGATCACCAGACTCAACAAGATGACACCGGCTGTCAAAAACAACAAGACACTCCGCTGGTGAAAGGCGGCTCCGTGTAAAGCAGTCGGCAAAATGAAGATTGTGGCCAAGCTGACAGTTCCTTTGACACCACCGAAAGTCAGCAGCAAGATTTCCTGTTTGGACTTTCGCTGCCCATCCTTCACTAAAAAGACATTTAACAGGAGTAAAAATAGCAAACGGATGACAAACAATAACACCGTGACTAGTAAAATTACTAGCAGCAATCGCTCATTGGCGTAGATGTCACTTTCCCAAATTGGTGAAAACACCTGAGAAATCTCGATTCCTAGGAAAATAAATACTAGCCCGTTCAATGTGAAGACAACCGTGTTCCAGACCGCTTGTGACACATTGGCCAGCTCGGCCTGAAATAAAGTCACCTTCTGACGCCCACCTGCCTGCATTACACCGGCGGTAACTGCTGCAATAATTCCCGAAACTCCAACAAGCTCTGAAAAGACATACGCAACAAAGGGCAACAGCAGCTCAATCAAAAGATACGAAGTGACTTCCTGTGCTTGTGCCTGCTCGATTACTCGAATCACCCGTCGTTTCAGCCAGACCACTAACCCTCCCACCAATACTCCACCGAGACTGGCGGCCAGCAGTTGCCAAGAAGCCTGCCAAATAGAAAAGCTGCCGGTAATCAATGCAGCCACAGCAAATTGAAAGGCTGTAACGCCGGAAGCATCATTCAGTAGCCCCTCACCTTCCAAAATCCGCATCACCCGCGGCGGCATTTTTAAAGGCTTAGCGATTGAAGACACCGCTACTGCATCCGTTGGGCCTAACGCTGCCCCGAATGCCATGCAAGCTGCCAAAGGGATTGTGGGCATCAACACATTCAACAATCCACCCACAGCCAATAATGTCAAAATCACGCCACCGAAAGCCAGCGACAAGATTGTGCCGAAATTTTTGAAAATCGTGGCCAAATCGGCATGTTCTCCTTCTCGAAATAGCAGCGGGGCAATAATCAACACCAAAAAAATCTCCGGCTGAAAGTTCAGGCTGCGCCCCCATTGAGATAACCCTACCAAAATCCCCAAAAAAATCTGTACAAAAAAAATCGGGATGTTCGGCAAGATTTTCGCCAGAACATTTGAAAAGGTGATAGCCACGGTAATTACGATAACCAGTTCAACTAACTCCATAGGCTATCACTCCTTTTTATCCGCATCCCGCAGCAACTTGAAAAACGCTTCTTTGCGGGCCAGGATTTTTTCTTCTAATTCTGCTAATTGCACCGGATCTTCTTCTAATTGCGCCCTTCTGCTTTCCAAGCGTAGCAGTTCATGTTTGATTCTTTCCAATTTACGAAAAGCAAAAATATTTCGCCGCTTGATCTTACTCAGTACTTGGCGACGTTCCTCCACTGTCAAGCTCCCGTATTTTTCCCGGATTAGCCGCATTTTTTCTTCAAAATTTTTGCTCATGGTTGTTACTCCTTCTCTATCTATTTGTCTATTTTTCCAAATGAGCGTCAGCACCAGTTTTTTGGCCGAACAACGAAAGTGCTCTTCAAAAAAGCTCCGACCGTTTTTCCTGCGGTCAGAGCTTTTGACAATTGGCGATTCTGGCCATATCAGCGAATCACCAACACATTGCAAGGTGCATGATTCACTACGTAAGAAGTTGTGGATCCCACCAGCGACTGGGTGATAGCACCCTTTCCGGTAGCTCCAATAATAATCAAGTCACTGGCATTGTCGGCGGCATATTTCACGATGATCTGCTTGGGATTGCCGACTTCAACAAATGGCGTAACATCTTCTACCCCTTTTTGGGCAGCATCATGGATTTTTTTCAAGAGCTCCGTCTCGGCGTGCTCTTTTTCTTGGGCGAACAATTTTGAAAACGAATAGGCACTAGTAGTTAACTCGGCATCATTGATGATGGAAATCAGTGTCAGACGACCGTTGTTGGCAGCAGCGATATTAACAGCCTCTGTGAACGCTTTGTCTGCCAAGCGGGAGCCGTCCAAAGCCACCAGAATGTTTTGATAAGTCTCGTTCATGAAAATCCCTCCTCGTCTCTGTCCGGTAAATCACTTTCAGGTGTCACAACCTGTCTGTTCACATCCAAAAATGCACTTGCTGCGACTCTCTTTTTCTATCTTAAGCATAACACAAAAAGACCCGTTAGCCGTAGCCGGAGCTTCGACTGGACAGGTCTGGTTTTGCCCTCGTCACATCTCATTGATGAGACCGTATCTTTTGCGATAGCTGCGAGGAGCTATCTGAAATTGTTTTTGGAACAGACGGCTGAAATACTTTTCGTCTTCAATTCCTACTCGTTCGGCGACTTCTCGAATACTGTAATTGGATGTTAAAAGCAGCTGCCGCCCCCGCTCCAACCGCAGCGTGTGCAGATACTGGGTTACGGTCTGGCCGACTTCCCTGGAGAAGAGATTGGAAAGGTAGGCCTTATTGTAGCCGAAATAATTTGCCAGCTCCCCCACTGTGATCTTGCGTTGGTAGTTGCGCTGCAGGTATTCCTTCACATAGTCGATGAGAAAATGCTTCTCCCCCTGCCGCTCCTGAAAGGATAGCAGGTATTTTTCTTTGACGCTCAGTAAAAGCGTCGCCGTATACGCATCCAATAACTGGTGGGTAGGAAACTCCATCTCCTTGACCGTCTGAAGCTGCTGCAGCAACAGCAGTTCGTTGTCCAAGATCAGATTTTTTTCATAAAGAGGCAGCTGCCAGCGCTCCGGCTCGTTGAAACGGGGTGCACTCTGCACCGATGCCTGCTCCATTCCCAGCATCTCAAAATGGAGCCAGTAAAAGCCGACATTTCCGTGGGCTCGACTGCCATAAAAATGCGTGTTCGGCGGAATCAGCAGCAGTTCTCCTGCAGCCAGGATCACCTCGTTTCCGGCAATATTGAAGTAGACTTTCCCTTCAATACCGATCATCAGTTCATAGTCGAGGTTGGTCCGTTCATCATGCTTCCAAGGCTCCTTCGAATGAAGATAGCCGCACCAGTGAAAATGAATTTCTACAGGTCTTCCGATCAAAATTTTTTCCAACAGGCTGGCTCCCTTCTACTCGAATTCAGCGCGGACAGCTGTGCCCCTGTACTTACTCCTTGTTATTATACGTGGTTTTCCGTCAGTCTGACAACCGATCCAAGTAGGACTGCGGGATCGGCAAGTCACGATAATAAGTTTTACGGTCCCGCTCATCGAATTTACGAATGACCCGACAAGGATTCCCGGCTGCCAGTACACCGGCTGGAACATCTTTGGTGACCACCGAACCGGCACCGATAACTGTGTCATCGCCGATGGTCACTCCCGGCAGGATCGAAACATTGGCGCCGACCCAGACGTTGTTGCCAATGACCACCGGTTGTCCAAATTCACCATCGGTCATTTTACGCAGCTGCGGATCCAACGCATGACCAGCTGTATAGATCCCGACATTGGGCGCCAGCAGCACATCGTCGCCGATCGTGATTGGACAAACATCCAACAGTGTCAGATTATTGTTGGCAAAAAAATTCTCGCCGATGGTCACATTGAAACCGTAGTCCACATGAAACGGCAGCTCGATAAAATACTTTTCACCGACGCGATTGAACATTTCTTTGATCAGCCGGCTGCGGGTCGCCATATCCCGGGGATGGCAGCGATTATACTCATACAATAAATCCCGTGTGGCAAAACGCACTTCCAAAAGCTCCGGTGTTTGATGATACATTTCACCGGCAATCATCTTTTCCAATTCCGATTTTATTAGGGATCATTCCTTTCTCAAGTTGCCTGCATTTTTTTATTTTTCCTCAGAACTCATTAGTGATTCGGCTCGCTTGCCAAATCAGCGATTAGCTCGGTTCAACATCAGCTCTGTCTGCTTCCAGCAGCTAATCGCTGTGTTTCGTACGAAGGAGACCACCTTTCCTCCGGTCGGCTGCTACTGTTCAACATCAGCTCTGTCTGCTTCCAGCAGCTAATCGCTGTGTTTCGTACGAAGGAGACCACCTTTCCTCCGGTCGGCTGCTACTGTTCAACATCAGCTCTGTCTGCTTCCAGCAGTCAATCGCTGTGTTTCGTACGAAGGAGACCACCTTTCCTCCGGTCGGCTGCTACTGTTCAACATCAGCTCTGTCTGCTTCCAGCAGTCAATCGCTGTGTTTCACAGCAAAGAAGCTGTGAGTGTGGTGCTCACAGCTTCCGAAACCGAACGATATAACAATCAATGAAGAAACAGAATTATTTGGTGAGTGGTTCCCATTTCCAATTGACAACTTCCGGGATATCGACCCCGTTAGCACGGATGTAGTCGTGATGGAAGTTGATGGTGTCGTCCATCTTCTGCGCAAATTCACCGGCAGCGGCACCTTTGGCAGCCACGGCAGCGTCTTTGGCAACGTGGAAGCGATCCATTTCTGAGAAAACACGCATATCAAATGGTGTAGTGATATCGCCGTTTTCACGGTATCCGTGAATATGCAGGTTGTGGTTTGCCCGTTTGAAGAAAATATCCCGAATCAAACCTTCGTAACCGTGGAAAGCAAAGACGATTGGTTTATCCGTTGTAAAGTAGGCATTGAATTCATCATCGCTCAAGCCCCGCGGATCTTGGCTCGGATGACGCAATTTCAACAGGTCCACCACATTGATAAAGCGAATCTTCAAATCCGGAAAAGCTTTATTCAAGATTGTAACTGCTGCCAGAGCTTCCAAGTTTGGTTCCGTTCCGGCAGCTGCGATCACAACATCCGGCTCTTGATTGCCGTCAGTCGAAGCCCAGTCAACGATCTTCAGACCTTCCCGGACCAGAACTTCTGCTTCGTCAGCGGAGTAAAATTGCGGGCGTGGGTGTTTAGAAGACACGATCAGGTTGATCAGTTCCTCGGATTGCAATGCTTCTGCCATGACTGCCATCAAGGAGTTGGCATCAGCCGGCAGGTATTCACGGATAAATTCCGGTTTTTTCTCAGACAAGTGAGTCAACAGACCCGGATCTTGGTGGGTGTAACCGTTGTGGTCTTGTTGAAACACCGTTGAAGTCGCAATTAGATTCAGTGATGGGTAGCGTTTGCGCCATTTGTGATCCGCAGCTTTTCGCAACCATTTGAAGTGCTGGGTGATCATGGAATCCACGACCCGCAGAAAAGCTTCGTATGATGCGAAGAAACCATGACGTCCAGTCAATACATAGCCTTCCAGGAAACCTTCACATTGATGCTCGGAAAGTTGAGAATCGATTACTCGGCCAGCCGGTGCGATCCATTCATCATAATCCGGTTTTTGTGCTTCCATCCATTGACGATTAGTCACTTTGAAGACTTCTGCCATCCGGTTGGATTTGGTTTCGTCAGGACCGAAGATACGGAAATTTTCCGGATTTTCTACGATCAGGTCTTTGGCAAATTTCGCAAATTCCGTCATGTCTTGCGCTTCTACAGCACCCGGTGTCGTCGTATCGATTGCGTGTTGTCTCCAATCAGTAATCTTCAACGGTTTCGGATCAATCCCGCCGTTTGTAATCGGATTGGTGGACATCCGGCGATTCCCTTTAGGAGATATTTCCCGAATCTCATCTTTGATCGTACCGTTTTCGTCGAACAATTCTTCGGGACGGTAAGATTTCAACCAATCTACCAATGCTTCGATATGATCCATGTGATGAGCATCTACCGGAATCGGCACTTGGTGAGCACGGAAACCACCTTCGATTGGTTCACCATTCCAAGCTTTCGGACCGGTCCAACCTTTAGGAGTCCGGCAGATAATCACTGGCCACTGCGGCATCACCGCATCTTCAGCTTTACCGGCACGGGCTTTTTTCTGGATATCCTTGATTATAGCAATGGCTTCATCCAATATTTTCGCCATTTCCAGATGAACAGCTTCAGGATCGGTGCCGCCGACAAACAGCGGCGTCCAACCTATACCTTCAAAATATTTCGTCAAGTCGGCATCTGATTTGCGTTCCAAAATCGTCGGATTGGAGATTTTGCCACCGTTCAAATACAAGATTGGCAGTACTGCGCCATCATTGACCGGGTTGATAAATGAGTTGGAGAACCATGAACCTGCTAAAGGACCGGTTTCGGCTTCACCATCACCGATTACAGTCGCAGCGATGACATCCGGATTATCCAAAATAGCACCAGTTGCGTGAGACATACTGTAGCCGAGCTCCCCGCCTTCATGGATCGACCCCGGTGTCTCAGGCGCTGCGTGAGATGCGATACCGCCCGGGAATGAGAAGATCTTGCAGAGCTTCTTCAGACCTTCTTCGTCCTGCGTAATTTCGGGATAGATTTCGCTGTAGCTGCCGTCGATGTAAGAATTGGAGACCATCACTTGACCGCCGTGTCCGGGACCTTCGATGTAGAACATGTTCAGATCATATTTATTGATGATCCGGTTCAAATGAGCATAGATGAAGTTCTGGCCGGCAATCGTACCCCAGTGCCCGATAGGATGAATCTTCACATCTTCTTCAGTAACGTCCCGTGTCAACAACGGATTGTCTTTCAAATACATTTGGGCAACAGAGATATAGTTGGCTGCCCGCCACCATGCGTCGACTTTTTCCAAGTACTCTTTTGAATCGTAGTTTACTGTCATTGCGCTGTTACTCTCCCTTTTTTAAAGTAAAAAACACTTAAACATCACTAAAAAAATTTACTGCATCTTATTAATAGGTATTTTTTACCTTTATTATTTCAAAAGAATCTCGGTCAGGCTGCTGCGGTTTTGGTGGCAACCCGGCCGATTTTCTGTTTAAACGAGGATTACTTATTTGATTGTCACAAATTCCAGGTCGACCATCTTTGCCCAGGTTTCGATCTGATCTACAGTTAAATTCAACGAAACGACCGTGTGATGTCCGCCACCAGCTTCAATCCAAGCATGAATTCCTTTTTTGAAGTCCGGACGCGGGGTCCACATCACCCGAGCTACCGGCAGTTTTGGAGCAGCTTCAGTCGGCTCAAAAGCATCGACTTCATTGATCAGCAGTTTGTAGTGAGTACCGAAATCAGCCATGGAAACCACGACACCGGCGCCACCTTTACCGTCAAATACCAAACGCGCCGGATCTTCTCTATCGCCCATGGATAACGGCGAAACGACAATCTTCGGTTTGTTGACCGCCAAACTCGGATCCACCTCCATCATATGAGATTGCAGGATTGCTTCTTTGCCGGCTGCCATTTCATACGTATAATCTTCCATGAAGCCGGTGTTTTCACCGCGAGCCATGACTTTCATCAAACGGTCGATAGCCGCTGTCTTCCAGTCCCCTTCACCAGCAAATCCGATACCATCAGCCATCAGACGTTGAACGGCCAAGCCCGGCAGTTGTTGCATGCCGTAAAGGTCTTCAAAGTTGGTGGTGAAGGCATTGTAGCCGCCTGCTCCCAAGAATCGGCGAAGCCCGATTTCTTGTTTTGCCTGTACTTTGACGTGGGCATCCCACTTCTCGTGTTCGTAGTCGCCGTAATCAAAATCATACAATTCTTTGTATTCTGCAAACAACGCATCGACTTCTTCGTCAGTGACTGCATCCACGTATTGAACCAGATCACCAATCCCAAAGTAATCTACTGTCCAGCCGAATTGAATCTGTGCTTCGACCTTGTCCCCTTCAGTCACACCGACGTTACGCATGTTGTCGCCGAAACGAGCCACTTTGATGTTGAAACTTTCATTGTAGGCTACTGCAACATCCATCCAGGCAGCAATATCTTCTTGAACATCAGTGTTTTTCCAATAGCCTACGACGATCTTGTTGTGTTTTTTCAGGCGGGCATTGATGAAGCCGTATTCCCGGTCACCGTGAGCACTTTGATTCAAGTTCATGAAGTCCATGTCGATGGTCGGCCAAGGAATGCTTTCATTGAATTGCGTAGCCAGATGCAGCAATGGTTTTTGCAGCATTTTGGTGCCGCGGATCCACATTTTTGCCGGCGAGAAGGTATGCATCCATGTGATGACTCCGGCTACTTCATCGCGGTAGTTGACCTCTTTCATGATGCCGGTGATGGCATCGGCCGTCACAGCCAAGTCCTGCAAGACTACCGGATAAGGCAGTTTGCCGCTTTCGTTCAGCCCGTCAGTGATTGCTTGGGCATCTTTTTTGACCTCTTCCAGGGCTTCCGGGCCGTACAGGTATTGGGAGCCAACGACGAACCAGAATACTTTTTTATCTAATTTCAGCATGGGTAATTCTCCTTTATCGTAAATTTTTGATGACATTCCAAAGGGCTGCCTCAGTGGCTTTGCCCTGCTTGACCATAGTAGGCATTGGCGCCGTGCTTCCGCAGGTAATGCTTGTCCAGGATCCTTTGCGGCAGTTCCGGTGCATAACTGTTCAGTTGATGGGCCATCCAGTTGGTGTGGCAGACTTCATCCAGCACCACCGCATTCATAACAGCGGCAGCGGCATCCTTGCCCCAAGTGAAAGGTGCATGACCGTGAAGCAACACACCTGGCACTTCCAGCGGCTGCAAGCCCCGTTCTTTGAAGGTCTCCACGATCACATGCCCGGTATATTCTTCA
The DNA here is from genome assembly GCF_009933135.1 of Candidatus Enterococcus leclercqii. Lineage (GTDB taxonomy): Bacteria > Bacillota > Bacilli > Lactobacillales > Enterococcaceae > Enterococcus_C > Enterococcus_C leclercqii. The sequence goes on from NZ_MAEH01000011.1 coordinate 88,266, forward strand.
TAACCGCGGTCAATCTCTTCTTGTGTCAGGTAGCGGGCACAAGGTACCGCACCGTAAAAAGTATCGGCGTGGGTCGTGCCCATAGCCGGCACGTCCAACCCAGCCTGCGCCCAGGCCGTCGCATAAGTGGAGTGGGTGTGGACGATTCCACCGATTTCCGGAAAGGCTTTATACAAAACCGCATGGGTCGGTGTATCAGAAGAAGGATTGAGCGCACCTTCCACGACGTTGCCGTCCAAATCACAGACTACCATGTCTGCAGCTTTCATAGTTTCATAGTCAACACCGCTGGGCTTGATGACAAACAGTCCGGCTTCGCGATCAACAGCTGAAACATTTCCCCAGGTATACTTCACCAGACTGTGTTTCGGTAAATCCAGATTGGCTTTAAAGACTTTTTCTTTCAATGCTTCCAACATCGTAAATGACTCCCTTCAATTTCCCAGCAGCAAACATGTATCCCGCGGCAATGCTATATCAGATCAGGTGCTCGATAGCAGCTTTTTCGATTGGCAGTCCCGCGGCATAGCGTTTGACATATTCATCAAAGCCGGCCACATCCCGGGCTTCCGGAACAATTGTGGAACCCTTGTCTCCTGCAAAGACCCGTTCATTCAAATAGCTGTCCAATGACTCGTCTGCTTCTTTGTTTATCAGGTAAGCTGCCAAAAGAGCAATCCCCCAGGCTCCGCCTTCACCGGCCGTCTCCATGACCGTCACCGGTGCGTTCATCACTGCAGCCAAGACCTGCTGACCGACTACTGGCGTTTTGAAGATCCCGCCGTGACCGACGATGCTGTCGATTTGAACATTTTCTTCTTTTTGCAGGATATCCATCCCGATTTTCATTGCACCGAATGCCGTGAAAAGATGCAGGCGCATGAAGTTGGCCAAAGTAAAGCGACTTTCCGGTGAGCGGACAAACAGAGGCCGTCCTTCCGGCATTTTAGTGATGTTTTCTCCTGAATAATAGCCATAAGACAACATACCGCCGCATTCTTCGTCACCTTCGAGAGCTGCGTTGAATAACTTGGCGAACATTTCGTCTGTAGCAATATCCAGCCCGGTCAGATCAGCAAATTCCCGGAACAATTTCATCCAGGCATTGATTTCGGAAGTACAGTTGTTGGTGTGGACCATCCCCACCAGAGAGCCTGACGGGGTGGTTACCATGTCAATCTCCGGATGAACCGCAGACAACTCGTTTTCCAAAACGATCATGGCAAATGCCGATGTTCCGGCCGACACGTTCCCGGTGCGCTCAGCCACCGAATTGGTAGCCACCATCCCGGTCCCGGCATCCCCTTCCGGAGGGCATAGAGGAATACCTGCCTGAAGCGTTCCGGTAGGATCCAAAAGTTTGGCACCGGCGGCAGTTAATTTTCCGGCATCTGCGCCGGCTGTCAGGACCTGTGGCAGCAGTTCGTCCAGCTGCCAAGGCAGTGCTTCCGGTGAAATCAAGGCATTGAACTGATTGACCATCCGTTTGTCATAATCCTTGGTTTGGACATCAATTGGGAACATCCCCGAAGCATCCCCGATTCCCAGTACCTTTTCCCCTGTCAGCTGCCAGTGAACATAGCCTGCCAAGGTGGTGAAGAAGCTCACCTCTTTGACATGCTCTTCTTTGTTCAAGACTGCCTGATACAGATGCGCAATACTCCAACGCTGCGGAATATTGTATTGAAAAAGATCGGTCAGCTTTTCTTCGGCTTCTCCGGTGATCGCGTTGCGCCATGTCCGAAAAGGTACCAAAAGCTCGTCAGCTTTATTGAAGGCCATATAACCGTGCATCATGGCTGAAAAGCCGATCCCGCCGACAGTCGTCAGCTTTTCCCCGTATTTTTCTGCAACTTCCGCTGCCAATTCTTTGTAGGCGGTCTGCAGTCCGCTCCAGATGTTTTCCAACGAATAGGTCCAGATTCCGTTGACCAGTTGATTCTCCCATTCGAAACTGCCGGAAGCGATAGTTTGGAAGTCATCGTCAATCAGAACTGCTTTAATCCTTGTGGAACCGAATTCGATCCCCAAGGTGGTTTTGGCTTGTTGAATCGCTGTTTTTGCATCCATGCCGGGTAATTCCTCCATTTTCTTGATTAAACTTATCCTTCAGAGTATTTTTATCTTTTCGGGACTGATACTGAATCACGGATAATCAGTTCCGGTTGGAAATAGTAACTTGGTGTGTCACCACCATTTATGGACTCCATAATATACTGAGCAGCCAACCGCCCCATTTCCTCTTTCGGATGGGTCAGCGTTGTCAAAGGTACCCGACCGCCAACTGCTAGTGCCGAGTCGTCATTGCCAACGATTGAGACAGCTTCTGGCACCTGTAAACCAGCTTGTACTAGCTGATCAATCAATTCATAGGCAATCTCGTCATTATAAGTGACAACACCCGTCGTAGTAGAATCAGCAGCAGTCAATCGTGTAATAGCAGCAGCCATTACTTGAGCTTTGTTCTCTGTCGTATAGGTCATGATATCTTGCGGTTGTAAAGTTAATCCGGCTTCTTCAACTGCTTTGATAAACCCCTTCATTCGGTATTTCCCTTGCAGATCGTCAATTTTAGTTAATAACAACAAGTCTTCATGTCCCTTTGCTACTAACTCTTTGGTAGCCAAATAACCAGACTGAGTGTCATTGACGCAAATAGTTTGAACATCCAATTCTTCATAGTAAGCATTAATCATCAAAAAAGGGATTCCCCGTTCCTTAATAGCCACATAATAGGCTAGATTTGGGTTGTATTGATTGGATTTGGTAGGCTCAATAATCAAACCATCCACTCCTTGATCCAGCATTCGCATCAAGCATTCCCGCTCTTGGTCATGATCATTATTGGTTGTCCCTAAAAGCAGAGAATAGCCTTGGCTGGCTAACTCTTGTTCCAGTCCTCGGATGATGGCTGGAAAAATATAGTTAGAAAGATACGTCATAATGACTCCGATGGTCTTATTCTTTTTCGGTAGGTTGTCCGGACGTGATACATAGGTGCCCGACCCTCGCGCTTTTCGTAGGAAGCCTTCGTTCACCAGAACGCCGATAGCCTGTCTTACCGTATGGCGACTTAATTTGTATGTTTCTTGCAAAGTATTTTCGGAAGGAATTAATTCATCCACTTGGTATTCACCGCGAAGAATTGATTCTCGCAAATTGTCTGCTAGTTGTTCGTATTTAGGTTTCGTTTCCGCCACCCCTTTCAATAAGTTGTACGTACATTTAGTTTACAATGGAGCTGACCTCAAGTCAAAGCTTTTTTGTGAATTTCTCTCACAACATCATGCTGACAAAAAAACCGACGCCATCCCTTCGCGTCGGTTTTTGATTAATCAATCAGATTTATGTTTTTTATGGCAAATCATTACCCGCAGCTAGATAGACACTGTACCACTCTTCTCTAGTCAAGCTAACCTCAGCAGCTTGGGCGATTTCAGTAATTCGTGATGGTGTCATGGTTCCGATAATTACCTGCATGTTTGCCGGATGGCGCAAGATCCAAGCAGAACTCAAGCCAGTTTTGGTCATGCCGTATTTTTCTGCCAGCTCAGCTAACTTTTGATTCAAAGCTGGGAACTTGTCGTTGTCGATAAAGCTACCTTCAAACCAACCATATTGATACGGTGACCAAGCTTGAATCGTCATATCATGAAGACGAGAATACTCAAGAATACCGTTATCATGATCGATACTGCGAGGATCAGTCATATTCACATGAATTCCATTGTCAATCATCCCAGTGTGCATGATTCCAAATTGCAATTGATTGGCTATCAATGGCTGGTTTACGTATTTTTGCAACAGATCAATCTGAGGTCCAGAAAAATTGCTGACCCCGAATTGGCGGACTTTTCCAGCAGTGTATAACGTATCAAAAGCTTCTGCTACCTCTTCTGGCTCCATCAAAGTATCTGGTCGGTGTAGCAAAAACGAATCTAGATAATCGGTGTCCAATCGCTTCAGAATCTTTTCGACTGACTCGATAATATGCGCTTTGGAAAAATCATACATTTTTCCGGGTACAATCCCGCATTTTGATTGGATGTGTAACCCTTCTCGTTTGTAATCAGTCTTTTTCAAAGCAGCAGCGAAGATTTCTTCGCATTTTCCGGCTCCGTAAATATCAGCATGATCAAAAAAAGTAATACCATTTTCCACAGCAGTGGTGATAACTTCTACTGGATCTTTGGCATTGTCAATGCGCATACAGCCCAAGACAATCCCTGAGACTGTTTTTTGATCTGGACCGAATTTAATTTGTTTCATCGCTAGCTCCTCCTAATTTTCAACAAGCCGCAAATGCAGCTATTCCTCTGCTATAACGATGTCATTGTAACACTTCAAGTATGCTTGAAGTAAAGACCAGAAAGAGAATTTTTATGCTCGTTGCTTGTGCTAAAAAAATATATTCCGAAATTCGTCAACTTCTCAATCTCATCTGCCGGTTTCGATATTAATGCGACGATACTTTCCATTTACCTCTATTGAGTAACAATTTTTTCCACTTTTGCTAAAAAAAGAGACTATCCTTAAGTTGCTAAAGCAACAATTTAGACACGCGAAAAGCATTAAAGGAGACGAAAAAATGAATCATTTGGATTTTGCTAAAACACCGCCGATGGGCTGGAATTCCTGGGACTGCTACGGCGCTTCCGTTCGCGAAAATGAGGTGCGGGCTCATGCCGATTTCATGGCAGAACATTTAAAAGAATACGGCTGGGAATATATCGTTGTAGATATCCAATGGAGCGAACCGGAAGCCGACTCAACCTGGTATCACGCCTTTTATCCATTGTGCATGGACGAATACTCCCGACTAATCCCAGCGGAAAATCGTTTTCCCTCGTCAGCCAATGGAGGCGGCTTTAAAGCTTTAGGCGATTACATCCACTCCAAAGGCTTGAAGTTCGGAATCCACATTATGCGGGGCATCCCACGCCAAGCCGTCCATCAAAATACACCAATCAAGGGAACTAAGCTTAGAGCCCGAGACATTGCCGAAAACAACATCTGCCCTTGGAACTCCGATATGTACGGCGTCAACGTGGACAAACCAGAAGGTCAGCTGTACTACGATTCACTGATGGACCTGTACGCATCTTGGGGGGTGGATTTCATCAAAGTCGATGATATCGCCAACAGCTATCTTTATGGCGGCGGTCATCTGAAAGAAATCAAAGCAATCCGCAAAGCCATCGATAAGACCGGCCGACCGATTGTCCTCAGTCTCTCACCAGGACCGGCAAAAGTTCATGAAGGCTGGTTTTTGCAAGACAACGCTAATATGTGGCGGCTGACCGATGATTTTTGGGACCACTGGGAGGCATTGTACAAAATGTTCGACCGCTGTGCTGAATGGGCACCTTTTGTTCGTCCCGGCAACTGGCCGGACTGCGATATGCTGCCTCTGGGCCATATCGGAATCCGGGCTCACGACGGCGGGGGTGGAAACAGCTGGACCCGTTTTACCAAAGACGAGCAGTATTTGTTGATGAGTCTGTGGACGATTTTTCAATCCCCGCTGATGTACGGCGGCACCCTGCCGGATATCGACGATTTCACTTTGAGTCTGTTCACCAATAAAGAAGTCGTTGAGATGTACCAGACGCTGACATATCGTCGGCAGCTCCATCGCGATGACCACTTTATCATCTGGCATGCCCAATCGAAAACTCAGGAGTACTATGGAATCTTCAATGTCGGTGAAGCAGCAGCTGATCTGCCGGAAGAACTGAAAGACCTGCTGAACGGCGAAAACCTGCTAGATATGTGGGCAGAAACTGAGCTGGCAAAAGCTGCGCCCCTGACCATCAACAGCCACGGCGGCCGCCTGTTCAAAGCGCTGAAATAAGCTGTACAAGAAAACTTCCGAAAAGTTATCGGAAGTTTTTTTGTATTCAGCTTTCATCAATCAGTTTGCCATTAGTGGCCGTTCTCATTCCACAATCAACACTGAACTGTGCCGGGTCAGATGATCACTTCCCGTAACCACTAATTCATGCGTCCCTTTCGCAAAACGTCGAGGCTTGCTGTCGTCTATTAAGATTCCGTCAACAAAGAGCAGCCCTGCCGGATTCTGCAGCTCCAACAACAGTTCGGCTTCTTCACTTGCAGTAGTCGTCTGGACCCGCAATTCTGTCATCGTTTGACTGAGAACTTCCCCTTTACAGGCCAAGACTTCCTGCAACTCATTTTCGCTCCCGTAAGTCAATACCGTCAAAAAAGTGATGCCGTACAAACGGGGGCTTTCCTGCCCTTCGCTGCCGCTGAAGGTCACCTTGATTAATTCCCGATCCTTCACAGGTGCCGGCAACTCCAAAGTGATATCGTAAAAGTCTGCCTCCGCAAAATCCTCCACGTCCAACAACTGAGCGGTAGTCGGATCATCATTGAAGACCACCTGCAGGACTTTGCCAACTTCATCGGCTTTTAAAGTCAGCTTCAGAAAATTCGGTGTTTTGTCCGCCGGGATTGCAAATTCATAACTGAACCAACCGGCTGCCTGTGCCTGCCGATAACGACGCCCCCAACTGGCTTCGACTTCGCTCTTTTCATACGCAAGACTTTTAGCATACTCACTGTTGTTTTCATCAAAATTATGCAGTTCGGCCACGACCAGCTGTTGTTTTCTCAATGCTTCTTTTTTAAGACGGATGGCCTGTTGCGCCGCTTCAGAATCCGCCTGCAGCACTTCAAAGTAAATCCCGTAACGTTCCCCGTGCATTTCGTAATAGGGGGTGAACACCAGGTCTTCGGCGACTTCATTCAAACGAAAACCCAGCAGCTTTCCGGGAACAGCTTCCGGAAGCAAATGGCTCGCTGCCTGTTCAATCCAGTCTTCTGTCGCCACTGTCAGCGTATCCGGTAGTAGCGGTTGCTTGGTGCCGACTCTTACCAGAATCCCGTTTGGTACATCCTCCGCGACTGCCTCTCCTCCAAGACCGGCTGCCAAAACATACGGACCATATTCAAAGGCGAGGTAACGAGGATTATCCGGCGCTGCCGTAACTTTGACTGCCATTGTTGTTGTCAGCTCCCAACTGTCTCCCGGCGCAAACAGCTCTTGTGGCAGGATAAAGCCGGCTTTGATCTCATTCGTCAAAGAAGCCCCCGTCGACTGATTCGTCAAGCGCCACTCTTTGGCCCAATACGGCAGCCGCAAGCCCAGTTTGAGGGGCTGAACCGGCTGCTCAGGATCCAACGCTGTCACTGTAAAGCGGCTATGGCCAGTTTTTCGGTCTGTTTTCTGACGTAACAGCACATTGTATTTTGGCAGACAAACCTCATTTGAAAAATACAGGTTCACCAAAATCCAATCACCATCAGTATAATAGTAAGTATCCGCCAGTTTGGCAAAGCTTTCCACGCCAGTTCCGGTACAGCACCAAAACTCATCATAAGGGCGATTGTAGACCTTGTTGTAGCCGGCTCCCATCGGCTGAAAGTACATCATCATGCCGGTTTCCGGATTTTGTGAAGCCAGGATCGCATTGATATAAGTCCGCTCATAATAATCCAGGTATTTAGCCTCGCCGGTGACTTCATAGAGGCTGCGGGACAACTTCAACATATTGTGGGTATTGCAGGTTTCACAGGTACAGTCACCATTTCTGACCACTGCATCATGATAGAGTTCATGGGGCTCATGGAAATGCTCACTTTGGGAATTGCCCCCGGTACAATAAGTATGGCCAGTAACGACGATTTCCCAGAAATTTTCCGCTGCCTTCAGGTACAAAGGCAGCTGCTGGATTTCTGTCGTTGAAAGATACTGCTGATTGTCTTCCTCTTGAAAGACCCGGTAACGCTTCAAGGCCCCAATCAATTTAGGGATGGTCGTGTTGGCGTGCTTACCGGGGAGGACATCTTGCCCAGCTGCCAACTTTTGGAACAGGTCTGTTTCATCAAAATACTCAGCGGCTTCGGCATGTTCTTTTTTGCCGGTCAATTCAAACAGCCGATACAAGCCGTCGTTCATACCTCCATATTCAATCTTCAGCATCTGCTGCTTGTCTGTCAGTTTCAGCATGCGGCAATGAATATAATCGCCAAAGCGGCTGACAATCGTCAAAGCCAGCTGACTGGTTTGCGGATCGACCTCTGCCATGTACTCGGCGATATCCATCAGTCCCACCAGTACTTTATGCAGATTGTACCAAGGTACCAGACAATTTTCTTTTTCCTCCGGCGTTACCGGCAGGCCCTCCACTTCGTCCAGTGCTGTTTCCCGAAAAGCCGAGATGTAGCCCGCGCTTTCGGGATGACGCTTGCCATAGGCCGCCTGAGCTTCCGCCAATCCACCGACAGCAGCCCGCATCTTTTCTTTGAAGGCGTGGGCTACGACTTCATCTGACGCACTTTGATACGCCAATGCTAGTGCGGACATGAAATGTCCGAAAAAATGTCCTCGAAAATTAATTTTGTTGCTGCGTTCCCAGCCCTGATAGCCGCTGTTGGTCAACGGTTTCAGTCCGGCTACTTTATAAATTTCATATAAAAATTTTTCTGCCTCTAGACTTAATAGGTATGCCTCAAGATTTGCCTGTGCCCGACTGACGTAAGGATCGGTGATGGTGATTTGATGCGTAGCAATGGTTTTCATGATTGTCTCCTTTGCAATCTTTGATACTTTTATTCTAGCGAGAAACAAGAGTCTTGTAGTTAGAAAAAAGCTCAGAAAAGGTGGAGTTTTGCTAGAACTATTAGGCCAGAGTGGAGAAAAGCTACCTAGAATCGCTAGACAACGATTGGTAAATGCTATTTAAAAGTCATGTATGAACTACATACTTCCTACTATTTTTCAGAAAATCGCAACAAAACCAAACACTCTAGTTAATCTGTCATAAATATTCTTTGATAGCGTTTACATTTACTTCTAAAAGGACTACCATAATACTTGTAAAATTATGCACAATAAAAGGAGTGGTTCAAGTGTTTGCAATCAAGGGAAAAACAGCAGTCATCGTGGGGGCTTCCAGTGGTCTGGGAGCAGATGCTGCAAGAGCCTATGCCGAAAACGGCGCAAATGTCGCACTGTTGGCTAGGAGAGAAGAAAAGTGTCGCGAACTAGCAGAAGAACTAAAACAATTTGGTGTAGCCGTCTTCGTCCATAAGTGCGATGTCACCGACGAAGAGAGTGTCAAAACAGCTATCACCGCGGTTCATGATCATTTCGGTGGCATCGATATTTTGTTAAACAATGCTGGCATCGCTGTAGGCGGTGGCGTCCACCAACTCACCACCGAGGCTTGGGACAAATCAATGGACACCAATGCAAAAGGAATTTTTTTGGCAGCCAAATATACAGTGCCCTACATGATCCAACAGAATTACGGGAAAATCATCAATATTTCTTCCATTAATGCAGTGATTGCCGACAAGCAAGACTTATTCATTCGTCACGCATATAACGCCTCAAAAGCTGCTGTATTAGGGCTGACCAAGGGAATGGCCGCTTCTTACGGCCGTCACAATATTACTGTCAACGCAATTGGACCCGGGCTTTTTGAATCGGAAATGACAGAAAACACTCTCTTTAAGTCTGAAGAATTTCTCAACAGCTATAACTTTCAAGATCCCATGGGACGTCCCGGAAAACGTGGCGAGCTCAATGGCACGATTCTTTACTTTTCCAGTGACATGTCCTCTTATGTCACCGGACAATTTATCGTGGTGGATGGTGGTATGAGTATCATTTAAACCTAATTTTTTCCAAAATGCACTTACGCTTCCAAAAACGGTGTTAGTTTCTTTTTACATCTGTACATCGATTGCGGGGCTGCGACAATAGTTGGGTCACCGTCCTACAAGACGAACAATACCAAACGTGATACTCCTAAAGCCGACGATCTTCGATTAAAATCATTGGAAGATCGTCGGCTTTTCATTGCTAAAAATTTCAAAAGCAGACTTTCCTTGATTTCATCAAGGGAAGTCTGCCCAATTCACTCTTTTTCTTTTCAGGTATGGTAATGCTCTCTCTTTTTGGAATAGGACATAAAGAATGTGACAAATTTTATCATCCGTATACTTTTTATTCATTGTTGTTAAACAGACGCTGTTTCGCACTTGGAAATTACTTATGACAGATACTCCTTTTGCGTTGCTATTCCAGCTTGCAAGAAAAAAGATACCTCGTTTCCTTGTGAAGTATCTCCAATTTATAATAACCGTTTCCTCACCTTAGTAGAAGAAAAGCGTATTCATTCATACACTTACCGATTACCTTTCGATGTAACCGCTAAAGCAGAATCTACTTTTTCTCCTGATCTACCACAGTCTTCTACTGCTTGTCGTTGAATATATCTATCAAATACTCGATTGAACAAAATACCAGTCAAAAAAGCAAGCCCAGCAAATAAAAACACCAGCCAAAACATGCCATAACCAACAAAGGCCGGATAAAAAATCGTCACTAATACAGACAATCCAATAAGCAAACTAACCATAAAAGTCGTCAGAAAATGACGAAAACTCATTAAATATGCATTTTTCAGTGTCCCTCTGAGGGAATTTTCAAATTTCGCTTGTAGCGGAAAAAGCCATATCCCCATCATCACTAGACGCAACAAGATCACATAAAGAATGCCTTTCATCATCAGCTGACTCCACTCCGACAAATAAATATTTGCGACGACAAACCAGGCACGAGAGACTACTGCGACAAAAAGTAAACCACCAAAAAGAATCGTTGCTTGCTTAAAGTTCAACTTGAAGGCTTGAAAATAATTGGTAACAGGACTCGTCTCATCTTTTGCTAACATACGATTGATGCTGTGGGCCATCGCGCTAACAGCAGCTCCAATGGTAAACAGTGGCAAACAGCTTGCGATAAATAGCAGATTCAAGATCATTAGGTCCCCCAATCGCCCCATGAATCGGGAAAAAGGTGAATCTAGATTAAAAAGTCCCTTCATTTTCGACGCCTCCTTTGATTTCTATGTATGAGACAGACTGTCCAATTGCAAGACAGCCTGTCACAAAAAGCAGCTATAGAAGCAGTCAATTGAACCCCAGTGGCTTTCTCTACGACTTCTCTTTGACTACTATTTCAAATTGTTGTTCTTTACAAATTCATCCATATCCTTTTGTAGAGACTCTTTTACTTCTTCATAACCAGCTTGTTTCAGTGCTTCCCGCATTTCTTTGACGGCTTTTTCCGGATCATCGTATTTACCAGTCATCAATTGCGGCATGTATTCAGACAACACGGAAGCCATCGCTGATTGATAGGACTCAATCGCATCTTTATTGAAGATCAAATTCTCATATGGATAATCTTTAGCATTTTCCAACAATCCATCAATCATTTCATGTTTCGTAGGCATGTCAGTGGTTTTATCCAATTCAAACTCATCCATACGTCCAGCCCAGAAGTTGGCACCTAGACCGTCTTTAGCAGCATCATACCCTTCTGGATAGTCTAATTTGCCATCATCAGTTACCACATAATCCGTGCCTTCGATACCATAATTGATTAAACGGTAGCACTCTTCGTCATTTCGCAGCAAATCATACAATTGTAAAGCGAGTTCCGGATTTTTAGAGTTGGCGCTGACTGCCATCGCCCCGTGAGTCTTGATGTCTTTGAAATAGTTATTATTTTCTTGACCCCAATAGAAGAATTTCGGGTCAGAACCTTCCTGTTTTTTGGTCATCTGGTCATAAATGGAACCATAGAATGTTTGCGCATGGTGCTGGTCAGTCCCAGTTTTACCTTCGAAGAATAAATTACGCGTATCTCCGTCGTAGTTCAGTACATCTTCTCGCCAAACGCCCATATCATTCCACTCTTTTGCCAATTTAGCCGCTTCAATGACTGCATCAGAATCCATCCACGCTGACTGGATAGTGTAAGGATCGGATTCTTTTGTTTGCCAAATGGCATAGTTACCGGCATTAACCCCAATCAAATTTTGATAATCTGTATGGCCAAAGAGATAGCCATCTAATACGGCAGCATTTGCTCCGGCCACATCCCAAGGTACGACACCTTCTTTATTATCTTTAATCCATTGGAAGTATTTGGTGAAATCTTCCATTTTAGTAATTTCACCATTTTCAAAGCCAGCTTCCTTTGCCCAGTCCCCACGATAGAAGAAACCATGATTTGTAAATTGCGTATAATTGTCTTCTGGAATAAAATAGATCTTTCCGTCGGGTAGTTTCGTGATGTCCCAGTCCTCATCTTTGGACACTTGTTCATAAGTCTTGGGTGCATTTTCCTTCAGCATTTCATCATCCATTCCCAGGAAGGCTCCTTTTTGAGCGTTTTCCCAAGCATACAGCCAGTCGGTAGCTGTGGTGATTAAGTCAATAGAACTATCACCAGACAGTAATTGTGTATTGTATTGCGTTTGCCAATCTGCCCATTCCACATAGTAAAGATCAAGTTCTGCATTAACGCCTTTTTCTTGAACTTTTTTATTGAGCTCTTTTAGCATATTTTGATAGCGTCCATTTGTTGGCTTATCTCCCAATACTAACATGGTCACTTTCTTAGTCTTACCATCTGTGTTTCCCTGATCCCCGCTCGAACCTCCGCTACCGCAGCCAGCCAATGTCGTCAAGGCCGCCGCTACTACTAATGCACCGCTCAAAAATTTGGTAAACTTCCCTTTCTTCATTTCAAAACCTCCCAGTTTTTGTATGTTAGGACCTCTCATCACAAATATTTTGATTAGTCCGGTAAACCATTTGTAAAATTTTTATCCTTTGACTGCGCCGATAGTAATCCCTGAGATAAAGTAGCGCTGCACAAAAGGATATAGAAAAATGATTGGTCCTGTTGCGACTACTGCTGTTGCCATTTTCAGTGTATTTGACGGCAGATTCGACATATCTACATTCGCACCGGCTACCGACCCTCGCAAAGCCGCGGCTTTGTTGATAATGTTGTACAGATAGTATTGCAACGGTTTGAAGTCCACCGCTGAGCCTAGATAAAGCGAGGACAAATACCATTCATTCCAGTAGCCCAATGCCAAAAACAAGCCTACTGTTGCCAATGCTGGTTTTAACATTGGTAACACCAATTGGTAAAAAATCCGAAAGTCTCCAGCACCATCGATTTTGCCCGACTCAACAATTTCAAAAGGCACTGATTTCGCAAAATTTTTCATTAAAATAATCAACCATGGAGACATTAGTAATTGCAGAAAGATTGCCATGTAGCTTCCCTTCAGCCCCAGATAGCGTGATACCCAAATGTAAGAAGGTGCCATCCCAGCTGAAAACAATGTTGTGAAGTAGATGAAGAAGGAAAGCTGATCACGAAAATGAAAATCTTGACGCCGAAGTACAAAGCCAGTCATTGCAATAATGAACAAACCGACAATCGTTCCTCCCACAGTCAGCAAGATGGTTACTCCATAAGATCCCAATATCATTTTAGGATTAGCAAAAACAAACTCGTAAGCTCGTGTGGAGAACCCCTTTGGTAACAATCCGAAACCCTCTGTCATAATCTGACTCTCGTTACTAAAAGAAGCCGATACAATCAAAATAAATGGCAACAAACACGCCAGTGCAAAAAGTCCTACACAGACGACGGAGACAACCTGCAAGGCGACACCGCTTTTATCATTTTTGATTTTGCTCTTTTTTTTCGCCATACTATCCCTCCTAGAACAATGCGTAGTCTTTATTGATGCGGCGTACTAGCCAGTTACTAAACATAACTAATACAAATCCGAAGACTGATTGATACAACCCTACTGCCGTTGAAGATGTGAAATTATTTTGCGACATCATCATTCGATAAACAGAAGTCTCAATGATATCAGTCGTTGGATATAATTGACTGTTATTACCTATCAAGTTCCAGAAAAGTCCGAAGTTTCCCTTCATGATGCCCCCCAAAGAGAAGAGGAACAAAATAACGAATGTCGGTTTTAAACTCGGAATGATAATGTAGCGAATTCGCTGCCAAGTGTTAGCACCATCCACCTCAGCTGCTTCGATGATACTGTTATCGATTCCAGTAATAGTTGCAAAATATACGATGGAGCCATAGCCGGTTCCCTGCCACAAGTTACAAATGACAATGATGAAAGGCCAGAGATTTTTCATGCTATAGATCTTCATAGGTTCGCCGCCAAATGACTTGATAATGGTATTTAAAACCCCCGTATCATAGTTCAAAATATTAAACGCGATCGCTCCAACCAAAACTGCCGAAATAAAGTAAGGTAAAAACATCATCGTTTGAGAAACCTTGCGGAATAACTTATTTTTCACTTCATTGAGCATAATCGCCAATGTAATTTGTAGTAAGTTACCTAAAACAATAAATGCAATGTTGTAAAGCACAGTGTTACGCGTCAACAACCAAAGCTGCCCAGATTTGATTAAAAATTCAAAGTTTTTGAATCCTACAAATGGGCTTCCAAAAATGCCGTCTCGAAAATTGAAGTTCGTAAATGCAATGTAGACCCCTGGCAGCGGGCAATAACTAAAGACTATAAAGAAGATGACTGCCGGTAAACACATGGCGATTAAAACTTTATTGGCTTTCAGCTTTCCGATTAGCCCCAATTTTTTTGAGGGCTTGACTGCTTCAACAGATGTGTTCATTTCCATAACTCGACCCCTTTCATCTTGAAAAAACAAGTACTTTTGTTTCTTCGTCTCCTAGCTCTCATCATCCTTTCCAAGATCGCGATTCACCGATACTAATAAGTTACCAACTTAACTAACGCTAAAACCGCAAGTAAAGGCTTACACGTTTTCTTTAACAATTACTTAATCGCGATTATCATTTTTTAATTAGTACTAAATGTAACTGTTTACAAAAATATAATAGCATAGATTTCTATTAACGCACAACACCTTTTTAATTATAAAAACAGAGAGTCGTAAAACACTAATTACTAGGTGTTCTTTTAACCCTAAAAAGCACTGATTTATAAGGTTATCTATCAGATAAAACGTTTTCTAAAAAAGTAAAAACTAAGAAAAAAGTCCAAAATTTGTAACCTTAATCGGAATTTTGACCATTTATAAGCAAATTTCTTTTGATACCCTATTTTTAGCAAGCCATTGTTCAATTAAACAATTTGTCCATCTTTCAAAATTGATTACTGATACTAAAAAAGAGTGCCACGAATCAGCACTCTTTTTAGTAGCTCTATTTGTTTAGCTTTTAAGGCAATCATCAGAGAATTACAGGTTGTATTAATCCTTTGGCATCGAATGTCAGCGGTGAAACACACGTCTCTCGATTATAGCCTTTAGCAGTCTCTGGATATTTTTCCAGTGGCGTTGCAAAGCGATGATAGCTAATCCAATATTCACCAGTCTTGTCATCGTGAAGAATACTGTGGTGTCCGGTTCCAAGAATATTTTTTTCTGGGCATTTGGTCAAGATAGGATACAAAAATTCCACGGGTCCAGTCACACTTTCTGCAATGCCATAATTGACGTGATAATTTTCATTGCCCGTATCCTCACAAGACCAAGTAAAATGATATCGATCGTCCTTTTTAAAGACTTCAACAGCTTCACGAAAATCTGTCAGTCCCTCCAACTCTTGCATTGTTTCTGGAACCAAAGCTGTCATTTCTGATGTTAGACGAGCAATTGCCCCAGTTTTTCCATTTCCCCATAAAAGATAATAAGTGCCTGCTTCTTCGAAAATTGATGGATCAATGGTTTGATGGATACCTGTCAATCCGGCCACATCCATCATTACCTTTGTAACTAGTGGTTGTTTCTTTGCAACAAACGGACCTTCCGGGTTGGTGGCCACGGCGCAGCCAATTGCCGAGCTCCCATCTTCTCCTTTTCCACAGAAGTAATAATAATAACGACCATCTTTTTCGGCAATACACGGTGCCCAAGCATTACTTTTAGCCCAAGGGACATCTCCCATGTGAAAATCCACGACTTTTCCTACTCGTTCATATGGACCTTGAGGCGTTTTAGAAACAGACTTGAATACAGAAAACTCCCTGCTGCCCCAATCAACTTGGCCATCTGTTGTCGGGTAAATATAGTAGTCCTCTCCAAAGCGAACCAAATCCGGATCAGCATACAGTCCGGCAATTACAGGATTCTGCTGATCATAGAAGCGTTGAAGACGCTTATATTCAGAAGCTGTAATCGGCATCACTCCCCCATGGCGTTTTTTAGCTCCTCCAAAGTCATAACTATCAGATGGCAAAATTGCGAAATCTTTTTTCCCCAGATCATCAGTGAACAGAATCTGATAGCCTTTATTTTCGGCAAATCGATCTAAAATCAAGTACCAGCGAGTATCTTCCCCTTGATAGATTTCCGGACCCTCCACACCGGATTGCATTTCTAAAACCGGTGAAAAAACAGGCTCATAACTACCCGTTAATTCTGGCGAACGTTCCATGATGATCCGGCTAGTTGTTTCATCCTTAGTAAATCGGTAATAAAATCCCTCATGAAAAGTAATCGTGCTGTCAATGACATCCTGCTCTTTTTCCATGAAGACAAACGGTTCGTCGATTGCCGAAAAATCATCCGTATAAGCCGCGTACATCTTATGTTTTCCAGCAACTTTAGAAGCCCAAAATACCAGAAATCGCCCATTTTTTTCATCGTATATAGCTTCTGGTGCCCAAACATTTCCGGCCTCAGGGACACCTACCGTCAGCGCCCGTGGTCCTTGCCATTCGATCAAATTAGCAGATTCCCAAACAACGATTTTACGGCTGCCACTGGTTTGCGCTGCCGACCATCCCAACCCTTTTTCAATCCTCAGATCTGTCGCAATCAAGTAAAACTTTCCTGTTTTCGGTTGCCGGATGATAAAAGGATCTCGAATTCCCTTTTCACCTACAGTGCTTTTCAAGACGGGCTTCCCTTGGTTTAAATCATGGAAATGCTTCCCATCTTGGCTAATACTGAAATAAACCTGTTCACCATCTCGGTGCTCACCGGTAAAATGAACAAACAAATAATGATTCATCATATTTCTCATCCTAACTTTGCTAGTAGTATAGATACAGTCTACTAAGTTTACAACTATATGTAAATAATTATTTATCGTATCGGATAACTTAATACTATAAATATAACAAAAAGTTAATTTAAAGAATAAACAAAAAAAGAGACATTTCCATTTTTAGGAATGCCTCTTCTCTCTATACGACTAAATCGATTCCACCGGTAATTCAGGAGGCAGCATGTCCTCTTCCGGATCTGTCTTTTCACTGTAGTAGAACTTAAATTCAATATTTGAATCATAATTTCCAAAACCTTTACCGAAAATAGTGCAGCCACCAATATTTTCAGCATCTTCTTTGACACTAATCCGAAAATCCCAAATCATCTTATCCAGTTTCAACTCTCGCATCCGACTCCACAATAGTTGCTTGCCATTGATCCAGACACCATGATTAGTAATTCGAAGCGTAACCTTTAATCCATATTGATTCATTGCGGGTTGCCACCAATCGGGGTTATATTTTCCCCGGACATCGACAAAGTCCCCGGGTGACGTCCAATATCCCAAATCAACTCCATTTAACTGGAAGCTAATATCTGATGGCCAGTTATTATTCCCAGTTGGAAACTCTGAAGAGAGTTCCATCTCTATCTCCACCATCTGCAAACGATCCATATCAGTCAATGGATTGACAATTTTGTATTCAACAAACCCTTGCGTAAACCATAAAATCGCTGCTTGCGTTCGTCGAGTATCCATAAAGTACTTTGGTTCATCGTATTCGCCGATTTGAGCTTCTGTTGTTGCCAATCCGCAAGTCGGTACTACATAAAAATCGACATATTGCCCTACTGGTACAGAAGTTTCATAAAATTGGTAAGCTGGGTACACTTTTTGTGGAAATTCAATTTCGATTAAATCTACTTTTAAAATAGATTGTTTTTGTAGTCCAGCTTTACCAGGGATACGTTCAGTCTTAATGATTCCGGCTGCTTCCAAAATTTTGACGTGTTTTGCTGTAACTGGATTACTTAGCCCCATTGCTGCGGCAAGTTCTTTGACATTCATTCTTTTCTTAGACAGTAGGGTAATGATATCAATTCTTGCAGGACTTGCAAGGGCCTCGAAAACCGGCAGTGAATCTTTTGATAAAGGAATGTGCATTCCTTTCAACTCCTTTCATTATCACTATCGGTAATATCAAAAAAAACAGGGAATTTTGACTAACCACAACTTGATAGTGCTTTCACGATTACACGCTTGTAGATTATAGGTTTACTTATCATTTGTCAAGCAGAACATTTTAGTATTTAAGTTAACTTTCACGCTAAAAAATGCCTGCATTTTTCAATTAACAAGCTATAAATTATGTTTCATAGTAATTAGTTGTCCTTGAGACGCCTGACTCTCTGTAGACAAGTATATAGTAGCATGGATATAGTTATTCAAAAATGTAGAATTTTACTTATTTGTATGTATAATCTTATGATTTACCAATAGCTTCATTCAACGCTACTATCAAAACTCATCTAAGCTGGCGGTACAAAAAAAGAAGTTCAGCTGCATCACCAAACTTCCTTTAATATTTTTTAAATCAGTAACCATTTCCACTTTTTAAAGCACGTTAAAGGCACTATTTGGCATCTTGCACTTAATTGTTGATTTCAGCAAAAACTACGCTATTTTCCGGCAAATGAATTTCTGCGGTCTCATGGGTAACGAGTAGTTCCTGTTGCTGATAATCAAAATTTTCTGGATTGCTAAAATCATTGACTGCTTTTGCCTCAGCAGTCAATTTATGCATCGTTAAGCGCTCACCAGTGATCCCCTTCAAGGTAACAGTTACTGGCTCAGAAACATTTACTAGCTTCACATATTGTTTCTTACAAGTCTCATCTAATGTGCAGTTGGTATAAAACTGTTTCAAAATAGGAACTTTAGCTTCAATATCGTTCATCACAACATCATCCACTATTGATGTAATATGGCGATCTTTGATGTGGAGTTCACACGTATAGCTCTTGCCTGTCTCAACCTTCCAAATCGTTTGTGTCAGATCACTGATGCGTCCCTCACGAACAGAGCGAATCATGCAGTCTTGGTTCTGCCATCCTCCTAGTAGCCAAACAAAGGTATTTTCGGTATTCTGTTCTCCAAAATTAAGCTGAAATCCTCGATCCCACTGACCACCGGTTTTTTCAAATTCAAATTTGATAGTATAGTCGGTTTCTTCGAAGCGTTCAATAAACGTCACTTTCTCATATGCGTTAATTTTACCATCTGCCACGGTAATCTCCTCACCAGTATGGTTGTTAATAATTCGAACATTTCGATAGTTAACCTCTGCGTTGTCTCCTACAATTCCAATACCACCAGCAATGTGTTTTTCTTCCAAAAGCTTTGGCGCTGCAAGTCCTGTGACTTCCATCCCCATATTGTGGGTTCCCTGAAATTTAGTGAAGAGTTTTTGCACGTGATAGTTCATACTGCCATATACGTGGGCCTGATCGAACCAAATCAAGTCCGGTCGCCAATTCACATAGTCGATATTTGCTAACATCGGTGCATAGCAAGCCAAAGCAACTTTATCGGCATTACGTTCCAGTCCAATCATGTAGCTGGCTTCAACGGCAGCATTGTACCACTCGTTGCCCCAAGAAGCATATTCACCCAGAAAAACCTTTGGACCTGTGGAATCATAATGATCATAGCGATCGTGATTGGCCAGTAGCCAATCTGTCGTCTGATAATAATGTTCATCTACCAAGTCAGATCCATTTTTGCGAGCGCTGTTCCATCCTCGTTGATATTCGCTACCAGCAGCAAAGGGCCCTGCAGAGTTAATCAGCCGAATTTCGGGATATTTTTCACGGATTGCTTTGTGAAAATGGTCATATCGATTGAAGAACTCCTGTCCCACCTCCTCGTTACCCACTGCCAAATATTCCAGATTGAAAGGTTCTGGATGGCCCATCTCAGCTCGCATTCCACCCCATTTAGTGGCGGTATTCCCATTTGCAAATTCGATTAAATCTAGTGCATCCTGAATCCATTCTCCCAACATTTCAACTGGCACCGCCTGTTGATGATGTGGATCCCACCCTGCCGGCAGAACCGGCAATGGCTTTGCTCCCAAATCTTCACATAAGAGGAAATATTCATAAAAACCCAGCCCTAACGTTTGATTATATCCCCAACTGTTACGCCTTGAAGGACGATGCTCAATAGGTCCAATGGTATTTTTCCAACGGTACATGGAATCCCGATCTTCGGCATTTAGACTCCCATCATGAACAAGACAGCCACCAGGAAAACGCATAAATTTTGGATTCATAGCAGCCAATAAGTCCGCGATGTCTTTGCGGCAGCCGTTTTTCCGACCTTTGAACGTTGCTACGGGAAATAATGAGACCATATCGACGGCGCAATTAGTTCCGGCTTCAAAAACCAGTGCCAAACGGGCTGTTCTTGTTGTTGTCTTCGCAGTTAGTTTCACTTCGCATTTTTGCCACTCAGGGTTTTTAACTGCTATTGTTTCTTGTGCTAAAATACTTCCATCAACTTCTTTTAGCTGAACAGTAATATTTACTGATTGAATCGGCGTACGAGCAAATAAGCTGAAGTCATACCTTTCTCCTTCGCTGAGCGCCAGACCTTGGTTGAAACCCGTATTTTGAAGTTCAAAGGTTTCGTTAACGTCGATTTTCAGGTAATGGGGATTTTTTGGATGCAATGGCTGATCTGTGAGTACACGGACATGTACAGCCTCAGAACGAAGCGGTTGACCAACTCCATCCGTCCAGCCATATAGGCCATGATACTCCTTATTGTCGATAGAACAAAATTCAAAGGAGCGATTTTGGATCATCTCTGCATATAGACCGCCGTCTGCTGCATGGTTCAAGTCTTCAAAAAAGATACCATACAAATCTCCTAACGGTGCTCCTTTTTGTTGAGGATAAAGCGTGATAACCGGGTTTGTCATCTCATTCTCCTTCTTATGAATCTTTTACCTTGATTCACTCATGTATTTCGGACGATAGCTGGTCAAAAAGACAATGCTTTGATCATAATCACCAAAGTCTTTGCCAAAAAGTGTGATGCCGCCGACTTTTTCCGCGTCCTCTTTTACTGCTATTTTTAGATTCCAAAAATCCTGTAGGTCGTTGGTAATTTCTGACAGCGACACCTTCGATACTTGCTCGTCATCAATAAAAACCCCATCTTCTCGCACATCAATAGTCAGCAAAAGCCCATACTGATTAATCTCTGAAGACCACCAGGAGGGCGTATAGTTTCCTCGGCGATCAGCAAAGTCGCCTGGACTTCGCCATGTACAAAGCTCTACCCCATTCAATGAAAAAGTAATATCTGACGGCCAATCTTCCTTCCAGCCAGGATATTCTGACGAAATTTCCAAAGATAAGCGTAAACTCTCCGGCTCTTGATTCGCTTGCAATAAGTTAGGAACCTGATATTCCAGAAACCCTTTTGTAAACCATAAAATCCCCGCCTCCGCTTTTAAGGTGTCCATAAAATATTTTGGTTCATCAAAATTGCCAATATAGTCACTAGCCGTCGCTAAACCACATGTGGGTGCCACATTGAATCGATTGTAATGCCCAATAGGTACTTCCTGTCTATATTGGTAGCCACGGTTTTGCCCCTGACTAAGCACAACATTCAGCTCTTCAGCCAAGATTTTAGCAAGACGCTGTGTACCTGCTTTTCCGGGAATACGACGTGTGGTAATCAACCCGGCTTTTTCCAGTTGATTGATATGTTTACCAATAATCACACTGGACAGCCCCAAAGCTTCCGCCAGCTCTTTGATATTGCTCTCACCTTGGGACAAGATTTGCAACATTTCTAAGCGGGTTTTACTAGCTAGTGCTTCATACACTGGCAACGAACTTTCTGTGATATCTAAACGCACGGAGTGACACTTCCCTTCAATTCTCTTTTGGGCCAGCGGGCTTGCGGGCAATCTTTTTGTGGCAAATGGGCACGGAATTCATAATAACAACCACACTTAGTACAAGTATGCAGTGAACGATAGGGGCATTTCTGACAAATCTCGGTTCGCTTTCTAACCTCTGTTTCTGGTAGACACGCTGCTTCCAATGTGAGTTGTTCGTTGATCAATTCCTTCACATCCACGTTACGAGCAGCTTCTCTTGGCTGACAACCGCGACAAATCATTCGTGGCACGCCATCGTAATCGTCACGATGCTCATCGGCGGCAGGCTGAGTTTCACCCCGTCTTCAATTTCTGTTACTCCATCAAAATCAGTGATTGTTACTGTCTCTGGGTGGTCAAAATCATTATAGGCGTTCATTTCTGTACCAATGAGACCTCGTGCCTCTTTCACTGTCACAGCTGTATCTAAAACGATATTCAAGGACGCACTTTCTTTTAAATCAAAGTTGGCGAGGCTGACTGTCAATTGGCCACCTTTTTGTGAAGCTGTGCTCGTTACATGAGGCGGGAGTTCACCAAAACAGTCGATTAATTGTGCATCCTGGTGATTTTTATAAAGGTCAAACACATGATAGCTCGGTGTCTTCACCATTTGAGCTCCTTCTGTCAAAATCATCGCCTGCAAGACGTTTACCGTCTGAGCAATATTAGCCATGTGAACTCGATCGGCATGTTTGTGGAAGATATTCAAGGTGATTGCTGCCACCATTGCATCTCGCAGGGTATTTTGCTGGTACAAAAAGCCCGGATTTGTACCAGGCTCCGCTGTGAACCAAGTCCCCCACTCATCTACAATCATCCCGATACGCTTTTCCGGATCATATTTGTCCATAATCGTACCATGGCGCCTGATAAGTTCGTCCATGTAAGCAGCTTTCTCACAAGTTAAATACCAGTCATCAGCGGTAAACTCAGTGGCACTGCCTTTTTCTTCCCACCCATGAGGATGGACATAATAATGCAAGCTCAAACCGTCCATCATCCAATGGGCATTTTTCATCAAAGTCTCTGTCCAGTGGTAATCGGCAACATTCGCCCCACCGGCAATTTTATAGATTTTATCTTCTCCATACTGGCGGACATAGGTTTGATAGCGTCGGTATTCGTCAGCATAATATTCCGCCCGCATATTACCTCCACAACCCCAGTTTTCATTACCAACTCCAAAAAAAGCCAGTTTCCAAGGTTCTTCTCGCCCATTTTTGCGGCGCTCTTCGGCCATAGGAGAAACGCCCCCCATGGTGATGTACTCCACCCATTCCTGCATTTCTTGGACAGTTCCACTGCCGACATTCCCATTCACATAGGCTTCACATTCCAGCTGTCTTACCAGTTCAAAAAATTCATGGGTGCCGAAGTGGTTATTTTCCGTCACCCCGCCCCAGTGAGTATTGACCATCATTTTACGGGTTTCTTTCGGACCAATCCCGTCTTTCCAATGGTATTCATCGGCAAAACATCCCCCCGGCCAACGCAAAACCGGTATTTTGATGTGTTTCAATGCCTCAACGACGTCGGTACGCATGCCATTGACATTGGCAATCTCAGACTCCGTTCCTACATAGAGTCCTTCGTAGATACAACGGCCTAAATGTTCAGCGAAATGGCCGTAGATGTATTTGCTGATAGTTGGACCGCTTTTTTTAGTCAATAATTGAATAGTCATTTGATACGCTCCTTTAGTTAACTTTTTAATTCCTTTTACAAAACGAATATATTTGCTTTTTCAAAAAGAGCGTATCATAATAAAAAAGGGCTTTCAACACTATTTTTATCTTTTTCAGTAAAAAGTACATAAATGGGAACATTCCTACTCTACCCATAACATACTTAATCAAATCGTTAATCATATAAACAGCTATACTACCGAAAATTACTAGCTACCAGCAATTTTACGAAACATCCCCGACACCTTCTACTTGACACACGATGTCGGGGACGTTAACCTTATTCTCATTTTCACTCAGCTGCTGCATCGCTCATTAAAAATGCTGCTTACGATATTGCTGTGGTGTTAATCCATATTTTTTCTTAAAAAGAGAGATAAAATATTGAGTCTTATGGTAGCCTACCATGTCACCAATGATATTCACTCGCAACTCACTATTTGCCAACAACTCAGCTGCTTTTTGCATCCGAACATCAGTCAAATATCCCAGTAAATTTTCACCGGTGCTGCTTTTAAAATAGTATGACAAATAACTGGCATTCAAATGGACTTTTTCCGCCAATAGCTCCAATGACAAAGATTCATCATAGTGGTCTTGGATATACGCCTTTAGAAACTCAATAGCAGCTTCTTGACTCTTGGTATTTGTCATTTTTTGCTCTTCTAAATCAGAATCTCCCAGGTGCTCAGCAGCTTTTTTTGCGGCCGGTATCTGCTTATCTTTTGACTCATTGAGCAGTGGCAATACCTTTTCTAAAGCTGAAAGGAAGTCCTTTTTCAAAACCGGTTTTACCAGGTACTCAGTCACTCCGTAACGGATAGCTTTTTGAGCGTAATCAAACTCAGAAAAACCCGAAATAATAATAACTTTTGTAGTTAGTCCCAGCTCTGAAATTTTTGCTGCTAAGTCTAGACCACTGGTTTCTGGCATGCGGATGTCAGCAATCAAAAGCTGTGGGGACTCTTCTGACAGTAGTTGTAAGGCTTGCCTACCTTTATTAATTGTTAGAACTTGAGTAAAACCGTACCGCTGCCAATCGATGATATGTTTCAAATACTCTGTCATATGTTGCTCATCGTCTACAATCATCACCCTCATACAGATTCCCCCTTGTCTACTTTTTTGTCTCCTAGTGGTTTCTCAACTTTTTCTTGAGTATCAAAAATAAAGGTAACTGCCAACCCACCTAATTTACTGCGGGAAAAACGCAGAGCCGCCTCGCTGCCGTAGTGATTTACCAAACGCTGGTTGACATTCCACAGACCAACTGAAATTTCTTTCTCCCGTTTTTTTTGTGCCAAGTCAGTCTCTAACTGGGTAATCTGTGAAGCTGTCAGACCATAGCCATCATCTGCTACCTCTATTCGAATTTTGCCAGTCTCACCAGATTCTAGGTTTAGGCGCACATGAATTTGATGTGCGCCTTCTCTTCCTTCGATACCATGTTCGATAGCGTTTTCAATCAACGGTTGTAACAGCAAAGGCAGGATTGACACATTTTGAATAGTTTCATCCATCTCCAATGTATAATCTAAATTTTTCCGCATCGCCATAATTTCCAGATAGTTTCTGGCAAAGTGTACTTCTTCTCCAACTGTGGTGGTTACCCGAGCTTTCGTACTGTAACGGTAATAATTCGACAGATGAGCTGCCATATCAATCACAGCTTCCTGGTTATAGGAAATAGAAACAATATAAGCCAAACTATTGTATAAAAAGTGAGGATTAATCTGAAACTGCAACTGTTTAAATTCAGCAACATCCCGGGAACGCTGTTCATTGGCTAAGGACTGCATCAAACGCTGACCACCGCTAACCATCTGATTAAATTGATCGAAGACATAACCAAATTCATTTTTTGGCAATTCAGTGATTCGGGTATCAAAATCGCCGTTCTCTACTTGTTTGAACTTCGCAATCAGCTTTTTCACCTGCTGTGAAATATTCTTATAAAATAAAATCCCAATAATGACAGCAAACGCTAGGACAGACAGCGCGACTGTAAATGTGATCTTTGCAACTCGATTAACTGGCTCAGCAATTCTGGAATAGGGTAAGTAGGTAATCAAACGCAACTGAGATTTTGCATTTTTGTTAGTAAAATACAGGTAATCTTCCCCCGCCAAATAAAAATGGCCTTGCTTAGCGTCAGCAGTCAA
This sequence comes from Candidatus Enterococcus leclercqii, assembly GCF_009933135.1. Lineage (GTDB taxonomy): Bacteria > Bacillota > Bacilli > Lactobacillales > Enterococcaceae > Enterococcus_C > Enterococcus_C leclercqii. Next base: position 113,997 of record NZ_MAEH01000011.1, read on the forward strand.
CCCGTCATCCTGGCGAATTGCAGCCAATGCCCCTTGATCTGTGTCATCTTCAGCTGAGATTCCTGTTAAATCAGGCAATAATAATAAGCTTCGGCTGTGATCTGTGTTGGCAATTATCTGACGAATTTCTTCCAGATGATAACGACTTAACTCTACAATCACATAGTATTGAGGGGCATTCAGCTTAGATTTTGGCAGGTAGACATAAGGGTATGAGGTCACAAAGAAAAGACGGTTGTTGTCGGAAAACCAGCCATTTTTTGGCAATGATTGATAGAATTCTGGTGAATCGATGACCGCTTCATGACTAGTAATCACTTGACCACTGTCTTGCCAATACACTGCCAATGATTCAATACCTTCACTATTTTGCACTTGACCTAAAAGAGCGTTGCGAACTTCGGAATACTGATCTGTAAAGCGATAATCCGGCTCTTCCGGTTTGCGATCAGCCTCAAAAAAGCGAATTCGTCGATCAGAAATTACCGATAAAGCATTCAACTCCGCCTCTTTAACTTCAGTTTCTAAAAGATAGGCGGCGTGATCCAGCTGTTTTTGCGTGCTGTGAATCACATTGTTTTGCATATTATTGGCTGTGTAATTAAACAGCCAGACAAAGAAAACCAGTACAACTAAAAGTAATCCGACAAAAGCTGCCAGTAGCCATTTAATGGTTTGCTTCACTGGTTTTCACCTCACTTGTCTGCAGATACCAGTCATTGACTGCTGCCGTGATGTCTGCACCACCATTTTGCTCCCAATCAGATACGAAAGCATCAAAAGCTGAGCTGTCACTCTTGCCACTGATGATATCGCTGAAGACCTGATTTTCTTTGGTCTGAAAACGATAAAAGAGATCTTGCAAAGTATCTGATAATTGCCCGCGAAATTTATTAGCTGTCAGTTGCTCTTGGTTTTGGTAGGCAATGTTCCCTGCAACCACTAACGGTTTCAAGTCTGTATGATAAAGTTGCTGCAGCTTCATTTCTGTACCGTTAGTTGCCAAATCCCCGGTGACAGCTTTATGGTAAGGCAGCATCTGATCTAACGCAGGCATATTTTTCGTCAAGATAGCCTTACTGGGGTTAAACAGCCAACGAGTTTGAGGTGGATCAAATGTTGTCGGATCAAATACTGGCTGTTTTTTCACAATATCGTAGTCATAGTTTTCCAGATAGCCATATTTGAAATCACCTGTCCCAAAAGCAGCGTCATACAGCCAATCATAATATTTAAAGAAGGCTTCCATTCCATTGAAATCCTTTTTAAAGAGTAGCCAGCCATCATTTTCCTCGGCTCGTTGGTAAGTAGGCTCCCCATTGTCTTGACGAATCGTGGGATAAACCCCAATTTTTGCACCAAGAATCTTACTTTCTACCTCAATACTGTCTTCAATATGTGCTGGACGACCAACGTACATTCCTGCTTTACCGTCGCGAAAAGCCAACATTGCATTCCAATCATTTGTAACTGAAGCATCTGAGGCAATCCAACCTTTTTGGTACCACGTAGCCATTTTTTCTAACGTCTTTTTATTTCCTGGTTGAATCGAACCATAAATCAGCTCTCCTTCACCATTTTCCTCCCAATTTCCAGGGATAAACTTACCCGTATTGGCAGAAAACAACATCGCTGGATCCCCTAACCAACCGGTACTGTACAGACCGTCGCCGGAATATGAAAAGCCATAGGTATCTTTTTTTCCGTTGCCGTCAGGGTCTTCTTCTGCAAAAGCCTTAATCACCACCTCGAATTCGGCAAGCGTTGTCGGTGCCTTCAGATTTAACTTATCTAGCCAGTCCTGCCGAATCACCAGCACTTGCGTTTCTGCCAGACTAGGAGCAATGGGGAGACCATAAGTTTTGTCTCCTTTTTTCGCCGAATAAAAACTCTCTGGAAAGTTTTGATAGACAACACGCAATCGCTCTGGCAGGTAAAGAGCCAAATCTTCATCAATCGCTTTTACCTGACCCGATTCAATCATCTCTGCCATCAAGCCCTGATCGTAGACTGGAATCACATCTGGGAGCACTTCAGCACCAGTAAGAGCCAAGCGCAGCTGGTTCACATAATCATCGTAATTATTGCCTAAAATATTGTATTGAATCTTGATTCCCAACTGATCGATACCTTCTTGGATCATAGGATTATGATTGATATCTTCACCTGCTGCATATCGACCGTAGTTCTCATCAGACTGTTTGCCAGCAGTAATGGTCACCACCGATTGATCGACTTTACTAGAAGACATTGTTTTTTTTGCACAAGCTGTTAAAAAAAACGGCAGCAGCCCCAATATTAAACCTACGCACACTTTTTTTCTCATAGTCTTCACCTTTTCCCGTACTCACGACATTTTTAAGAAATCGCTTTCTATAGTTTTTATGGTATTAGGTTATACATACCGCCCAGCCTCTCATAGCCTATTATGCCGGCAATTTTTGACAGTTGCAATGAAAAACCGGCCGTAGCTCACGACCGGTCTGAACTCTTTTTTAGTACTTACAAGTTTACTGTGACTGGCGGTAGTCCCTCTGTGCAAAATACGGCCCGGCTGCCAGGTTCTCCTGCTACATACGCAATCAATTGTCCTTGATAACTACGCCGTCCTGCCACCGTATATGGGGTAATATCCGCCAAATCCCCATTTTCAATTCCCAATAACTGACAATCAGAAGCTTGTTCATCAAACCAAATCTGCTGCTCCGTAAAGGTCCGTTGTCCGTCTTTATCACAAAAAGTTAGCTGAACTTGTTGAATTTCTTCCAGTGAAACTGCATTTTTTTGTAGTCTTTCCACTGCAGTACGATCTTGCCAGACGAGTGGTACTAATTGTGTTGCTTCTCCTAGAGGTTGCAGGCTATCATGAACACTTTCCTCTCCCCGCGTTGCAGTCACCGTTAGCTTTCCAGCAACAAACTCTCTCACTGATCGATAGTAGCCAGTCTGTTTATCAAACATCATGGGAATCACTTCGTCGTTATTTTTTACCGTTATATTTTCTCCGTTGGTATACAAACGAATCTCAACTGGTGTTGCTGGTGGATAATTCCATTTACGGAAAACCGGCAGCCATTCTGGATGTTCGGCATGCGAATCAGACGGCAAAGTGAATAATTTTGCTGTCAATTCTGTCGACCACCAACTCTTTCGCAACCAATAATTACTTTTTTCAAAACCTGCCATCGTCAATAGACCTGCTCCAGAACCATGAATTGGCCAGCCATGAGCTTCACCTAAATAGTCAATACCGGTCCATAAAAACTGGCCACTGATATAGTCATTTTCTACAACTGCCAGCCATTGCCGATACCCATGACCATTTTCCGAGCCAATAAAAGGCTTATCTGGAAAACGACAATGATCCGCTTCGTAAAGGTGCTCTTTGTAGTTGTATCCGACAACATCCAAATCATCCAATAAGCCTGTCTGACTGGAAAGCTCAGGAAAAGCAGCCGCCAAGGTCACCGGGCGGGTAGGGTCTTCTCGGCGAAGGATTTTACCCAAGGTCTTGCCAATTGTCGTCAGACGCAGAGTATTTGGCCGATTTGGGTTGTACTGCCGCTCTTCTTCAGGTTTATTGTTGTCGTTATTGCCGGTCATTTCTTCAAAAAGCGGATTTTGGTAAGGGTCATTGGGATAATCAATCTCGTTACCAATACTCCAAGCAACAATTGCCGGACGATTCTTATTGCGCTGAACCATATCTACCAGATCTTTTTTGTGCCAAGCAGGAAAATCCTTAGCATAGCCTTCGAATTTTGGTGGATAGACGTTATGCCCTTGCCACCATTTGTTTTTGGGATTTTCCCACTCGTCAAAAGCTTCATCAAAGACCAAAAATCCCAAAGCATCACACAGATCATAAAGATTTTGGCTGTGAGGATTATGAGCCATTCGGATAGCATTGGCTCCCATATCTTTAAGTTTTTGCAGCCGGCGCAGCCACACGACAGTCGGCACGGCAGTTCCAAAACAACCAGCATCCTCGTGTAAGCAAACTCCCTTAAGTTTTAAAGCTTCTTCATTGATTTCAAAGCCAGTGTCAGCATTAAAACTGAAGGTGCGAATGCCTGTCTTTTGAACAAAACGGCTCTCTTTTCCATCATGTTTGACAATTGTGATCAACTCATACAAATTAGGAGTAGCTGGTGACCACAATGCTGCACCAGCCAGCTCACCTCTGAATACCACCTCTTGCTTGCGACAAGCAGCAATTGTCACTGGCTGTGTCGGGAATACCAAGCAACTATTGCCTCCCAGTTCTCTTAGTTCAACAGCTACTTCAGCTTGCGTAGCTTCACCAGTATGATTGCTCAATTTGACTGCTACTGTCACCTTAGCTGCATCATTTGCCACCTCTTCAGTCACAAAGGTTACATCATAACGATCCACAAAAACCTCTTCCATTACTACAAAAGTTACCGGTCGATTGATTCCGGAACCATTGTACCAACGAGAATCAGCCAGATCAGTATGATCCACTCGTACAGCAACCACCACATCGTCATTGGGCGCCATCCGAATCATTTCAGTGATATCAAAGTCAAATGAGCTGTATCCAGAAGGTCGGTTCCCTAAGTGATAGCCGTTCACCCAGACATCCGCATTTTTGTAGACGCCGTCAAAACGCAGCTGGACTATCTGATCTTTTTCCACACCAAGCTCAGCTAGCGAATAGTGTGCCCGATACCAGCCAATACCTCCTGGCAAATAACCGGTACCACTTGACGCCTCTTTTACAAAATCTTGAGTTACACTCCAGTCATGGGGAACTCTCACCGTTTGCCACTGTTGGTCATCATAGTGTTTTTGCCAAGCGTTGCGATCCTCACCTAAATGAAAGCGCCAATCGATAATTTGAAAAGTATTCATGTTCTTCCTCCTCTTATACTGAACCTTCTGTAAAATAATAGTTCTTTTTTCACTAGGTAGGCCAGGCTGCCAATTAATTATTCATTCCAATAAGTAAGCCGTCGAACAATTCACATTTAGTTATCTTAGATGAAACCTTATCACAATCCCACAATTATCAAAATGGAAAATACGTAACCATTGGATGGAAAATATTATCCTTTTGAAAAAAATATGTCCAATCACTTCCTGTTGAAAAAAAACTCTCGACATCAAAACAGCACCGGCCTATGGGTTGGCCCGTGCCGTTGGAAAGCGAGATGGTAAAAAAATGTTACGCTGTTTTCTCCCTGATATATTCGGCAATTGGTCGATAGTTTAAAATCAACAGCAATGCCACCAAGCCAATACCAAAGAAAAACAAATAGATAGATACGTTGCTCAATAAAATGAAAGTTCCCAATAGGAGCATAAAACTCATAGCGTAACGCCCAGATTTCAAAATTGATAGCTTGAGAGTGGTGAGTAGCCCGTCAACAGTTGCGGCCTGTGGATAAAAGACTCGCAACAAACAATAATTCAAAAAGAAAGTGATAGTCACAACCAAAATGAAAAGGTTCAACAACTGAATCGTTTCACTAAAATGCAACAACTGCCCCAGCATCAAATTAGTTCCTGCCAAACTCAGAATTCCCCAGACTGGTAGCCATATTCGTAAAAAGCTTTTGGTTTCCCGGCAGAGGTATCCAAAGAACGGCCGTAGTATGGAACCCTCACTTTCTACCTGCTTTAACACCTTTAGCAAAGCCAAAAATGCTGGACCTACTGGCAATAAGGCCAACAGTAAAAATGGTAAATTAACCGAAGTCAATGGCAAAAGCAAGAGACATAACGCAAGTGGTAAATTGACTAACCAGAAACAAATCGTTGCCAACAAACACCACCAGATATAATTCACTTTTTCCATGTAGTTGACTAGTTTATACACATCAAAGCGATTTTTCTGACCCTGTTCTTTCATCTTTGCAGCCTTCTTTCTTTTCGATGACAATGTGTTTCACCTCTAGTTGGCACCTCGTAGTAGTCAGACAGCCTGACTACTACGAGTGAACATCATTCATATTCAAGCACCCGCTATTTATTTAGTACCACTATTCCCAATTCCCAGATTAATTTGGAAGAGGTATTTTTGTCCCCAAAAGTAAACGATGATTTGCGGCAGTGTCAAAACTAGTGACATACACATCAAAATAGACATATTCAAAGTACCAGTGGGATTAGCAGAAGCTGATAGCATCTGCGCTCCCAATGCCATGGTCATCTTATTAGTATCAGAAGTGTAAATCAGCGGTCCCATGATATCTCCCCAACAAGCATTAAAGGTGAAAATTCCAATGGCACACATCGCTGGTTTGATTAGAGGTAATACGATTCTACGGTACATACCAAACGGTGTTAAACCGTCCAACTCAGCTGCTTCAAATAAGGTTCCCGGCAGCGCCGTAATAAATTGGCGAGTAAAGAAAATATTGTAAGCCGATCCGAAAAATTGGGGAATAATCAGCGGCCACAAGGTATTGTAGAGCCCCATATTTCGGAAAATGATAAAGACAGGAATCAATGTAATCTGCCCCGGCAACATCATGGTGGCTAACAACAGCAAAAACAACTTATTTTTATGCTTATAACGCATTCGAGCAAAACCAAAGGCGACCATTGTTGAAGAAATCAGTTGTCCGATAATGCTCATAATGACAACAAACATGGAATTCGCGAACCATTTTCCTACTGGTTTATCTCCGGTCATGGTGTCGTTAAACAAGCTGACAAAATTGTTAAAGTTAAATTCACGAGGAATGATAGTGAAGGTTTCTTTGATATTGGTCTCAGGTGATGCTAGAGCGATTGAAATCATGTATAAAAATGGGATGATCAGTACACAAGCAAATGCAATCAGCACAAGGTAAACAACCACTTTGGCTTTTTTGCTCAAATTCAGATCCAACATAATTATTTGACCTCCTCTTCATAAAATACCCACATACTAGAGCTCTTCAATACAATTACTGACAAGACCATAACGATAGCAAATAGCACCCAGGCCATCGCCGAAGCATAACCCATTCGATAATAGGAAAAGGCATTTTTATACAGATAAGGTACAATCATCTCACTAGCATTGTCTGGCCCACCATTCGTCATCATGTAAACCTGTGTAAAGGTTTGTAAAGAGCCGATAATTCCAGTGATCAGATTGAAAAATAGGATAGGTGAAATCTGCGGGATTGTGATTTTACGAAACATTTGGAAACGGGTTGCTCCGTCTAGCAATGCCGATTCGTACATTTCTTCTCCAACAGAATTGATTGCTGACAACATCAAGATCATCGTCCCCCCGACGCCCCATAATGCCAGAAATACAAAACTCCACAATACGGTACTCTTATCCAGCAGCCAAGAAGGCCCTTGGATTCCTATAAAAGACAGTGCTTTGTTCAGAATCCCATTCGTTGCCAAAATGCGAGAAAACAATAGTGTGCTGGCCACGACTGGTACGATGGACGGCAAATAATAGACAGTCCGAAATAGACGCATTCCCTTTAGCCTGAAGCTCAACAGATAGGCCATCCCCAATGACAGTAACAGATTCAACGGTACACTAATCAATGTGTACTTAAAGGTATTACCGATTGCCTGCAAGAAAATATCATCGTTTTGGAACAAATTGATATAGTTCTTCAAACCAACGAAGTTCATTTGAGAAAACATATCCCAATCAGTAAAACTCATGATGAATGAAAAGATCATCGGTCCCACCGTCAATCCTAAGAAGCCAATCAGCCAAGGAGAGATAAAGATAAAGAACCAAAGCTTCTGCATTTTTTGTTTTTTACGGCGCGATTGCTTTCTCTGAAGCGCCATGGATTCGGTATATTCCACGTTTGTCATTCCTTCCTATTTCCCAAAGCTGTCTGAGACTAGTTTTTACCTAGCTGCTACAGAATTTTGTCTTAATACATCTTTAGGATTTTCTCTCCACGTTCCTGAATTTTTTCGATTGCCTCTTGAGGTGTTAGACGCCCCAGCAGCATCTCTTTTACTTGATTCGAACCAGCTGCGGTGATTTCACCGTAATACGGTCCTTGGAAAACACCATCAATTTTGACTCGTTCGGCAGATAAGCCCACTGCTTCCAAGTTCAACTCTCGACCATTGATCTGACGGTTATTAAACTCTGCTGAATTCAAGACTTTCAAATTTGCCGGACAGTCTCCGAGGGTTTCCCCCATGATGCTTTGCGCTTCGACATCTGTCATATAGTTCATAAATTTGAAAGCAGCCTCTTTGTGCTTAGAATCTTTCGAAAGAGCCAGTGCACTACCAAATGGCCATGTTGTCTTTTCTTTGAAAGATGGCATTGGTGCAATGTCGAAATTGAGCTCTTCTAATTCCGTAAAACTACGAATATTCCAAAAGCCAGTGGTCAACATGGCAACTTTTCCTTGCGAAAACATAGAATCTGCATTAGAATTTTTAACATTTTCCAATTCCTGATAGGTCAAGATATAGCCTTTTTGATAAACTTCGTTGTACCATTCCAGCACTTCGAGATTTTCTGGACTGTTGATTGTGAGTTTTCCTTCTTGCATCACTTCGCCACCATTGGAGTTGACGAACACCCCCCAGTTAGGTGTCCAATCCAAACCACTCGCTCCATATTGAAGAGTCTGATCACCTTTTTTGACAGTCAGTTTTTTCATAGCCGCCGTATAGTCCTCAATTGTCCAGTCTACTGTCGGATACGTTAAGCCTGCCGCATCGAACATATCTTTGTTATAGTACATAATTTCGGGACCACCCCGGTCTGGTAGTGCAAAAGGTTGGTCTTCCCAAGTGTACTGTGTTAAAGCATCCGCCCAACTTGCTTCAGTATCGATACCAGCTTCTTTAATGTACGGACTAAGATCCTCAAATAGCGTTTTTGATGCGAAATTCTGGCCATTTTCAGCCACTTGTACCACATCTGGTGCCTCTTTTCCTGCGTACATCGTCAATAGTTTCGTATCATAGTTGTCAGCAATCGAAATCACTTTTACTTTGATATCAGGATTGGCTTTTTCGAAAGCTGCAATTCGGTCTTTATAAATTGTTTTATAAGCATCATCGCCCCCCCAATGAGAAAATTCGATGACCGTTTTGCCATCCTTAGTTTCGGCGTTACCGCTTCCACATGCTCCTAAAAAAAATACAGAAGTTAATGTTGCAGCCGCCAGCCCCAGCTTTTTCCATTTGTTCATACGACTGTCCTTCCTCTCTTCCATTGCTTCTTGCTACATCCAAATCTTAACGAAAAGGGTTTCATAAAAGGATGCCCCGATTTTTAGGTTATCACCCCATTTTTTAGATAGCGATAATTCACCTGCTTTGCCACTTTTTTCTTCTTCATAAAAAGCTGATGAAGCTGCCTTTTGCTGGACTGAAAGCAGCATCTGTCCTGTTTTCTTATATCGACTTCCTTTAAGAAAACTGGTATATTAGTATTTGCACAATAAAATCAGCGCTTCAAAGCTAACCATTACTCTGACCCATATAAGACAAGAAAGGAAAAACCCATGATTGAAAACAATCAAACCAGAGCTTATCAACAGCTGAAAACATTGGTATTAAAAAATCAGCTGAAGCCCGGACAAAAAGTTTCCAAAAAGGAATTGGTCCAAAAATTAGGGATTGGGGATACTCCTGTTCGAGAGGCCATCTTGCGTCTGCAAAAGGAAGGTCTCGTACAAGTAATCCCCCAAAGTGGTACGTATATTTCGAAGATTGACTTGCAAGAAGTCTACGAAGCCCGCTTCGTACGCGAAAACATTGAAAAACTCGTTGCACAAGAAGTCTGCGATCGAATCACACCTCAGCAAATCATCGAGCTGGAAAATATGCTGAAGATTCAGCATATTTATTTTGAAGCCAAAGACCATGACCACTATTTTCAATTGGATGAAGAATTCCATCAAGCCTTTTATGTGATTGCTAATAAAGAACACGTGTGGAAATGGTTGCAACTGTTAAATACTGCCTTGAATCGTTTTCGCTATCTGCGCTTGGAAGTGGAAGAACTTGGTTGGGATAATATTCTAGCGGAACATCAGCAAATCGTAGCACTGATTAAGCTCAAGGATCGAGCGCAATTAGCTGAAGCTGTCGCTCATCATATCCACAAGGTCAATGAGGATGCTGAAGTTGTCCTGAAAGCATTTCCTGAGTTTTTCGTTGGAATTGATACCACCTCTGAAAATTAAAAATCTGTACACTACTTCAATCTTTTTTCTACAAGTGGGAAGGTTGTGCGTTTTAAACAGCCTTTCCTCTTCTTTTGTCGTCTGCTGGGTCATTAAAAAAGCTGAAGCAATTTTCGGATGAACCGATGATTGCTTCAGCTTTTTATTAGTCTTCTTTTTTAGTTCGCAATAAGAGGATTCCACTGAGTATAACAACACAGCCCCCTAATGTCGCAAACTGTCCCATTCGAATACCGGTTTTTGGTAGTTGATTGCCAGTTGCGGAAACAGCTTCTTGCTTATCAGAGATAGCCGCAGTAGCTTTTGCGGCGTTCTCTTTGGAACCGGCGACAGTCGCTTCTCCGGATTTCGTAATCGAAAAAGTCAATGTCATGGTTCCCTGCAGCTTTTTATCTTTGCTAGTAGAAGTACTATCTGCCAGGGATAGATGCGTCGTGACAGGCAACTCACTGCCGGGCCAAACATGGATGTCTACGCCAGACATGATTTCTGCTAACGTAAAAGATTCCTCTCCCAAATGAATCGTTCCCTGTAAATGTTCCACCAGCCAGTCATCAGCAACAATTTGACTCAACACCAACTCAAAGTTTCTCTGCTCTGTTTCATTCTTCAACTTCACTAGTTGTTGCGGCAGCTTCATTCCAGGAGCCAGCTTCATTATTTTTCCCGATTCATCTGCTACCGCCAGCTCAAAATGTTGTTCATTTTCTGCTATCACCACAGCATTTTCTGCTGCTGTCGCCTTGCTGCCTCCCAAAATTAGTCCGACTATAACCAACCCAGCTGCGAACCATTTCTTCATGATTGTCCTCCCATGTCAGAACTTCCTTTGCTATTCCAATCATTATAACTGATAGCGGCGGTTTCATAAAGCGTGTTTCGTAATCCTTTTGCAATGCAAAACTGATTGGTAAGGATGGCTTCTGTTTCGTCAGGAACCTTCATTGGAATGTCGCCGCCTCTTTTTTAATCATCCAGAGGTTATATAAAATAATTAAGGGAATCCCACAATAAAATAGGTAGCTAATCAAAAGCGACAGAATACCACTGAAACTAAGCTGATTGGCATTCATCGGATCGTAGACTAAGCTAAATAACATGTCAAAAAGCTGCCAACCGACAAAAATCAGATAGGGTTGTAAATCCGGCTGCTGACTATTCTTAAGCTTTTGATGATTGCGAAGATAAAAAAGCATCAAAATAATCGCTAACAGCAACCCAGCGATAAAAACAATTTTCACCGGCAATGTGTTTGCATGACGATAAATCGGCTCTGGGTCAAGTCCTAAGTCTTCTAAATAATCATAGGCCTCTCGTTGTGGATTTAACGTAGAAGGGATGGCAAAAAGCCCCCATGCTATGGAAATACCTGTTATTATCATCAAGATAATGTTCCAGATTTTGGTATTGTTCAGCCGATTGGCGCGATCTTTCATAGCTAGGTACTCCTTTTTCATATCATTAGATTTTGTAATTACAGGTAGCTTCTAACACTTCTCTTCCATATGCTTGAAGATAATGTCGTAACAATTACTTGGGATAATGAACATATCAAAAAACTACTGCCTTCACACTCAAATCGAGAGGCTATTCTGATTAACATGATCAATACGCAATCATAGGGATTGTCGCAATTTTTTTCTCAAAAGGCGCCTTACGTCCAGCATTTACCGAATAGAGGCTTTTGCTGACTTCATGAATCGCCACAGCCATCGCTACATAGGGCTGACCACAAATATCAAAAATCCCAATGTTGTAATTTTCTCCGTCAAAGCGTCCCAAGTGAAATTGATCATAACATTGGAAATAATGGCAGCCGACACCATTGGGATGGGCGGCCGTCTTTTCAACATATTGACGATAGGCTGCCCCTCTTTGCTTCTGGTTTTCAACTCCCTCCAAACCAGTTGCCGACAAGCCGGCATCTAGTGCACCAAAGTGAAACTCCCCAATCAGCACCGGTAGATCGACACCCAGATCGACCACTTGCTGAATCTGTGTTGTTGGATCAACAGCATAACAATTGATTGAAAACACATCGAAGTTCTCCCAGCCAGCAATCAGATCCCCGTCAGAAATCCACGCCCAACGCATTCCTAAAATCATATGATTAGGATCAACTCTCCGACAAGCTTGCGCCGGTATCGTCACATACCGACGGACCATTTCTACAGAAAAAGCTCTCAAATCAGCGGCAGCCTGTGGCGATTTTTGAGATAAGGATTGTTGTGGTTGTTTCAACTCATCAAAATCAGAAAAATCTGTCTGCCAAGCAACATTCAACTCAGATATCGCTCCACCATATTGTGTTTTCAAGTTTTTAATCAGCATCTCTTTTGAAGCTGTTGCAGCTGGATTAAATAGCACTTCATCCGCCAGATTCAGACCATCTACAAAAGCCCATGCCGGCTCGTTACGCAAGAAGTAGCCAATCATCCAAGGGTCATCTCTTCTTTCAAACAAAGCCTCGGCACAACGGGCAGCATTTACTGCATACTCTTCACTGAAAACATCGGGGAAATCGCGAAAAATCATTTGCTGGGTGTCGGGAAATTCTGGTAAAGAGGCTACATAAGGCAACCGTTTCTTATCAAAAAGGCTCGGGTCACTCCAGTTACCAATCGTATTCATCCCCAAACTTTGCAGTTGATCCAAAATCAACTCTTGCCACTTCTCTTCCCACTGTTCCCCGTAAACTCGATACAAATTGGCTTTCAAAAATGAATAGCTCATAATTGGTGTTCCTTCTGGCGTCTTTCCCGCTGTATAAAATTCATTGAAACCTGGCTCTTCTGCTGTTGGCAACCATTCACACCAATTCTCAATCCCAGAAATCTTACAGTCAGAGTTGACATTAACACAATCTGGACCATTGCTGAAGAAAGCATTGCCTTCTGGATCTACCAAATACCAGCGATTGTCTCGTTTGCAGCTGGTAAAAAAACCCGTTCCAGCAGCCAGTTTTTCTTCCTGGTCTCCACCATAACAAGACCATGATGTTTGTGGCCAGGAGACTTCACTCTCTTCAAAAGATAGGCTCATTTTCAATTGCGTTGGATCAGTGATTTTTTCCGGCCATTCCTTTTTAGTATTTTGTCCAAAAATATCTGCCAACCTTGCAGCCTCTAGTGGTGGCTGCGTCGGTTTTACTTCGTGCAAAAGTAGATTTTCGATTCGACCAGAAAAATTACTCCCCCCTGAAGAAATGACTAATTGAGCCTTAACAATCGCTTGTCTTTCGATTCGACTACCATGACAAACAAATTTCAGTACACCTTTGGGGGCATCTGGAAACAGAGTCTCTCCGTTAAGCCATTCTTTATCTAACAAAATCCAGCTTTTAACGTAAGGAAGCATTCCAAAACGAATTGTCATTGTCGGTTCTTTTCGATCATGTCTCTCAAACAACAAGAGATTAGCCACCAGACTGTGTTCAACTTCTTCAGGAATAAATTCCCAGCTGATATAACGAGCAGGTGCCCGCAACACTTCTGTCAAATCAAAAATGATATCTGGAGCTACACGAATTGGATCACTGACTTCTTTTAAGACATTTATCGTTTTACTCATTTCTTTCCCTCTCTCCTTTAATGATTATCTATAGTGCTTACTATAAATAGTAACACGAATATTTGATTTCCAAAATAGAAAATCTTATCTAAAAAAATGGAATAAGTTATCGAAGTTCCCCTTGAGAAAACGATTTCTTTTTTATTTTTTCAAGTTAAACTGGAAATAAGCTGTGACCAAATTGATTCTCAAACGTTTCTTTAGTGAAGAGGGAGGTGTCGGGGGTGGAAAAAGATCAGCTAACGCAGCTGTACGAGCGTTACGGAGAAGAGACATATTGGTACAGTCTCAGCCTCACCAAAAATCGAGAACAAGCCCAGGAGTTAGTCTCTGACGCCTTTTTTCGTCTTATGACAGCGCTTGACGAGCTGACTGAAGAGCAGGTGAAATTTTGGCTGTTAAGGCTGATAAAAAATCGTTTTTACGATCAACAGCGCTATCAAAATCGCTGGCAGAAATGGTTTCGTCTTAACGGGGACAAGACAGACTCGTCTCCTGCAACGCCTTTAGAAACGCTGTTAGCAGACGAAACGAAGCAGCAGTTGTATCGGGGAATCGAACAATTGTCGGCAAATGATCGCGAGCTATTATTGCTTCACTATTTTAACGATTGGCCAGTGACGGATATCGCGTCTTTTCTCGACCTGACGTATCCCCAAGCGAAGACCCGTTTGTATCGGGCCCGCAAACGATTGAAGGAGGTATTGGAACATGACGGATTTACAGAAATTTGACTTTGAGAAGATTCAAGCAGGTGTCAAGCAGAAAAACCGTCGCCGCAATTTACTGCTCATTTTAGGCAGTGTATTGGTGACGATCCTATTGTTTTTTGGAGGGCGTTGGCTAGTCGATTACTTTTACTATAATCCCGCGGCTGGCAACCAGTTGGTGGAAAAAGACAGCTACATTTTTAATCGTCAATTGCTAAATGACTTGACTGAGCCCAATTTGGACCTAAAGAGCTATCAAATCAGCCAAAGCGGCCCTACTGCTTATGATATCAGCGAGATCTACCGTCGCCCACTGCAAGATAGCGGGACTGTCACTCGCAACTATCAGATTGAAAAAGGTCGCTTGATTAACCCCACCGTCTCTCCTTTTGATTCCCGAGATTTAGATGGTTTTTTTGAGGCGCTGTTCTCCCGCAACTCAGAAAGCTCCGGCGATGCAGAAGCGACCAGGCAAAACTTAAGAGAAAACCTGAAGGGACTCCCTCAGTCTACTTATCTAACCGTCAATGTCACCTTCGACAAAGACCTCAGCTTCACTGAGCTTGAAGACTGGAAAACTTACAGTGCACCTCAAGCAGAACCTCGTTGGTATGCCATCCGTACTCTGCCATTGGCAAAAAGTGGTAGCATCGTGACTTATCCGCCAGTTGGCATCTCAGCGTTTCAAAGAGGTCGAGCCGTCTTATCTACAAAAGAAAACAAACAGCTTGCTGAAAAATATCCTCTCTTGCTGGAGAACAACTTAACCTCTCAACAAAGCTCCTGGCCAGAAGAGAAAAAGCTGACTACCCGTTTACATTCCACTTTTTCCTATCTATTGAATCAAAGTGATTTTTGGAATCTCTATGATTCAGCAAAAGGTCTCAGCACACCGACTGTTACTCAATCCCGGCTACAAGAAATGTCTGATTACCTGGCGAAAAACGGGGTCAAATTTTACGGAGTGACACTCGAGCTGTCGGTGCAGGAATTAATGGGACTTTTGGATCAAAATGATGGACTGGACCTTGTTACGGTCACTGGTGTCAACGTTTTTCCACTAAGCGGCCAACATGGGCAGCTACCGGATGTCTCACATCTCTTAAAGGAGTAAACACACTCGGCAAGTCTGAAATCACTTACAACGAAAAAGTTGTGCTCTTTTCAAAAAAACAGTTGCAAAATATCTCCTCGTCCGTTATCCTATATAAGTGCCTAACGTATGGAAAACATACGATATGCGGTCGTGGCGGAATTGGCAGACGCGCTAGCTTCAGGCGCTAGTGGTAGCAATACCGTGGAGGTTCAAGTCCTCTCGGCCGCATAAAAAACTCGTGGATTCAATCCACGAGTTTTTTTGGTTCTACAATATTTAG
>NZ_MAEH01000012.1 GCF_009933135.1 Candidatus Enterococcus leclercqii
TTCAAAGGTCTAAGTTGTTGTGCGACTTGTTTCGCCGTCAACTTTTAAATCATATCACGTTGTTTTTTAAAAGTCAAACACTTTTTTGAAAAAGTTTTTCGCGACTGGCGCGACTTTTTCAAAAACAGGTTGTGCTTTCAAGCGGCAACTTCGTTAGTTTAACAGGCTTAGTTGCCCGTGTCAACTACTTTTTTGAATTGATTTTCAAGAAGTTTTCTACGAGACTTTCTCGTCGTCAACGTTGATTAATTTACCATTTCTTAAAGAGCGGGTCAAGGCTTTTTAGTAATCTTTTTTCAGCGCAATTGTCGTCTCTTTTCACGTTGCAAAAGAATCATTCGTCTTTGTCCCGCTTTCTTTAATAAACAGTCACAGGTCTTGCGAGATATCTGCCAAAAACACGAATGGATTTCTAAGATACTCTTAAATCAAACAGCTTTATAAATAAAAAAAGTTCTTGTCCCAATACGAGACAAGAACCAATGGGTGCAGTTTTTCTAAAAGTAAGGCACGCCTTCAATATCATAGTTGCGAATGATTTCTCGGAAACGTTGGGGCTCTTCCCAGTAGAAATCTTGGGGTAGCTCGCTTTCCAGCACGGCTTCTTGCGCTTCGAAAACAAACAGAGGGACATTTTCATGGTCGATTTGGCCATTTGTCAGTTCCACCAAATCAATTTTTTTCACATCAAGATGAACCTGATCTTTCAACATTTCCAAAATGTTGGCAAGGCCAGTCTTCTCGGCAATGAAATCGGTAGAGGCCAATTCCAAGGTCTCACCGGTGGAGTGTACTAAGAAACGTTTGGCGCCGTCTTGCAGATGCAGTATTACAGTGCCTGCGACTTTTTTGTTTTCCACGATACCACCTCGTATTTTGTTTATCCTTGCTATTCAATTTTAACATGATTTCTGAAAATGTACATAACTATTTCTTTGTGTTTTCATTACGCAGCGCGGTCAGTGCTTCTTCTACCCATATTGGTAACTGTTTTTCTACACTTCGAAATCCGATTTTTTTATTTTTATTCGTAAAGTAGCGTTTTCGATGGGGACGATTTTTAATCTGTTCACCGTCCAAACTGCGACGCGACAAACTGATTTTTTGAGAGTATTCGTCAATGTCGATAATCTGCACGCGAACCTTGTCGCCGACTTTGACAACCTCATTGATATTTTTGGTATAGCCGGATTGGATCTCGGATACATGAATCAATCCCTGAGTTCGCTCGTCCAACGCCACAAAAGCGCCGTATGGCTGGATACCTGTTACGGTCCCTTGAATGATCTGGCCGATTTTATAAGTCATTTTATTCCCTCTCTTCTACTTTTTTCATTATACTGTAAGTGTTGAAAAAAAAGAAGTTCGTTTCATTTGCAGGCGAACTTATACAAGAGCTTACAGGAGGCGCAGACGATGACAGATTTTGATCGGCAGTATTCCCGCGTGGGGACAGATAGCGTGAAATGGGACAGTATCCGTGAAACCTACCAGAAAGACGACTTGATCCCACTTTGGGTCGCAGACATGGATTTCATGGCACCCCAGCCCGTGATTGAGGCACTGAAAGAGTATACAGAGGCCGGCATCTTTGGTTATAGTATTTTTCCTGAGTCTCTTTACGAAGCAGTGATCACCTGGGAAGCTGAACGTTACAACTATTCATTAAAGAAGGAAGATATTCTCTTTTCTCCCGGTGTCGTACCTAGTATCGGCGTGGCGATTCAAGCTTACACTGCTCCCGGTGACACCGTGCTAATTCATGATCCGGTGTATCATCCTTTTGCTAATATGGTCAAAGCCAACGGACGAATCGTCTCTGCTTCTCTTCTAGTAGAAAGAAACGATCACTTTGAAATGGATTTGGCAGATATGGAAGCACGCATCGTTGCTGAAAATATTAAACTCTTCATCCTCTGTAACCCCCACAATCCTGGTGGTCGTGTCTGGGACAAAGAGGAATTACTGGCAGTCGGCAAACTCTGCCAAAAATATGGCGTTACTGTGATTGCCGATGAAATTCATCAAGATTTGGTCTTTGCTCCTCGTCAGCATATCTCCTTTCAGACGGTAGCCTCAGATTTTGCTGATTTTTCTATCATCTTGACCGCCGCAACCAAGACCTTCAACTTGGCAGGAATCAAAAATTCAATGGTGTATATCAAAGACAAAAAATTACGTCGTGCCTTTAAAGAGGTGCAGGAAATGACGGAGCAAGCGACAATTTCCACCTTTGGCCTGATTGGTACTGAAGCTGCTTACCGTCATGGAGGCTCGTGGCTAACAGAGCTCTTGTCTTACTTGTCGGAAAATAGTCGTTTTACCCAAGAATTTTTAGCCGAGCATCTCCCTCAAGTAAAAATGATGCCCCCTGAAGGAACCTACTTGGCTTGGTTAGACTTTTCAGAATTAGGCTTAACCGATGCTGCTCTGCAAAAACGGCTGGTGAAAGACGCCGGCGTCGTTTTGAATGCCGGAACACTCTTTGGCAAGCAAGGTAGCGGTCACATGCGTCTGAATCTGGCCTGTCCGAAAAAAACATTGGCAGCTGGCTTGCAACGAATCGCAGCCGTCTTCGGTTGATTGCTGATTTTACTTTCCAAAAATTGATTCAAAAAACATTGCTCCGTATCGGGGCAGTGTTTTTTATTTGTAGATATTTCGGCTAATAATTAAGTAAGCACTGGAAACTTTACAAGCACCTACTAACCTGTCGTAATTTTATCAAATAAGTTAATATTATTAGATTATTATTGATATAATTGAATTGTAATCATTAAACATCAAAAGCAACTTCAACTAGAAAAGGGAAGGCAACTCTTACAGACTTGATGGCTATTGAGTATTTTGTCTGATGCTGGTTGTTGCCTGTACGAGGCTTTTTGCAGGATCCATTAGGCGCATAGGAGTTGTTGTAACAATTAAATTGCCCATTTATTACACCAAACACCCTGTCTCATTATTTTAAAAAAGGTGGTTGTTTCATGAAATCTATACAAGCATTGCTCTTTCGTCTCGCCTTATATACAGCGGGTATCTTTATCCTGGCCTTAGGTACCGTTCTTTTTACCTGTTGTCGTCTAGGTACCAGCGCTTTAGTCTCCGTCCCTTTTATTACCGCCGACATCACAGGATTGACGTTGGGAACAGCCACTACATTGGTCTTTGGTGTCATGGTCATCTTGCAACTGTTTTTACAGCGAAAACTCACACTCAAAACGTTGCTACAGCTCCCGTTCTCCTTTGTTTTTGGCAGTATCGTTGATTTTTACACTCTCGGCTTGGGTTTGGCCCAATTTCAACCAGAATCTCTGCTGTTTCGCATCCTAGTACTTTTTTTAGCAACTGCTGCTACCGCTACTGGTGCTTTTTTTATGCTGCAAGGCAATTTCATCATGAATGCACCAGATGGCGTCGTCGCTTTGTTAAGCTTGCAGACTGGCAAAACTTTTGGACAGATGAAACTCCGGTTCGACTTGGTCATGATCCTGACGGCCACCCTCCTCGGATTGCTCTTTTTGGGACGACCAGAAGGAATTGGCATTGGAACATTGTTTGCTGCATTGACTGTCGGACGGGGCATTCGACTTTGGGAAACAACTTTTTTCAAAACAGCGCCCACAGCATCTGGTGACTGTTCCGCGACTATTGCAACAGAAGAGTTCGATCCTGAGCTTTAACCATTTTTTCTTAACTTATTGATAGATAAAAGGTCGCTGATTCCTTTACTCTTTTTACCAAGTTTCTGCAGCAAATGAAAAAGTTGGCTAAGAGCGTCCTTCTGCTCTTAGCCAACTTTTTTAGTGCACTTGTTCATTAAACAACGCCAGTACTTGTTGAATTTCTTTGTCCCAAAACTTCCAATTATGGTTACCAGGAGCTTCACTGTACTGATAGTTTTGGAATTCTTCTGTAAAATGAGTTTGAAATTTACGATTTATATCTAGTAAAAAATCTTCCGTACCACAGGATTGATAGAGGACTAGTTTCGCAACGGCTGAATTATGATGACGGATTATTTTGTTCAAATCATCTGGCCCCCCTGCCAACTTTTGCAAAGGTCCAAAGATTCGCGTAAATCTTTCATCACGACTGGGGTCATTTTGCCAAAGGGACACGACATCCAGTGCACCAGATAGTGAGGCTGCCCCACAAAAACGCTCTGGATAGGTAAATGCCCATTTGAAAGCCCCATATCCTCCCATCGATAGACCCGCTACAAACCGCTCCTCCGGCTTTTCTGAAATTGGAAACCACTGCTGAATAAAAGCTGGTAGTTCTGCTGTCAAAAAATCGAAGTAGCGCTCGCCATCGTGCATATTGGTATAATAGCTCAATTCTACTTGTGGCATGACAATGACAAAAGGATAATCAGCAGCATAACGCGCCAAAGAAGTATTATCCAACCACGCATTGCAATCATCCGACCAGCCGTGGAGTAAATATAAAACTGGGTAAGACGATCGCTTCATCTCAGGCAGAAAAATATTGCAAGCTGTTGTTTTTCCCAACACTTCCGAGCGAAATGTTATCCGACTGATACTCATCAAAAAGCCCCCTCAACTCACTAGTTTGCTACTATATAATATATGGTAATACTGTAGCTATGTAGCGGAGCAGTTTTTCGCTGCTCCAATAAAATAAACAATCCTATGCTAAAGTTTTTCTTACAAAACGTATTGAAATAGGTTTTCATTGATTGCTCTATGTCCATCCCTACCCATTTCAATTCTCAAGAAAATGAATCTCCGGCCACAAAGGTGGTGTAAATTACTTCATCTTCTGTGGACTCGCCTTTGATCAGTTGCATCAGTTTTTCAGCAGCCACCATACCCCATCGATGTTTCGAATAAGAAATCGTGGCTAAACGTGGGTCCATAAAAGTGCCCAGCTCAATATTGTCAAAACCAATCAGACGAATTTCTCGGCCAATCTTTTCTGGACGATCTGAAAAGTACTTATAGATCCCCACTGCCATTTCATCGTTAAAACTGAAAATATCGACGGGAAAATCTGGGTTTTGAGCCATGATAGTTTCCGCTGCTCGGTATCCGGAAGGTTCCGTAAATTCTCCAGGAATCACTTCATAATCTATGCCAAAGCGTTCCAATTCTTTAATACTCGTCTTGTATCGCTCTTGACTGTCGTAGCCATCAGCCCCTGTCACTAAAAAGACTTTCTGAGAACCGGATTCTGCCAATTTGCTGATTGCCAAGGTGGAACCGCCTTTATTGTCCAACAATACTTTGCAGACAGATTTGCGATCGATTTCTCGGTCCAACACAACTAGTGGATGACCTCGATCTGCTAAAAGATTGATTTCCTCTGTTTTAAACGTCCAATCTAGAATAATCGCGCCGTCTACCATCCTCTCGGGAATAAATAGATGAGAGCGTTGACCGCTACAAACAATCATTTCATAATCGAAAGTAGCGAGTCCCCGTTTGATCCCATCCAACAACTCCCCATAGAAACTGCCGCCATAATCAGCTAGATAAACGCCTACGATATTGGTCTGTTGTTTCTTCAAAGTGCGGGCCGCCATGTTGGGAACATAGTTCATCTCGCGAGCGATATCCTGAATTCTTTTTCTAGTCTGCTCGGTTACTTTCGGACTGCCATTCAACGCATAGGATACCGTTGAGATGGAGACACCGGCAGCTTTTGCGATATCTTTGATTCCCACCATGGGTTCCACTCTCCTCAAATCATGATTTGTTTCATCAGATACAAATGACAAGTTCGTCATCATCTTTCAACTGCGCCGCCAATACTTCTTTAGCAACGGCCATCCCACCAACACGGTAAGGATTTTCCAGTAATGTTACCGGCAACTCATTTCCATTTAAGAGTACAGTTCGTTTTTCACCCGTCAGTTCAAAACGAATCGTTACTCTTTTACCTGCCAAATGGTAATTCATCGTCAATTGATCCAATTCTTTTGGTAATACCGGGTCAAAGATATAGTGCACCTGATCGAAACGAATTCCCAAAACATTGCTCAACAACTGGTTCAAATAGATCCCTGGACCGCTGGAATAAATCCGCCAACCGCCTTTCACGTGAACGCTGCCATCTCTAAGTTTATCAAAGTTTTCCTGTGCTTCATACCTCGTTTTGAAATCCCCATCGGAACTGGAGAAATAAACATTCGACTGTCTCAGAGAAGCATTGGTCACTTGTTTTTGCAGCCCAATAGGATTGATTGTTTGCAGCGCTTTCCAGGTTTCTTGCTTCTTACCTAACTTAGCCATCGCCTCAGTAAAGCGGATGTGGGCATGGACGTATTGCAGGCCGATTTCTCGACCAAAATTGGCTGCTTGTTCCGCCCGTTTGAAATAGGTGCTGACTCCACCTTTGTAGCGGGCCGGTCGATTCATCAAGCGTACACCATCGGGAAATTGCAGCTGTTCTTTAATCACAGCTAAATGCTGCTCCGCTTGTTGCGGTGTCAACAGTTCCGCAATCATACTACGAGTCATGGGCAACAGTCGATAGTTGATGCCCGTTTTTTTGTCAGTTGGGTGGATAATAAACTCAAAGTGGTCCCCGTCTTGCAAAACAAAACCGGGTAAAATCTCATCTGAAAGAATATAACGCTCATAATCTTCTTTAATATGGGCGGCCAATGTCTTCAAATGAGCTGCATAAGAACTGTCAGCAGCTTCTAAGACCGAGGCAAGTTTAGTAATTACTTGACAGGTTAAAGCCACTGTCCAACTAGAAGCCATTTGTTTTTTTAGTCGTGCATCGTTTGGTTGCAATGTGTCATCCCAATCCCCATCACCATAACAAGACAGATACGTTCCCGGAAGAAAGTGATTTTCAATGTAAGTAACTTCTTTTTTCACATGATCTAATAAGGAATACTGCTCCAGTGTTTTGGCAAAGGTACTGCGTTCTGTATAAGGAATCTGCTTTTGCAAAATACTCAAATCCCCCGTATGTTCCAAGTAATCGGCCACTACTTTCATTGGCCAGACAATCACATCCCCGTGACTTTCATCTGCTTTTTGCTTTTCATATCGATCGAACATAAACCATTGTGGCCAATTTCCGTCATCGGCAAACTGATTCGCAAACAATTTTCCAATAATGTCCGCGACAATCTCCGGGCGATCCAAGGCCAAAAAGAATTCTGTCGGGCCTTGGGAAACATCTCGCGTTCCCCAAGCTGCACCGCCGTATTGTTCCAAGCCATGTGGGGATAAATAATGTACCAACATATTGTGAGTGTACCAGCGGGATAATGTATTGAAACTAGCCACTTCTTCTGAAGGATGTGCTAAGTGAAAACCTTGCAACAGCTCATCGATAAATTTCCGGTAACAAGCTTTCTCGTAGGCAGCCGTTGTCGGTTTTTCAACAAAGGGCGCACCAGTTAATGTTCCTTGAATAGTCATTGACACCTGATCAGTTTTCTCAAATAAAAGGCCAATCAGCTCGCTGTCTGCTTCTGAAACTCCTAAAATACTTTCATTTGTTCGTGTAAAGGCTGGCGCGGCTTTCAAATAATAGGTCAGCTCTGGATAGGTTTCGTGGATTACCGAATCGCTGGTAGCCGTGATTGTCAACAACTGATCTTGCTGCTGCAGATCATAATGCCCTTGTTCATCACCAGACATCAGCAAATGATTGGTGACCAAAATATCGTAAGTCTTTTGACGTTTGCTGGTAAAGGTAGTTCGAATTTCGCGACCATCTGCCACTGTATAGGTTTCGATTTTCAAAAGATCGTCTTGGTATTTGTAATACCAAACAGCGGAATTCAAGCCCATTTCAAACAGCGAGGCCAGACCTAAAAGACGCCAGCTGCCAGCTTCTTTCAAATAGATTCGTTGACCGGAATGCGTCATAGCATTCAGCGCATTGCGACTGTTACTCAATAATTTATTCGAGCTGGTATTTCCCAAGACAATTTGCGAATTGAACAATCCCTGCATATAAACCGTGGTACTCATCAACGGCCGATCAACAGTAAGGTCCATGCCACTCAACAAAATATGTCCATGAGATCGTTCCATCTGTAGTTCTTTTTCTTGAAGCACCACATGATGATGCTCTGGTGTAAAGAACGCTAGTCGTTTTCCCGCTTGTTCTTCGGTAAACAGTTGTTCTGGAAACAGTACATTTACCTCTGCTTCAGTCATCACGTCACCGGCTAGAACCGCCCCTCGTTTCGTCTGCTTTTCACTAACAATATTGCCCGCCAAATCTTCTTTAGAAAATGCTGGTATCTCTTCAAGGGAATTCTTTACATCAGCAATAGGGAGCAATGGTTCGGTAACGGCCTGTGGGTGATCTGCTGTAAAGCTGCCGTAAAAGACGAATGTGCTTGGCTCTTGCAGCACAAACTGCTCCGATTGCAAGGCAATATAAGCAAATTCATATTGATAGACTTCATTTGCTAGCTCTTCTTGCACTAACGCTTTAGGGATGCCTGTACGGACGTATTCTTTTCCAAAAAATTGATAGCCATCAGTTGCAAACGCTTTTACACTACCCAATGCCCCTAGCTGAACAGCTGGAAAACGTCCATCTTGTGGTTGGTTCTGTCTGGAAACAAGTAGTGGACCTTGCGCTGTGTCCATTACTTTGTGGTCAATGTATTGAGAAACGTACGCCTCGTTGGATTGCACGGCCCCTTTTGCGGCATTCCCGAGGTCTTGTCCGCAGATCAGATCTGCCGTTTCACCATTTCCTTGTAAGAAAACCTGCCAAAACCAACAGTTTTCCTTTCCTAAAACAAAACGAACTTGGTAATTGACCTGCTGAAAGCTGCCCTCCCACAGCAAAGCATTATCTGTTACCGTCAGATAACTAGCAGAATTGGACCCTATTAACGGTGTACTTTTGATGCCATCAGTGGTGTATAGACGAAGCCAAATTTGATTCAGACTGCCGTCTAATGGGTTACCGTTTAGTTGATTGATCATGATGCCATCAGCCGACAACTCATAAAGGTCACCGGTAGTTAGAAAATCAGCCGTTAGTCGGCCGTTGTGCAAGTTGATCATTGTCATGAATTTTTTCACTCGTTTCCTATTTAGTCAAGATGATTTCAGTGGTCAACAGGTCGCGACTATTGCCGCCCACCATTACCGTAAATCTGCCGGGGTCACTGGTCTTTTGTTGATTACTATGAACGTATTGCAGCAATTCATCTTTAATAACAAATTCTGCCTGGCGACTTTCACCGGCTGGAACCGCCAACTTTTGAAATCCTTTCAGCTCTTTCACTGGTCGAACGACTTCGCCTACCAGATCTCGGAGATACAGTTGGACGGTTTCAATTCCGTCTACGTCAGAGTCATTGTGAACCGTGACTGTAACCTGAATCGACTCATCTACAGTCATGGTTTTATGATCCACCGTTAACTCCGAGTAGACAAAGTGACTGTAACTCAATCCGAAACCAAAAGGATATTTCGCGTAATTACTGCCGTCTAAATATTTGGAAACATATTTTTCCTCTGGTGCCGATTCATAAGGGCGTCCGGTATTGTCCGGATTGTAATAAACGGGCACCTGACCTACAGATTCCGGGAATGACATGGATAAACGACCAGTGGGATTTACGCTACCTTCTAAAACATTTCGCAGGGCATTTCCGGCTTCTGTACCGGGAAACCAAGCTTCTACAATCCCTTTAGCCGCATCCAGCTCACGTAAATCCAGAGGTCTTCCGTTATACAAGGTCACGATTACATTGCTATTGACAGCAATTATTGCTCGGAACAAGTCCAACTGCGCTTGAGGCAGCCGGATATCTGTTACGCTGGCTGCTTCTCCGCTCATCCAGTCGCTTTCCCCCAAAGCAACAATCACCTTATCCGCTTTTTTTGCCAACGAAACAGCTTCTGTGATGGCTTTTTCGGAAGGATCAAAATAGTCGAACAACGCGGTGCCTAACAGCACATTTTTCCGACCTGCAAAAGCTTCTGCCAATGAAACAGCTTCATCTTTTTTCCCTTGCCAGGACCAAGCGCCCAATACATCTTTGGAGTAAACGCCAGGGCCTACCAAAGCAATTTTTTCATTTGGTTGTAACGGCAGTACATTGTCATTTTTCAATAGAACGATTGCTTTTTCAGCAATCTCGCGGGCCGCCTGTCGATGTTCTTCACAAAGAATAACGGTGGCTTCGGCTGTTTCATCGGCCCCTCGATAGGGATTTTCAAAGAGACCCAGATCATTTTTAAGCTCTAAAATTCGCAGCGCCGCTTCATCGATTAACGCTGCATCAATGCGCCCCTCATCAATCAATTCTTCCAAATAGCGACTGTAACAAGAGGTCATCATCTCGATATCAACACCGGCTGTGATAGCTAATGCGGCTGCTTCTTTTTCATTTTCAGCTACCCCATGAGGAATCAGCTCCTGGATTGCCCCCCAATCGGAAATTACCACACCGTTAAAGCCAAAATCGTCTCGCAAAACGTTACGGAACAACCATTTATTTCCAGTCGCGGGAATGCCATCTACGGTATTAAAGGAAGTCATTACCAATTTTGCTCCCGCCGCCAGTGCCGCTTGATAGCCTGGCAGATACATTTCTCGCAACTGACGTTCAGACATGTTGACGGTATTGTAATCCCGTCCGCCAATCGCTCCGCCGTATGCTGCAAAATGCTTCACACACGCGGCAACTCGCTGAAAATCATGGGTCAAGTCTGCTCCTTGATACCCTTTGACAAAAGCTTCAGCAAAGCGACTATTCAAAAATGGATCTTCCCCTGTTGATTCCATCACTCGGCCCCAGCGAGGATCACGCACCAAATCCACCATTGGCGAAAAAGTCACATGTAATCCCGATACCGCTGCTTCTTTGGCTGAGATTCGCGCCATTTCTTCTGCTGCCTTTAAATCCCAAGTTGCTCCCAGCGCCAACGGAATTGGAAAAATCGTACGGAAGCCGTGAATAATATCTGCCATGAGCAGCGTTGGGATATGCAGACGATTGTTAGCCATGTAGGCTTTTTGAACGCGGATTGCTTCTTTAGCACCAGAGATACCCAATGTTGAGCCGGCATTGTTGATATTTTCTTCTGATAATCCCAGATCACTCATGGGTCCCGTCTTCTCTTCTGCTTTTTCAGAATAGAACGCTGCCATCAGCTGCAAAAGCTGATCGATTTTTTCTTGTCGTGTCATTTGTGACAAAAGTTCATTTAATTGTGTCTTTTCCATGTTTTTTCACCTATTCATTTAGTTTGACGGTCATTGCTAGCGGAAAGTGATCAGAAGCAAAGCGTCGATCACAGGCATCCGTTAAGACAGCCGTTTTATTTACAGTAAAACCTTTGAGATAGAGATAGTCGATTTCCTCAAGCTGGGACCAAGGACGCTGATAGTCAAAATCTTGGAAGGTGCCGTCGGGTCCATAGTGAGACTGCTCACTGAGGGTTTTCCCATTATCGAAATGCTGTGCCACCAAATGATGGACATTTTCTTCAGGCAAAGCATTGAAATCTCCTAACAATACCGTGGGTAGCTCAGCAATCTTCTCTGCTAATTGCTGCAGTATTACCTGCATCCCACTTCGCCGAGCTGCCTCAGAGACATGATCAAGATGCGTATCAATCACTAAAAAGGACCGATCGCTGGCAATTTCTTTAAAGATGCCCCACAAACAGATTCGGGGACAACCGGCTTCAGGGTGAATGCTGGGTCGATCAGGCGTATCAGACAACCAGAAAAAACCGTTATCTTCTAACTGGAACCGCGTTTTTTTGTAGAGAATCGCCAACCCCTCCCCTTGACCATCGCCATCTCTTTCGGCGGCCAAGCAATAATAGTCAGTCAACGTTTTCAAATCTGCCACTTGATTGGGTCTGACTTCTTGAATCCCTACCAAGTCCCAATTATGATATGTCAGCAGGTCCAATACATAACGACTCCGGAAGGGCCACTGCCACGTTTCATCAAACTCTGTATCCACACGGACATTATAAGTTGCAATCTGCATCTTTGTTCAACTCCTCTGTCAGCTGTTTCATTAGTGAAATTTCGCGGGCTAATTGCCGACTTCCGCCACCTTCATGTCCTTTGCCCCAATAGACCGTCAAACTTTTAGGTGCTGCTAAGCGACGATAAGTCACCAGAAAGTCTTTCATGGGGCAAGTGGTATCAGCACTAGCAGCAGAAGTAAACACCGGGTTCGCAATTCTTTTTGCGTAATACTTGGTATCAAATACAGCCAGTGTCGCCAGCACATCTTGTTCATCTTCCGGATGCAACAACAAATAGTCGGCAATCGCCCCATAAGACCCGGTTTTTTCATGGACTCGTCGGGAAATATTCGAGTGGCTTGGGACATTTGCCAAGGTTGCGCGAATCTTTTTCCGGCAAATACCATTTAAAAGCAGAGCCAAACCGCCACCTAGAGAGTTACCATGTAAAAAGATCTGGTCATTGTCTAATTCAGGAATTGCGTCAATAACTGAAAACAAACGCATCTGATCAGCTACCAACCGCCGCATATAGCTGTCCTCAGGCGTCAGCAGTCCTCGTACCATGGGTGACTCCCCGTTAGTAGTTAAATAAGGAGCTGTATCAAGAGTTTGTCCCCCTTGTCCGCGATTATCGATTACTAAACAGCCGCAACCAATCTGCGGCCAGTGAGCAAATTCTTCCGCATTTTGAATATGTGTCATATAGCCAAGGATATCCACGACCACTGGTACCTTACCGTGAGTTATTTCCGGTAACAGCAGCAAGCCATGGATTTTTTCACCCTGCAGGCTTTTGAAACTGATCGAAAAACATTTGATTTTAGGTTGTGTTATCACTTTTGGGGAAAGCTCCAGTTCTAGTGGAATGGCAGCCAATTGAGCAGCCGTTTCGTCCCAAAAGCGTTCTTTTTCCAGTTCATTCATTTGTTTTATCCACCAATACTTTATTGAAAAAAAGCAGCTGTAGCCAAATCGTTACTGCAAAACCAACAATAACGTAAAGCATCAGATTAACTTTGATCAAAACAGCAGCCACCATTACCGGAAGCGCCAAGAGAATAATCCCATGTGCTGTGCTGGCCAACAAGACATAGGATGATTCCCGAAGTGCGGACTTAAAAGGTAATGGCAACACACTGTAAACGACTGTCAACACTGCCAAAAACAAAAGCGTCAACGCAGCTATCACTACAGCCAAAAAACCTAGTGAAGTCGATACTCCCATTAAGAGATAAATAATTCCTGCCAAAACAGCAGCCATCGATAAAAGTGTTGCTACGAGTATTGTTCCTCGTTTTAAATTAGCAGCTAACAGACGATAGTAATCTCTAAAGACTGAGTTCCCCTGCTCTTTTAGAAGGCGATCTACACTTTGATACAAGGCAATTAAGGACGGCCCCGTCAACACCAACGTCCAAGCGGTGGTAAGAAATAATAAGTTTAAGATGATGAGATTGGCAGCAAAGGTGAATGTCCGGTAGTACCAGCCATCAAAGGAAAATAGTTTTTCGATCATAATAAGTAGAAGAAGGGCAGCGTGCGGAGGCCACCCTTCTCTTGTCTCCTCTCTGTGACTTATTGGAGTTTTTCGCGGTTTTCAGCCATTTTTTCGGATTTTATCTTCTTGATTTCGTCCCATTTGTTGTTATCCAAGAACTTCTTAAATTCGTCCAAAGTACTGGTAAAGCTGTTTTCGTCTTTGGCACGGATCATTGAAATCACGCTAGCATTCAACTTGGTTTCAATAGCCTCGTTGGAACGAGCTTCTGGGGTTCCTAAATCAGGATTGATGTTTTCAATCACGAAATGTGGTACCAGCTTACCTTTGCCCCATGCTTGCATCTGAGTCAAAGCAGATTCGGTAGTGACTTTCAACGCGTTGACCCGGTCGTTGTTGAAGTAGTTGAAACGACTGATACCATATTTTTGGTTATAGGCATCATTATCCGTTTTTTCCATTTCTTTAACTTCCGGTAGATAATCAATCTTGCCTTCTTTGTTGTATTCGTAAGTTACGCCTTCAACACCGTATTTGGTTAAGATTTGCCCTGGTTCATCAATCAAATAAGTGAACAGCTCCGTTACTTTGGCTGGATCTTTAGCGTCTTTGGTAATGTAATTGCTCAACCAACCGGAAATCCCCGTTTGATTCATTGTGGGCTTGCGATCAGAAGTACTTTCTGGACCATCAATAGCAATATATTTCGTGCCAGAATTTTTAGTGAACTCCGTAAAGTTGCCCCCTTGACCACTCGTACCGGCTACCAAAATTGTTGCGTATTGTCCTTGTTTAACTTTTTCATCATAGGTAGGGCCATCGTCAGTGAAGCTATCGTCAGAGATATTGCCATCCCGATACACCTGATTCAAAGTTTGCAACCAGTTGACATATTCTTCATCCAAGTTGCGATCATAAAAATTACCATCGGCATCTTCTAAAGGGACACCCAAAAAATCTTGCAACTTATCAGTGAAAGGACCCGCACCATCCCCTACGGTAGTAAAGCCCATCGGTGTCAGATCAGGGAATTTCGCTTTGATATCTTGCATAACTTTCACGAAGTCCGCTGGTTTAGAAACGTCTGGCTTGCCCAGAGCTTCATAAACATCTTCACGGATTACAAAGTTATCATTTACTGGAATATTGCCACTTTCATAATCTGCAGCAGTGTTGGAGTAGTTTGGGTAGCCATAAGTCTTGCCATTGTCCAGCGAGTACCATTTGAATGTGTCCTCATTGACTGCTTTCATAAGATAAGGATCATATTTTTTGGCCAGATCATTCAATGAATAAGCCCAACTATCGGCCTTCAAAGCTGCTTGCCCCGTCTTACTGGTGAGGGTTACGATATCCGGAAGGTCACCGCCAGATATCATCGCGTTCAGCTTAGAGTCATCACCGGAAATAAATTCGATGTCGATATTAAGATCCTTTTTGATCTGGGCAGTAGTGACATCTTTGCCAAAAGGCAGTGCCGTCCAATCGGAATTAATGTACCAACGAATCTTTGTTGTTTCTTCTTTCTTGTCCAATTTCCAAGCTGGTGTATTTTCATCCAACTCGTAACGGTCCTTGATGGAAAAATCCGCGGCTTGATCTTTGTCGCCGCCGTTTCCGCAGGCAGCCAAACCAAGGACTGCTGCTGCCAACAATGTGCCTGTCAGTAATTTTTTCATTTCTTTGACCTCTTTCTTTTTAGTGTTGAAACAGCGCTTTTAGATCGCCGGCGCGCTTTCGGCGGTCCTACGCCGCAAAAACCAAAGTTATTCTTTCACAGCTCCTGCCATCATACCGCCGATAAAATGCTTTTGCAGCAGCGGATAAATGACAAGTATCGGAACTGTTGTAATCACGATAGTGGCTAATTGTACCCCACGAGTCGTCGCTTGAACGACCACATCGGTACTCCCACTTTCCGTCATGGTACTCAGATTGGATTGCACGATGATCTCGTAAATCTTCATCTGCAATGGGTAAAGGGATTCTTTGGTGATATATAATTTGGTGGTCATAAAGTCGTTCCACTGACCAACACCATTGAATAAGATGATTGTCGCTAACGCCGGTTTAGTCAAGGGCAAAAAAATCTTGGAAAAAATCGTGAACTCTGAAGCTCCGTCAATTTTTGCCGACTCTTCAAGTGACGGCGGAATTTCGCGGAAGAAGTTCATCAAAATCACGGTATCATAATAAGAAAACAACGCCGGAATGATGTAAACCCAAAAGGTGTCTAATAAGCCCAGCGATTTAATCAGCAAATACGTAGGAATCATCCCACCACCAAAGTACATGGTAATCACTCCAAGAGTCGTATAAAAACTACGGCCAATCAGATGGGATTTACTCAATCCATAGGCTACTATTGAACAAAACAAGGTATGTGTCAGTGCACCAATCACAGTCTTTAAGACTGAAATTCCAAACGCTTGGGGAATACTGGCATCCGAAAAAACTTTTTTGTAGTTTTCAAGCGTAAAGTTCTTTGGCCAGAGGACTAAGCCATTTTGCCCTAAGCCAGAATTGGCAGAAAAAGAAGATACTAAAATGTTCCAGATTGGCACGATGATCAGAAGTGAGAATAAGATCAAGATCAGCGTGTTAAAAAAGTAGAACCATTTATTTTCTTGTGAATGTCGTTTGATCATTTCGTCACCTCCTATAAAATAACCGATTTACCATTATTTAGATTACGGGTCACTCGGTCAGTAATCACCAGCAAAATGACTGATATCACGGAAATACCTAAACCAACTGCAGTCGCATAGGAGAAGTCCCCCTGTGCCAGCCCCATGCGATAAACAAATGAATTGATAACTTCAGATTTGCTTTGGTTTTGAGAATTCATCAAAACCAATGTTTGATCCAAATTAGAACCTAGTATCCCGCTGACATTTAAGATCAGATTCAGTGAAATAATTGGCGTTAACAATGGCAAGGTGATTTTTCGGATCTGCATCAGTTTGGTTGCGCCATCGATACGGGCTGCTTCATAAAATGTCGGATCGATACGAGACATCCCAGCTAGATAAAGGATTGTCCCCCAACCGACTTCTTTCCACAAATCAGATAAAACAGCAATCCACCAATACTTGTCCGGATCCAAGAGATGATTGACACCCTTATCCATCACACCCAGTGAAATCATCACTTGATTTAAAAAACCGTTAGAGGACAGCCAGGAAATCAACATGCCGCCTAATACAATCCACGAAAAGAAATGGGGAATGTAAGAAACAGTCTGAATGAATTTTTTCAAGCGACCATCCTTCATTTCAAAAATCATGATTGCCAGTACAATCGGGATCATAAAACCCAGCCCCAATTTCAACAAGCTGATGCCCAATGTGTTTCGAACAGCTTCCCAAAAGAAAGCGTCTTCCATGATGATTTTAAAATTGTCCAATCCTACCCACGGTGCCGAAGTGATGGTATCCACAATCGTATAATTCTTAAAAGCGATAATAATTCCGTAGATCGGAATGTAGTTAAACACGATCATAAATGCGACACCCGGTAAAACCATCCAGTGCAGTTGTCGCTGCTTCCAAATCTCAGATAATTTCTTCATATGCTGTTCCTCTCCTACTGTTCACTTTAATTAGCAGACTCCCTTCAAGCTTTTGGTGAAACGTTTCTATAAGCGAGTATAATTCTCGCCGCCAGAAAATGCAACCCCTTTCAGATAAATTTTTTTTATAAAATGAAAAACCGGCTTAAAAAAGCCTATGTAAAGGTATTTACGATAGTTAAATTCTGATTTTTTTACTTTTAAATGCAGAAAAAAGTACTACCTGTAAGAAAGGGTAGTACAGCTTTTCTATAGAAACGTTTTTATTTAAACGCTTTCACGAAGCCTTTTTAGTTGAGTCTTTCAATCAGCTTTCGCAAATTCAATAAACCAGCCCTCACTTTCGACAAAAACAGGTCCCCTTCTACTGCGTTTATTACACAGCTTCAGGGGTCTCCTGTTTTTCAATCGCTTAGGCTAATTTCAAATTGTTCTCACTTAAGACGTGAGCAGACAATCAGATTCTGAAAAGACTGCTACACCAACTTTCGCAGCTTGCGGGTCATTGATCATCCTGTTTCTTAAATAGCAGTTTACTTCTAAGTTAGCGCTGCTTCCTTAGAAAAAAATCATTGCCGCTAGTGTCACTTTCTTTTCAGTTGTTACGGTAAGACTAAACTCTTCTTCCAGAAATCAGCTGCTGTTCCTTGCTCCATCCCCATAATGAACTTTTCCCGCACATCAGGATAGGTCTCAGCTATTGTAGCAACAAAACGCTTGATTTCTTCTCGTTTAGTCTGTTTGTCCACCGGGCAGGGATTGAAGATTACCGGCAGTTTTTCTCGGTTTACATAGCGGATGATCTCTTGTTCTTCAATATAAATCAAAGGACGAATCAAGGTCACCCCGGTTTTGCTCAAATAGCTGACCGGTTCAAAACTATTCAGCTGCCCATGAAATAAGAAATTCATAAAATAGGTTTCCACAGCATCATCTAGGTGATGGCCCAGCGCTACTTTATTGCAGCCCAGTTCTTTGGCATGGGTATACAGTGTCCCTCTTCGCAATTTGGCGCAAAGGGAACAGGGGGAACGTTCTTCCCGAATTTCAAAGACGACTTTGGCGATATTGGTAGGTACAACTTCCAGTTCATAGCCGAGTTTTTCCACAAATTCTTGCATTGGTTGCAGTTCGACGCCGGCAAAGCCCATGTCCAAAGTAATCGGTTGAATCTCAAAGTCAAACCCCAGACGTTGTTGTCGTCGAATCGTATCCAACAGATACAAGAGTGTGGTGCTATCCTTGCCACCGGACATCCCAATAGCTACTTTATCTTTCGGTCGAATCATATCGTGCTTCAAGATAGCCCGCCGCATAGGGTTGAAATACCGCTGATTGTCTTTTTTTACAAAACTCATCGTTAAACTCCTCAACTAATCTAGTTATTCTTTTACAGCTATCAGAAAACGGTGTGTAAAAATGGTTTTCTGACTATTATGTAGTCGATTGCGAAAAACTGCTCATCGCAACCGCTAAACTTTATTACTCTTTAAAGAACGTTGTTTTCAAACTGTATTGCTTACCCGCCAGCACATCATATTGAATCAATTGGTAATCTTTGTACCGTGCGGCCGTCTCCTTGTCAAACGCTACTGTTTTTCCCCATTGCCCATCTTGCAGATACATTCCTTTTTCAAAAGCCGGTAGTTGTTGTTGCAAATCGAGCAGCAGCTGATAAAAGCCGCTGACCTGCTGACCTGCTTGTTGCAACAGCGTCGGAGCAAAGTAAAACGGACTAGACAAATGATCATTGCCCACACTTTGAAGCTTGCCTTGACTATCTACCAGCAAGAATTCTGTTTCATGCAGCTGAGTGCCATCGTTGGCTTTTTGGATTTCATCTGAGTAAATTCCCGGCAGATGATCTCCCCAGAAAACGACCAGCGTCCGGCGCGGCAGTTGTTCCAGTTTTGCGACAAAATTTTTCAATGCAGCGCTGGCATAGGCGACATCTTGCGCATAGTTGGCGATTGAAGAAAGATTGCCGTTTTCAGCTGTCACTTGGTAGGGAATATTTTCGTATTTGCCACCATAAGGCATATGAGTTTGCATCGTCACCAGATGGACAAATTGGGGATTGTCTGCTGATTTCAAGCGATCCATGACTTCTTCATAGGCTGACTCATCAGAGATATAGGGATTATTTTCCAGTTTTTCGGTATGCTTCATCGTGTCCTGATCCAAAAATTCATCAAAGCCTAGTACCTGATAAACGTCCTTACGCTTATACATCGACGTGTCATAGGGATGAATTGCTGTCGTATCATACCCTTGGTCTTTCAACAAAGAAACCAAAGAAGGCAGCTGTTTTAGCTTAGGTACCAGCAAGGTGTAAGGAGTAGTCATTTGCGGATTGAACAATTCCATGGAAAAACCAGTTAAGGCTTCAAATTCGATATTGGCAGTACCGCCGCCATAGTTTTGTGACAGCATTTGACCACTATAGGTCTTGTCAGCAACTTCATAATAATCTTTCAACGGATCGCCACTGATATCCACGCCTTTCAAGCGGTTAGGATCTGAAAAACTCTCGCTCATCACATAAACGATATTTGGTGCCGTTTTGTCATCTAATGGGCTGGCTGCTTTATTGGCGGCTGCCGCCTTTTTCTGGTAATCTGCTACTACTTCTTTAACAGCTGCTTCCGAGTAGCCAGCGGGTTCATCCATTGGCACTACTTTTAGATTGTACAAAAAGCCACCGACAAAACCGACATTGTAATAATTCATTTTTTGTGAGTAGGGAATCCATAATGCGGTATGATTGTAGCCTTTACGCAGCAGATTATTTTCATCATTGAAATTACTGAAATAACCTAAGAGCAAGACACAGGCCAAAAACATCCCGCCACGGAAAAACTGCTGTTTGCGTGTCAGTTTCAAGCTGCGGATGAACATCCACACCACACCAGCCAAAGAAAGCAGAATCAAGACCAGCAACAGAATAAACAATGGGGTTCCCACCAAATCCTTCATCATTCCAAGATTGGACACCATTTTTAAATCATCAGGATAAACCGGTTCCTGGCGATAGGTCATCTTCATGTAATCTGCAAAGCCTAAGATTCCGATGAACACACCATACACCACTGCTCCCATCCCGACAGAGCCAATCACCGAAGCAATCCCCCCGTACAGTACCAAGAGTACCAGACACCCTAAGAAAAATTTCTGTTCGTGCCAGGAAAAAGCAAACTTCAATGCCAGATCCAGTGACAAATTATTTTGACAAAACTGCAGATAGAGATTACTAAAAAGGATCAGAAAGAATACTCCGACCCCCTTTAAAAACCAGCGCAACTTGTTATGATTCTTCAACACATCTCGTCATTCCCAACCGTTAAATTTACCAACAAAATCATCAACCGACTTCACCACAAAGTGAATCCGTTAAAAAATCAGACACAAAAACTCAGCAAAAATCGTTATTTTCTCGTCAATAGCTTTTATTTTAGTCTGTTCCTTAGGCCTTGTAAAGCAGACGGGAATAACCGAAAGCCCTTTTATGAAAAAAACAATTCCTGCAGCGAATCAATAGCCAAAAAAGCGAAGAAAAAACCGATTGCTTTCGGCCTTTTCCCCGCTTCAAAAATGCTTTTGCTTTCCAATAAGTCACAGTCGGTCTTGTGTGTTTTAATGAACTGCCAAGTTAAACACTAGCCACAGCCAACAGCAGACCCGTCGATTCTTTTCAAATAAGAACCTTTTTGAAACTGCTCGTTGCTGCATTTAGCGAAGCAAGTCCACCTGTGGCGCAGACATAAAATGTTGCACCATCTTTTCGGTAGTCAGTGGGACATCCCCAGCGATCGTATGGGCGAGCACAGCATTGGCACAAGCAAATGACACTGTTTCTGCCAATGTCTTTTCTTGCGCGATTCCCCACAGAATTCCTGCTGCAAACGCATCCCCAGCACCAATCCGGTCCAACACTTGTAACGAATAGGTCTGAGACGTACAACTCTCAGCTTCTGTGTACAAGAGACCGGTAAGCAAGCTACCCTTTTCATCATGCCCCCGTTTCGTTCCGGCAAACCAGCGAATCTGATAGGTTTTTAAAAAGGCTTGAATCAATTCTTCTGCTTCAGCCGTTGTAGCCGGCGTCTCTCCAAAGCCCAGCAGCTCCACTAAATCTCGCGTCGAGCCGAAGACTAGATCCACAAAAGGCAATATTGCCAAATAGCGCTGTTTCATCAATTCTCGTTGTCCGGCGCCATCGTTCAAGCTGGGGCGAAAATTGAAATCAAAACACACCAGTTTACCGGCTGCCGCTGCTGTTTCTGCTAACGCTTGTGCAGTAGCCGCCGTTTTTTCGGTCAAACTTAAAGAGATGCCGCAAATATGGATCAAATCCATCTCTGAAACAAAGGCCGACAGATCATAGTCCGCGCCAGCTGCCAAACTAAAGGCGCTATTGCGGCGGTTTTGATAAGTGACCTGTGTTGCCCGCGGACCATAACCTACTTCGGCAAAAAAGCTGCCCAGATGATCACCACTGTATCCAACATAATCTGTGGCAATTCCCAATTTTTTCAGATTGGCCGCTGCCGCCTGTCCAAGTCGATTTGCCGGCAGTTTGGTCATTAAGCTGACCTCTTGCCCTAAATGACCAAGGTTACTCAGGAGATTTACGCCAGTACCGGTGAATTCCATCCGCAAATTATTGGTCTGTTCCAAAAGCAAGTATTCCGGCGGCGTCAAGCGCAGCATCACTTCTCCGAAAGCACCGATTTTCATGTTGTCCGACTCCTTATTTCAGCGTATTTTTCATCATCTGCAACAGCGCCTTCACGTCTTCGGTACGCGTGTCACCTGTGGCTTTGTCGATGATTGAGCTATAGACGTGAGGAATAATTTTTTTAACCCCTGCATCCACTGCAATCTGCAAAATTTCTTCAAAGTTCTCCAAGTCGATGCCGCCGGTAGGTTCCAAATAAAAATCATTTTCCCCACAAGCTTTGGCAACAGCTTGATATTCTTCTTTATGTGCCAAGCCTTTCATTGGGAAATATTTAATAGAACTACCTCCCATATCCTTCAAAAGTGCAATAGCTGTCTCGATAGGAACGATGGCTTCTGGCGTTTTGGAGCTCAGCGGGCCAGTCGCAATGTTCACATAACCCACTTTGCCAGTAGGTGAAACCAACCCGTTGATCACAGTTTCACCTTGTCCCAAAAGAGCGCGGGATGTTCCTACGCCAGTGAAAACCTGATTGACATGTTGCGGTTGCAGCACACCGGATAACCGAGAAACCATTTGACTTTGATTGGGATCGCCGGCGCCCAGACCTACTGACAGTGCATTGTCGCAGGCCTCTTGATATCTTTTCATATCGGTGATTGCCGCTTCATCTGTTTCATAATTTTTAGATAAAACGCCGAGAACAACGTGGCCGTCAGCTGCTTCATAGCAGGCTTTCGCATTTTCAACAGAGTTGGCCAAGACATTCAAACAAATACGGTCTTCCAAATAATTCGGGGTCAATGACATAATAATTTCTCCTTTAGATGATTTCTTTTAGTTGATTCACGATTTTTTGCAATTCATTTTCATTTACCGAGCGCACATCGAATTCGATGATGCCATTGTTGGCTTGATATTCCCGGGTATAAACTGCCGGATTGCCCAGCTTCAATCCTTGGATAACTTCTTTAGCAGTCTTGGGGCCGCTGACTTTAACACTGGCCCGATAAATATCGCGGCCGGCACCGTCTTGTACGATAGTAGCCTGCAGCCCTGAGATTTCGTTGATTGCTGCCACAAATGGAACCAGTCGTTTCTGCATCGCTGCTCCAGACTCGCTGCCATTGGCTAAATAGTCTTCTACGGCTTGGGTAAAGCCTAAAATATTGTCTTTACCGATTTTCATGCCGCGACCGATGCCTTTACCTTGCAGGCGCACCCATGAAATCAGTTCTTTTTTCCCAATCACTAACCCAGCACTCGGTCCTTCGATAGCTTTTGCACCAGAGTAGATTACCAAATCTGCGCCTTCACGGATATATTTAAACAGATCCTCTTCGGCAGCAGCATCGACAATCAAAGGCAAACCATGACGATGGGCTACTGCGGCGGCTTCCTTAACCGTCAACATGCTTTTTTGGACAGTGTGGTGGCTCTTGATATAAAGAACAGCTGCCGTGTTTGCGGTAACCATCATTTCGATATGCTCTGAGGTGCACATGTTTGCATAGCCGGCTTCAACGACACGTCCCCCACCCATCTCTACCATGACCTCTACTGCAGTTCCATAGTCAACGTTGTGTCCTTTAGGCAATAGGATTTCTCTGCGCGTCACGCGGGAAGTATAAGGATGATAAGTATGGTATAGATCTCCTTGTCCGATAACTGCTGCTACTGACTGGGCAATCCCGGCAGAAGCTGAAGAGACGATTTGTGCATCTTCAACGTCTAATAAATCGGCCAAATAAGCGCCGGTCTTTTCCAAAAGGTCTGCCATCTCAAAGAAATGTTCGCCGCCGAAGCGCTGTGCTGCCAACACGGATGGAGACACTTTAGAGACCCCTAGGATCGTCATCCGTCCTGAAGCATTGATTACATCT
Source organism: Candidatus Enterococcus leclercqii (assembly GCF_009933135.1). Classification (GTDB taxonomy): domain Bacteria; phylum Bacillota; class Bacilli; order Lactobacillales; family Enterococcaceae; genus Enterococcus_C; species Enterococcus_C leclercqii. The sequence goes on from NZ_MAEH01000012.1 coordinate 23,588, forward strand.
TTCAAGCCGAATTTTTCATAACTGATTGTCATAGATTCTGCCTCCTATAATGGTTTTGACCGGCTGAATCACTTCATTCGTCGTACGTACGTTACCATTGGAATCGGTAAGTTGCTTTTCTTTCTTGCCAATCTTGAAAATTGTAAAGTCCGCATCCATCTTCGGCTGCAAGCGGCCTTTTGTGGTTAATTTGAAGTTTTCAGCCGGCGCGATGGTGATTTTATCAATGATTTCTTCCCACGAATAGCCAACTAAGTGTAATTTTTCCAATGTTGTAGCCATGTCATAGACCGGCCCATTTTGCCGATTGCGGATGTAGATATCGGTGCTGATGCTTTCACATTTGATTCCAGCTGCTAGCGCAATCTCCGCTACATGGAAATTAAAGCTATCGGTTCCATGCCCAATATCAAAAACCACACCTCGTTGGTACGCAGCTACGGCAAAATCTTTGATACGGTCTGTTTTTTGATCCAGGATTCCGTTGGGCTTACCATTGAAGCAGTGGGTCAAGACATCGCCTTTTTCCATAACTGCCAAAATATCTGACAGCTCCGGAGGATTAGAGCCAATGTGCACCATCAAAGGCAACTGCTGATTTTCTGCTTGAATTTCTTTTGCCATAAGGAGTGGTTTGATGCCGTTGTCTCCAATTACAGTTTTGCTCATGCGAGCCTTGATTCCTAAAATAAAATTGGGGTACGCTTTTAAGGCCTCTGCCACTCGTTGTGATTGAACCTTTGTGAGGTCGGCCAATTCATCTTGTTCCACGATCCCGTACTTGGAGATGTTCACCAGTGCATAGACATTGGTTTTTGCCGCTTGGGCCAACTGATAAAAACGGCCAATATTTTCTGCCCCAGTTGTGCCGGCATCAATCACTGTAGTCACACCTTTTTCCACGCCGATAGCATCCGGATAATCGTAGTACAGATTCATCTCCTCAAAGCAGTGTACGTGATCATCGATCCAGCCGGCGGACAATCGCTCATCATCTGCAAGAGTCAACTCTTTTGCCCCGCGACCACTGATTACTTTTGTCACCTCAACAATCTTTCCGTCGGTAACAGCTATTTCCACCTGTTCCCCTGTGATTGTACGTCCGTTTCTGATCACTAAATCATACATCTTCTTCATCCTTTTTTCGGGATCAAAAATCCCTCAGTTTTTTCCGTAAAACGAAACTTCGACCATGGTGCGATAAATGGCAGTAAAATCTGCTCTTCTGGTCGAATCGCGGCCACTTTATTTTTACGACTGTCCTTGTGAGGCAATAAGACCAACTGCAGCTCATTTTTATATTTACCGAAGTCATCATTGCCAATCACGATATCCCCCGGCTGAAATTCTGCCAGGTTATCGTGGGGCGGATTGGTCTCAGCTTTGTACTTTTTACGAACTTCCGTTGAACGGATCATCGTTTCTGTGATATCTCCACGACGAAAATGTTGTTCATTCAAAACAATCTGCTTTTCCAGTTCGCTTGCACTTGGCAGAAACTCCACCGAAAAGGCTGTCTGATAACGATCTATCTCCCCCATTGCGGCCAGTTCAGCTTCAGATGCATAGGCATTGCCGATAATTACATCATCAATTAAGCCAGTTGCAAATAAGTGCTTGGCAGCCGTAGCCGGTGCCAACTTTCGATGCATCTCCAAGCTTGGCAGCCCATCATTGACATCCCATGGACCAATCTGTCCTACCTGTGACGTCACAAAAGCCGCCGTCCGGATTCCCTGTTCTTTAAAGCGACGACTGCAACTTGCAAAAAAATCATAAGGAAGAGCAGTGCCCGCTTGAGGATAGAAATTGTGACAGCCGTATAGGTAAGGGCGGTTCGCCTGATAGGTCAAAATATTGTCTAAATAAGCGACATCATTGCTCATATTCAATTCAATAGCCACTTGTTGCGGATTGTAAGTCAACATTGCTTCCTTGTTGCCATCAAAACCGACATCCAACCGAATGCCATCAGCACCTAGCTCATGGAAAAAACGCATATCATCATAACTGATCCCCAACTCGTCAAAAATCGCTGGCGCTACATCTAAGATTGTCTCATATCCCAACTCTTTTGCAAAAAAGATCAACTCTTTAAATTTTGCAGCAACTGCCTCTTTTCCATCTGTAACTTCCAACATACTCATAAAAATACGACTAAATCCGTATTTCTGCGCGGTTTCAAGGTAAGACCGGTCGGCTTGGGGATCGCTGTGATCCGGGTAAAGTGAAATTCCTAATTTGCGTTTCATATGATCTTTCCTTTCTCAAATTCGTCATATCGGAGGCGAAAACGATAGCTGATTACCACACTGGCAGCTATTGTGGCAGCAGCCGTCAGTGGAACCGGAATATGCAACAACAGCCCTAACAACATAGCACCGACAATAAAGCCAATGCTGGCCAAAAGTAAGTAGCGGAGTTTTACCTGCGCCAATTTAGGCGGCAGGCCCTTTTTCTCCAGCAAAATCTGCAAAACGATAAACAGTCCAAGCAATAAAATCAGCATGTCAATCACCAAAAAGGTCAAGCCTGCAGTCTAAATTTCCCGACTGCGAGCCTAACCTCCCCTTCTTTAAGATACAGTAACGTGTTTTGGTTCTGCTTGTGCAGCAGCTTCTTGTGCCAGCTCTTCAGCTTCTTTTTCCAACTGTTGTTTTTCAAAGACCTTAAAGAACGGGTAGTAGATTCCCAGAGTCAAGACAAAGTTGAAAATAACCAGAATGGCTGCCGTGATGCTCCAGTCAGTACTCATCCAAGCTGCAATCGGTGAGGGCATTGCAAACCCTAAACGAGCAGCCATTCGCGGCACCAACCCAGAGACAGTCGCAAAGTATGAGATAGTCGTCGTGATCAGTGGTGCGCCGATAAATGGAATTGCCAACACGGGGTTCATTACAATTGGTGCCCCGAAAATCACAGGTTCATTGATATTAAAAAGTCCTGGTAAAATTGACAATTGACCCAATTTTTTCAAATATTTTGATTTTGAGAACAAGAACAAGACCACTAATGCCAATGTCGTTCCAGCGCCGCCAATCCAGATAAACCATTGCAAGAACTGTTCTGTAAATAAGTTTGGCAAATCATGGGCGCTGGTTCCAGCTTGGAAAGCTTCCATGTTTTCAGCAATCGACATATCCCAAAAAGGTCGAATGACCGGACCCATGATAGCTGGCCCGTGAATCCCCAACACCCAGAAGAAACAGATCAAGAAGACCGTCAAAAGTCCACCAAACAGACTGTTTCCAGCTAAGACACCTTTCAGTGGCATCAAGAGATTACTCAAAAAGCCGTTCAAATCAAAACCAATCATGTGGCGAAGCACCCAGAACAAGATCAAAATTGCCGCGCCAGGAACCAATGCGATAAAGGAATTTGAAACTTCCGGTGGTACACCATCCGGCATCTTAATAGTAATATTTTTAACGATAAAGAAACGATAAATTTCAACAGATACAATTGCAGTAACGATTGAACCAAATAATGAGCTGGAACTCAGATTAGCAATATTGATATAACGGCCGGCAGCGATTACGCCATCTACATCCTCGAATACTCTAAGCGGTGGTGCAGCAGTCACTAGAAAAGCCATCGTTGCTAAAATCCCCGCGGTCAGTGAATCCAGCTTGTAAGAGCGGGCCAAAGAAGATGCAATCCCAAAAGTAGCATACAATGCCAAAATTCCTACCGTATAACGAAACGGCACATCCAAGATTTCCCGATACGGTTCGATCATTGCGGCAATCGAGTCTACCGGAATATTCAACAGAATCGTGAAGAATGAGCCGACAATGGTCAGTGGCATCGTCGCGATGATCCCTTTTCTGATGGCCACCATGTGTCGCTGATTGCCCATTTTATTGGCAATCGGCATGATCTTCTCCTCGATGACCCCTACAAATCCTTTCATTGCAATACCCTCCTAAAATCCGTTTTAGTTTATAACATTATAATGTTTTACACAAAGAAATATAACACGATTTTAGATGTCTGTAAACGTTTTTTTGTTTTTTATTTATAATTTTTGCTGGAAAATGAAAAAACCTCTGGAAAACGGAGTTCACCGTTTCCCAGAGGTCTAAACTGACACAAGCAATTGGCACCAAACCCAACTATTCTTTTCACTCAGGTCTCATAAGCAATCTGATAAGGATGTCTGGCTGTATCATAAATCGCCGTCGAATATTCCACTAAACTGCCATCAGCCGCTGATGATTTACGGATGCGCTTGAGCCCGATGCTGCTGGTGGTTTCTAGTAGCTGCTGCTCTTTTTCACTCAGCTGTACCGCTACAAAGTCGTCTTCAAAGCTTTCAATCTCATAGCCTTGCAGGATTAAAAGGCGGTATAAAGACGTTCCCGCAAATACCGCCGGTCGCAATTTACTCAGCGCTGCCGGCAAATGGTGGCTAAACAAGATATACGGATGCCCCTGAAGCAGATACAGTCGCCGATAGACGAGCATTTCTCGTCCAAAATAAGCATATAGCTCATCAGCCGGCGTCAACTTTTGCTTCTTCAAATCTAAAATACGCGTCTCTAATTGCAGATCCGCTTCCTTCAAGAGCTGCGAAAAGCTGGCCGCTTTGGATAATTTATTATACGGACGGTCGCTTAAAACCGTAGTCCCTTTGCCGCTTCTCTTCTCCACGTATTCATCAGCCGCCAGAATTTCAATGGCTTTACGAACGGTGATTTTACTGACACCAAACAACGCCTCCAGCTCGTTTTCTGTTGGCAGGAGGCTGCCCACCGGATATTTACCATTGATGATCTCACTTTTGATCTGGTCGGCAATCTCCAGATACATAATCTTGGCCCGTTTCATTTTTAGCCCCCTCTCCTAAAAACCGCGACAAAAAACATCACAGATTGTTAAACTGTTTTTCACTTGTTACCCTCTCTAAAACGCATTCTAGCAGTATCCATAGACTATTCAAAAATCATTTTTACACTCGCAGTTCACGCTTTTGTGATTCCTTCAACGAAAAAAGTATAATGTTTCTTTTGGGAAAATACAATCTTTTCGAACAAAGCCTTTGCCTTTTGACAATAAAAAAAGAGGAACCAAAATGGTATCCTCTAGCCGTTGTTGACGGAGTCTTCCCCAAAACTCCCACTTATAGTATAAAATAAGAGGAGTTATTATGCAAAAGAAAACCCGTGATTCTGCAAACAAATTATCAGAATATTCGGTTTTTGCCTTACTTTTAGCTATTTCCAGAAATCGTCTAAGACCGAAATCGGTAAATGGCGTTTATGTTGAGTTTTCTGCCACCAGTTTTCAATCGTGTGACGAGCAGCTTCAGAAACTTGGCGGCCTTCTAAATAGTCGTCGATTTCATCATAGGTGACTCCTAGAGCTGCTTCATCGGCCACTAATGGTTTATCGTCCTCCAGATCAGCAGTCGGAATTTTCAAGTACAATTCCGCTGGTGCTCCCAATTCCTTGAGTAACAGCTTGCCTTGTCGCTTGTTCAAACGAAACAGCGGTAGAATATCCGCTCCACCGTCACCGAATTTCGTGAAAAAGCCCGTGAGATTTTCAGCTGCATGGTCAGTCCCGATAACAGCACCAGCTTTGGCACCGGCGATGGCGTACTGGGTAATCATACGCTGACGTGCTTTGATATTGCCCTTGTTGAAATCAGAAACATCAATACCCACTGCTTCGACAGCGGCTTCTTGGGCATCTACAGCTGGCTTGATGTTTACCGCCAGACTTACATCCGGCTGAATAAAGGCCAGTGCTCGTTGGGCATCTTCTTCATCGGCTTGTTCGCCATAAGGCAATCGAAGGGCAATAAACTGATAACTGTTATCTCCCGTTTCCTCTCGTAGTTCTGCCACAGCGATTTGTGCCAGACGACCTGCTAAAGAGGAGTCCTGCCCGCCGGAAATACCTAACACCAATGTTTTCAAGAAGGAATACTTTCGTAAATAAGCCTTCATAAACTCGACGCTGACACGAATCTCAGCCTTTGGATCGATTTCAGGTTTGACGCCCAGTTCTTTGATGATTTCTGTTTGCAAACTCACAATTCGTTATCCCCTTTCTCACTTGAAGCAGCTACCCGCTTGCGAACTTTTTCCATGATGGCCATCTTATGGTTCCAGCAATCAGTAGACAAATCCACTGGATATTGTTGCGGATTGAGATCCCGCTTGTATTCTTCCCACAATGAACTCAAACAGTCTTGCGCATAGGCTTTGATATGCTCCAGATCTGGCAAATCATAGATTAAACGGCCCTCTTCGATGATTGGCAGCAAGACCGGCCGCGCGTCAAAATCCCGCACCGTTTTATTGATGAAGGTGTGAACCGGGTGGAACATGAAGATTTCCGCTTCTTCGCGAGGATCCTCGTCTACCAGAGTTACGTAGTCCCCTTCAGATTTACCATCTGATTTGCGATTGATCCGCCATACTTGTTTTTTACCCGGTGTGGTAACTTTTTCAGCATTACTGGAAAGTTTGATAGTGTCTTCCATTACGCCCTCATCGTTTTCGATGGAGACCAATTTGTAGACTGCTCCCAAAGCTGGTTGGTCATAGGCAGTGATCAGTTTGGTGCCGACACCCCAGACGTCAATTTTGGCTTTTTGCATTTTCAGACTGAGAATTGTATTTTCATCTAAATCGTTGGAAGCATAAACTTTCGCCTCTGTAAAGCCAGCTTCATCCAACTGTTCCCGCACTCGTTTGGAGATATAGGCCATATCACCAGAATCGATGCGCACACCCAGGAAATTGATCTTATCGCCCATTTCTTTAGCCACGCGAATAGCTGTAGGTACGCCCAATTTTAAGGTATCGTAGGTATCTACTAGAAAAACACAATCTTTGTGAGTTTTGGCGTAGGCCATGAAAGCATCGTAATCGTTCCCGTAAGATTGCACCAGAGAATGGGCATGGGTTCCACTAGCCGGAATTCCAAAAACTTTCCCTGCCCGAACATTACTGGTAGCGTCGGCACCGCCAATATAAGCCGCCCGCGTACCCCAAAAGGCAGCATCCACCTCTTGTGCGCGTCGAGAGCCAAATTCCAACAAAGGATCGTCGCCAATAACAGATTTGATACGGGCAGCTTTCGTGGCAATCAAGGTTTGGAAATTCACCATATTTAACAAAGCCGTTTCAATCAGCTGTGCTTGTCCCAGAGGTCCTTCCACTTGGACAATCGGTTCATTCGCAAAGACCAGGTCTCCTTCTAACGCCGAACGTACTGAACATTTGAACTCAAAGTCAGCTAAATATTGTAGAAAATCTTCCGGGTAACCGCCAACTTCCCGTAAGTATTCCAAGTCACTTTCACTAAACTTTAGATTTTCCAGATAGTGAACGAGCCGTTCTAGGCCGGCAAAGATTGCGTAGCCGTGGTTGAAAGGCATTTCACGGAAATAGCATTCGAAAACAGCATTGCGGTCTGCCCGTCCCAATTCCCAATAAGTCTGCATCATGTTAATCTGATAAAGGTCCGTGTGCAGTGTTAAACTGTCGTCCGGGTATCGTTTCATGAATTTTCTCCCTTTCTTTTCTGCAGCAACCGGCAGTATCTGTTAAATCCGGCTGTAGGCAGCACTACTGACTGCCTTTTCGGTGAACACACCGCTGCACCCCTATATTCGCCCTCCATTATAACAAAAAATCAGCAATAGGGTGGCAAACGCCGCCGTTTAACAGTAGAAATTACCAAAAGACAGGCAAAACTTGCTAAAAATATAGCCATTTTGAGAGCCAATCTTTTACTGATAGAAATCGAGCCAAAATAAATAAGCCTCTTGCATCAGCTAATGGGGCTGATGCAAAGGGCTTATCACTAAGTAAAACTCATTTAAGCTTCCGGCGCTGCCATTGTCACTAGAATAATATCTTTACGAGGCTGAGAAAACTTGATTCCGGCATCCTCCATGCGAGCTTTAACACTCACATCCACCTTTACATGTTCACGATCGGTTTTCAGCAGTCGATGGATCGCAAAGTCCACTTCACTACGTTTAATTTTTTTACGAGAATCCACCATAACCAGATAGATTTTTTTATAAGCATCTACATAGACAATCTGGACCCGATCCAACGCATACATTTTATAAAATTTGATTGCCGTATGATCAAAGAGAAATTTGGTAATATTAGGATAAAATGTTTCCAGATTCAAGTTTTTATTAACAGGTGATTCGATTAATTTCATAGCATGACCTTCCTTTTGTTAAGTGTTGTGTGACGTAAGACAAACTTTACGGGCATTTCTGCAATCCGATAACTGTTCAGTAATATACATTACGAGTAAACTATCATATATCTTATTATTTTCTGATCAATCGCTAAAATACAGTGTGTGCACTTGTTTTACAGAAAAAGTATAGCACATTTTTTTGAATTTTTTGTGCTTTTTTTCTTGACCTTCACGCTACGTCAACCGCTATTCTTTAAGTGTGGCCACCGCTGTTACTCAGCAAAAAAGAAAGGAATGACTCTTTATGGAATATACGATTCAAAAGCTCGCTGGCCTGTCTGGTGTTTCCAGCCGGACATTGCGTTATTATGACGAAATCGGCTTGTTGCCGCCAAAACGATTCACTTCTTCCGGATATCGAATCTACGGACAAGCCGAAGTCGACCGACTGCAGCAGATTCTTTTTTTAAAAAAATTCGGAGTCAAATTAGAAGAAATCAAAGAAACATTAGAAGCGCCAGGCTTTGATATCGAAAAATTACTGAGTCAGCAGCGGTCTTTGCTAGAGCAACAGTTGCTGCAATTGACGTCACTCATTGGAACATTGGACCAGACGCTGGCCTATTACAAAGGAGAGAAAAACATGACCGACAAAGAAAAATTTACTGCTTTTAAAAAAGAGCAATTGCAAGAGAACGAAGCCCACTATGGTCAAGAAATTCGCGAAAAATATGGCGAAGAGACCGTCGCAAAAGCCAACCAAAAATGGTTAAATCTCACTTCAGAAGAGCACCAGCAAATGCAAGCAGCAGAAGCCCAGCTATTTTCTTCTCTTGAGATTTTGAGTAGCCAACCACAACCAGTAGACCTTGATAGTCCGCTAGCTGGCCAAGTTTTCAAAGCCCATAAAACGTGGCTGACACTAGTCGCACCTTTTTACAATAATGACTACCATCGTGGCTTAGCAGACATGTATGTGAACGACGAGCGCTTTGCCGCCTATTACAATCAACGTACCAGTCAGCCGTCTGTAACACTTTTGCACGATATTATTTTTCACTACACAGAAGCTTAAAAAACTGCAGGTCACTGAAATTCAGCCGACCTGCAGTTTTTTGCGCTTTATTTTATAATCTAGCTTACATCATGCCCATTCCTGGATCCATTGGTGGCATTGCTGGTGCAGCTGGTTCTGGTTTATCCGCTACGACAGCTTCAGTCGTCAACAGCAAGGCTGCAACAGAAGCGGCGTTTTGCAGTGCAGAACGAGTCACTTTGGTAGGATCCACGATACCGGCTTCCACCATGTTGACCCATTCGCCATTGGCAGCGTTGAAACCAACACCCAAATCGGCATTTTTCAGCTTGTCGATAATAACAGAGCCTTCATAACCGGCATTTTCAGCGATTTGACGTACAGGTTCTTCCAAAGCACGAACCACAATGTTGATACCAGTAGCAACATCACCTTCCGCTTCCAGTTCAGCAACTTTTGTGATGACGTTTACCAGTGCCGTACCCCCACCGGAAACCATACCTTCTTCAACTGCAGCGCGCGTCGCATTCAATGCGTCTTCAATTCGCAATTTCAGTTCTTTCAACTCTGTTTCAGTTGCGGCACCCACTTTGATGACAGCAACCCCGCCAGCTAGTTTAGCCAAGCGTTCTTGCAATTTTTCACGATCAAAATCAGAAGTAGTTTCTGCGATTTGATTTTTGATTAATTGTACACGGGCGTCGATGGCTTCTTTGGCACCAGCACCTTCAACAACTGTTGTGTTGTCTTTATCAACGACCACTTTGCTAGCTTGCCCTAAGCTTTCAATCGTAGCATCTTTCAATTCCAAACCAAGATCTTCTGTAATAACTGTCCCACCAGTTAAGACAGCGATATCTTCCAACATCGCTTTGCGGCGGTCACCAAAGCCAGGTGCTTTAACAGCAACTACGTTAAATGTCCCACGGATTTTATTCAATACTAGAGTTGGTAATGCTTCGCCATCCACATCATCAGCAATGATTAACAGTGGTCGAGATTGTTGCAAAATTTGTTCCAGCAAAGGCAAAATATCCTGGATGTTGGAAATCTTTTTGTCTGTAATCAAGATATATGGATTGTCCAAAACAGCTTCCATCTTGTCGTTGTCAGTCACCATGTATTGAGACAGGTAACCCCGGTCAAATTGCATCCCTTCCACAACGTCTAGTTCTGTTTCGATCCCTTTTGATTCTTCAATCGTGATTACACCATCGTTACCAACTTTTTCCATCGCATCAGCAATGTATTTACCAACTTCTTCAGAACCGGAAGAAACTGCACCTACTTGAGCGATAGCTTCTTTGGAGTCCACGACCGTTGAAATTTTGTGCAGTTCTTCAACTGCTGCTTTTGTAGCCAATTCGATCCCACGACGGATGCCGATTGGATTAGCACCGGCGGTCACGTTTTTCAAACCTTCCCGTACGATTGCTTGTGTCAGCAACGTTGCAGTGGTAGTCCCGTCACCAGCGATGTCGTTCGTTTTAGAAGCGACTTCTGAAACTAATTTAGCCCCCATATTTTCAAAATGGTCTTCCAATTCGATTTCTTTAGCGATCGTTACACCATCGTTAGTAATCAAAGGTGAGCCATAAGATTTTTCCAAAACCACGTTGCGGCCTTTTGGTCCTAAGGTAACTTTGACTGTATCTGCCAATTTGTCAACACCACGCAGCATTGCGGCACGAGCGTCTTCTGCAAATTTGATTTCTTTTGCCATGATAAATTTTCACCTCATAAGTTTTTTTCCGGCGATTGCCGATAGAGTTTGGGGAAGATACGCATTACAAATTATTCAACAATTGCCACGATATCTTTGCCGTTAACGATTAAATATTCTTGACCGTCGAATTTCACTTCAGAGCCAGCATATTTTTCAAACATAACTTGGTCACCAACGTTGACTTCTACTGGTGCTTTTTCACCGTTGTCTAATGTCCGACCATCACCAATTGCAACTACTTCACCAGTTTGGGGTTTTTCTTGAGCGGAAGATGCCAATACGATTCCGCCAATTGTTTTTTCTTCTTCCTTCGCGACTTTGATGATGACGCGATCACCTAATGGTTTTAACACGATAAATCCCTCCAATTTTTGTGTGCTACAGCCGCCTAATCAAAAAAGCTACTGTAACATGTTGTTACGATTTTGTGTTTTTGGGAATTAGCACTCTCATATCTCGAGTGCTAACCTACAAAACTTATGATACTCATTTTGGTTGCTATTGGCAAGTTTTTTACTTCAAAAAATAGCGAAGAAATTGTGAAAGATTCGTGAAACCCGCTGACATAAGACATATTCGTTGACCCTGATGGACATTTCCCCATAAAATGAAGAAAACTGAGCCAAACAGCCCTGGCGGCCATTCATTTTTGGTCAAGCTGTTGCTCAACAGATCTGGAGGGATCATTATGAAAATCGCCATTATTGGTGCTACCGGTCACGCTGGTACCTTATTGACAAAAGAAGCATTGGCTCGTGGGCTGGCTGTCACTGCAATCATGCGCAATGCTAAAAAATTGACCGTCGACGTCCCTTTCATCGAAAAGGATCTATACGATCTAACCGCTGAAGATTTACAGGGATTTGATATCATCATTGATGCGTTTCGAGCACCAGCTGGTAAAGAGGACATGCACGAAACTAGCCTGGCTCATCTGATTGGTTTATTGCAAAATACCGATACCCGCTTGTTAGTCGTCGGCGGCTCTAGTTCATTGTTCATTGACGACAATGGTACACGTATGATCGATGAATCCCCTGCTGATGCGCCTTATTATCCAACAGCCTATCATATGTATAAAGCCTTTGAAGAACTTAAAAATAGCAGCCATTTACGCTGGACCTATCTTTCGCCAGCCGCTTACTTTAATCCCAACGGCCCTCGCAGTGGCGAATATCGCTTTACTGGCGAACAATTAGGTTTTAACTCCGCCGGCCAAAGTGAAATCAGTATGGCTGATTTTGCTGTAGCCATGTTGGATATCGCGCAAAAAGACCTCTATGAAAACCAACATGTAGGCGTCGTAGGAATCTGACGTGATTTTCTCCCTTGAACAGAGCTCTCCCAACGATTAGGCAGCATTTAAAATTTTTAACAATGAAAAGCCAAGTCACTTCCATTAAGAAATAGTGGAAGTGACTTGGCTTTTTAAGGCTCACATTTTGTTGTGCTCGCTTCGGAGGCGGTGACTAGACGAATAGATGACTGTCACAGTTCAGACTTTTGCCGGGCTCCCACGTCATGACATACTCGTCTCGTTTTTATATTAAGGTACAAATCCGAGGACATTTTCTTAATTTCTACTATAGTATTAGCCTTGAAACCAGCGATACACAGTGACAAGATTTCCATCTTGCAAGGGCTGCTGTGGTAGTTGTTCCACTAGACAATTGCTATGGAGAATTTGTTGGAAACGAGAGACTTTGGCTCGATTTTTCTCGATCGTTACATGACCGTTTTCACTATAACCGCTGATAAATCGTCGCAAACCACCGCCCTTGATTTCTTCTGAGCGTAAAAGCTGTTGTTCCTTTTTCAGCTCAAAGGTCGCCGTTTGATAAAAGTGAGCCAGTAGCGGCCAATAAAACAAGTGAAAATCCACCAAAGCTGCAAACGGGTTACCTGACAAGCACAGCAAGGGAATTTCCTCCCAAACGGCTGCCATCACCGGTGTTCCAGGCTTGAAGGCGACAAAATGGAACAAAATTTCACCGCCATTTTCCGTAATTGCTGCCGGCAGAAAATCCTTTTGTCCCACTGAAACACCGCCAGTCGTGATGATTAGATCGACTTGATTATGAGCAAGCCACAGCTGTTCTGCAAATTGCTGCGGCTCATCGTCACAAATCGTTTGAAAGACGACTTCTCCGCCGGAACGTTGGATATAAGAAGCCAATACATAAGCCGAACTGTTGTACACTTGTGCCGTCTTTAGCGGTTTTTCGACTTCAGTCAACTCACTACCGGTAGAAATTATACCCACGCGGAGCTTTTTTTTAACATGAACAAACGCTGCGCCCACACTGGCTAACACTCCCAGGCTTTCACTGGTCAAATATTGGGAAGCTTCAATGATTGTTTCTTTTTCTTGCAGATCCTCGCCAATAGCAACATAGTGTTTTCCCTGCAAGATTTCTCTGACAATCTTTACTTGACTTTCTCCATAATCCGTCCACTCCTGAGGCACCACACTGTCAACTGAAAGCGGGAGAGCCGCTCCGGTCATGACGCGAACCGCTTCCCCCAATTTAGGCTGCAAAGTTGCCGGATTATCTCCTGCAAACAGTGTCCCGATTACCTTAAGAACTGCCGGCTGTAAGACTGAGGCACCTGCAGTACTCTCTGCAGCCACAGCATAGCCATCCATTGCAGCGCGCGGAAAGGCCGGTACCGGTGCGGGTGCTGTAATGGCCTCAGCTGTGATACGACCAACGCTTTCTGCTAAGGGGATGCTTTCAATTCGTGTTTGAGGAGAAAGTCGTTCCTTCACTTTCAGCACTGCTGCTTCCAATTCAATCATCTTTCTCCTCCATTTTCTTTAGCTTAACGGTTCAATCGCCACTGCACATACTTTGTATTCCGGAATGATGGCAATGTCGTCGAAAACCGCATTGGTCAGCTCATTGACATTGCCGTCTTCAAAGTGGAAGGTCATGAATGACGCTCCCGGAAGCACCTTTTCACCAACGATTGCGCGAGTTTCAATAGCGCCGCGGCGAGAAGAAACCCGTACGCGACTGCCATCGATAATTCCCATTTTTTCGGCGTCTTCTTGATTGAGCTCGATATAAGAGCTGCCGGCCAGTTCATTGATGCCTTCTGTCCTTTTAGTCATGGCACCGGTATTGTATTGATAAAGCATCCGCCCCGTCGACAGCAAGTATGGATACTCTTTGTCTGGTAGTTCTTTGGCAGGCTTGTACGCCAACGCTTTAAACAGCCCCTTGCCGCGAGAAAATTCCCCTACGTGCATGATAGCCGTTCCGGGATCTGTCAGACTGCGGCAAGGCCACTGAAGTCCCTGAATATCTTCCAACCGATCATAAGTAACACCGGCAAATGTCGGTACGACCCCGGCAATTTCATCCATGATTTCCTTTGGTCCTTCGTAAGTCATTGGATAGCCCATTTTCGTCGCAACCTGACAGAAAACTCGGAAGTCTTCCCGGCCTTGTCCCACTGGCGCTACCGCTTGGCGAATACGTTGAATACGACGCTCGGTGTTGGTGAAGGTCCCATCTTTTTCGGCAAAGCTGATTCCCGGCAAAACGACATCGGCATATTTAGCAGTTTCTGTCATAAATAGGTCTTGGACTACCAGAAATTCCAAGCTGTTCAATGCATGACGAACATGAGACAAGTCTGGATCTGTCACTGCAGGGTCTTCACCAAAGATGTACAGCCCCTTGATTTCACCGCGGCTAGCAGCTGGCAATACTTGAGTTGACGTTAAACCAATAGCTGGATTGAGTCTCGTCTGCCAAGCGCGGCTAAATTTTTCAATTGTCGCAGGGTTGGCAACTTTTTGATAGCCGGGGAAGTCAAATGGCGAGCAGCCCATATCACAAGCACCCTGCACATTGTTTTGACCTCTCAATGGATTCACACCACAACCGGAGCGTCCCAATTTGCCAACTAACATGGCAATGTTGGACATGCTCATGACACCTTCTGTCCCACTGGAGTGTTCGGTGACACCTAAACAGTAAATGATTGGTGCTTTGTCCGCCTTAGCATATAAACGGGCTGCCTCAATCAAATCGGCTTCATCAATCTCACAAATGGCTGCAACTTTGGCTGGCGTATAATCAGCTACCAGCTGTCGCAACTCATCAAAGCCTTCTGTTCGACGGGCAATAAAGTCCATGTCTGCCAAGCCTTCTTTGATAATGATGTGCATCAGTCCGTTTGCAAACGCGACATTAGTGCCAGCTTTGATCTGCAGATGCAGAGTCGCCTGACGAGCCAAATCGATTTTTCTAGGATCTACCACAATCAATTTTGTTCCGTTTTGCACGGCTTGACGAATTCGTGCCCCGATGACTGGATGCGCCTCTGTTGGGTTGGAACCTACAAGTAAAATCACGTCCACATCTTCAGTAATATCGGCGATGGGGTTAGTCATTGCCCCGCTACCCAAAGTCATCGCCAGGCCGTGTACAGAAGCCGAATGACAAACCCGGGCACAGTTGTCGACATTGTTCGTTTGAAACGCTGTCCGAACCATCTTTTGAAAGACGTAGTTGTCTTCATTGGTGGAGCGGGAGCAAGAAAAGCCTGCGAGACTATCGCCGCCGTATTGCTCTTTCAAGCGACTAAAGCCATCCGCAACAACCTCCAATGCTTCTTCCCAACTGGCTTCTTCAAACTGACCATTTCGCTTGATCAACGGCGTCTTGAGACGATCGCCTGCAGTCACAAATTTATAAGAAGCAAATTTTCCTTTGACACATAGCAGGTTCTCATTTGCCGGTCCGTCTGCCGGCTCGACGTCGACGATTTTGCCATCTTTGACCACAAAGTAAAATTGACAGCCGGTTCCGCAATGAGGGCAGGTCGTCAACACTTTTTCTGTCTGCCATTTTCGGTATGTTTTATGGGCTTTTGTACTCAATGCCCCGGTAGGACAGACAGACACGCAATTGCCACAGGATTCGCACATGGATTCACTCCAGTCTTCTCCTCCGCACGGCAGCATTTTGGTATCGAAGCCGCGATTCGCCGTACTGATGACATCACGCCCCTGACGCATTTGACAGACGCGGGCACAGCGGCGGCACATGATACATTTTTCCGGGTCATAATCAAAGAAGTGATTGCTTCGATCTTGCTGGTCAGCCAGTTGCCGGCGCCCATCAAAGCTGGTCGCCTCCAGTCCGTATTCGATGCAGTATTCTTGCAGGCGGCAATCGCCATTGGCACTGCAAGTAAAGCAATCGAGTTTGTGATTGCTGAGCAACAAATCTAAGATGAAGCGCCGAGCCCTGCGAACTTTTTCACTTTGCGTGTGAACGACCATCTGTTCTTGGGCATGAGCAGTACAAGCGGTGACCAAGCCACCTTTGCGCCCGCCTTCGACTTCCACCGTACACATGCGGCAAGAGCCATCCGGTGAAAGTTCCTTTAAATGACAAAGAGTTGGAATCGAAATCCCCGCTTGTTGTGCGGCCTCCAAAATTGTTTGTCCTTTGGCAACGGTGACTTCCTGATCATCGATACACAATGTAACAGTTAATGGTTTCTCTTTTGTTTCAATCATAACCAAGATACCTCGACTTTCCGCTGATCAGCTGCAACAGTCATTTTTTCTTGAAAATCTTGTGGAAAACAAGCGAGTCCACTGGCGATTGCATTGCCTGCTGACTGTCCTAAACCACAAGCGGATAAGGCAGTAATCTGGCCAATCATCGCTGTGAGTACTTCCAGATCATAGGCTGTGGCTTGCCCTTTTTGAATTTTTTCCATCAATTCCAATTGGCGCAAAGTTCCAATGCGACAAGGCGTACATTTGCCACAAGACTCATGGGCAAAAAAAGCCGCCACGCTGGTCAAGTAATCGACGAGATTGACACTGTCATCTAAGACTACAATTGCCCCACAGCCTACAGATACCCCATGATCCCACAAATCCTCGTAGGAATACAAACAATTCTCCAACTGACTAAGGTCACCGATCATCCCCGATTGCCCACCAAAGTGCGCAAATTTTAGTGGTCGACCAGTACTGCTGCCGCCCCCAAAAGTTTCACTATAAATCAGCTCCTGCAGCGGTGTTCCTAGCTTAATTTCATACAAGCCCCGCTGCTTGATGTGCCCTGTTAGACACACTAACTTGGTACCCCCACCACCTTCAGTCCCCAGTTGACGGTAAAAGCGCCCCCCCTCTCGTAGGATTACCGGGATTCCCGCAAAGGATTCCACGTTATTTACTAAAGTTGGTTTGCCGTACAATCCGACATCTGCCAAGTGAGGAGGTTTGACTCGTGGACGTCCGGTCTTGCCTTCGATGGAATTCAAAAGTGCCGAGTTTTCCCCACAAACATATGCGCCAGCACCGGAAATGATTTTGATATCATAATCAAAACCAGCAATCCCCATGATATCTCGTCCTAATAAATGTGCTTTTCTAGCGTTTTTTAAGGCCCGTTGGAAAATTTCATGCACCTGTCGATATTCTCCCCGGATATAAATGTAGCCTTGGCGAGCATCAAACAACCGGCCGGCGATGGTCATTCCCTCAATAACTGCAAGCGGATCTTGTTCTAGTAAGGCTTTGTCTTTATATGT
Organism: Candidatus Enterococcus leclercqii; assembly: GCF_009933135.1. Classification (GTDB taxonomy): domain Bacteria; phylum Bacillota; class Bacilli; order Lactobacillales; family Enterococcaceae; genus Enterococcus_C; species Enterococcus_C leclercqii. The sequence continues at coordinate 41,095 of NZ_MAEH01000012.1, forward strand.
TCCCGGCTCTCCTTCATCAGCATTGCAGACAATGTATTTGTCTGGACCGGCTGCCTGATACAAATGTCGCCACTTTTTCCCCAATGGATAGGAAGCGCCCCCACGGCCCAATAATAGCGCTTCATCCAATTCATCTAAAATTGCCGGCCCGGACATCTTCAGGGCTTTTTTCAAGCCAGCATACCCGGCTAATTGTAGGTATTCGTCTACTGCGGCTGGATCATTCAAACGACCAAAGCGCGCTGTCAATACTCTTTCTTCCATTTGTGATCCTCCTATAAATCCGGGTACTGCCCATTGCGCAGTCCCATCAACAGCTGACTAATTTTTTCAGCAGTCAACTGGTCAAAAACAGTGTCTTTGATCTTTACTACCGGGTCGCGATCACAGGCCCCAAAACAAGGAATCCCATGGTACATAAAGAGCCCATCCGCCGTCATCTGATTCTCTTTGACCCCCAGCTGTTTTTCCAGCTCAGCAAAAACCAGCGGCCCATGTGAAAAACGGCAGGGGCTGCTATTGCAGACTTTGATAACATATTTGGCTTGTGGCTGATCTTTCAAGATTGAATAAAAGCTGACAATTTCAGAAACTCGCGTTTGTGTCAGATGCAGACATTCCGCTACCAATTTGATGGTTTCATCATCTAAATAGCCCGCCTCAGAAGCAAACTGCAGATCCACTAGAATATTTAAAATCTGCTCAGGATTGGCATCATATTTTTCGATGATATCTAATTTTTCGTCCAGTGTTAAAGTAGTCATAGTTTCCTCCAAAAAAGTTTCAGACATTGATTAAAGACAACTGGCGACAATCAAACTCCTCGGCCCGCTGAATCAGCAAGTCGGCTTTGTTCATTACTGCTGCTGCACTGGGCTTTGCCTTTTTTTGATTGTCCATCATGATGAAGAGCTGCGGCCGGAAAAACTTCCGCAACGAATTTGATTCGCAAACTAACCAAGCATCTTCAGGCACTTGCTGGTAAACATCTCTAAAGCCTGCTGCCAAATTTTCCTCCAACGCTTTCAACAAAAAGGTCTTGGTACTGCCGGCAGCCAGCATCTTACTAGTGTCTTTACTGCCCTTAGCATAATGCTCTTCACTCCACTCATAACCACCGGTAAATGCCGTACAGATTCCACAGCCTGTGCCGCCTCTTTGACAGCTTCCTTTTTGGCGGCCGCTGATGGTAATGATTTTCAAGCTATAGACCGGGCGCTCCTGTCGTAAATAGTTGATTAATTCCAGTGCTAGCGTTGTCTTGCCACTATTACGCCCAGTAGAACCAATTTGAATTAAGTTAGTTAGACATATTTCAGGCTCTGCTTTCATTGTCGGCCTCCTTTTGTTGCGGATTCAAAATAATCAAAGGAAATGCGACAAACAATGCTCCACCAAGGGCATTTCCGATTCCGACAAAGATCAGATTTTCAATAATTTGTCCCCAAGTGATGGCCCCGCCAGCAAAAAGATATGCTGGTAAGATAAAGGCATTTGCTACGACGTGCTGAAACCCGCAAACGACAAAAATCATGATGGGAAACCACAAGCTGAACATTTTCCCTAGAAAATCTTTACTAACAGTCGCAATAAAGACCGCCATACAGACAAAAATATTACAACCAATGCCTGAAACTACCATCATCAGCGGCCCATCCGCCAACTTTGCGGTAGCCACAGCTCCTGTTTTAGCCAAAAAACTTCCTTCACTCAAACCGACAAAATGCCCAAAAAAGAACGCCACTAGGATGCCACCAATGGCATTGGTTAAAAAGACCAGCAGCCAATTTTTAAACAGTTCTCGCAGGCGAATTTCTCTGTCTAATACTGCCATAGTCATGACCATCATATTACCTGTCAACAGCTCACCTCCCAGAAATGACAATGCAATCAGCCCAATGGGAAAGACGCAAGCACCCAGAAAAGTAGCCACGCTACCCCATTCTTTGGGAACCGCCCCGCTGACTCGCAAAAAAGCCAAGTAGCCAAAAGCAATCAACGCGCCGGCATTGATTCCTAAAATTATGAGTTGCGGCAGCGGCAGCTTTGTTTTCGCCTTGGCCTTTGCAATCAAAATATCAATTGCTTCTCTGGTGGTATAACTGTTCATAGCATTCCCTCCATTTTCTTCCAATGAATAAGCTCTTCTGGTGTGTTGACATTTGTAAAAGTAAACTTGTCTGTTGGCACCGTTGTTACCTGTAATTGCGCAAATTGCTCCCGAATGCGGCCATCGCCTTGTTCCAATTGCCGTTTAAAGACCGGCAAACAAGAACGGTGATAAAATCCAAACAATGGTTCCAAGCGCCCCTTTCTTTGGTAAAGCAAGACCTGAGGAGTTTGCCCAGCTTGCGCCAACTCATTGACTGCCGCAAATGACAGCTCCGGCATATCACAAGCCATCACAAAGGCATAAGGCGTCGTAATTTTTTCCAACGCTGAGGTGATTCCTCCTAAGGGACCACACCCTGGGTAGCCGTCTTCCCAGATTGTTAGTTCGTTAAAAGCCGGTTTTTCGAAAAAGCGTTCTGCCCGATCTGTCATCAAGACAACTTCAGGAAAGATTTTTTTCAATAACTGCGCTGTTTTAGCCAATACAAATTGTCCATCCATCTGTAGCAGCGCTTTGTTAAAACCCATGCGGTGGCTTTTGCCCCCGCACAAAACCACCGCTGTTGCTTCACCTAAATCCATCCCCAACACCCTAACTATTTTTTTGTGATTCTAATTTTTTTTCAGTTTTAGTATAGTCGTGTTTTTTGGCAAGGTCAACAAGGAAAATGAAAGCGTTATTATTTTTAATGTGCTTTTTAGCCAGTTGATTTGAGTGTCCGTTTATTTTCCAACAGCAACTAAATATTGTTACAGATGGTTTTAGCGCTAGCTTTTTCCCACAGGAAACGATTATTGCCGAAACAAAAAAAGACTCTTTGAAAAGTCATTCACTTCTCAAAGAGTCTTCGTTATTCGTATTCATTTTTTGAAACAAAGATAACGAGCAATCGTTTCGTTCTTCTTGGTTAGAGACTTGGTCAAAGGCTAAACATCTCACATGCCCGATCAGGATCGGTATCAAAGATATCAAAGTCTACCCCAACTCCAAGATCGTATTCCTTTAAGGTACTCTCCATCGTCATATGGGCCAGTTCTTTCAGGTTATTCTCTTTACTCAAGTGTCCCAGATAAATTCGCTTAGTATTATCACCAATGATATCGGTAATCACCAATGCGCCATCTTCATTGGACAAGTGTCCGCGATCGCCTAAGATTCGTTGCTTCAGGCTCCATGGATAAGGCCCCATCCGCAACATTTCTAAATCGTGGTTGGACTCCATCAGGTAAGCATCGGCATCCCGAATCACACCCCGCACATGGTCAGAACAATACCCCGTATCCGTTAGCATTACGAATTTTTTTCCATCTTTATGGAAACTGTAAAACTGTGGTGCCGCTGCATCGTGGGACACACCAAAGCTTTCAATATCCAGATCCCCCAAAGTCAGCACTTTTCCCATATCAAAAATCTGCTTTTGTTCAACTGGCACATTGCCAATCAATGGATCCATCGCTTCCCAAGTTTTCTCGTTGGCATAGACATCCAATTTATACTTGCGAGCCATCACACCGACACCATGAATATGGTCTCGATGCTCATGAGTTACTAAGATAGCGTCCAAATCTTCCGGCTTACGACCAACTTCTGCCAAAAGCGCGGTGATTTTTTTACCGGAAAGACCCGCATCCACCAAAATTTTCTTTTTGTCACTTTCAATATAGAGGGAATTTCCCGAACTGCCGCTGGCTAAGATTGAAATATTCATTGTTGCCGTCGCCGTTGTGGTGGTCATGAGTTGAAACTTCCCTTCTTTAAGCTGCTACCAGCCGTTTTCTCCAGGTTGAGGCTTGCTGAGAAAGTTGTGGCTGTTCCATCTGTCAGTACGAGCCCAGCCAATACTCTTAGTGCCAAGCGCGCCTTAGATCGTTTTCCATTATAAGGCCATCGTCAATTTTTTTCCACCTTTTGAACGGGATTGTTGGTAAAGACCCGATTGGTGATGGCGTTAACCTTCTCCACCTGCAGACTGCTACCAGTGTCGATAGCAATGAACCACGCAGGAATATACACATTGGTTCCTCTAAACTGCAGGCTCAGTGTGTAAACGAGTTGCCGCCAAACGATAGTAGATTTGGGTGGGATTCGATTATTGATATACAAAGTATCAATCGCATCCCGCTCAGTGTATAGATTGACTTTGTCCCGCAGCTTTTCAATTTTGCCGATGTGGGTTTGTGTGTAGCGGGTGATTTTTAAGAGATCATCGGTGTTTTCCAAGGTGATGTCCAGTCGGCTGGAAGCATCATTAAAAGGGATTCCTTCAAAACTCTGAGCAGCCACAATTGACGGATACTCTTTGTCTTGAAACGAGAGGTACGGCAGATATTGGTACTCTTTTCCATAAAGAACTTCGCCCTCCTGACTCAAAAATTTGGCTAACGTCTCGGCAGTTTTGCCATCATCAGTGATATTAAAGCCTTCAGAAACATTGCGGATCAATTGGTTATCATCAACTTTGATCCCTAAGCGAAAAGCTGTACTGTCGTCAAGCTGATCGCGATAGTCCTGAATTGCTTTTTGCATGTCGGTCGGTTCTCCACTGAGATAATAGCCTTCCGCCTTTTTTGTAGATAGCTCACCACTATATTTGATGTCATCAGCTTTTAATCGTTGTTCGATTGCAATCTTTTGATTGGAGGCGGACACACTGTTTTCTTCAGTTCTTGCAGAACGATAAATACTCAAGAGAAAGATATTTACCCCTAGAAAAGCTAGAAAGAAGATCCATTCGATTCGTTTAAAATCCAATCAAGCTCCCTCCTTTTGTGCCAAGTGATCTAGCAGCTGTTGATAAGAATACCAGTTGTCATCATACTTGATATACCAGGTAGGCACCATATCCACAATACCGTCTGCATTTTTGACATCTTGTCGCTGATAACCGATAACCATTGTTTGCCAAAGGTCTGTCTGAGCGCCCTTTGCTGTCAGCTCGGCAATCACTTCACTGCTGGAGGCCAGTTCAACCGTCTCATCTGATGGAATCGGGATTTGAATCGTGTTTAAACTGCTGTGAATATCCACTTGTGGCACACCAGTTCCACTGTCACGAATGTCAAAGGTTACTTCCCCTTGATAGGCATCACCAAACACCGGAAAGCCCTCGATAAAGGTGCGGTAAGTGATGCCATCTTTGTCCCGATCAAAGAAACGCAAATAACCAATCCCCGTCCCTAAACGACTGATATAACCATAACTACGATCATAAATGTCTTCTTCGCCCTCTGTTGTTGTCTCTAACTGTCCTTGAAATTCCACGATTTGACGGTTCTCTTGAACGTGCATCGTTTCTGAACCACCATACAATACGGTATCACGACTTTCTTCACTACTTTTGACATTTTCTGGATCTTGGAAAAAGGCATTTCGGAAAACCGTATACGTTTGAGTAGAAGCAATATAACTGTAAAGTTTCAGTTTCACTTTCTCGCTAGTATTGTATTGCAGACTGGACAACCGATTTTCGGCAGTCATAGGCATCCACGCTTCATCCAATTGCTGCAATTTCTGCTCTACAGGATCCAATTCCATTGTCATAGACGCTTCATAGATTTGATGCCTTCTGGTATTGATAAAACGGATGCGGCTGTTGTCAAAATCCCACTGTACTTTGGTAAAGTAGACATCTTTTCCATCAGCAATCCCCTTTAAGTCGATTTTTAGATTGAACATTTTGGCATATTCGTAAAGTTGAAACGATCCAAAATAGCTCATCTCGACTCCATGACGAATGTCAGCCGCCTCCAAAAAAGCTTGGTCGTCATCGTAAGTCGTGCCACTGACTTCTCCGTAACGTCCCTTAATTACCGATTCGTGGATTTTACTGATGGCATTTTCCGACGAGAGCATTTTGATGTCTTCTGGACTCTTGACCCAAACCAATCGTGTGGGTAGAAAAACTTCGTCGGCTTTACGCACATTGGACGCATTGGCCACCACCGTCGCCTGGTTATCACCAAGATAGGTACGAGCATTGGGGCTTAACCAGATTTTATAAGAGAGGTACAGACTCAACGCCAACAAAGCAATCAAGCCGTAACGAATGATTTTTTCGGATACTTTCATTCCCACCAATCCTCCTCATAAGGTTCGTAAGGCAGTGTGATATAAAAAGTGGAGCCGCGGCCTTCTTGGCTTTCTACCCAGATGTTACCACCATGTGCCTTCACCACTTCTTTGGAAATGGCTAGACCCAACCCGGTCCCCCCCTGCTTACGAGCGCGGGCTTTGTCCACTCGATAGAAGCGGTCAAAGACGCGACCCAGATCTTTTTTAGGAATTCCCAGACCTTGGTCAGTGACACTTAAGACGATATTGTTGTGGGTCTCTGACAGACGCACCGTAATTGTCCCACCATCGGGAGAATACTTGATAGCGTTGTTCATGATGTTGTCTATCACCTGAATGATTTTGTCCGTATCGACTTCGGCCCACAAATCCCGCTTCGTGAAATCCCGGCGAATACGGTATTTTTTCCGAACGTCTTGGTTGTCGACGATCATATCAAAGCGATCCAAAACAAAATTCACCAACTCATTAAAGTTGACATATTCCAGTTGCAGCACCGCTTTGCCGCTATCCATTCGAGAAAGGTCCAACAGATCATTGATCATACGAATCATGCGATCTGTCTCATCTAAGGTTACCTTTAAAAAGTTTGGTGCGATTTCTTCGTCCTTCCATGCCCCTTCACTCAGCGCTTCGATATAGCTGCGCATGCTGGTCAATGGTGTCCGCAATTCATGGGACACGTTGGATACGAAATCGCGGCGCTCCTGCTCAGTTTTTTCTTGTTCAGTCACATCGTGCATAACAGCAACCAAACCGGAAATAAATCCGGATTCCCGGCGAATCATTGAAAAGTCTGTTCGCAAGATTACCAGACCCCGATATGGATTTTCTCGTTCAATCAGCATTTCATCAGGATCTTCCAATAGCTTACGCAGCGTATAGTCTTCATCGATTTCTAACAGTTCCAAAATCGATTCACCGATGACTTCTTCTCGTTTGACATTCAACAGAGTTAACGCCATTTCATTGATGGTGATCACCTTGCCTCGGCGATCGGTGGCGATGACTCCATCGGTCATATGGGACAATACACTGTCCAAGCGGTTTCGCTCGGACTCCATGGCGTCTTGCGTCTCGGCAATTCGATCCCCCAACTGATTGAAGGTTTCCGCCAACTGTCCCAGCTCATCTCGACCGTAAACCGTCACCCGCCGACTGTAATCTCCCCGAGCAATACGCAGCGCCTGCTCCCGCATTTCAACAATAGGTTGTGTAATGGAGCGGGAAACCAATACCGCAACAACAATCGAAATCCCCGCCGCAATCAAAGAAGCAAATACAAAGATTAACGCCGTTTCGTGGATTTCCTCATAGCGGCCTTCAATGTCGCTTTTCATAAACAAGGCCCCGATCACAGTGTCTCCAGTGGCTGATTGAATAGGTTGAACTACAATATAGACCCGTTTATTCGTGACCTCATCGTATGCTGTTTTAGCGACAAAGGCTAAGTCATTGATGTCACGATAGTCATTTTTCTTGCCGATAAGGGATTTGTCGGTCAAAGGTGTGGCTCCCAAAACGATCCCGTTAGCATCCACCACCCGCATTTCTAGCACGTCGGTAGAAACGCTGTTTTCCAGCCGCAACTGGATATTGGACAATTCATCACCGGTAGCTTCTTCGCCGTTTTTTTGCGTGATATCATTGGCAAATTCCGGTGCCACTCGGGAAGCCTGGTCTTTCATATTGTCAGTGAATGTCTTGATGGTATTGCGTTCCAATCCGCGAATAAAATACGCCCCGATAATCTCGATCGAAATCAACAGGATCAAGATAAATGCCAGGGCGATTTTAAAGTTCACCGATTGAAAAAAGCGAACTTTCTTTTTCATTGAGAGTTTACTCCTGTTCCGGATTTCGCAGGTAATAACCGACACCGCGACGAGTTACCAGATAGTTAGGGTGGCTGGGGTTGTCTTCGATTTTTTCCCGTAAGCGGCGAACAGTCACATCCACTGTCCGTACATCACCGAAATAATCATACCCCCAGACTGTTTGCAACAGATGCTCACGAGTCATGACCTGTCCCAAATGCTTCGCCAAATAATGAAGCAATTCAAACTCCCGGTGAGTCAACTCGATTGCAGCACCATTTTTAGTCACCATGTAGGCATCAGGTAAGATGGTCAAATCCCCGATGGTCAAATCGGTAGTCGCTGGCTCTTCGGCTTCTTTAGCCGCTTGGGAACCCCGACGAAGGTTGGCTTTGACACGGGCTACTAATTCTCGGTTGGAAAATGGTTTGGTGACATAGTCATCGGCCCCCAGTTCTAAGCCCAGCACTTTATCGATTTCAGAATCTTTGGCAGTCACCATGATGATGGGCATGTCATAATTTTTACGGACTTCCCGAGCCACTTCAAGGCCGTCAATCTTAGGTAACATCAGATCTAACAAAATCAAATCTGGTTCCACTTCTTTGACCTTTTCCAACGCTTCCTCACCATCATAGGCGGTATAAACGTCATAGCCCTCTTTGGATAGATTGAACTTTACGATATCGGAGATTGGTTTCTCATCATCGACTACTAGAATTTTTTTCAAAAAGAACACCTCTTCTTACTTTACTGTTCTGTCAGAACACGCTTGAAAACATCGGCAATCTGTTGCTTTTCCTTGGCAATAAAAGCCAAAGCTCTGCTCCTGCTACTCATTGGGAAAACCTTAAACCACCGATTCAAAAAATCTAAAGCAAGTGACTTTGATGTTTTCAAGCACGCTCTGGTTCGTCCTTGCCATTATACCTTATTTTCACAGGGTTTTCATTAAAAGCCCAAAAACCCTCAGTCCTTCGCAACGAATTCTTAAAATACCGACGTTTTTCATTTTTTCAGTGTCGGACGATCCGTTAGTGAACGAGCGACACTATTGCTTTTGGCCCCCACTAACTGTCTGAAACGCCTCGGCCACTTTAATGCAGAAGTGAATGACACTGGTTTAACTTAATGAAATCAAGAAAAGGCTGTGCTTGAAATTTTTAACAATAAAAAGCCAAGTCTCTTCCACTTTTTCAAATGGAAGGGACTTGGCTTCTGGGTTCTCACGTTTGGTAGTGTTCGCTTAAGAGGAGGCTGACAGAACTATCCTCACAGCCCCGTTTCTTTTTCCTATCTTCTTTGACGCGTTTTTCTTTCGGTGCTGACTAACTTCTTTTCTCCTGCCACTTTTTCATCATAAGGCTGAGCAAAAGCAGCTTTTAGGAGGAAGGGCCATTTCCGGAAAACCGCCAGTCACCAAAGGCTAATCTAAGACCTGTACACCGACACCTAGAAGTTGTGGGCCAGTGTGGACGACTAATGCCGGTGAGATTTCCCCAAACAAGACCTCTTCCACAGCATTAGGCAGCATGTCTTTTAACAGTCGAGCCATCTCTCGGGCTTCATTTTCAGCACCAGCGTGGGCTACGGCTAAGCGGTATTTTTTATGGCTGGCAGCAAACTGTTTGACCAGTTCCAGTGATTTTGCCAAACTTTTGGCTCTTCCCCGGGCTTTGGCTACAGTATAATAAACGCCCTCCTCGTTACAAGAAATAATCGGGTTCAATTTTAAAGCCGTTCCTAAAAGAGCCGTCACCATGCCAATCCGACCACCTTTTTGCAAATATTCTAAGGTCGCAACATTGAAGAAGACTTTGTTTTGTAAAACTTCTTTTGTCAAATTTTTGCAGATAGTTTCAAAGGTCTCCCCAGCTTCAATCAGCTCTACTGCGCGAATCGCCTGCAAACCCGAAGCAATCCCGATATTTTTCGTATCCAATACAAAAATCTCCAATGCTGGATACTCTTCGGCCATCAAGCGAACCATGTTGTTGGTTCCCGAAAGACCGCTAGAAATAGTCACCGCGATTACCTTTTTATAGCCGGCTGCTTTAATCTCATCAAAAATCGCTAGGATTGCCTGACCATCTGGCAATGAGGTGGAAGGAATCTCGCCGGGCATGCGAGCAATTACTTCATCAGTAGTAATCTCCAGCTTATCGATGTATTCTCTCTCCGGATAAATGACCTTCAAAGGCAGCGTGAACACCTGATGGGCTGCTGCAAAATCCTGTGGTACGTCGCTTCCGGAGTCCGCTAACACGGCGATTTTTTCTTTATTCATAAAAGTAAGCTCCTTATCATCAAAAATTTATGCTTCCTGCAAATAATCAATCTCCAACTGGATGGCTTTTTCGGCTAACAGTTTGTTGGCAAATGACAAAGTAGCCGAGCGCACTGCCAAGTATCGGACTGGAATCACAACGTCCGTTTCAGCAAGTGTTTTGCCTTGTGCCAAAGAAGCGATCCGACCAACTGCTGATTCGGTTTCCTGGCAAAATAAATCATAGGCTTGCTGAATCCCATCCACTTTTCCTTGAAATAAAATTCCTTCTTTGATTTCGTTGATAGTCAGTACCTGTTTCAAGGTGGTAATGGCAATCAAAAATGCCACATGAGTCTTTGTATAACGTTTCTTTTTAGGCGCCGGAATCATGCCTAACTTCACATAATTGTTCACCATGGATTTGGTCAGCAGATTGTGCTTTTCCGGCTTGATAAAAGGAGTCAGATACACATCTACTAAATTAATCACCTGATCCATATACAGCTCTAAGTCCGGCAGCTCTGACCAACGAGGCAGACGAGCGAGAGCCATCTCAGTGCCCCATTCTTCCAATTTTGCGGTCATTGTTTCCACTTCGCATCACCTTCTGAATTTCAATGATTATTACATCTAGTTTTTAAAACTAGATAAATTATAGCACACAACTAGACAGAAAAAAAGACGACGTTCCTCCCTTGATGTAAGAATCCCTTATAACTTCTCATACTACTTGAGCAGTACCATTCACAAATAAAAAAACGGCAGCGGATCAGTTGATCCTGCTGCCGAAAAATTTTTGAGACAAAAAAAGACCACCGCGTAAACTCTTTTCGAAATCTCCGAGGAGACCAAGAGTTTACCGATGGCGTGGGTTTGGCACCCAATGGGCTGTGAGGGGCTCGAACCCGCGACCCGCTGATTAAGAGTCAGCTGCTCTACCAACTGAGCTAACAGCCCGTATACAATTCCTTAAGAAAAGTACTTTCTTATGTTAGCACTCCGATTTTGAAAATGCAAGCAGTAAGAGTAAAAAAAAGCCCCTTGCAGCCAAGTTTTTTTAGGTTATAAAAAAGAGCGGTTACTTTTAACTTCTCCTGTCAAAATCCAGTTTTTTTTACCTTTTTAACGACAAAAAATGCTTCGTAAACAGTTTGCAATAGAATCTTTACTTGGATGCAAAACACTGTTCACAATTTATTCACAATTAGATTGTATATTAACAGTGTACCAACAAACAACCTGTCTTATTCCAAGACAAACCCTAACACTTTTTCATTTTTACTCCTGCCTACTGGTCCCCCGCCAGTAGGTCTTTTTTTGCAATGAACGAGCCGCTGCCCTCACCAGATTTTGGTGAAGGCAGCGGCTTGTTTTATTAACAGGTTGTATAACAAGACTCTTAATAGTCTAATAGTCATTACCTTTTCAAAAATACGTTTATTTCACTTCGGTTAATACGTCATCCAGATTATCCAAGAAAAAGCGAACATCGGCTTCCGTGACAACAAGAGGTGGCTGCATTGCCATGACATTACGATTTTCCCCGTTCTTGCCTACGATGATACCGCGATCTTTCATCTTTTCCAAAATTTCATCCACTTGGTCGGCAGCCGGGGCCAACGTTTTGCGATCGGTCACCATTTCCGCCCCAAGCATCAGCCCTAACCCACGGACATCTCCAATCAAGGGATGTTTTTTAGCTAATTCTAAAAGTCCTTCTCGTAGTTGAGTCCCGCGAGCAATTGCATTTTCCATCAGCCCGGCCTCTTTGATATAGCGCAAGACCGACAGACCGGCCATAGCAGAAACCGGATTGCCCCCCAACGTAGATGCCGAAGGACGCGTAAAAGCAACGGCAATTTCATCCGTGGTGATATAAGCTCCAATTGGAAAGCCATTGCCTAGTGCTTTGGCAACTGTCAAAATATCCGGTACGACACCAAAATTTTCGATAGCAAACATCTTTCCGGTACGGGCGAAACCGGTTTGGACTTCATCCACAATCAATAAGATGCCATGTTGATCCAACAATGCTTTGAGCTTTTGGAAGTAATGGGGCGTTGGCGTCACAATTCCGGCATTTCCTTGAATCGGCTCTACGATCATTGCCGCAATCTTGCCAGAAGTTCGGCGTCGGATCAAACGCTCCACGTCAGCGATACATTCGTCTTCAAATTCTTCTTGCGTTTGATTTTCATCACGGCGACCATCCCGATAAAAATAAGGATTACGGGCAAAATGAATGCCGCCATTTGGCGTATCCGTAGTTCGCCACATTCCAATACCTGTCAAACTCATCGTCAACTGAGTCCGGCCATGCAGTCCCAAATCCAACCCGATGAATTCGTGAGCCCCGGTGTACAGCTGTGCCATCAGCAGAGCCCCTTCATTGGCTTCAGTCCCGGAATTAACGAAAAAGCTCCGTTTCAGATTTCCTGGTGTTACCTCAGCCAACGCTTCAGCTAAGTTGACACCATTTTCAGTAAGATAGATATTGCAGACGTGCTGCAAATCGTGGATCTGCTCTATCACCGGGTCGATGATGGCGGGATTGGAGTGGCCGCAGTTCATGACAGAAACACCGGCAAAGAAGTCTAAGTATTTTTTACCGGTGGAATCAAAGAGATACTGCATCTCCCCTTTGACAAATTGCGGTGGATTTTTATAAAAATGGTTGATACAAGGTACAAAATACTCATTTTTCTTAGCAATGACACCTTCTGGCCCCAAATAACTCATACATCTTCATCCTTTCTCTGTAGTAAACTAACTTCTCTTTAACGCGAGACTCTAGCAGGCAGACAGGGCTGCTCCTCTTATTTTTAGCAGCTGCCTTCAATCAAAAATAAGTGTTTGCAAGCTCTGTTCATGCCCTGTTGCTTGTTCCAAACGCTGTGCCCAAGCCATTCGTTGGGTCAGCTCTGCTTGTGGTGTTTGCAAGGCCTCTTTGTAAATAGCAATCACTTGGCGCAGTGCGCTTGAATCGTATTCTTTTCCTTCAATCCGCAGCGCTTTTGCTCCAGTCTGCAGCAACTCAGGTAATAATACCGCATAAGAAAAATCCTTCGTTGGCAGTAGGTGGTTTTTACCATATTGGTCCGCACGAATCTTGCGGATAAAGCCGTTTTCATCGATTAAGTCGAGATTGTCACCGGCATTTCCGCCATCGATCCAATCTTCGTCTGTCCGATCGATTTCAGCTTTTTTAAAGGAGTGTTCCATATACATAAGCGTCGGAGCACCTTGTACAATCACCTCAGTAGCAATGGGCATCAAAGCTGGCGTTTCGGCAACAATGGCTGCTGGTGCTTCGATGGAAAGGGTCACCGATTCCAAACCTTGTGCTTGATAGAAGCAGCCGCTGAGATGATTGTACACATTTAAGCCGTAGTCGCCGCGAAGTTTAAGACCACTGTTTTTATAACGATGAACCTCGCCAATGTTGGAAACCAGCAGACCATCGATGCCTAATTGCGGCAATTGCGCTACTAATCCATCTAATCGGCGAAACTGATCCTCATTGACCATGCGGGGCAGCACATAAAAGACCGGCGTCTGACTTTCTTTTGCACAGTCGGCAATTTCTTGTAAATCTTGTCTGCTAAATGGTGGATTGGGAGCCAAAACTTCTCCAGAAAGGTAGAGACTGTCGATTCCACACGCCAACGCTGCCAATGCAGAGGCCTTATTATCCACTGTCACGCGGATTTCAGGAATTGTCGGTTCAGCAGGATTTGCCATAGTTGCCGTTGCTGCGCTGGTTTTCACCTCAGCATCAGACTCGACACCCTCAGCTTTTCGGGAAAGCGTCGCTGAGTCTGCTAGTCCAACTTGCTCATTTTTTCTGGTTTGTTGGGCAGCTGCTAACAGCTCCTGCAAATGTGCCGCCACTTTTTCCACTCGGCGCTCTTTCATAATTGGTTCTTCCAAAGGACGGGAAAAGACCCGGGGCTCTCTTTTTCCATCGATGGCGATATTGCTCAGACCCGGCTTACCAAATGCATAGGCGGTCGACAAATCTCGCACGCGATTTTCTTCAAGAAAGGCTACCTTTTCTTGATCCGTCTGATAACTGATTGGATCCGCTAAAAAGCGGTCAATTGCTTCGCCGTAAAGATTAATCAATTCAATCAGATAATCGGCTCCGCGCATCCGTCCCTCAATCTTGTAAGAATTTACACCTGACATAATGAGTTGAGGAATGTGTTGGTACAAAGACATATCCTTGACTGCCATCGGGTAAATCAGCTCATCTTTAGTCGTTTCTTCTGTTTTTTGCGGATCTTGATAGGCCCAGCGACAAGGCTTCATACACAGTCCCCGGTTACCACTTTTTCCGAAATAAACACCACTCGCATAACACTGCGCTCCATGAGCCACACACATGTCTCCGTGGATAAAGTACTCATACTCCAGCTCTGGAAATTCCCGTACAAAATCTTGGACATCTTTCAGGGAAGCTTCGCGGGAGATTACGCAGCGGGTCACTCCCAGCTCTTGGGCACTTGCCAGCATCTCGTCATTGTGAACGTTAGCCATAACACTCAGATGCAGCTCCAAATCCAAATTCAATTCTTTGATTAATTGGACCGCCCCAAAGTCCTGAATAATCAGCGCATCAACACCTGCGCCTTCCAAAAAGCGCAGGTAAGCTTCGGCATCCGCCAGTTCCTCATTGGTCATCATATTGTTGAAGGTCACATAAACTTTTTTTCCGAGACTGTGGGCAGTAACTACTGCGGCTGCTATTTCTTCATTGGTGAGATTGTGTTTGGGGTTGTGCATCCGCATGTTGAATTTTTTGCCCCCAAGATAGACGGCATCTGCGGCACTTTGGATTACCTGTTGAAAATCTGCATAAGTGCCCACCGGTGCCAAAAGTTCGATGTTGCGTCCTTGATACATACGTGTCATGTCTTGTTTCCTCCTGTGGCCCCGACTGATTATCGCTGCCGGTTATTAAGAACAGCGGCCCGAACAAATGCAGGCCGCTGAGGTCATTTTTTTATCAAAGTTTCTGCTGAAAATCAGCAAATTCAGCTGTTACTTGAAATAGACATCCGACAAGACATCTGCCGGTTTCAAATCTTTGGTCAGCAAATCATTTTCTTGCGCCCATGCAAATGCTGAAGTGATATCTTCATCCGTTGCTTGTTCTGCGTGAGTATAATCCGGTACAGTGATTTGATCTTTCAAAGTTTCCGGGAAACCAACTTCATCGATGAACAGCTGGATGTAATCGGATTTGTCGTGGTCTTTGATGTAATCCACTGCCTCATTGTAAGCATCATACATCCCCTTGATAGCATCTGCTTTTTTATCAATGACATCCGCTGGCATCCCCATAACAAATGGATTGATTCCAATCTCACGAGTTGAATCCAAGACCCGCAACCCATCGGCTACAGCCATCGTTACAAAAGGTTCTGGCAGGATTGCCGCTTGTGCTTGTTTATTCTTCAACAACTCCAAACGAGTCGGTACTTGCGGCACTTCACTGACATTGATATCAGATTCTTTGAGCCCCGCTTTTTCCAACATTTTCGTCACAGCATATTCTGTCCCGGTCTTTTTAGACAAAATAACGTCTTTGCCCTTCAAATCAGCAACAGACTGGATACTGTCGTCACCGGTTACCAAATCAAATTGGCCATAAGTATTTCCTGTGATTTTTACATCCATGCCAGCTTCTTGATAAATAGCAATCGCCACTAAGTCAGTAGAAACACCATCGACTTTGCCGGCTTGGAAAGCTGCGTCACGGTCTTTGGCTGCTTTGAAGTTTTCCAGCTTGATTTCAACACCGTGTTTTTTATCAAAGCCTTTTTCATGGGCTAAAATCAATGGAATGTTATCGGTAGAAGGCATAACACCTAATGTCAAAGTAGTGACTTCGTTTTCTTTAGCGCTGCTGGATACTCCGGTTTTGTCGCTTTCTTTATCGCCACTGCCGCAAGCCGCCAGCGTCACGACTGCCAATGTTAAAATTCCCAATGCTTTTGTCCATTTTTTCATTACTGTATAAATCCCCTTTTCTTTACATTCTTTTGTCCACATTTCCAAATTTCCGTTAAACCCATAAATCAAGAAGTTATAAAAACACATCCAACACCCCGGCAACCAAAAAGACCAGGCTGACGATTTCATTGACATTGTATGAAGCAATTTCTGCATGTGCCAAATGGTCCGGCCGCACAACTTTGTGTTCTACGATTAGTAAACTACCGATAACCACCAAGCCAACAAAATAAATCCAGCCAAATTGCGGTGTCACAATCCCTGCCAGCACCAGACAGCCAAAAGTGATGACATGAAAGAATCGTGCAATCAAGAGTCCATTTCTGACACCCACAGCTGCTGGAATCGAATGGATGCCGTGACTGCGGTCAAACGCCACATCTTGTGAACCATAAATAATATCAAAACCTGCGACCCACAGCATATTGGCTCCGGACAAAAAGAAGGCTGTCCAAGAGAAACTGTTGGTAATGGCAATCCAAGCTCCCGCCGGCGCCATAGCGCAAGTGAAACCCAATACCAGGTGGCACAATGCCGTAAAACGCTTTGTGTAAGAGTAGAAGACCATAAAGAACAATGCAATAGGCGACAATGCCAGTGTCACTGGTCCCAAAAGGCCCGCCACAATCACTGTGACTATAAAGCAGGCAATCGCAAACCACAGCGCTTCTTTTTTACTCATTTTCCCTTGCGGAATCTGTCGCACCGCTGTTCGAGGATTGGCCTGATCGATGTCAGCATCAATTACTCGATTGATTGCATTAGCGCCAGTTCTAGCCGCCAAAAGGCCGATGACTAATAAGAGAATCTTACGCCAGTGAAATTGACCGTTAGAAGCCAAGAGCAGCGAGACAATTCCAAAAGAAAAGGAAAAAATCGTGTGTTGGAACATCACCAACACACCGTATGCATGCAGTTTTTGTCCTAACTTTTTAATCCAGGCCATATTCAGCCCACCGTTTCGTCACTTTGTTTTTCGTTGTCTCATCCATCGTTACATCGTCTGGCCAAGGACGGGTATGTCCTTCTTCGGGCCATTTCCGAGTAGCATCGATTCCCAAGCGTGTGCCAAAAAAGGCATTTGGCGAGGAATGATCTAAGGCATCCAGCGGCCCTTCGTTCATGACCAGGTCACGTTTGGCGTCAATATTATTGAAGACTTTCCACGCAACTTTGGAGAAATCGTGAGGATCGACATCTTCTTCTACTACAACAATCATCTTGGTATACATCATCTGGCCCATTCCCCAGCAAGTATTCATCACCTTGTGGGCGTGATAAGGGAATTTTTTCTTAATAGAAACAATCACACAGTTGTGAAAGACTCCTTCAAAAGGCATGGCCAGATCCACGATTTCAGGTGCCATCATCCTCAGCAAAGGTAAAAAGACCCGCTCGGTAGCCAATCCCATGTAATCATCTTCCATCGGCGGCTGCCCGACAATCGTTGTAGGATACACGGCATTCTTTTTGTGGGTGATGGCAGTCACATGAAATACCGGGTACATGTCTTCTAAAGAATAATAACCTGTATGATCTCCAAAAGGCCCTTCTTCTCGCAATGGCTCTGTCACATCCACATAGCCTTCAATGACAAACTCAGATTCTGCCGGCACATAGATATCATTTGTGATGGATTTGACCATTTTCACCGGTCGCTTGCGCAAAAAGCCCGCCAACATCATTTCATCAATCATTTTCGGCAAGGGTGCGGTGGCTGCATAAGTGATTGCAGGATCGCCACCAAGGGCAACTGAAACCGGCATTTTGCCCCCTAATTTGCGATACTTTTCATAGATTTCCCGACCATCTTTGTGCCAGTGCCAATGCATCCCGGTCGTTTTTTTATCATATACTTGCATCCGATACATGCCAGTGTTTTGCTGACCGGTGTCTGGGTCTTTTGTCATCACTAGCGGTAAGGTGATAAATGGCCCGCCATCTTGTGGCCAACATTGCAAAATAGGCAGTTTTGTCAGATCAGGGTCGGTCATCACCACTTCTTGGCAAGCGCCGTTTTTCACTTTAATAGGAAAAACCGCCGCCATCCGCGATAGTTTCGGCAGTTGTGCCGCACTTTTGAGCCAACCGGCATAATTGGCCATATTGATCAAGTCTGCGATCTGTTCACCGACTTCGTTCAAGTTGTCGACGCCTAGTCCCAATGCCATTCGTTCTTCTGACCCCATCGCATTGATTAGTACCGGAAATTCTGAACCAACTACATTTTCAAACAACAAGGCTGGTCCGTGGGCTTTTGACACACGATCAGTGATTTCAGTAATTTCCAATTCAGCTGAGACCGGTGACTTGACTCGTTTCAATTCCCCATCTTTCTCCAGCCTGCGGATAAATTCTTGCAGATTTTTATAAGCCATAAACAGTTCCCTTCTATATGAATACGTCGCACTATTCGCTCAAACAACGGCCGTCTGAAAACAGTGCTCATTTGTATTGTTCTCCTTTTGAGTCGTCTTTAAGGACGCGCTCAACATTACAGCAGTCTTTGTAGTTTGTATCACAAAAACAAACATGCTTATTCTAACACTAACCCACCGAAAAATAAAATGTCTGTGCTGCTTTTCACCATTATTTAATTCAAGCAAAAACGGCTGTGACAAAAGCTAACTTGCTAAAATAAAACTTTCTTTTTGTTACTTCTGCTGCAAACTCAAGTCCCGCTTATCAGAAAGCGTTTTGCCTTTTTATGCTGTTTTTAAAAAGAGCTCATTAAAAAGGGACGATCGCCTTTATTGACATCGCCCCTTTTTGTTAAGGTTTTTTAAGGCCATTTGTGCCTACTTTTCAATCGTAATAGCGAGGGGCACGAGTCTCAGGAGCCACTGTTGTCAGCCAGTTTTTCGCCTGCGTCCCCAGTGCGGCTGCCATTTGATAGGAAACTGCAATCTGCTCTTTTGTGATGCCGTCCACATGCACACCGGCGATGACAACAGCTTTTTTTTCTGGTGCTAAGGACAGTGCTTTCAAAAAAGATTCCGCCAATACATCGTCTTTATGAAAGCGTCCAGAATGACTGGGAAAACGTAGAGTACCGTAATCAGTAGCCGTCTTTTTCGAAGCGTAAAACTCGGACTCAAAATTAGTAGCCGATATGCTTACCTGCACCCCTTCAGCCAGCGTTTCAGTCACAGTTCCCACATGTGGGACATCTCCACCAGTCAAGAGCACCACAAGATCTTCGTTGATAATCGTCACTTCTGCTTCCATTGTATACTCTGCCTGAGTCGTCATAAATTCTTTTCGTAAAAACGTCATTTTTCCTCCCCCTGCCAGCGCACAGCATCGGCTTGTGGCAATCCCAATAAATCCAGCAGCCGATCAGTCTGACGATTTACCAGGTCAGAAATCGTCTGAGGCTGTGTGTAAAAAGCCGGCATCGGTGGCGCAATGACTACTCCCAGACGCGCCAGTTTAGTAAGGTTTTCCAAATGGATCACACTCAGCGGCGTTTCCCGGGGGACAATCACCAGACGTCGCTGCTCTTTCAAGATGACATCCGCCGCTCGTCCAATCAAGGTCTCTGAAAAACCGTGGGCAATTCCCGCTACCGTCTTCATGCTGGCCGGCACAATAACCATGCCGTCAGTAAGAAAAGAACCACTGGCAATTGTAGCACCTAGGTTTTCTTCCTCATAATAGACGTCCATCAAGGCAATGACTTCTTCTTGCGTCAATGACGTCTCCAAACGAAGATTTTCCCAGGCCCAGCGACTCACTACTCCATGGACTTCCACATCGGGACGACTTTTCAATTTTTTCAACAAGTCCACTGCATAGACTGAGCCGGATGCTCCGGTGATGGCAACGATGATTTTTTTCATAAACAGGTTCCTCCAACATATTCCGATTTATAGTAAACCGGACGTTTTCTCTCATTCACTATAGCATATCCAGCAGCAAAAAAGCCCGCTCTAAAGCCATGTCAACTGATTTTGACACTGAAATATTCCAGAAATCAGTTCAGTTTTACTCAAGCTCTGCTATGATGAATGTATCAGAGGTACCTGAGCAAAATTCTTTTTTCCATCGTTTTGTTGTTCTCAGTCAGGTTTACCTCTCATTGACTAAAAGTCTAACCATTGCCAGTATTTTCGAACTTGAACTCAAGAAAGCAGGTGCTTCATTATGGATATCAGTCGTCACTTAAAAGAATTACGCTTAGAACACCAATTGACTCAAGAAGAGTTGGCCCAAGCTATTTTTGTCTCTCGTCAGAGTGTTTCCAACTGGGAAAATGGCAAAGGACAGCCGGATATTGAAAACCTGATCCTGCTCAGTGAGCTCTATCACCTTTCCTTAGATGAGCTTTTGCAGGATCAGAAGCTGCCGGACAAACAAAAACCAAAATTTTTCATTGCTCACCGCTTTCTCACTAGTTTTGTCTTTTTATCTTTGACCGCATTGATCTGCCAGATTATTTTTCAACCATCAGGCTTTTTGATTCCTCTTTTTTACAGCCTTCTATGCTTTATCCAAACCTGGCGCTACCTGATAAAAACTAACCGCGGAGCCAATGTGTATGGTCAAGGTGAAAATATGTATGACCCAGCGATTATCTTGTGGGCCCTCACTTATATGATGATCTTGGCAGCGATAGGATTTCAAGGTTATATCAATCCGTAAGTTTCACATTCATCACCAGAGGAGGAGTTTTTTATGAAAGGCATCGTCGTTACCATTAGCCGCCAGCAGAACAATGCGCTGCAATGGACTTGGCAAGACCAGCAGTACCTGCCTCGCCTTATGAATTATTTGAAAGTCACCTATCCGGCATATGAATGGGAGATTGTTCCTGGTTATGATTTGAAAAAAATTGATCTCACCCTTTATCAAGCTGCCGCACTGCCCCCAGTCTCAGAGCGATTTGCCAAAACACTGAAGGATCTGAATCCGCAGTTAAAGATCATAATTCCTGATCGGGATGAATTTCTTTACATGATGGCACCTAAGGGAATGGTATTGGGTCGGACCACCGGTTATCTGGTGGCACAAGGCCCCAAGCTTACGGTCCGCGGGCTCCCCTCAGAAAAGCGCCAGGCAGCATTTAGCAATGAAAGCCTACGTCAATTGATGCGAGACTATCCCACCATTTACTGGACTGTGGTGACCTTTGATGAATTGAAGAAGAAATTAGCTGAAAATTCCCAAGATGTCACTGTCGCATTGACACCCCAGGCCATGCCTTATGAAAAATACATTACCACCCATTGGCCAAACACTGCGGTTATCCAAGGAAATCCATCAAAATTAGCCGCTACACCGACACAGTTGGAATTAATTATGATTGCTATTGTTACCACAACCATGTTCTTATTGTGTCTGATGGGTTTCATCAACTGAGCAAGCAACTATATGCAAGAAAATAGATACGACAACCCTCGTGTCAAAGCCCCAGCAAGAACACTCCCCCAGTTTTAAAGAGAAGTCTGTGTTTAAATTTTTTAAATTAAAAAGCCAAGTCCCTTCCATTAAACAATGGAAGGGACTTGGCTTTTGTGGACTCACGTTTGGTAAGGTTCGCTTTGAAGGACGGTGACTAGTTGATTGTCACAGCCTTTTTAACAATGTTCAATTTTTTGAAGCGTTTTGTTGCTGCATCAACTTGTTGTCTTTGACACTACAGCCGCAATTACACTCTTCACATTTTGACGAACGACCGGTGACTTTGTTGAAAACGACCCACCCGGCACCTCCAAAAATTGCAATGCTCAAAACAATAGTCCAAAACATATTATTTCGCTCCTTCTTTTACAACAGCGTCCGGCAATGTCAAAACAAACCCGTCAGCTTTCTTCACATCAACTTTACGAAGAACCGCCCAAATCATAAAGGCCAAAACAGCTGCTGCTGCAAAGGTTCCGATACCAACTGTGCCGTTTTCAAAGATGATATGTCCGAATTGATAAATCACCAAGCTGACTCCATAAGCTAGCCCGCATTGGTATCCGACTGCTCGCATGGTCCACTTGATATCGCCCATTTCCCGATGAATAGCCCCGATTGCTGCAAAACACGGTGCGCAAAGCAAGTTGAAGGTCAAGAAAGAATAGGCAGCTACCGGTGTCAGAGCAACTGATAAGGCGCCCCAGATTTCTGCGCCATTTTCTGCCACTTCGTCCAGTCCACCATACAGGACACCAAAAGTTCCGATAACATTCTCTTTGGCGATCAAACCGGTGATAGCTCCAACGGTTTCTCGCCAATTGCCCCAGCCTAGTGGCGCAAACAGTGGTGCAATCAAACGACCAAAGGCAGCCAGAATACTGCCGTCTTCACTCACACTCTGGAACGTAAAGCTGTGGGTAGAAGTAAACCAGATCACGATACTGGAAACGAAAATAATCGTTGCCGCATTTTTGACAAAGGCCATCCCACGATCAGCCACCTGATGAAAGACGCCACGAATTTGTGGCAGGTGGTACGCCGGCAATTCCATAATAAATGGCGCCGGATCACCAGAAAACAAACGCGTCTTTTTCAACGCAATGCCTGACAACACGATAGCTGCGATTCCGACGAAATAAGCAGAGGGAGCTACCCAACTAGCTTCAGGGAAAAAGGCACCGGTAATCAATGCGATGATAGGAAGTTTGGCACCACAAGGCATAAAGGTCGTAATCATAGCCGTCATGCGCCGGTCTTTTTCATTTTCAATAGTACGACTGGCCATGACTCCGGGAACCCCACAGCCAGTAGCAATCAGCATAGGAATGAATGATTTTCCTGACAAGCCAAACTTACGGAAAATTCGGTCCATGACAAAGGCGATTCGTGACATATACCCGCAGTCTTCTAAAAGAGCCAAACAGAAGAACAAAACCAACAGCTGTGGTAAGAAACCAATTACCGCGCCGACACCGGCAATGATCCCGTTCAACAAGAGATCTTGCATCCAAGGAGCAACATTGCCTGCCTCAAGCCAGCCCGCCACATGATTGGGAACCAGTTCCCCGAACAACACATCATTGACCCAGTCGGTTCCCATTACCCCAATCGTTTGAATGGAGATATAATACACACCCCACATCACCAAGGCAAAAATCGGCAGTGCCAAAATCCGGTTTGTGACCACCTGATCGATTCGGTCAGAAACCGACAGTCGCAGATCCCCTTCGTCAGTCATACATAGCTTCATCAAGCGGGCAATAAACTCATAACGCTCATTAACTAAGATTGCATCGCTGGTGTCACCAAAGATTTTTTCTGTAATGGCGATAATTTCAGCAATGTCTTTTTGCTGAATTTTGGAAAGATCCAATTGTGCTTGGGCAAGCGAATCCTTTTCAAAAAGCTTCAAGGCATAATAACGGGCTTGCTTTTCCGGTACTGTGTTACCTAAAACGTCAATGATTTCAGAAATAGAAGCTTCTAAACGATCATCATAAGAAGGATAATGAGGCAGTTGCGCGGCTTCGGCAGTTTCCACAGTCTTTTGAATCGCCTGATCCAGCCCTTGTTTTTTAAGTGCGCTCATCCCGACAACTTCAACACCCAATCCATAAGCTAATTTTTCCAGATTGATACGTTTACCGGACTTTTTGACGATATCCATCATATTGACCCCGACTACCATCGGTAACCCCAATTCCATCAACTGAGTGGACAGGTAAAGGTTGCGTTCAATATTGGAGCCGTCGATAACATTCAAAATGGCATCTGGTTGACCACTCAACAGGTAGTCACGAGAAACGACTTCTTCAGGTGTATAAGGAGACATGGAATAAATCCCAGGCAAATCCTGAATAGTAATATTCTTGTCTTTTTTCAGTTTGCCGCTTTTACGCTCCACTGTTACACCCGGCCAGTTCCCCACGTATTGCAAAGAGCCGGTTAGATTATTGAAAGTGCTGGTCTTTCCACTGTTGGGATTACCTGCCAGTGCAATCTGCAGCTGTCTTTTTTTCATCATGATGCCGCGGCCTCCTTCTCTACTAAAATATACTCCGCTTCATTTTTACGCAGAGAAAGGGAGTACCCCCGCAAAGACAGTTCGATAGGATCTCCTAATGGCGCCAATTTTTTAACGGTAACTTGCACATTCTTTGTGAGCCCCATGTCCATCAAACGACGTTTCACTGCACCTTCACCGAAGACTGAGACCACTTTGCCGTTATCTCCCACGGCTAATTGATCTAGAGAAAGGATTTCTTTTTCCGTCTGAGCATCCGTTACGAGGATTTTTTCAAGAATACTTTGATCCAAAGCAATGCGGCTATTGTGCAAAAGAACGATGCCGTTTTTCCCTTGCGTCTTTAGCAAGATGACTTCACTGCCTGGAATCAGCCCCAAATTTTGCAAATGTTGCTTAATTTGCGGCTCTTCAGGAATGCTGGTTACCTGATAATTTTTGTGCGGTATTGCTTCTGTTAGATTCCCCATGATAGTTCCCCCGACTTTCACTTTATTGGACTCATTCGCAATTCCCCGTTGCGAATGAGAATTATTCTCAATGCTTTTCTACTTCTGAGAATAAAGGGATTTCCCTTGTAAGTCAACGAGATTTTGCAATTTGTAATAAAATTCACATGGAAAACTTTTTTTGTTTGAACCTTTGTTGTAAACTCTTCAAAACGCAGGAATTAATTGAATGAAAGCGGATACTTCGTTTTCATTTTACAAAGCCCTTCAGCAGCATTTTTCAAAAAAATCCCGTAAGTGTTAAAACAAGCTGGCAGTATTCCAACTTCTTTGAATGATTGGCGAAAAGACCCTTTGCTGGCAGGATTGTTTCTTATAACTGTCTGATGGAGATAACAGGTAGTTAAAAATTGGTCACTGATTAAAGTCAAAATAATTCTTTTCAATTTCTACTGATTTTTCGACGAAAAGAACCGATTCCATGATTTTTTACCTCTCAATACTCCTACAGACAAACACAACCTGTAGTGACTGATAACAATCTCGAATACTATATCTTGTGTCTGAGCAAAGCAAAACCGTTGACTTACTACAGTCATCCGCTATACTGAAAATACCAACAGAAGACATGGAGGATCAGCAGATGAACATTACCCTTTACTCAAAAAATAACTGCATGCAATGTAAGATGGCGAAACGTTTCCTGACAGAGAACGAGATTGCCTTTACTGAAATCAATATTGACGAACACCCCGAGGCGGTAGACCGCTTGAAGGCGGAGGGTTTTCAAACTGTTCCTGTGATCTTGGGTGCGGAATCTGCAATCGTCGGTTTCCGCCCGGATCAATTGCGCCAATTGGCTTCTTAACACACATGCCAAACACGAACTTTCGGCACTTTGGATTTGCCAGCCACCAGGGTCGGCAAGTCCTTTTTTACCGCCCACCAGCTTGAACTGCGGTGGCCGCAATCACAGTTTCAATGAGGAGGATCCCTATGAGTTTAAAAACATTGCAAGATGTCAGCTATTATAAATTGAATAATGAGATCAACCGCCCGGTACACGGACAGATTCCATTGAACAAAGACCAAGAAGCTTTGGCAGCCTTTTTTGAAGAAAATGTCATTCCCAATACAATGGTCTTTAAAGATATCCATGAAAAGCTGGCTTATCTGGTAGCCCAGGACTACTTAGAGGCTGAATTTTTGCAGCAGTATACTCCGGCATTTTTGGAAAAATTGTATGATTTTTTAACCGCTCAAAACTTTCGCTTCAAGTCGTTTATGGCAGCTTACAAGTACTATTCGCAATACGCTTTGAAGACCAATGACGGAGAGTATTATTTGGAAAGCTACGAAGATCGCGTCGCCGTCAATGCCCTTTATTTTGCAGAAGGCAACGAAGAGCTGGCGCTGCAATTGGCAGATGAGATGATTCACCAACGCTACCAACCGGCAACCCCTTCTTTTCTGAATGCTGGCCGTAAACGTCGTGGTGAACTGGTTTCTTGTTTTCTGATTCAAATCACAGACGACATGAACGCTATTGGTCGTGGAATTAACAGTGCTTTGCAGCTTTCTCGTATCGGTGGTGGTGTCGGTATTACATTGAGTAATCTGCGGGAAGCAGGCGCTCCTATTAAGGGTTACGAAGGGGCAGCCAGCGGCGTGATGCCAGTCATGAAGCTTTTTGAAGACAGCTTCAGCTATTCCAACCAATTGGGGCAACGACAAGGAGCAGGCGTCGTCTACTTGAACGTTTTCCACCCAGATATTATTAACTTCCTGTCAGCGAAAAAGGAAAATGCCGATGAAAAGATTCGGGTCAAAACCTTGTCTTTAGGTGTCATCGTCCCGGACAAATTCTATGAACTTGCCCGCAAAAACGAAGATATGTACCTATTTTCTCCTTACAGCGTAGAGCGGGTCTACGGAATGCCGTTTTCTTATCTGGATATCACTGCTGAATATGACAAGCTGGTGGCCGATCCTCGAATCAAAAAAACGAAGATTAAAGCCCGGGATTTGGAAAACGAAATTTCCAAACTGCAACAAGAATCCGGCTACCCTTATATCGTCAACATCGACACCGCAAACAGGGCCAATCCAATTGACGGCAAGATTATCATGAGTAACCTCTGCTCTGAGATTTTACAGGTGCAAAAACCCTCACTCATCAATGGCAAGCAGGAATATGAGGTTTTAGGCACTGATATCAGCTGCAATCTGGGTTCCACCAATATCGTGAATTTGATGGCTAGTCCTGACTTTGGCCGCTCCGTTAAAGCCATGACTCGAGCGCTGACTTACGTGACAGATCATTCCCACATTGACGTGGTTCCTTCTATTGAAAAAGGCAATCAGGAAGCCCACACCATCGGATTGGGCGCGATGGGCCTACACACGTATTTTGCTAAAAACCACATGGAATACGGCTCGGCTGAGTCTATTGAATTCACCGATATCTACTTTATGCTGTTAAACTATTGGACATTGACAGAATCCAATCTGATTGCTCGGGAGCGGGGGATTGTTTTTGACGGCTTTGAAAAATCAGCTTATGCAGACGGCAGCTATTTTGCCGACTATACAGCCGGTCAACATGTCCCTCGTTCACAAAAAGTCAAAGAACTTTTTGCCGGGATTTTCATTCCGACGGCTGCAGATTGGCGCAAATTGCAAAAAGCCGTCGCAAAAGATGGGTTATATCACCAAAATCGCTTGGCGGTTGCACCCAACGGTTCGATTTCTTATATCAATGATACCAGCGCCAGTCTGCACCCAATCACTCGTATGATTGAGGAACGCCAAGAGAAAAAAATCGGTAAGATCTATTATCCTGCAGCCTACCTGTCCAACGATACCTTGCCTTATTACAAGTCTGCTTATGACATGGATATGCGCAAAGTGATTGACGTTTATGCCGCAGCTCAAAAACACATCGATCAAGGAATGAGTTTGACCTTGTTCATGCGTTCAGAAATTCCTGCGGGTCTTTACGAATGGAAGACAGACACGAACAAGCAAACCACTCGTGATTTAAATATTCTGCGTCACTATGCGTTTAACAAAGGCATCAAATCCATTTATTATGTCCGCACCTTTACTGACGACAATGAAGAAATCGGCTCCAACCAGTGCGAAAGCTGTGTCATCTGATTTTTTAAAGTTTGAATTAGCCCTCCGCGACGAGCTGTTTGCGATTTTCATTTGACGTATTTTGAACACGATTGTCAGCAGCTTGTTGCGGACAGCTCTTCTTGGTCCCCAACAAAGAACAATGGAGGAACGATTATGACCAATACCTATTATGAAGCGATCAACTGGAACGAGATCGAAGACATCATCGACAAATCGACATGGGAAAAACTGACGGAGCAATTCTGGCTGGATACTCGGATTCCTTTATCCAACGACCTTGACGATTGGCGCAAGCTGACTCCTGCGGAAAAAGACCTGGTCGGCAAAGTTTTCGGTGGTTTGACCTTGTTGGATACGGTGCAATCAGAAAGCGGGATGGATCAGCTCCGCAAAGACGTTCGCACGCCCCACGAAGAAGCCGTCCTCAACAACATTCAATTCATGGAATCTGTCCACGCAAAAAGCTATTCCTCGATTTTTTCAACATTGAACACCACTGCTGAAATCGAAGAAATTTTTGCCTGGACCAATACCAATGAATTTCTCCAGAAAAAAGCCGAACGGATCAATGAAATTTACAAAAACGGCACGCCTTTAGAAAAAAAGATTGCCAGCGTCTTTTTGGAAACCTTCTTATTTTATTCAGGTTTTTATACCCCACTGTATTATCTTGGCAACAACAAGCTGGCCAATGTAGCAGAAATTATCAAGCTGATTATTCGCGATGAAAGTGTCCACGGCACGTATATCGGCTATAAATTCCAGTTAGGATTCAATGAACTGCCTGAAGCAGAGCAAGGACAGTTGAAAGATTGGATGTACGACTTACTTTACGAATTATATGAAAACGAAGAGCGTTACACCGAAGAACTTTATGACGGAATTGGCTGGACAGAAGAAGTTAAAACCTTTTTGCGTTACAATGCCAATAAGGCCTTGATGAACCTCGGTCAAGACCCACTGTTTCCCGACACTGCTGATGATGTCAATCCAATTGTCATGAACGGGATCTCCACCGGAACATCAAACCACGATTTCTTTTCACAAGTGGGTAATGGTTATCTATTGGGAACCGTAGAAGCAATGCAAGATGATGATTATCTTATCGGTATGTAAGTAATTTGCAAATTTCCCAACACCGACTTTTAGCCAACCAGCAGTAGTGTGGATAATTCTACTGCTGGTTGGCTTTTTTGTTAAATTATCAATTGATAGCTATAAAAGCGTCTTTTTGCTTTGGTATCCTTTTTATGTGCTGGAATGAAACAAATCAAGCAAGACTTCCTCTTATTTGAAATTTCAATTACAGCCACTGCTCAAAGCCTTTGATCGAACACTGTAAAAAATCGGCAAATTATTGGCAAATTCCATCCAGGCCTTGTTACCGATGGGTTGTTGCAGTAAAATGAGGGCTCGCTGGCTGATGCTAGTTTTACCTTTACTTTATCAATGAAACGAGGAGAAAAACCGATGATCACATTTTACCTAGCTGTGATAGGGTTGATTGGCTGTAGTTTGCTTGCTGTCTTCAGTCTGGCTTGTGATTGGCTAGATGTTTCTGGGGCCCTGCTCTTACTTGTGATGGGCACAGCTATTTTTGCTCTTTCACCGGTGATGGCAGGTTATCTAGCTCTGTTTTTTGCTATGAGTTATCTAGTCCAAGGATTGAAAAAGTACTTTCGGAAAGCTCCATCACAGGTAACAGCTTTGACCACTGGTGGGCAGCTTGCTGATTCCGATGAACGTATTGCAAAAAGTCATGCTCGAGATGGTTGGCAGGTGGTTGCAAACTGTGGCCCTTTGTTAATTGCATTACTTTGGCAACAACTAGCCGGCGGTGATCCTCGTCTCGTATATTGTCAAATTGCTGTAATTGCTGGTGCTGCTGCTGATACTTGGTCATCTGAGATTGGTGTGCTTTCCCGACGACCGCCTCGTTCACTACTGACAGGACGTCCTTTAGCAGCCGGTCTATCTGGTGGTGTCAGCTTGTTAGGAACTTGCGCTGGAATAGCAGCGGCCGGAATAATTGCCGCTGCCTGGTGGTTGCCTAATCAGCGGCTATTTCCACAAATGACCAACGGACTCACCTTCTGGTTACCGGCCCTTTGTGGGTTTGCTGCCACATGGATTGACAGCTTATTAGGAGCAACACTGCAACAAAAATACCGTTGTCAAATTTGCGGCCGGATTACCGAAAAAAAGCAGCATCATGGGGCAGCTACGCAAAAAATCAGTGGTATTATCGGCTTCAACAATGATACCGTCAACTTTTTCAGCGGCCTCTTAACATTGGGACTGGCCTATTTGTGGCAGGTACTTTTCTGAGTAGTGCTAATCGTGTTTGCCGCTGATTCTAAATTTGGTAAAAAGAAAGACCGAAAGTGGCGTCATTCGGACGCTACTTCCGGTCTTTTTTTTATAATTTTGAAGCTGCTGCATCATCCACGATAATGATTGCATTGGGATGATTTTGTAAAACAGAAGCTGGTAGATGGTTTGTTACTGGTCCATCAACTGTTCCTTTGATTGCATCTGCTTTGTTTTCACCAAAGGCCATCAAGATCAGTTGTTTTCCTTGCATGATAGAGCCGATTCCCATAGAGATCGCTCGTGTCGGCACATCTTCAACTTTGTCAAAGAAACGTTTATTGGCTTCAATTGTTGATTCTGTCAATTCTACGACAGCTGTTTTGCCTTCTAAGTCAGCACCAGGTTCGTTAAACCCAATGTGACCGTTCACGCCGATACCCAAGATTTGGATATCTACTGGGTTAGAAGCAATGACTTCATCATAGCGACCACATTCAGCTGCCAAATCTGCCGCTTTGCCATTTGGTACATAAGTAGCTTTGAAAGGCTTTTTATCAAATAAGTTCGTGTTCATAAAATGACGGTAGCTTTGTTCGTCGTCGCCGCCTAAACCTACATATTCATCTAAGTTGACAGAGGTCATCTCAGAAAAGTCCAGATCGCTTGTTGTCATTTCATTATACAATGGAATCGGAGTACTGCCTGTTGCCAGTCCTAGTGTTTTTACGCCGTTTGCCATACCTTCTTTGATCAATTCAAATGCCTTTTTGCCGCCTTCTTCAGCATTTTTCACGCGGATGATTTCCATGCTCAGCCCTGCTTTCTTGTATTTGGTATAGTCCGATTATAGCACCATCTAGCATAGCTGGCAAACGTCTAGACCACAAAAAGCAGATTTTTTATAAAAAATTATTGCGCATGCTGCCGACTGCATCCAAACATTGCTTTAGTTCCCCTGGCTGCAGCTATTTGTCAGTAAAAGATTTTGTTGAACCTCTTGTTGGTATCTGATTTACCGCGTTTCTTAAAGAGTCTTGGCCGTGGGAAATACTTCCAAGGCCTGAACCAAGTCGGCCAAGAGATCTTCTGCATCCTCAATTCCAATCGACAGTCGCAACAAATCTGGTGTCAGTCCATAGGCTTCCCGTACTGCTACCGGAATATCGCCGTGGGTCTGAGTTGTGGGGTAAGTCACCAAACTTTCTACGCCCCCCAGACTCTCTGCGAAAGTGAACAGCTCCAAACTTTCAAGAAAGGCTGGAATTTTTTGGGGATCAGTAACCCGCAGACTAATCATCCCTCCGATTCCCGGATAAAGAACTTCCGTCACCTGAGGAAGCTTTCGAAGCTGTGCAGCCAATTTTCCGGCATTCTCCTCTTGTCGCTCCAAGCGCAGTGACAGTGTCTTTAAGCTGCGGATAAACAGCCACGAATCAAAAGGTGCCAACGTACCACCTGTCGTATTGGCTAGCCAAGAGAGTTTCTCCCCATCCTCTTGACTTTTAGCCACAGCCACTCCTGCTAATAAATCATTGTGACCAGACAAAAATTTTGTACCGGAATGAACGACAAAGTCTGCACCTAATGTCAGCGGCTTTTGTCTAAGTGGGGTTAAAAATGTGTTGTCCACAATCAAACGCGCCCCGTGCTCATGGGTCTTGTCAGCTATCGTTTCAATATCAAACTCGTGCATCAAAGGATTGGTGGGGGTCTCTAAAAAGATCGCTGCTACTTCTGGGGTATCTGCTAACAGAGTCTCAAATTCCTCCTGGCTGTCAAAATAAGCGAAGGTAGCAACTCCCTGTTCTTCTAAAAAGTTGAAATACCGATAACTGCCGCCGTAAAGATCACGTCCCGCCAAAATATGCGCACCTTGTGGCAACAGTCCCAAGACTAGTTGGATTGCTGCCATTCCAGAACTCGTCGCTACGGCTAAGCTGCCTTCTTCCAACTTTGCCAGTGCTTCTTCCAAGATTGAACGAGTTGGATTTTTTGTGCGGGTATAATCAAAACCTGTCGATTGCCCCAGATGCGGGTGGGAATACGTTGTAGAAAGATGAATTGGTGCAGAAATTGCTCCAGTATAAGGATCTTTTTGATTACCGATTTGCGCTAAAAAGGTCGTCACTTTTTCTTTGGTCATGGAAAATTCCTTCTTTCAATTTCATGTAGGTTGTCGGCAGCTAGCGGTTTTTGCCTTTTTGTAATCCCATCAGCTGGTTGCCTTTTCTAAAAAGATACCGCTCCTGCAAATGAAGTGCTTTTATCCCTTGCTTCTCACTTGATTTGCCTCTTTGCAGACAGTTGTCGCTTTAAAGCTCCTGTTGCTAAACGGTCACACGCCTGTTTGATCACAGCTGGTGAACAAGCCAGATTCAAACGGATGAAAGAACTACTTTCGGCGCTGAACCAACTGCCAAAATCCACCGCCAGCTGGCAGTCTTCTTTGATGAATTTTTCGACCGTTTGGGCATCAGTAAGACCGAGTCCACTGAGATCTAACCAAACGAGGTAACTTCCTTCCAACTGGCTCACCTGAATTTTAGGTGTTGTTTTGACCAGATAATCTCGCAAATAGCGGTAGTTTTCCCAAATCACTTGTTTTACGGCGTCAAACCAGTCTTCCCCATCACGATAGGCTGCTGCACCGGCTATTTGCCCCAAAAGATTGTTTTCTGACTGACTCAAGGGTTTGATTTTCTGATCAAAGCATTCCCGCAACTCATGATTTGGAATAAGAATATGCCCATGAAGCAGACTGGCCAAATTGAAAGTTTTTGATGGGGCATTGACGACGACTAATCTTTCTTGAAAATGGCCTTCTGCTACCTGCAACGCAGAAACAAACCCTGTTTCGCTGAAATCAAAGTCTTGATGAATCTCGTCAGCTAAGATTAAGACATCGTATTTTTCACAAAGTGCAAACAGTGCTTGCAGCTCTGCTTCCCGCCAAATTCGTCCCACTGGATTGTGAGGGGAACAAAGCAGAAACAACCGAACATTGCCAGTGGCCAACTGTTTTTCAAAAGCTGCCAAATCCACTTGCCAACTGCCGTCTGCTGACTGCACCAATTGATTTTCTACTAGCTTGCGACCAGTTTCTCGAACAGCATTAAAAAAAGGATAATAAACTGGTGGCTGGATCAAAACACCATCGCCGGGAGCCGTAAAAATTTGAATCAGATGATAAATGGATTCCACCACCCCTTTTGAAAAACGCAGCCAATTCGACTCAAGGGTGATTCCGTGACGCTTTTTCTGCCAAGCAGCAAAAGCTGAAAAATAATCTGGTAGATTTTGTGAGTAGCCAAAAGCTCCTTGACGAACGCGCTGAATGAGGGCTTTTTCAACAGCCGGCGGCGCTTTGAAATCCATATCCGCCACCCATAAAGGCAGCAGATCTTCTGCACCGAAACGTTCCTGCAGCGCGTCCCATTTGAGGCAGTCACTGCCTTTGCGCGCCACTGCGTAAGTTTCGATAAATGTCTGTATGTCCATAACTTCCACTTCTTTCCTCAGTCATCCTTTATCTTGCTGTGTATAAGTCTGCCTGCTAATCTCTAGAAGACAGGTTATTTTTATCGCCACTGCGGGTGACATTAGTGACTGCTGTCCAGGCAATCACTTGTTTTTGGCGGTGTCCAATCGCCATTTCCCTGGTTCCTCTCGGGCAAGTTTTCCTGCCCCAGATATTCCTTTATTCTTACTTTTTCTTACCGGTACTTCCATTTGTCACAGTTTCAGCTGTCTGGAAGCTTTTCTAGTTCTGGCAGCGTTAATTTGCTACCTACCTCCTGGATTGCATAGGGTGTTACCTGGTAGACATCATTCAACCAATTGTGGAAAAAAAGATAGGCGTGTCCCCGCCAAGTATTACGAATGCTGTCTGTAGGGTAATTGTATTGGAAATAATTTTCCGGTAGTTCTGTAGCCAGCCCACGATCTTGATCACGAAAATATTCTTTCTTCAGGGTTTCAGTCGCATATTCAAAATGTCCCATAACATAAACTTCCCGGTGGTCGCGACTGACAATCATGGTAGAGCCAATCTCAGGATTGCGAGCAATCACCTTCAACTGCTCACACTCAGCCAATTGCTGCTCATCTACGCTGGTATAACGAGATTGCGGTGTATAAAAATAATCATCAAAGCCTCTGATCAAACGGTGATTGCCTACCGAGCGATTAGCAAAGATTCCGAATAATTTCTTTTCCAAGGGAACTTTAGCAATCCCGTAATGGTGATACAAGGCTGCCTGCGCCCCCCAACAAATATGCAGCGTACTGGTGGTATGGTTTTTGGCCCAATCTAGAATTTCTATCAACTCGTCCCAGTAATCCACTTCTTCAAAAGGCAACTGTTCCACCGGTGCACCAGTGATAATCAGCCCATCATAGCGCTTTTCTGCCACTTCCTCAAATGTCTGGTAAAATTTGTTCAAATGATGCAGACTCGTGTGCTTATGTTCATGAGTCGCGATTCTCAAAAAATCCACATCGATCTGCAGTGGACTTTGGGAAATCAAACGCAACAGCTGGACTTCTGTATCCATTTTTTGTGGCATCAGATTCAAGATAGCCAAACGCAAAGGACGGATATCTTGGCTGCGAGCTCGCTTCGAATCAATGGCAAAAATATTCTCTTTTTCCAACACTGCCTTTGCGGGAAAACCTTCCGTCAATTTGATAGGCATAGGAAAACCTCCTCCTATTGTGATTTTTCTCGTGGTTGTCAGCTCATCGCGGGTACAAAAAAAGTCCTTCCATACAAAAATGTATGAAAGGACGACGTATCGTGTGACCACCTTTTTTCGCTGCTGCATCACTGCAACAACCTCACCAAGTACTGCAACAGCTCACAGATTCCAAAAGCAGTTTAGAATCTGGCCCTGCAAGACCGTGGCGCTATATCGGGCGCTCCCGTCGAGCACTGTCCTTGCCTTAGATCACTCCTTAACAAGGTTCGCACCCGTCTGCTCAAAGACCATCTTCCCAAACACTTCAAATGCCCCTTTCCACCAAACGGAGCTCTCTGTAAAAATCCATGATCGGTACTCTTCTTTTCAAAGCAGTCGCTTATATGATTGGTGTTATTGTATTTGATTTACGTGTGTTTGTCAATCGAAAAAAGATACCACAAAGCGGCAATAATTTTGAAGGAAAGCTCCCATAGTCCAACTCAGCGGAAAGTCGGCTCTATTCACCACCCAGTCAAAAGTTAAATTCCACAATAATAAATGAAAAAAGCCCGCAAGCAGTCGCTGACACCTGCTTGCGAACCAATAAAACTCACTCTCAAATCCAACGAAAAAAAATGTACCCGCTTTTTGAGCTTATCTGGCGAGTGATTTCCCATTTTAAGAAGTAAAGAACCTCTAAAATCCGCAACAAATAGTGAGTTATTCACCCACCAATCTGGCTCATATGACGCCAAGTAGGCCGCTTATCTTTGACTTCTTCTTGGCGATCAAGAGCCATTTCATGATTTTTCGGCTTAGTTGCTAAAACTCGGTGAACTTTTTCGGAAAAAGCGGCAAAATCAGAAATTTCTGGGCGGATATTGTCTTCATCATCCCAAAACAGACAAGATTTCAAACATCCATCAGCTGTCACTCGTAGCCGATTACAGCCTTCGCAAAATTGGCAACTAACAGGATGAATCAAACCAAAGCTACCACGAGCGCCCCGGATACGGAAGTTTTCTGAAGGACCATTGCCAGCAAATTCGATAGGTTCATAGTCCCAGCCCTCTTCTCGACAGACGTCAAAGACACTCTCGATACCAAAATATTGTTTTTCCCACTGGTCCTGATCTGCTGCAATTGGCATAAATTCGATGAAGCGGACATTCACCGGATGATCGAAGGTATAACGGAGAAAATCAGCTAACTCGTCATCGTTTTGTCCACGAATGACGACAGTGTTTAATTTGATCTGCTCAAAGGGCAAAGCTGCTGCTGCTTCAAGACCTTGTAATACCCGCTTGAGATTGCCGCCACGAGTAATATTTTTATACCGTTCCGGATCAAAAGTATCCAAACTGATATTGAGCCGTTTGACACCGGCTTCCCATAGTGGACCGGCTAGTCGTGGCAATGCCAAACCATTTGTCGTCACTGACAAATCTCTAATGCCCGCCACATTGCTGATACCTCGTACAATATCGAGAATATCTTTTCGTAACAATGGTTCCCCGCCAGTCAAACGGATTTTAGTGATTCCCAACTGGGCAAAGTTCTCCACTAACTGTATGATTTCAT
This sequence comes from Candidatus Enterococcus leclercqii, assembly GCF_009933135.1. Classification (GTDB taxonomy): domain Bacteria; phylum Bacillota; class Bacilli; order Lactobacillales; family Enterococcaceae; genus Enterococcus_C; species Enterococcus_C leclercqii. Next base: position 77,476 of record NZ_MAEH01000012.1, read on the forward strand.
TTGCACTCAACACTTTATCTGTAGGGAAAAACGGCAGCCCCTCTTCCGGCATACAATAGACACAGCGGAGATTGCAGCGATCTGTCACAGAAATGCGTACATAATCATGCAACCGGCCATAAGGGTCCCTTAATCCTTGACGTTTAGAAAGCACATCCTCTGTCTGAGAAGGTACTCGTTTGCCAACTTCTTGCGGTTGTTGTTTTTCTTTTATTCTTTCAGTCGCCGGAGCTTGTGCCAAGCCCGGTGCTGGCGCCATTCTTTTTGTCATTTGTTCAACCTCCGCTCACCGGTGGGATCAATGCGATCTCGCCAACTTCCTCCCTGACAAATGTATCTGTTATAGCGGCAAACTCTTGGTCCACTGCTACATTACAGGTCATAATTTCGGCTTTCATCAATGGGTAAGCCGCAGCTGCTACCTGTAAAATTTGTTCTTTATCAAATGTCGGTGGCAGTTGCAGGGTAATCGTATCACCGAGAGTCTCTGCCAAATAGGCAAACAGCTTAAGCTCTTTCATTTGCCATCTCTCCTCCCCAGCGCTGACCATTGTGATTGATTTCTTTTTTCCAAATAGGTACGTTAACTTTCAACTGATCGATAATCTGTCGACAGCCATCAAAAGCGGCCCCGCGATGGGCAGTGGCCACGCCGATAAACACGGCCTCGTCTTCAATGGCTAAAGGCCCTAAGCGGTGCACAATCACCACTTGTCCGCCAGCAGCTTCAACAGGAGCAGCCAATTTTTCCAATTCTTTCACCGCCATGTCTTCATAAGCAGTGTATTCAATATAAGTAGTCTGCAGCGGACCGGTCCATTCCCGTACTGTGCCGCAAAACGTCACAATCCCGCCATATTGAGGTGCCTTCAAACGTGCGTAGCAAGCAGCAACGTCGATGGGTTCGGTTTGTAATTTGATGAATGCCATGGCTTTACCTTCTTACTATTTTTTAGATATCATGAATAATTTTAATGCTCCAACTCATTATATACGAAAGCCCTTTCTAAATACAGTTGCTTTAATGAAAATTATGGAATAAACTTTGGTGGAAGCTTGGAAATGACTTTCCGACAAGCTTTTGCTTAGGTACTTTTTCGACTTGAAAACTCGGCAACAAAAAAACCTGCGCAACAACGCAGGCTCTGTTTCTTAGTAAGGCTCTAATTTCTGAGTGAGAACCCGCCAAATATCAGGTAAAATTGGTAGTTCTCATTGTTTTACGGCCGTGATTATTCGCCAAAAACAAAATGGCCACTCTTTCCGCCTTTTTTTTCTACTAGGTGGCAATCTGTAATCACCATCCCGCGGTCCATAGCTTTACACATATCATAAACCGTGAGTGCAGCGATTTGTGCGCCACACAGTGCTTCCATCTCGACGCCTGTCTTGCCGCTGACCTTAGCGACAGCAGTAATTACGAGGGTAGTCTGACCATCGTCTTCAAAGCTGATGTCCACACCATTTAGTGGCAGCAGATGGCACATAGGAATTAATTCACTCGTCTTCTTAGCCGCCATGATGCCAGCTACTTGGGCCACAGCCAGAACATCCCCTTTTTTGATTTGTCCGGCATGGATCCGTTGCAGCGTTTCTGGTGCCATGATGACTTTGACAGTCGCTACAGCTTCACGAAAGGTGATAGCTTTATCCGTAACATCTACCATCTTCGCCCGTTGTTGGTGATTAAAATGTGTCAATTCGTCCATTGTTTTACCCCCGTGTCTCATTTTTAACAGAATTAACTTATTTCATTTGTGCTGGTTCCGATAGATAATAATGGAACCTCATCCCCATCATTTTAACAGATTGGAAGGATTTTACCATGAATCGTTACGACCGTCAGATTAGAGTCAGCAAAATCGGCTTAACTGGACAACAAAAATTACATAATAGTCGACTGCTATTGGTGGGCTGCGGAGCATTAGGGACTTATGCCGCCGAACAATTAGTTCGTGGCGGGGTTGGTGAATTGATTCTAGTCGATCCTGATACCGTCGATCTGACTAATCTCCAACGCCAAACGCTCTTTACCGTAGCCGATGTCCAGGCCAAACGACACAAGGTAACCGCTTGTGCTGAAGCATTGTCAGCCATCGATCCCGCTATCAAAGTCACGCCGTTAGCCATGACTTTTGATCAGGCGCTTTTTCAAGAGTTAGGGAAATTGGATTTGGTGTTGGATTGTACCGATAATTTTCTTGTCCGTACAAGCATCAACAGCTTCTGTCTTGAAAAAAAACTACCCTTTATCTTTGCTGCTTGCGGGGGGACTAGCGGACAAGTGATGGCCCTTCAGCCAGCATACGGACCCTGCTTGCAATGTGTCTTTCCTCAGATGGCTGAGTTGACAGAAAAAAGTTGTGAGACAATCGGTGTTATTACCCCATTGATTCCCTTGGTAAGTGCACTACAAGTAGGACTAGCTTATCGCTGCCTGTTAGAACCAGAAAAAATGGACTGGCAGACACTTTTAGTGACAGATGTCTGGTCAGGCGAACTACAGCGCTTCAAGATTCGCAAAAAAGAAGAGTGCCCAAGCTGTGGCAAAAAAACTGATTTACAAATTAAACGTCCCCTGAAAAAAGTCTGCGGCCATATCTACCAAGGTCAATTGGCAGCACCGGTTTCACTGTCAGAACTGGCAGCCATCTCTACTGCAGCCGGTTGGCCCTGCCGGCAAAATAAGCTGGCGTTGCTGATTCAGCTTCACTCAAAAACTTCAACTGAACGCCAATTGGTACAAGAAAATGGAGGGCACTCTCAAGATACCCAAACAGCCGATTCTGAATCACACGCTGTAAAAGAAGAGAAACTTCCCAGCATCACTATCTTTCGAAATGGTCGTGCGCTGTTTTATGATTTTCCTGATGAAGCATTTGCCGCACAACTCTATGAATTGTTGCAGTCGCCACCACAATCTCTTTTTTAAAGAATTTGCTCTTCTTTCCTATCTACACACTATTTTCTTGTCCCAAATGGCGTCTTGGCTGATTTCGCACCCTAGCCATCAGCTGCTGACAACTACCCTGTTTGCTGTTCATTTCAGCAGCTTTGCGGTACAGTTGTCAAAAAGAAACGAGGGGACTTTATGAGTACAATTTTGATTACCGGTGGCAATACCGGCCTTGGCTTTGAAACTGCCAAGCGACTTTTAGCAGTCGGCCATAAACTTTATATTACTAGTCGAAGTGTTGAAGGAGGACGTCTTGCTGCTGAAAAGCTGGGCTGTGAATTTCTGGTAATGGACATAACCGACGAAATTTCGGTCCAACAAGCATTCCTCCAATACCAAACCCGCGAAGACTCTTTGGATGTCCTGATCAACAATGCAGGGATTCCTGGCGAGCGGCGCCCCATTGAAGCAGTTGATGCGGCTTTGCTGGAATCAGTCTTTGCCACCAATGTTTTTGGCAGCCTTCGGGTCATACAGGCCTTTTTACCATTGTTGCAACGCTCGCATAATCCGGTGATAGTCAACGTCTCCAGCGGTGTCGGTTCCTTTGCCAAACAGACAGATGACACTACCTTAGAATCAAAAGTCATTTCACCCGCCTATGCTTCTTCCAAAGCGGCTCTTTCGATGCTGACTCTTCAATATGCAAAAGCATTGCCAAACATGCGCATCAATGCTGCTGATCCCGGGCCCACCAATACCGGCGGCAACTTTAATCGCGGCCGCCAATCGGTCACAGAAGGAACTGATGCGATCTTCCGCCTGGCCACACTGGATCAAAATGGTCCTACTGGCACCTTCCAAGATCGCAATGGCTTAATCGGCTGGTAGGTCCACAAAGCAAAATTACCAGCTTGCAAAATCAGCTTCTTGATAACTGCTACATCTAATCAACAAGAAACCATAGTCCATAGGTATTTGACTGATGACTACAGATAAGAGTTATAAAAAACGAACAATGGTCTCGCCAAAATTGGCGCCCATTGTTCGTTTTTCCATTTATTATAGAAGTTGTCTCATAACCCGCCGTATCTCAACAAGCACGGCCCATGTTTTTCAAAATATCAATTAATTAGCGTCTACGATTTTAACGGAACCTTGCCATTTTTCGTCAACGAATTTCTTCACTTCGTCACTGTGAAGAGCAGCGACAAGTTTTTTGATGCTGTCTTTGTTTTCATCACCTGCACGAACAGCAATGATGTTGGCATATGGTGAGTTATCAGCTTCCAACAAAAGAGAGTCTTTCGTCGGATTCATGTCAGCACTCAAGACAAAATTCGCATTGATAGCTACCAATGAATCAGCCTCATTTTCATAGGTTGGAATTAAGACCCCTGGATCGATGTCGTGCTTGAAGACTAATTTTTTAGGATTTTCGGTAATGTCATCAAATGTTGCTGTTGTCTTTTCCACGCCATCTTTCAATTTGATCAACCCAGCATCTTCCAAGATAGTCAGAATACGGCCCCAGTCGGACTCAGAGTTTGAAGTAATCACTTGAGTGCCTTCCTTGATGTCCTCCAGACTCTTGATATTTTTGGAATAAATCCCCATCGGTTCGATATGAATAGCACCTGCGTTTGCAAAATCATAATCATATTCCTTCACTTGTTTGTCAAAATAAGGAATATGCTGGAAGTAGTTGGCATCTATTTCTTTTTCAGCCAACGCTTTATTTGGCATTACATAGTCAGTGAAGGTTTTTACTTCCAGTTTGATACCTTCTTTTTCCAGGACAGGTTTAGCTGCCTCCAAGATTTCAGCGTGGGGACTTGGTGAAGCACCCACTACTAACGTGGTTTCACCGTCTTTGCCGCTATTTGCTGAGCTATCGGCGGTATCTTTGTCGTTGTTTCCGCAAGCGGCCAATGCGCCGAATGCCAATAAGAATGTTGCTGCGAGTCCAATAATCTTTTTCATGTCCATTTCCCCTTTTTCTTTTTAGCGGTTTGTTCAGACCGCTTCTGGTAAAATCTCCTTATTTTCAAAGCCGCCTTTTAAATTAGCCGCGGCGAAAGCCCAAATGTTGTCGAAAAGCCATTTAACGTTTATCCAATTTATTGGTAAGAAAGTCGCCCAATCCTTGGACAATAAAAACAATAACCAAAATAATGACTGTGGCAACCAACGTCACGGTCTGATTGTTCAGCTGGAATCCTTCTGACCAGGCTAATGATCCTAGACCACCTGCTCCAATAGCACCAGCCATTGCGGTAAAGCCGATCATAGACACCGCCGTTACGGTAAAACCAGAAACTAGCGCGGGCAGGCTTTCCGGAATCAATACTTTGTACATGACTTGCCAACTGTTGGCACCCATTGCATTGGCAGCTTCAATAACACCTGGTGAAATTTCCCGTAAGGCAATCTCCACCATACGTGCATAAAATGGTGCCGCTGAAAGGATTAACGCCGGCAAAGCTGCAGGCCAGTCAATGATGGTCCCAACGATTGCTTTTGTAAAAGGCATAATCAACACCATCAAAATCATAAATGGTGTCGAGCGAAAAATATTGCTGACCACCGAAACGACATTGTACAAAAGTGTGTAAGCTAAGCCTTTTTTACGACTGAGGCTGTACAACACAAGTCCTAGTAAAAAGCCTAAAATCAAAACAACGATTAAAGAGAAAACCGTCATTGCCAGTGTTGCTACGGTGGCTTCTTTCATGCGATCCCAGTTGACCTTATCAAAATTCAGATAGATCTCAGAAAAACTCTTATCCATGGTGCAACACCTCCACTCCTACTTCTTGGGCACTGAAGAACGCAGTCGCTTGACGAATAGCGGTGGCATCTCCGGTCAAAAGGACGGTCAAGGTTCCAAAAGAGCCCTCTTTGCCCTGTCGAATATTGCCATAAACGACATTGACATCCACGTCGTATTGCCGGATGGCTTGGCTGATTACCGGTTCATTGGCATTGTCGTCTTTGAAAGTCAGCGTCAACAGTGTGCCGTTTGGATTTTCCTTGATGAATTCCGTCAGCACTTCTGCCGGATCTTCACTTGGTTTTAAGTCTTGTTGTACAAATCGTTTGGTGACTTCCTGTTGAGGATTGCGGAATACCTCAGCCACCGAACCTTCTTCCACGACTTTTCCCAGCTCCATCACAGCTACTTTGTTACAGATCTTTCGAATGACGTTCATCTCATGGGTAATCAGCACAATGGTCAGGTCCAGCTGTTGGTTGATATCCAACAGCAAATCCAACACTTCATCCGTGGTCTGGGGATCCAGCGCACTCGTCGCTTCATCACACAAGAGAATCTTCGGATTATTTGCCAATGCTCGCGCAATCCCTACCCGCTGCTTTTGTCCGCCAGAGAGTTGGCTTGGATAGGCATCCCCGCGGCCTTCCAAACCAACCAACTGCATGAGTTCTTCGGCCCGGCGTACCCGTTCGGCTTTTTTCATTCCCGACAATTCTAAAGGAAACTGGATATTTTCCGAAACCGTACGAGACCACAATAAGTTGAAATGCTGGAAGATCATACCGATATTTTTACGGAAATCTCGCAGCCCTTTTTTGCTGAGGGCAGAGATATTCTCCCCGTCCACAACTACTTCTCCATCTGTGGGTAGTTCCAAACCATTCAATAACCGTACCAGGGTACTTTTCCCAGCGCCGGAATAACCAACAATACCGTAGATATCGCCTTTTTCCACTGCCAGTGTTACATCGTCCACTGCACGGATCTGTTTTCCTTTCACGTCAAAGGTTCGTTTGACGTTGTTCAATTGGATCAATGCCATCGTACTTTTCTCCATTCTTTTGCGTTAAATCTAAAATGTGGCTGTCCGTTGTCTGTTGTTTAACCCACAAGCGTACTCACCTTGTCAGTATACAAATAAAAAGCCGTCTCGTCACGATACAACATTGCTGTTGCAAAGGACGAAACGACTTTATCATTTCGTGTTACCACCTTGGTTCGCTATTATTTCTCAATAATAACCTCATCCGGTACTTAAGCTCTTCAGATTTGTTTCTGATGTGCAGCTGCATACCGTGACGCTATAACGGGCGTTCCCGTATCAAGCTTGCAGTTGCTCACTTGATCTGCTCAAAGACCATCTTCCGCTTCTTCTCTCCGCTACCCTTTTTCAGCTGACCGGGCTCTCTGCAAACGGCTCCGAAACGTACTCTTCTTTTCAAAGCTTTCAGTTGTGTTGTTATTGATGATGATTATAGCAAGCTGATTTAAGACTGTCAACCAGAAACTTTCAGAAATTTTCACTCTTGTAAAAAAGGCTCCGCAGCTTCGAAACAGTAAAAAACCGCCGACAATTGCGGCGGCGACTTTTTGCTGTTATTGGCTGATTTTAAAGATTGTCAAACTCGGTTGTGTCCACGTCTTTTAACGCAACCAGCCAAGCATTCATTTCATCTTCGTCATTTAAGACGTCGATGTTTTCAGCAATCTTATCATTGATTGAAGAAATCGTACCAGACAATGGTGCTGGGAATTCTTGAACCGCTTTTTCAGCTTCAACTTCGACCATTGGTTCCCCTTGTTTCACACTTGCTCCAGGCTTAGGCAAGTTAGCAAAAGTCACTTTTCCCAAGTCTTCTTGTGCTTGGGCACTCAGGCCAATCACATACTCCGCTCCGTTAAACAAAATCCACAAATTATCCTTTGTTTTCAAACATTTCTTTTCCATGATTAATTTACTGCTCCTTCATAATCTGTTTCTTTAAAGCCGACAGCCAAAAATTGACCATCTTTTGCTAAAATCGGACGTTTGATCAACATGCCGTCCGTAGCTAACAATGCACAAGCCTGTTCCTTCGTTAAATCAGCCACGCGGTCCTTCAATCCCAGCTCTCGGTACTTCATGCCACTGGTATTGAAAAAGCGCCGAATTGGTAAACCACTTTGGGTCATCCACTCGGACAACTGATTTGCACTGGGAGGATTCTGGACCATATCGACGGTTTGGACCGTTACCTGTTGTGAATCCAGCCATGCTTTGGCTTTCTTACATGTACCGCATTTCGGGTACCAATACAATGTGTACATTTTGTCCTCCTTATGCTGCGGTCGAGACCGCCGTTTTTATGACAGGCTGTCCTTTGGAGCTCCTGCCTGATAACGCATGGATAAAATCAGCCCGATCCCGATCATATTACACAAGATTGATGACCCCCCTTGACTGATAAACGGCAGTGGTATCCCCGTCAAAGGCAGAAGACCAATATTAGCACCGATGTTTTCAAAAACGTGAAACAAGATCATCATAATGATCCCCACTGAAATATATGTGTAAAATTCGTTATTGGTATCAAAACAGACTTTTACCATTTGATAAATCAGAACAAAATAAACCAAAATCACAAAGGCACTGCCGACAAAGCCAAACATCTCACCAATCATGGTAAAAATCATATCTGACTCTCGTACCGGCACGTAAATATCGGAGACATTGAACCCTTTCCCAAACATTTCGCCGGAACCGACTGCCATCATGCCATAAGCTTGTTGCATCGAATCCCCTTGTATATCATGGAATGGATTTAACCAAGAGTCAATCCGTTTGAACTGATACTGATGAAAACCCACATGAGACAACAGCTCACGACCAAAATCCGTCATGACTAAGAAAATCAGCCCACCGCCGATAATCACAGCAATTGCTACAGCCGGTATAATGATGCGCCAACTGATACCTGACATTAAAAAGACGCCACCGAAGATTGCCAGAAACACCAACATCGTCCCTAAGTCTTTTTGGGCAATAACCAAGCCGACTGTGGGTAAGGTGACCAGCATCAACTTGCCAATCAACAGCCAATCTGAACGTAAGGTACGAGCCTTATATTTCACATTATGGGAAGTTACCACCAGCGCCATCATCATAATATAGGCGATTTTCATTAATTCAGAAGGCTGAAACGTCAGGTTAGAGGTCACACGAAACCAGTTTTTTGAACCCGTCTCTATCGCCAGCTGCTTATCATGAAATTTCAATAAAGCCGCCATTACTGCTAAACCTAGTCCGTAAATCACCGGGGTTAGCTTCCAAAGCCATTTGGACTTCATCTGCATGATAATTACGATTGCTACTGTACCGACACCATACCACAAACTTTGCATCAATACCCCGCGAACCACAGAACGACCGCTGGGGTCATGGGACAAGGCGGAATACAAAGAAACCAAGCCAATCATACACAATAAAAAAACGGGTAGGATGACACCGTAGTCGATACGGCTGTCACGCAACGCCCGGTCATTCTTTTGGGAAAGTCTGTTCTCCATCAAGTCACTCTTTTCTCCGACAATTTCGTTCTACTCCGAAAAGTCCATTCCACAGCCAGTAAAAACGAAGGATTCAACTGCTGGGCGCTTTTCAGATACACTGATACATTATAGAGGGTTTCGTCAGGAAAAGAAAGTCCGGCCCTAACCAACAGTAAAGAATCTTAAGAAAAATACCCTCTCACAGAGTTTTCCGTAGGCTCTTCTAGGGATAAAGCTGCATACATCTGTATTAAAACCAACAGTCCCTTTTACGATGATCGTTGTGCCAGGTATCCCGTCAAATTGATACGACGAAGAAAGTTTCTCTGTAATATTTGCTGTACTTAGTAAAACTCTGCAAAAAAAGCCGCTGACTAAGCAACGACTTTGGGCTAGTAGGCTATTGGCAGTCTCTTCAGACTTTCTGCATTTTTTTATAATTGATAATCATGACACCATTGCTCTGAACCATCAACTGCTGATTTTCAGGAGTCTGATCCAGTTCCACCACTGCTGAATTCTTCAGCTGTTTGGTGACCACACCGGTTTGCGGTTGACCATAGATCAAAAATTTCACATGTGTCTCGGGTTTGAATTTCTTACCGAGATCTGACGGGACGACTGTTGCATCAAATTTTCCAAAAGTAGCCACAATAAAAAACCTCCCTTTATATCATTCATTATAGCACACTTTGTGAAATTTTTCAGGAAATCATTTTTTTCACAGTTTCAGCTTTAACTTTTCTTCAAAAATTGGCTCACGAAAATCACCACAAGAATCCTTTTCCACGCATCGTCCAGGACTGTTCAGCATCGTTTTTGTTCTTATTTTCGCAGGCCATCGTCGTGTTTTACAGTAAAAAAAAAGAAACCTGATTACTCAAGGTTTCTCAAATGCCGACTATAGGGATCGAACCTACGACCTACGCGTTACGAGTGCGTTGCTCTACCAACTGAGCTAAGTCGGCATTCGTTGAAGCAATGTCAACGAATAAGAGTATAGTGAAAAAACAGCCATTTGTAAAGTAAAAACCGTTTTTTTCTTGAATTAAATCGGCCGGCTTTTTAACCAGTCATTAATAGCTGTGGCCACCGAATCCGGCTGAGCCAAATAGAGCGCATGGTGTCCTTTTATAAGACACAGCTTAGTCTTTTCTCCGGCGTACTCAGAATCTCGGTACTCCTGTTCTCTAAAAGGCTGAGCAAATAGTAGTATTGGCGGTAGAGAAGTTGTGGCTTTGGCAATGGCGCTAATTTCCCTTAAATTTTGCTCAGAAGCCAGATATTCGGAAAAAATCGTTGTGCCTTCAGAAAATGCCCTCTCTGACGCTTCCAATAATTGTTCCTCTTGCGGTGTTAACTCCTGATCCTTTGTTGCCTCATAACGCTCTTCCGGGGTCATTTCTGCAAGCCACTCATTTGCTTTTTGATAACTCGAAGTAGTGAAAAATTCTACGGCTTTGACAGTGGTTGGTTCATTTAAAATCAATCCTGTGACCTGATCAGGATAACTTAGAGCATATGCCAATGAAATTGGGCCATTAGCGGAATGTGCAAAGAAAAGAATCAGGCCCTCATGCAAAGTACGAATCAATTCATGCAGTTCAGCGACAATATTCTGCCAAGTTCGGGGTGCCGAAGTCTCATCACTTCTGGCAACACCCAAGCGATCAATGAATAATTTTGAAAAAGTACTATCGGTTCTCCTAGCAATATTCTTCAATTCCAAGTAATTATTCGTCGTGCCAAAGCCAGCCATAAAAACCAGCAGCGGTCGGCCACTTTCCCCCTTTTGTAAAACATACGACATTCGGTCATGCATTCCTTCGAAAAATTTCAACTTCATCACTCTAGTCCCCAATACTTTTTCAGTCATTTTTTCAACAGGGTAGCAGCATAAGTAAGTTGTTCCAATTTCAACGGTCAGATTCAAGAACCATTTTCTTTTACCCTTAAAAAAAAGCCGATTGGAAAATTTCCCCTCGGCTTTCTATCATTAATTTTCCGGCGTTTACTTCGTACCGAACAAACGGTCACCGGCATCCCCGAGACCTGGCACGATATAGCCGTGTTCATTCAGGTGATCGTCCAAGGCAGCCGTGTAGATATCAATGTCCGGATGAGCGTCTTGCAATGCTTTAACACCTTCAGGAGCGGCTACTAAACAGACGAATTTAATGTTTGAAGCACCCCGTTGCTTCAATGAATCAATGGCCATAATTGCAGAGCCACCAGTAGCCAGCATAGGATCCACTACAAAAAGCTGACGGCTAGCGATATCATCTGGCATCTTGAAGAAGTACTCATGAGGTTCCAATGTTTCTTCATCCCGATACATACCGATATGGCCCACTTTAGCAGCAGGAATCAATTCCAAAATTCCATCCACCATTCCGATACCGGCACGCAAGATTGGCACCACAGCAACTTTTTTACCGGAAAGCATTTTTTGGGTAGAGCGGCCAATCGGTGTTTCGATTTCAACGTCCTCCAGTGGCATGTCTCGTGAAACTTCATAAGCCATCAGCATGGCGATTTCATCGACTACCTCGCGAAATACTTTAGTTCCGGTGTTTTTATCCCGAATGATGGTCAGTTTGTGTTGGATCAACGGATGGTCGATCACTTGAAATTTGCCCATTACGTACACTCCTTGATTGTCACCTTGCATCGGAAAAGCTTCCCGATCCACTGGCGCAGTTTTCTTTTATTGTAATGCAAGATATCGATTCTCACAACTGACAAAGTGAATTGCTGAAAATATCTTCTTTTTTTGAAGATTCCAACAACAATTTGCATTCATCTGCTAAACAAGAAACTCCCGCCGTTATGGGGGAGTTTCTTGTTTAGCGAAATTTTTTGGGTCCAATTTTTTGAGGACCTTCGCCTTTATTTAAAGAAATTCGTCGCTGCCAGTCCAGTGTGTCCAGCTTGTCCCAAAATTGTTTTTTGAAGTAAACAATCACGCCGCCACAGATCAACAGCAGTCCGCCTACTACTAAAATATTCAGTGGTACAAAAGGTAGCGATAGCGCCGCAACTGCATACACACCAATAGCAATAAATCCTAAAAAGATTCCCAAAAACATCACGATTACCATTAGCCAAGTCCCACCGCCACGTTGAAAAAGCTGTGTGACACTGGTCCAGTTAGTCAAAAGCAGTCGATGATCTCTGGCAAAATAAAACAGACTCATTACAAAACTGCCCACTAAAGTGCCCAAAATTAATGAGATAATCAACAGTGGTGACAGCTTGAACATCACGCCACCTACCACCGCCATCAAAATTGCAATCACTGCTTGGATCAGATAACCTACGAGAAATTTTTGCTTCAAATAGTCTTTCTTAGAGATAGGCAGCGTATTGATAAAGTCATAATTTTCTCGGTCTAAAGAAATGATATTAGCCACAAAAGACGTCGGATTGGAAGACAGAAAAGACAATAACAAGCCTGCAGCAAACGCCACCCCAGCTAATTGAGCAGGCAAACCGTCTGTCAGGGTACTGCGAACCGCTCCGCCAGAAGAGATCAACATCACCAGCGGCATCATGACCGAGCTGGATAGCACCTGCATTGCCAGATTTGGATCTTTGATTAATTGGAGGTTATAGGCCCGCAGCAATTGATTCAGGCTTTGACCGTCTTTGCGTTTGCGCTTGACCACTGCTTGGGCAGTCGAAATCTCAGTCAATTGTTCATAGAGTTTAGGCAAGAAAAACACTTTGATGACCAGAGCCAAAATCAAAAAGACACCAATCAAGATTGCCCATCCCAAAAGTCCTTGCAGCGAAAATGGACGATTCATGGCCCAATAGACTGGCAAAAACGGCACCAGTGCCCCTCGATCCGGCAAAGCTTCCGAGGCTTCTGAATAGTCCACATGACCAGAGTTTTGCATCACGAGTACACCCACAACCGCAATTCCAGTCGACAAAACCATCAAACCCGTCGTCATCAGCTTCTTATGCTTTTGAAACAGCTTGGTCCGGGTCAAACCCAATACAATCAAGGCACACAAGAACAACATGACGCCTAAAAATAGTAGAAAGCCCACGATTCCCAAAACGGCGGCTAGCACAATCATGCTGCCAGATTGCCATGCCGTTAGTGCAAACAACACCAACAACGGCAACACAAAAGGTACTACTGTCAGCATAACGACCAGGATTTTTGAAAGAAAAATTTCCGCCTGCTGAAACGGCAGCGGCAAGTAAGCTCCCAGATCCTTGCTTTCAAAAAAGACATTGTAGATTACCGAAATTCCCTGGGACAAGGCCAAGATTCCGAAAAGACCGACATACATCGTAAAATAACCCGGCATACGAGAAAAATCAGTCAAAAAGAGGATTCCCCCGTATAACACTGTAAACAAAGCTGCCAGAAAGACAAACTGCAAAACTAGCGAGCGGGTCAATTTAGCCCCGCTTTTTCCTTTTTTGCGAGCCTTCTCGGTATATTGAGGATTGGCATAACGCAGCGATGTACGAATCAATGCCCCCAATTTTTGTCTATTCATGGGCCTCACCCTCCAATCTTGCTAAGGTGTTGCCATCTGATTGCCGGCCGGCCATCTTCAAATAGATTGCTTCCAGTGATTCCCCCGGTGATTGCGCCAACAAGTCATCAGTATTGCCATTGTAAATCAACTCGCCTTTTTTCAAAATCGCCAGTTCATCACACAACTGTTGTGCGGTATCCAAAACGTGAGTCGAAAAAATCACCGTATTGCCCCGTGCCGCATGCCGCTTCATCATCTCTTTCAAATCATAAGCAGCTTGTGGATCAAGTCCGGTCATAGGCTCGTCTAACACCCAAATATCCGGATCTGGCAACAAGGCGCCAATCAAAACCGCCTTTTGCCGCATCCCATGGGAAAAGCTACCAATAGCTTCTTCTTGGTGCGACAACATATCAAACAAGCCTGCCAGTTCCTCTAAACGCTCTTTTTTCTTGTCAGTTGGCAATTCATAGGCAGCCGCAATCAAATCCCAATACTCACCGGCAGACAACTGCAAAAACAAATCTGGTGTATCCGGAACATAGCCAATCCGCTTTTTAATCTCCAAACGATTGGCACTCAGCTCTTTGCCGTCGACAATGATTTTGCCGCTGGTGGGTTCAATCACTGAAACCAAACTCTTGATGGTAGTGGATTTTCCGGCACCATTGTGTCCCAAAAAACCAAAAATTTCTCCGGTTTTAATCTGAAGGTCCAGCCGATCCAAAGCTGTGTTGTTGCCATATTTTTTTGTCACTTGTTGAAATTCAATCATGTTATCCCCACTTTCCTGTAGCCCAGTCATTATCTTGTAACAGCTGGGTTACAGCTCACTTTTCAAATTTCCATCATTGTACTCCCTTTGCATACCTCTGTCTATGTTGTCAGAAAATTTAAAATAAAAACCGCAGCCCATCTGGACTACGGAATTCTTTGTCAGAACAATATTTATTGGGTAATAAAATTACAAATTAGGATACAATGGATATTTTTCAGTCAGTGCTTTTACCTCAGAACGAACCTGATCCAAAGCTGCCTCGTCGTCACGTTCTCGCAAGGCCCGCACCACTAATTTGGCCACTTCAACTGCATCTTCTGTGCTGAAGCCGCGGCTGGTAATTGCTGGTGTCCCAACTCGAATACCACTCGTCTTGAATGGACTCAGTGATTCAAAAGGAATCGAATTTTTGTTGGCGGTGATGCTGACACTGTCCAAAATTGTTTCGGCTTCTTTGCCGTTCAGCCCAAAACCACGAACGTCAATCAAAAGCAGATGATTGTCAGTTGCTCCAGATACCAACCGGGCTTCTGGTGCCTGATTAAAGACACGGGCCATCGCTTGGGCATTGTCAATGACTTGTTGGGCATAGTCCTTGAATTCAGGAGCCAATGCTTCTTTAAAAGAAACAGCCTTCGCTGCAATTACATGCTCCAAAGGTCCCCCTTGAATTCCCGGAAAGACCGCAGAATTGATTTTTTTAGCCAGTTCTTCGTTGTTAGTCAAGACCATCCCGCCCCGTGGTCCCCGTAATGTTTTGTGGGTAGTCGTGGTGGTGATGTCAGCATAAGGAACCGGTGATGGGTGCAGACCAGCAGCTACTAATCCAGCGATGTGGGCCATATCCACCATCAATTTGGCACCGACTTCATCTGCAATCTCACGAAACTTCGCAAAATCGATGGTGCGGGAATACGCACTGGCACCGGCTACAATCAATTTTGGCTGATGCTTGCGGGCAAGGATTCGAACGACATCATAGTCGATAACTTCAGTGGTAGGATCGACCCCATAGCTGACAAAGTGATAGGTTTTACCAGAAAAGTTCACCGGTGAACCATGCGTCAGGTGTCCGCCAGCGGAAAGATCCATCCCCAACACAACGTCTCCTGCTTCGATTAAAGCCAGATAAGCCGCTGTATTCGCTTGAGAGCCGGAATGAGGCTGAACATTGACATATTTGGCACCAAAAAGTTCCTTGGCACGATCAATCGCTAGGTTTTCTACTACATCAATAAATTCACAACCACCATAATAGCGGCGCCCCGGATAGCCTTCAGCATATTTATTGGTCAAGACACTGCCCTGTGCTGCCATGACCGCTTCAGAAACGATATTCTCAGAAGCAATCAGCTCCAAATTATTTTGCTGCCGGTTCAGCTCGAGATCCACAGCACGCCATAGATCCGGATCAAAATCACGATACGTCATACAAAAACACCCCTTCGCCTTATTTATAGCTCTAAAACATTTTTCAGCTTGCTGCGATTCTTCGTCTTTTGCCTACGAAAAAGCCGCAATGCCAATTTGAGAGTAGCAGAAGCAGGAAAACTCCGCAACCCAACCGCTTGTGAGCCACTGTTCTTTCCTTCAAAGCCGAACATTATGGCGATTCTTCTACTATTTAATGGCATTGTAACACAAATAGCCGTATATTTTCTGTGAACTTTCAAAATAATTTGACTTTTTAAGTCCAGCCACTCAGAAGCTCTGCAATATAAAAAAGCGGCAAAATACCTTGCAGGCAAAAGAACTGGGGGAGGGGGAATGTCAGCTGCTTTCTTTACGGTAGTTGCGTTTTAAGCCACCTTCAACAACTGTTTCTTGGTAACAGCCTTTTTGAACGCAGCTGCCTTGTTAGGCAAAGTACCGTTTTTTAGTCCCCATTGTCTTTACTGCTCGGCGTTTTACCGACTATCCGTCTGATTGGTGCTCCGGTATCTTTTTTGACACCAGAGCACCTTATTCTGATTTGTTACCAGTGATTAACGATTGCCAATCGACAATTAGTCCCGCAAGGTTTTGTCTTGCAGCTCTTTGTGCAATAATTCAAAGTTCAAGGCGGCTCCTAGTAAGTTGGCGTCATTTTGGAATTCACAATTGCGAATCACGGGCATGATTTCTTCGACCCGTTCTTCTGCCAATGTTTTGTACAAACGACTACCCAACTCTTCCGGTAATTCAGCGCGGGCAGAGATGCCACCACCGATAATTACGACGTCTGGATCAATGGAAACCTGAATATTGTACAAAACAGCTGCGATATTGTCATACATTTCCTTCAAAACCAGATCTGCAGTCTTATCACCGGCTTCTTGAAGTTCAAAGAGCGCCTTGCCATCAATTTCTTTTTTAGTGATTTGTTCATACTGTAGTGCGGCTTTGACCCCAGTTCCCACTTGACTCAAGGTCCGATCGCCGCGCGGTTTCATCAAACCGAATTCACCTCCGAAAAGGTGAGAGGCTTTGTAAAGTTTGCGGTCGATGAAGATCGCACCTCCCACACCGGTACCGATTACTACAAAGACAGCATTCTCAGCATCCTTTCCGGCCCCCATCTGAACTTCGGCGATGCCGGCACAGTTGGCATCATTTTCGATAGTCACAGGCAATCCCAAATGTTCTTCCAACTGATCGTAAATAGGTCGACCATGGATATATTCCACGGCACTGATACCATCAATCCGGCGAGCAGGTACGTTGACTGCCCCCGGTGCACTGATTGCCACGCCTTCAATTCCCTCGCCAAAGCCAGCGACTACTTTTTTCATTTCTGCCTTCATCTCATCGAAACTGGCAGGTGTTGTAAATTTGTCAGTGTGACTAATTTCACGATTTTCCCATAATCCATATTTTACAGCTGAGCCGCCGATATCAAATACTGCTAATTTCATAGTATTTCCTCCTAGAGATTGGTTGAGCAGCCAGTTTGCCTCGAAAACGTTTTATGCTAGAGGAAGTTGCTTCCCTCTTATGGATTGTTTCGAAGCCTGCCGCTGCCTTTTGCCTGCCTTCAGCAAAACGCTTACAGGTCTAGACCTTGTTCTTATTGTATCACTTTTTAGCCGAAAATGAAGCCACCTTATCATGGGAAAAATAACAAATTTATCTAATGATTGATGTACAAACTCTTTTGGAGCTTCTTAGGGAATCTAACAGGCGTTTTTCCTCTTACAGAGTCATCACAACCAAATCCAAGAATTCAAAAGATCATATGCTTTCAAAAGCTTTGTGAACTATCTTACTTTTTGATTACGCTTTCATTTCGATTGTGCTATCATTAGAAGATAGAAAGAAACTTCTAGTTTGCCTTTGTCTCTTTTTCTTATTCTCCGATAATGTGAAATCCATCTGTGATTGTTGCCATTTACGCTATCTGCTGCTGTGCAAAAGAAGGAATATCATGAAATATCCGATCCAACGCTTCATCGAACATAATTTGACAGTTTCTGCGACCCACTTTTATCACGAGACCCGCTGGAACGAAGCGCTGATTCTTGAATGGAGGCAGGCTCATACGCCGGTCAATGAACTACCCATTGCTCTTTTGGAAGATCTACACCAATACAGCAGTCAGCAGTCGGACCTGCTCACTATACTGAATAAGCTACAGCACTACCAACAAGAGTATTGGGAGGAAGTGACCCTCCATCGCAACAATTTTTGTCGAATTCCCAATAAAAATCAGCTGCTTTATGATCTCCGGCAGCATACCTCGGAAAACGATCAGCCGGCGTTGGTTCAAAGGATCACGAAAGCTTTAGATGAACGGGTCTTCAAAGATACATTTACTGTTGCTTGTGATTGGGACCACCGAGTGATTTCTTATGTACAGCAGCACTGCAACACTTTGCCAACGATTCTTTACAGTTTTAGAGTCAAACTTCTCCAGTTGCCAAATGGAGAGAACTATCCTGTCTATCGCTATCTAGGACACGAGCTGCAAGAACCCCGCTTTCGTTCATTGCTGCAATAACTAGCTTAACTAAAAAAATCGATAAACCCGACTCATTGAGATTTGGGTTTATCGGTTTTTTTAGTTACTTTTCGCGTTTTCTAAAAGAAAGAAGCTTCATTAATAGCTTATCAAAAATCATTTCTCTAAGCGTTGGCGTGAATCCAGCGGACCAGTTGTTCTGTTTTCTCCCAACCTAAGCAAGGGTCGGTAATGGATTGTCCGAAGACTTGTCCATCTGGTTCTTGACGGCCATCTTCCAAGTAGCTTTCAATCATGAATCCGCGGACCATAGTCTTTAAGTCAGCTTGACAGTCGCGATTGTTCATCGTTTCTTTGACAATTCGAACCTGTTGCTCCCATTGTTTTCCAGAATTGTCATGGTTGGTATCGACAACGATGAAAGGATTTTTGAAAGTCCCCTTCTTATACATGTCAGCAACGGCCATCAAATCTTCATAATGGTAGTTGGGTACATTTTTTCCCGCCTCGTTCAATGCTCCCCGCAAGACTACATGAGCCAGTGGATTCGAACTAGACTCCACTTCGGCGCCATTGTAGATGAACTCCTGCTTTTGTTGTGCCGCATATAGCGAATTGAACATCACTGTCAAATTGCCGCTGGTTGGATTTTTCATCCCTGTTGGCTGATCGATGCCTGAAGCTACAAACCGGTGTTGTTGATCCTCCACCGAACGTGCCCCCACCGCCACATAACTCACCAGATCTTCCACCAGCTCCAGATTTTCCGGGTAAAGCATTTCATCAGCAGTTGTCAGCCCCGTTTCGGTAATGACTCTTTTATGCAATTTACGAACAGCCAGAATGCCTCGAATCAGATTGGACCCTTCATCCAACTTTTGCTGATGCAACAATCCTTTGTACCCATCGCCGTTGGTCCGCGGCTTGTTGGTATAAATACGAGGAACCATGAAGACCTTATCAGCGACTTCCGTCTGTAATTGGGCCAAACGACGGACATATTCCATCACAGCTTCTTCATCGTGGGCAGAACACGGCCCAATCACCAAAAGGATACGCTGGTCCTCACCCGTGATAATTTTCTCCAATTCGGCATCCCGGGCAGCCTTTTTGGCAGCCACCTCCGGATCCAATTTTGTAACCGCCTTTACCGTCTCTGTATTGATACGCTGACTCAATTGTTTGAAACTCATTTTAAATTCCCCCAATTTGAAGTTTTTCGGTGCTTTAGTTTTTAGTGTAGATTTTCTGTTTTCAAAAAGAACTTTTGAAAACGTCCGCTTTGAGTGACGGCGCGGATCTTGTTTAGACACCTGGCCTCAAAACTTGTTTTTCGGTGCTTTAGTTTTTAGTGTAGATTTTCTGTTTTCAAAAAGGACTCTTGAAAACATCTGCTTTGAGTGACGGCGCGGATCTTGTTTAGACACCTGGCCTCAAAACTTGTTTTTCGGTACTTTCATTTTGGAAAATTCCTATCCTTGAGTACATTCACACCTGCCTTCTTGGCACAAATAGCAGCAACCGCTATTCCTCCAAGAACGATAAAATAAAAAAACTCCGCCCTCTTCCCAATCTGGGAAAGGACGAAGCTATATGCTCGTGTTACCACCTTTTTTTGTGTCCGGCTCACACCGTACACCTTGACAGGTACGCTGTCGGCCATCTCAAACTCAGACTGAAACTGAGAATGCTGCCTACTGATACCCCGGCCTGTTAACGAAGGCCACATCCGTCACCGCCTACTGCTCTTCAACGGGAAGCTCCAAGAGGAATTCCACTTTTGACTTCGTGCGCCTCTCATCTACCGGCTGCTTTCTGTCCTTCGTCTCAAGTGTACTGATTCTTATCATCGCTTTTCTTTTGTGCTTTTTTACATGATAAAGCGCTAAACGACAATTGTCAAGAGTTTTCTGAAAATTCATCATTGCCTTTTTCGCATCAACCAACTATCAAAACCGTAAGCTCAATGGCTCCCACTTTACACCCTTTAGAGGAAGCGTATAGTAGGATTTGGGAGATGATGAGATGACTGAAAACAGAGTAACAACCATGATGGCGCAATTGAGTACCGCTTACTCAGATCCAGAAGTAGCGGCTATTTCTGAGCTGCAGGATTTTGTCTTGGAAGCCGCATCTGAACTGGAAAAGACCCAAAATCCAAAGCTGATCGCTGCTCGTATTTGCAGTGAGATTCCAATGCGTTATCTGGAAAACAAAGACCACTTCCCCAAAGCACTATTGACCTTGTTTTATCAACTCAAAAAAGAGGCCGAAGCTTACAAAGGTGTGGCAATCAGCGCTATGATGCTACCGGTGTGGTTTTGATAATCGCTACTCACATTTTTCTTAGCTGGTAAAAAAACTGCTGAAAGGATCCTTTTTAGATTCTTTCAGCAGTTTTTTAGTTGCTTGTTTCTGAGTGCGAAACGAACTCTCCCTATTTCGTTGCAATCGAAGCGTTTAGCCGTAATTAGCCGATAAAATTATCATTTTGAACGACTTGTTTCAACTGCTTCATCGCACCTTCTAAGCTTTGTTGCTGGTCGTCTAGATGATGAGTGTTGACCTCGATATGCTCCAATTTATGGGCGATTTCGTCTAGTTTGTTCAATGTCTGTTGCATGATCTTTACCATATCCTTGTCCATGCACGGGACACCTCCTGCCTTAAGGCGTTTATTTTTTCACCGTCTACGGACAACTAAGCTGTCAGTGTTGGACGGTATACTTTCAACAACAATCCAAATAACTAGTTATTTGACTGTATCATCTGCTGAGTTTAGTGGTTTAACAATTGATTTTGCTTTAGCGCTAACTTCTTCCACCACTTCTTCTACAGCATCTTCCATTGCATCTGCTTGGCGATAGAACAGTCGATAGACTACAGCACAAGCAATCGGCAAAATAGCGGCAGCCAAATACATATTCTGGAAGCTCATGTGGCTACGCAACATGCCAAAAAGGTAAGGTCCAACCCCCAAACCAAGATCGAGTCCTACAAAATAAGTAGACAACGCAATACCAATCCGGTGGCTATCTGCAGTTTTCAAACAAACGGCTTGCCCATTTGACATAAAGGTGCCATAGCCAAGTCCCACCAAGGCACCAGATACTAAAAGCATCCAGCTGCTAGTAGTGAAACTCAACGCTGCTAATCCAGCGGCTAAGAAAAGATAGCTGGGATACATTACATAGTTTTCACCTTTTGCATCAAAGATTCGACCAGACATTGGTCGTGTGGCGGTAATTACTAAAGCGTAGACAACAAAGAAAAAGCTAGCCGCATCGACTAAATGGATAACCTGTGCGTAAGAAGATAAGAAAGATAGCACACTGGAGTAGGCTAAGCCCATCCAAAAAGCGATGAAAGTGATAAACAGCGCCTTTTTCTCAATAAAGCTATCGAGACTGCGACTGTCCAAAGCAGCTCTGTGTTCTGGTGTTAAGGTGATATTTTTCACTGGGAAAACCCAGCAAGCAATTGTTGTCGCAGCGATTAATACGACTGAGAAAATGATGATTGTATAAAAATTGGTGAGATTTAACAGAATCATCCCAATAAAAGGACCAATGGCTGCCGCTAAACTGGTAGACAGTCCATAATAATTAATTCCCTCGCCATTTTTAGAACGTGGAATATAGGCGGTGACAATGGCATTCGTAGCAGTAGAAACAGTCCCATAGGCAAAACCGTTCAGCAGGCGAACCCCATAAAGTACGCCAATTCCTGGTATGAACAAATAGGCAATCGTCGTTGCCAAATAGAACAACGCGCCATAGCGCAAGACCGCTTTTCTTCCATACAATTCCAATTTTTTCCCCATCAGCAGGCGAGCAATCAGCGTTCCGATAATATAAATTCCCGACGCCAACCCTGCTTGACTGAGAGTGGCATGCAAATTGTCTTGGGCAATCACTGCAATGATTACCATCAACAGGTAATACACCAAGTACACGACAAAATTGATCAACGTGATACTGACAAACCCTTTGTTAAATAATTTCTCTTGATTTTCCATAGGTTCCTCCTGAAATAAGTCCACTGTGTGCAGTCAGCAAAGTGAAAAACTGCTGAATTACCAGCTGATTCCAACTGATGCAATCCTTCACCAGCAGCTGCGGCTTCAATATTTTCACTGCGAAAAATCTATCAAGGCGCCCTTTAATAGATTTTCACGGCAGCTAATACTTAATGGCGATAGTTTACAGAAAATTTTCATCAAGGAAAATCGAGTTTGCTATCAACATGTGCTGAAAACATTTTTTATTAACATTTGTTATTGCTTTTTGCCGTCAGCAGGTTTTTAATAGAGGCAACTATCTTTTCAGAAAATAATTGTACAGTTTCAAGCTTAACTAAATTGTCGTATCAGCCAACAAGTATTGCCCTCAAAATTACGACAGTTGGCAGCTGAAAAGACCAAAGGAGCCCAACCGGATGGACAATCACGTCTTACAGGAATATCTCACTGCCCACCAATTTCCTATCGTAAAAAAGACCCGCAAAAAATACCTGACTTATGAAGGTTTGCAAGACAGCTATGCTTACATTTTGAAAAGCGGCGTTATCAAAACCAGCGTCATCTCAAAGGATGGCCGCGAGTTCAATCTGCGCTACATCAATCAACTAGAGATTGTGTCTCTTTTGAAAGATGAGTACTCCCAATTTATCGACGCACCCTTCAACATCCGTATTGAATCGCCAGTCGCAGAGCTTTATCGAATTGATCGCGTCCAGTTTTGGAAAGATATCAATCAAAGTCATGACCTGCAGCAGTATGTCAAGGATTATTATCGTGTGCGCCTACTTCACAATATGAAAAAACTACAACAAATGTTGATGAACGGAAAATTTGGAGCAGTCTGTACCCAACTGTTTGAACTGCAAGAGAAATTCGGCGTCCCAACTGATGAAGGAATCTTGATTGATTTTATCGTTACCAACGAAGAAATCGCACATTTCTGTGGAATAACAACAGCTTCTTCAGTCAGCCGCATGCTGCAACAGCTCCGCGAGATGGGAGCGATTTGCATGAAAGAGCGAAAAATCCTAATCCACGACTTAGAAATGATTAAAGACAATATTATCTTCTAACTGAGAGTTGCTTTTCAGAAAACCTCTTTTAAGGCATCTCTTATCACTATCAATAGGTTCCATGTACTCGGCATTGTTTCTGGTTTCAAAAAAAGAAAGACTTTCTTTGGCGTCGTTAGATCTAAGTACAGATGACGGTAACTTTCCTTCCTAAAATCATGGAAAGTTCGCGTTTGAAATTTTCAACAATGAAAAACCAAGCCACTCCCACTATTTTTTTAATGGAAGTGACTTGGTTTTTCATTATGGCTCATATTTGATAGTGCTCGCTTCGAAGGTAGGTGACTAGACGACTGTCACAGCATTCTTTTACTTTGAAAAAGCAGCTATTTCAGTCATTTATATAAGAAAAGCGGTCCTGTAAAGATACGTTTCATCGAAGCTTGCATTCACCAGTAAGTCAAGCTAACTTATGTTACCGCTGCTTCAATTGTAGGATAATGGGTACAGAAAAATTTAGTCACATGCTAGTTGTTGCAATTCAGAATTCGTCAAACTGATGGTCTGTGCCTCCCAAGCCTCTTTCAGGTGAGTAACAGACGAGGTCCCTACAATGGCGGCCACCGGAAAGTCCGGTCGTTGCATGACGTAAGCCAGTGCAAGCTGTGTAGGTGCTAATTGCTTTTCAGTAGCCTTCTTTTCTACGGCAGCCAAGCGTCGCCAATTGACAGTATTGAAATAGGCGGCTACATAGTCTGTTGGCGCATGATTTTTGCCATTTTCTGACTCATAGCGGGGTACAAAAAAACCTTCTGCCTGCGGTGACCACGCTAAAAGTGGCAGCTGGTTTTGCGTATGCCAACGAAGCATCTCTTCATCCGCTGTTAGGCATCCTGGCCATCGTTGCCCGTTGACTTGTGCTAACGAATAGTTAGGGCTATTTGCGATTGGAGTAGCCAAACCATTTTTTCGACAATAAGCAATAGCTTGCGTTATACGTTTTTGACTCCAATTAGAAAAACCAAACCCGCCAATCTTTCCTTCTGCTAACAATTCTGCCATTACCTCCATCAGGGGACCCACTGCCATGGTTTCATCATCCCGATGAAACAGTAAAACTTCAACGTAATCCACCCCTAATGTTCTCAGGCTTGCATTTAAATCTTCCCGGACAGCCTTAGGAGTCACGCGAGGGCTACTACTTCCTGATTTAGGGTGGCAGCATTTGGTGATAATCGTATACTGATTTCGCTGTGCCATGCGAGAGCGACCACTGTCAGGGTTGATTGTGGTCAACCAACGTTTTAGCGCCTTTTCTCCGTTACCGTAAGCTCGAGCAGTGTCGAAAACGCGTCCTCCCAACTCTTCATACGCATCAAATACCTCTTGAGCAAGGTCTTCCCGACTCGGATCACCAAAGTTTGCTGTCCCCAAGATCAGCTTTGGTAATGTTCGCCTTTCTCCTTTTAATTGCAGCCACTGTTCTTTCACTGTCTCTTCTCCTCACTCCACCGCTTTGTATTATGCGTCAGCTTTTCCAATCATTTATATTCAGGATGTTTATTAAAAAAAGCTTGTGCGATTGTCACCGATTCCAAAGCATCTTTTGCATAGTAGTCTGCGCCTACGAATGCGCGATATTCCTCATTTAGTACAGCCCCTCCTACCATAAAACTGCAGTTGAGCCCTGCCTCTTTCACAGCAGTGATGGTGGCCTTCATATTTTGAACAGTGGTGGTCATCAACGCCGATAATCCCACCAATTTGATATCTTGTTCGCGAATACTATCCACGACTTTCTGAATCGGAACATCCTTTCCCAAATCAACCACGTCAAAACCATAGTTTTCCAAAATCATTTTGACGATATTTTTGCCGATATCATGAATATCGCCTTCGACTGTAGCTAAAAGAATTTTCCCCTGCTTATCTACTTGCTGGTCGTGTTTACTTAAATAGTCTTTCAAAACAGCCTGCGCTCTTTTCACCGCATCTGCACTTTGCATCAGTTGAGGTAGAAATAATTGCCCTGATTCAAATTTTGCACCTACTTCATCCAACGCTGGAATGAACTCTTGATTCACAATTTCCAACGGTGAGGTCGTTTCCAATAATTGAGCGGTCTTTATTG
The DNA here is from genome assembly GCF_009933135.1 of Candidatus Enterococcus leclercqii. Lineage (GTDB taxonomy): Bacteria > Bacillota > Bacilli > Lactobacillales > Enterococcaceae > Enterococcus_C > Enterococcus_C leclercqii. Next base: position 103,058 of record NZ_MAEH01000012.1, read on the forward strand.
GCGTCTCATCTTTTCGTCCTTGCAAAATCATAGTTCTTAATGAATCCTCCGCAGAAGCAATTATTTTTTCTTTATTGACAGCTTTGTTCACCTCAACGGCCGCAAGTTTATTATCTCCTCCAATGGCATTTAGAGTTACGTTTTGGTTTTTTTCAATATAAGTAGTGGCCTCTCGATCCTGATGATTGATTACTCGCAGGCTGTGAACAGCAGCCATCATTTGCTCACTCAAAGGATTCATAATTGGCGCATCTAGCCCTGCTCCTACACAAGCTGCTAAAAACGTCGTATTTAGAAGTGGGCGATTTGGCAATCCAAATGAAACGTTGCTAATTCCTGCCACCGTTTGAACACCTAGCTCTGATTTTAACAATTTCAATGTATCGAGCGTCACTTGTACTTGGTCTTGCTGCGCGGAAGCTGTCAACACTAACGGATCAATCAGCACGTCTTCTTTTGCAATTCCATAAGACGCCGCTGTCTCGACAATTCGTTGGGCGATTACCAACCGACCAGCCGCTGTTTCAGGGATACCGGATTCATCCAGCGCTAACCCTAGTACTACTCCTCCATACTTTTTTGCAATTGGAAAAATTTCAGCCATAGTTTCTGCTTTGCCGTTAACAGAATTGATTAGCGGCCGACCATTGTAAACTCTGGCCCCAGCTTCAATAGCGCGAATGGACGAACTGTCAATCTGTAGCGGCACGTTCACCACGCCTTGCAATTCCCCGATAGCTTTTACCATCATTGCAGCCTCATCAATTTCAGGTAATCCCATATTGACATCAAGAATATCAGCACCCGCCTGTACTTGGTCAATTGCTTCTCTCAAGATATAAGCGAAGTCTTCCTGCCGAATCGCCTCTTTTAAGCGTTTTTTCCCAGTAGGATTCAATCGTTCACCAATCAAAGACAGATGGTGATTCAGTATTACTGTTTGTGAGCCAGATGTCACAGCAGTCACACTTTTAGGTGTCGTCAATCGTGGTTGGCCACCAAATTTTTCATCTAAAATGTGCCGTAGTGCGGCAATAAAATCAGGGGTGGTGCCACAGCATCCTCCGATTACCCGTACTCCTTTAGTCAACATTTTTGTCGCATGCTCTATATATTCCGGCACGGTAATCCGATAAACAGTCTTCCCCTCCTCCATTTCTGGCAACCCGGCATTTGCTTGTACCACTACCGGAACTTTGGCATAGTCAAGGATTGTATCTACCAGCGGCAGTAGTTCTTTAGGACCTAAGGAGCAGTTTAGACCAATGGCGTCTGCCCCCAGTGCCTGTAATGTCAATGTCGCAGTCAACGGGTCCGTCCCAACAAAAGTTCGACCGTCAGCCTGGTAAGTCATCGTCACAAAAACCGGTAGTGAGGTATTTTCTTTGACAGCTAACAATGCTGCTTTTGTCTCCAATAAATCACTCATTGTCTCCAAAATCACTAAATCTGCACCAGCTGCTTCTGCCAACACGACCTGCTCTTTGAAAATAGCGTAGGCTTCTTCAAAAGACAACGTACCATAAGGAGCCATCAAAGTACCGATGGGACCTATATCATAGGCGACAAAACGTGGGTTACTAGATCTAGCTAATTGAACTGCTGTCGTAATAATCTCCGGTAATTTTTCTGCTGCAATCTTGTGTCGGTTTGCTTGAAAAGTATTAGCAGTAATAATATCCGCACCAGCTAAAACATACTCTTCATGAATTTTTGCAACTACCTCAGGATGCGTCAAGTTGAAAAATTCTGGCTGCATCCCAGTTGGCAGACCATTTTTTTGCAACATCGTTCCCATAGCGCCATCAATCAACAAAAAACCTTCATGTAAAGCCTTTAAGACTGGGATATTTTCACATTGTTCCTTTTTCTTTTTGATAAAGCTCGTTTGCCCGCTTCGCTTCATTATCTTTGTCCTCCAATTCGGAAATCACATTTTCTAAAATCGCACTCTCGGCAGTAACTGTCCCTTCTTCTCGGTTTGGCAGCCGCGGGGTCAGTAAATAAACCAATAATAGCAGTAACAGACTTCCTGGGGATCATTAAATTCGTTTCTGTCAATGTAATTCCAAGTTTAGTATCCGCCTGGATTGTCTGAATAAAGGTCGGCTGAATCGTTAGCGGCAAATCCCCATAGCCTGGAGAAAAACGTTGGTTCAATGTATAGTTCGGACAAGCTTTCTGCGTCTGGGAAATATCGCTAAAGCTCATCATAGATGCCGCCTCAGCGATATCACATTCCGCAAGATCACAGACTTTTTCAATGTATTCTGTACAAGCACAATCTAACACTAAAGCCCGGGTCAAATCAGTGATTTCAAAGCGACGGATAGCCTGCTCAACTTCAATACCGAGTGTACATCCTAAAAGGGCTACCTTCTGAGCTTTGTGAAGATGCCGCCAGATAGCCTTGCCAGTTAACTCTAGTTCTGTATCTAACACACGAATTATCTCTTCCTCATTATCAGCTTCAATATCAAAAATTTGGTAGAGATATCGTGCATTGGATACTTTTTGAACTTCGACCATCATCTCTTCCACAATTGCATTGATATCACCAGTAAGTTCCTGCCCTCGCTTATAGCCTAAGTAACGAAGCACTTCCTTTTTATTTAAAGGGATTAGACCTTTCTTCATTTACTGCTCTCCTCCTTGCGTAGATGGGCAAAAGTCTTGATTGCAATCTCTGATCGGTTCATAGTATAAAGATGTACCCCATCGACACCATGATGAATTAGATCATCCATTTGCTGCCAAGCATACTCCAGACTTGCTTTGCGCAATTCGATGGGGTCATTACCATAGCGATAAATCAGCTTTATCAATTTTGATGGCAGACTAGACCCACACATGAAAATCATTTTCTGAACCTGGGCCTGCGATAAAATTGGCATAATTCCAGCCACCAGCGGCTTAGTCACCCCAATCTGTCGTGCCCCTTCAACCATACGATAAAAGCATTCATTGTCAAAAAAGAGCTGAGAAATGAAAAATTCTGCTCCCGCCTGTTCTTTTTCCAAAAGATGACTGTAATTTTCCTCGTCTAAAGCTTGGCTAATGTGCCCCTCCGGATAGCAAGCCGCCGCCACACAAAAGGAAGGATCAACCACAATTTCTGAGATTAGATCTTTGGCATAGGTAAAATCCTGAGCCTGCATTTGTCCTTTACTGTCTTCAGGAAAATCTCCCCGCAAGGCTAACACATTTTCAATTTTTGCTATTTTCATCGCTTTGAGAATAGCCTGAATCTCTTTTTGGGTATTGTTTACACAAGTCAGGTGATGCAACGCTTCAATTCCGTATCTGTTTTTGATAGTCGCAGCGATTTCCAGTGTCTTATTGGAACTTTCATTGCCACCAGCCCCATATGTCACACTCACAAAATCCGGACGTACCCCTTGCAATTCATGGAGCGTTTCATAAATCGTTCCTAATCCGCTCTCTTTCTTAGGTGGAAAAACCTCAAGAGAAAGAACTGTCTTATTTGGTTCAAATAATTTTGAAATTTTCATGTTTGGGTACATCCCTCCATCTTGTGGAACGTGATTCACCAGTTGTTAGGAACCAGTTCTACTTTGTACACATTTTATCATGCTTATCCTATCATTTGGAAAAATTAGAAATAATTTTCAGAATATTCCACCCTTCCACAAGATATGATAAAGTTGTACTGCACACAGTCCACAACCTGACTGTTTTTTACGAGTTCTAATCGATATTGATAATAAAAAGACAGGCTCTGAGTCCGTTGCCTGTTGAACGAACTTCAAAAAAAGCGAACTGGAGAATTCCTGATGAATAAGTTATCTCACGAAAAAAAAACCGATCATCTAATTAATGATCGGAACCCTTCAAAACACCACATATCTGCCTTTTTCACAGCCCGCCGCATTGCTTTTTTGGCTTTGCTCACTGCCGCCTGTGTAGTAGGCCGATTTTTGTTCACCTTTCTTCCAAACGTCCAACCTATGACAGCAATTTTGTTAATGCTGACTCTCATTTTGAGTCTTCCTGAAGCTCTATTAGTTACTGGTTTATCCCTGGTAATCACGAATTTATTTTTAGGCTTTGGAATTTGGACTATCGGACAATTTATCAGTTACACTGGCATCCTACTGATTTTCTATCTACTCACTCGTCTTCCAGTTTTTGGTTCCAAATTATGGTTCCAAGCCGTGATTTCCGGTCTTCTAGGATTTGTTTACGGATTTATTTACTCTATTTTTAATTACTTTCTTATGGGAATGACCGTATTTTGGCCCTACTGGATCAGCGGTCTGAGCTTTGATGCCTTACACGCCTTGGGCAATATTAGCTTCTACCTAATTCTCTGGCCAATATTAAACAGAGTTATCGTGAAGAGGGGATCATGATTGCTATCACTACTTAAAATAACGAGCAAAGAAATATTTATTTCAATTGAATCGCACCTAATACAGGAAGCGACAGCAAAAAGAACTTAGTTTGCTATTGGCTGTATCTCAATCCAGGGAGCGCCCCGTTTCCGGTAATCATTGAAGAAATATAGTCATTATTTCAATCCACGCTCCCAATACAGGGAGCGACTGGCAATGGCTACCCACAAGGAGACTTACTTTTATTTCAATCCACGCTCCCAATACAGGAAGCGACATCTTAAGTCTGGAAAGATGAGTACCGGGCTGCTATTTCAATCCACGCTCCCAATACAGGGAGCGACAAGTCGTTGACGTTGACGCTACTAAAGCCGCTATCATTTCAATCCACGCTCCCAATACAGGGAGCGACTTCATCTGTTTCCACTTTGACAGTCAGCAACTCTGATTTCAATCCACGCTCCCAATACAGGGAGCGACTAGACTTCTGGATTGGTCACTTCGGCCGACAAAGTATTTCAATCCACGCTCCCAATACAGGGAGCGACGGTAGACTTAGTCATTGATTGTAGCCTTGTATTTATTTCAATCCACGCTCCCAATACAGGGAGCGACCGAAGTCTGCGGGTTAGAATGGAAGGACATTGATTTTATTTCAATCCACGCTCCCAATACAGGGAGCGACCGTGGATACGATGGAAAAAGTTGCTGCACTGCAAGAATTTCAATCCACGCTCCCAATACAGGGAGCGACCGACGAATCAGCTTTGGTGCCAGCTTATCCATTGGAATTTCAATCCACGCTCCCAATACAGGGAGCGACGTTGACAATGCCGCCGTGGACAGTCAAAGCACCGTATTTCAATCCACGCTCCCAATACAGGGAGCGACAAAATATTGACACAATAGTCGTCCATTTCCTTCGCATTTCAATCCACGCTCCCAATACAGGGAGCGACTGCCCCCTTGAACCGGTCTTTCGTTCGGAAAACATTTCAATCCACGCTCCCAATACAGGGAGCGACGGGAATTCCCACCCGTTGCGCCGTTTCCCAATGATATTTCAATCCACGCTCCCAATACAGGGAGCGACTTTTATAGTCAAACATTATATACTCTGATTCCTATTTCAATCCACGCTCCCAATACAGGGAGCGACACCGAGACGATATCGCCGAACTAAAGTCCGATCAATTTCAATCCACGCTCCCAATACAGGGAGCGACCAATCCATTTCTACCATGTCGACTGGTGGTAATTGCTATTTCAATCCACGCTCCCAATACAGGGAGCGACCAAGAGGGTACGATTGATTGCAACTACCGAGGAATTTCAATCCACGCTCCCAATACAGGGAGCGACAAAAAAGCGGCCGGAAATCTTTTAGATGCAATTCTCATTTCAATCCACGCTCCCAATACAGGGAGCGACCCTCGCTTACATCGATGGCGAGCGAAACCAAATTATTTCAATCCACGCTCCCAATACAGGGAGCGACCTTGCACACTGGGCTTGCCACAACGCCAAGCCTAAATTTCAATCCACGCTCCCAATACAGGGAGCGACAATATCGCGCCAAATCAACAAGAATGGTCAATTATTTCAATCCACGCTCCCAATACAGGGAGCGACTTTAAGTCGTTATAAATTTCAATAATTCTAGTTTTTATTTCAATCCACGCTCCCAATACAGGGAGCGACACATTGCACTTTCTCAAAAACATACCTAAATGTTTTATTTCAATCCACGCTCCCAATACAGGGAGCGACCGTTATTAATGATTTGCTTTACAATGTTTCACGTATTTCAATCCACGCTCCCAATACAGGGAGCGACAAACATGATTAAAGAATATATACAAGTTGACGGCATTTCAATCCACGCTCCCAATACAGGGAGCGACCTCTCAAAATGCTATTATACCGGCGTTTATCTAATTATTTCAATCCACGCTCCCAATACAGGGAGCGACTCGCTATCAATCGTGATTGATTCATCGAGATCTGTATTTCAATCCACGCTCCCAATACAGGGAGCGACCCCAGCTCCACATAAACCACAACGTATCATGCCAATTTCAATCCACGCTCCCAATACAGGGAGCGACACGCAATGCCGCTAACAAGCTTATGGATTAGATCAATTTCAATCCACGCTCCCAATACAGGGAGCGACCGATTCCAACATGGAAGCTTGTTTGATTGCCGTTGCATTTCAATCCACGCTCCCAATACAGGGAGCGACGGATGATTTACATGAACTTGAACAGCTAATCGCCATTTCAATCCACGCTCCCAATACAGGGAGCGACACTATCTCAGCATCACAAGGATTACTTTGATCTGCAATTTCAATCCACGCTCCCAATACAGGGAGCGACATCCCGCAGTCCAGCATTTGCTTGGCCAGCGCATTATTTCAATCCACGCTCCCAATACAGGGAGCGACCGCGCTGCTTGAATCGTCTTGCCATGCCTTTTGATTTCAATCCACGCTCCCAATACAGGGAGCGACCGTTCAGCGTCGCACGCGGCACGTCGTTAGAAAACAGATTTCAATCCACGCTCCCAATACAGGGAGCGACACCAAATACTCGCCAGTATGGTCACGGTTGGGTATTTCAATCCACGCTCCCAATACAGGGAGCGACGAGCTTCTTCCTGCGTAAATTGACCACCGTGCTCTATTTCAATCCACGCTCCCAATACAGGGAGCGACGCGCCAGTAGCTTCAGCTTCTTCACTGTTAACATCATTTCAATCCACGCTCCCAATACAGGGAGCGACAAATAGCTTCCTGGAAATCATCAAAGTTTTTAACGATTTCAATCCACGCTCCCAATACAGGGAGCGACCTACATGTTTAATGGAGATGACACTGGCAACGAATTTCAATCCACGCTCCCAATACAGGGAGCGACTGCAAAAATAAGTAAATATCGTCTCATTTTTGTTTATTTCTGTGCATATGATTAATATATGCATACAACCATATGGATATTTCCACAAATAAAAAAGATTTCAAAAAAAATCAGGTGCGAAACCTATAGGAAAAAGATGTTTGCCTCTGGTTCGCACCATTCGTTACTTAGAAGATCAGTGTATCTTCAACTTGAATCGCTTCTTTAATACCAAAATGTTCAACCTTAGACTTGTATTGCTTACCCAAGCGATATATACGTAATGAATCTTCACTCTCATCGATTGTTTGTAAGAGTTTGATTTTTAGCTGTGTATATTCCGTTTGATCTACAACGCACTCAAAGACTGAATTTTGTACACGGACTCCATAATCTTGACAGATTTTTGCAATTTTCCGAAGTCTCCTGCTACCTTTACGATCGAGGGTTGAAACATCATAGGTTACCAATATCATCATTTTGAGCACCTACTTCCAAAGAAAGGGCGGATATTCATCCAGATCACCCCGCAAGTATCTCGCAAGTAGCAAGGCTTGAACATAAGGAACCAGGCCCCATTGAATCTGTTCTCCTAGGAAAGGATGCTGCAGCTTTTCATTTTTCTTTGACTGCCAGGCATCAAAAAATATTTTTCGTCCATCGTCTGTCAATAAGACGGCTCCACTCTCTTTTTCCAGAAAATGTTTTTTAGTCAATACTTTACGATTGACCAATCCCAGACAGAAACGATCCGCATAGACTCCTCGGAGTTCTTCCAATAAATCCAACGCTAAAGATAGTCTACCTGGTCGGTCCTGATGCATGAAGCCAACATACGGATCCAAACCAACTGACTCTAATGCTGCTGCACAATCGTGGGTCAACAATGAATAGGAGAGAGATAATAGTGCATTGACTGGATCGAGTGGCGGTCGCCTGCTGCGGTTGCTAAATTGAAAGGTCTCTTTTTGTTGCAAAATCATCTGATCAAATACAAAGAAATATCGGCTAGCCAGCTGCCCTTCAATTCCTCGTAATGTATCCAATTCAGTTACTTGAGAGCGAATTATTCCAATACCATCTTTCAATTCAGCTGAAACCTGCTTAAACAACTCTTGATTGATCCTCAACCCATGGTCTCGAGTAAAACGCTCTAACATCCAACGTTGATTGTATAGTTTACCTATAATAAAATTTTTGGCAATGGTCAAGCTTTCTGGTTCAGATTCCGACATCAGATACTGTTTCTTACGCAAAAGTACATTGCCAAAAGTTGGCCCCACAACACGACACTGAAATTTACCGCCAGCGGTCAAAAATGTAATGGCGATATTTCGTTTCATACACTCACTCATCAACGCGGGGCTCATCCCCACATAGTTATTGGTTATGATTCCTTCTAGGTTATGAAGCGGTATCCGCCCCACTCGCTCATCTTGGTTCCAAACTACTAAATTCGCACCATCCAAGCGAAGGTATAAATCAGGAGTTGTAATAAAAACTGTATTTAGGAGTTTTCTCATTCTGCCAACCTCCGCTTCATGTAGGATGCTACTGATTCTTTTTTGGAAAGGACTGGCAAACACACATTTTTTAAGGAGCACCGTTCACATTTTTTCGTGATTTTCACAGTCGGCGTCCACCGCTTACGCCAATATTCATGCATCTCAGCCGTAATTTCCTGCAATTTTTCTAATTTCTCTCTAGTGATTTCTACGGTCAGTCGATTACGGGTTTCAAAATAAAATAGTTCGCCACTTTTGATTTCAGCAACTAACATTTCGTTCAAACAGAAAGCTTGTGCTGTCAACTGCATTTCATCACTGAGATCCGGCTTCTGCTTTCCACGCTTGTATTCCACAGGGTTGATGCGAAAACGATCCTGGTACTTGGGAATCATTACTCCGCTATCATCACGGATGAATTCCACTACATCACAAATACCACTTATTCCTAACTCTCGCGAATGGATGGGGAGGGCTCGAACAATCAATTGATCATTACGCTTTTCTCGAATAAAAGGCTGATCTGCTTTTTCGTGCAGGTGGCTGCCTTCTACAGTCAGCGTATTTTCTGCCCACTGTTGTTCAATATGAATCAGCGCCCATTGTCGTTTACAAAAAACAAAATGCTGAATTCCCGAAATCATCAAGAAATCTTCTTCTTGATACATGCTCAGATACCATCAAATTCCTGAACCGGCAATTTTTCTAAAGAAGCCACTTCAATATCGTAATCTTCAATAGAGCGTGGTACATCAACACCACCCTTTTTAATCAGCTTAACGGAACGATGAACCTTTGCGGAGGGATAAGCGCCTGCTTTACTCGGATGTTTCCACCAGTAAACTTTTTCCACTGTCATTGATCCCTCAGGTCTAGCAGCTGACGCATCATTTTCAAATAAAGATTTTAAAGCTTCCAAAAATTTTTCAGCATCAGCATCAGTAAAGCCCGTTTTTTCAGCTAATTGAGGATTAATACTTCCATTAAAGGTATAAAGACCGCTACTCACGAAATGCTTCGTTCCCATGGTGTCAGAGCCTTTCCCATCACCAGGAACTGAGTTGACACTTTTAGTAATCTGCATAGAAGTAATTTCTACCGGTTCTACACTTTCGGCTAATTGAACGGAAACGGGCCCTCGTACACCTACTGATACTTGCGTTCCTGAAAAAGCAAAAACTTGCCCAAAAGCTCGAACATCAAACCAGTTCTCACAAGCAACCTTAGCAAAAGCATCAGCGTCCGCTTTTTTCTTGTCCCCAAGAATCTTTTTCAGAGATTCTACGCTTTCGGCACGATCTTTGAGGTTAGTAAAACCATCATCTGCACGGTCATTTGATTGGATAAAGATGCGTTCACCAAGATCTTGTAGTCGATTGCGAATTTTCCGTTTGATAGCAACATCAGAGACTTCGCCAAACCCTTCAAAATCCTGCCGCGGCCGATTTCCGTTCAATGGATCGCCATTTGGATTCGCATTTTTCACTGAAAAAATCACCTTGAAATCGTATTTGTTCTGCAAGCTCATCTTATTCTTCCTCCTCTTTGACCGGTTGTTTATGATAAATTGCATATTCTTGACTATAGTACCCTAACAGATAACGCCCATCTAATGACTTATCTATATACGTTCCTGGATTAAATTGATCCATAATTTCAGAAAATAACTTGTCATAAAAAACTTTTTGGTTTGGGCGCAAACGATCAATATAAGGTTGCAAATTTTTCCGAATGATCATCCAGGTTTTTACCGGATGCATACTAAACGCATTCATATAACGTTCAGCGCTAGTAGATCGTCCAGATGCTCCCTGATTTTTCAAAACTTCATTTTCAAGTACATGACTAACAGCCAACAAGCGTCCAAACAAGTAATTACGCTCATTTCTTTCTTTATCGAGACTCACTGAGCATCCTCCTTTATCACGGAAAAAGTAATTATTTACCATGGAACAAGAAATTTCTAAAGCTTTACGCCACTGCCAATTTTGTTCAAAACTTGCTGGGTTTGAAACCCGATGAGCCAATTTGGACATCAGATCGTAAGGAACCTTTTTATTTTCAACTACACAGGTAAATAAAGCCGTTGTCGCATTATTCAAGACTCTATCATTGGCGTTTTCACCAAAAGCAGCTTTGGCGATGTCATACAAATTGGGCGCTCCATAATAATGTCGCGGCTGTTTGTTCACAAAATACGTATGACGCCAAGCTGCTTGCTGTTGCCACAGTTCGATACGTGTTAAATATTGTTTTTGATCGGTAGAGTTATAATACAAAATACCAATTCGTCCCGGAGTTGCATTGTCTAAAATCATAATATTTACTCTGTCATCAATGGCCAAATTTTCATTTTTTCCGTATATTGCACTCTTTAGCAATTTTGCGAATTCTTCTTGTGTTTGAGGTATTCCAGAATCTTCTTCCAGATCGTCATCCTCATCAAAAAAATCAAGACCTCCCGCCATCGGTGTAAAACGTTCTGGAAGTGATTTTCCCCAAACTAGATAAACGCGTCCATCACGAATAATACCTTGCTTAGAAATCAGCCATTTTAGCGCGTTATGTGCTTTTTGTGACACTTCATAACCGACACCGGCAACTTGTGTTTTATCTGTAAATCTGCCCCGATAAGTGAAGTTAGTCGCGTCATTAGCTGAAATCAGTTTAGCCATATCGCCGCCATAGCGTAATCCAGAGGCATGTGATTCTGTCACAGGCATCGGTTTTCCAGTTACATAATCGATACCCTCTTGTCCTCCAATGAATTCTTTAGTTGCTGATTTTACAATTTCAGGATTTTCCCATAACAAGAGCTCATTTTTATTCCCTCGTGGATCATGAATCGTAAAACGAATCATCGCTGAATCCTGACTTCCTGCCAATACATCAAAGATTGCCGGTTTGTACCCTAGTTTATCCGTCATTTCTTTCGACCATTTTGGTAGTAATTTGCCATTGTCATCAAGGAACAAAATCTTTTTTTCTACCAAATCCTTGATTAATCGATTTTTTTGCAGATAGCGGTATACTCCCATCAAGCGTGGGTCATGATCAGACCAACGCCGTAACTGTTCCATATACATTTCATGAGGTGTCGGTTTTTTCTTTTTTGCGTCTACATATTGGTCAAAATCTCCTGCAACATATTTCAGCCCATCATGGAGCGGATGCGGAACGGGACTGCTGGTCCTTCCCCCAGATGCTTCAGTTACCGGAATGATAGTCGGCATCTCTTCTTTACTCAAAACTCGAGCATCAAAGCATTCCCCATCTGGCGTAATCTGCATCTCAATTTGTACATTTCTATAGGCATGACCCACTGGAAGTAGAGAAAACTGTTGGTTTCTTCTTATCAAAATTTGGCCAATTTGGTCTTGATTTGCTTCATAGGTTTCATATAAGTCTGCAATCCAAGTCACGATTTCTCCACCTCCAACTCCTGAAACAAGACTTCTGCTGATTGAATGTCTGACAGCGTAAATTCTTTAGCCTTCATCTTTTTCACGGTACGAACAAGGTGACACTCTTCCGGCCGTGGAAAAATGATTACCCCTCGCTCCATCTTTGGTTGCCACAGACGAACTTGTAGTTCATCTTTTCCTGTTTCATCAGGGTAAGATAATCCATGAACCATCGTTCCAAAATATTGTGGATTCTCATCCTCATCATAGGCACCTACAGCTTCACCAAATTCACAGGGCTCGACGTATCCTTGACACTCTCTAGCTCCCAGAAAGATATCTCGTCGACCACCTTTGGCCAATGATCGCTTCAAAATTTGATAGTGTTTGTTCTCATTGTAGTCTTTCCGCAAATCAGGACGATGGTGATTGAATTCAAAATGCACTTTTACTTCATAAACCGGATCCCGCAAGTAACTATAATAAGCGAGGTTACTGCTAGACGTGTTATTGAAAACCAATGGACGAACTCCTTTTGATTCCATTCGAATAGGATTAACCACCCGAACTTCATCAACAATATATATAATTGTCGGCTTCCAATAAATTGATTCTGCAATTCCTTTTAATGCTTGGTAAGTAGGTACTGGATAGCTGGATTTCTCGCCTCCCAACTTAGTTATCGGATCTGTGAACAATCCATATTTCCCATAAACACGAAAACAAATTTGATTTTTCAACAAATTCCCTCCTTTCAAAATCATTTTGTAGCATATCCCTGATTCGACTATATCAAAAATTCAAACACCAGAAAAGCGTTTTCATACAACGTTATTAAAACGAATAGTTGGATAAGGAATCCCCTGCTAAATTCAATCCATATTGAGGATCGTACCCATTCTCATGAAGAACATAAATTCCTGCTTCCGTTAGTGAAGTCAAGCCGTCTTTTTGAAGGCGTATAAATTCGTGATTATACAAATTCAAGCTATTTCTTTGCGCCCTTTGATACCATGCTTTATCAAAAACAACTTCTTCGGCTGCCAAAAGATCTGCTACTAACTTCTTCCCCTCATCTCCAAATTCCACCAAGACTGATTCGCCCTGTTGCTCGATAACTTTGAAATGTCTAGCAATTGTTTGTGGGCTGTTAACTAGATAGGTCGGCACTTTTAGCTTCTTCATCGATTGATAAAAGAGACGCCGATTACTATTCTTTTGCATCAAATCAAACAGTTGTTGCGACCCTTGATTGAACAGATATTCTGATTCACCGGTTTTTTCAACCCGACTGTAAAACTTATCAAAGAATCGCATCATCAATTCCGGTGTTAGCAAACTAGATTCATCCTTGAGATACTTCCTATCTTGCAATAATTCTCTGGTTATTGCAGCCTTCGTTTTGATTTCTGCCATTTTATCGATATTTTCCAACTCTTTTACTGGATTCACCAGATATACTGGCTGTAATTGATCCGATTCTCCATTTCGATTACAACGGCCAGCAGCTTGTGCAATAGAGTCTAAGCCTGAAAGTGAGCGTATAACACAGGAAAAACTGATATCAACCCCAGCTTCAATCAATGGAGTCGTTACACAGATGATTGGTTCACTCAGCTTCAAGGCTTCCCGTATTTTATCTAAAACAAAACTTCTGTGATTTGGTGTCATGGCAGTTGATAAATGGAAAACTGTCATCCCAGAGTTTAGCAATTTCTGATAGACACTGCGTACCGCCTTCTTGGTATTCAAAATCATCAGTAAATTCTGCTCTTTGGAAGCAATAGCTAAAGCAAACTCTGCCAATTGATCAGCATTCCAACCTTCGTCAATCGTTTTATCAATAACTTGTACCCTTTCGAAAGCATGGCTCACTGCCTCTAAATCAGGAACAATTTCTGAATCTATTGCAGACTCTAATGCAACTTTGCGCTTTTCCAAAGTAGGCTGGGTTGCTGTACATAACAAAGTCGTAGTTTGCCCATAGTTTTTCAAAAAATTGATTAAACTAGTGAACATTGATAAACATTTTGGAGGCAAAGACTGAATCTCATCAAAAATTAGAATACTGTTCAACAGCTGGTGAATTCTGCGAGGGTTACGGGTAGAACCTGCAAAGACATTTTCTAAAAAACGCACCATCGTTGTCACGATAATTGGACTATCCCAATTATCCTGCATCAGTGCTTGTTTCCGTTCACTTTCTTCAGATTCATCATCTGCTTCTGCTACCAGATTAGCATGATGCTCCAGTAAAATTTCGGCATCTGTGATTCCTAGTTTTTCTCGGAATACTTCGGCATTTTGCTCTATGATTGAACTGAAAGGAATGATGTAGATAATTCGCCTCTTCTTTGCTGATAGCGCATGATTCAGCGCAAAACGCATACTGCTCAACGTCTTGCCCCCACCAGTTGGGATAGATAATCGGTAAATACCAGTCGGACGATTTGCAGCAACCAGACAAGCATCTGCCATTTTTTGCCGCAAGTAATTGATTGTCGTCTGTTCACCATTTTGAAACTCGGAAAAAGTCTCTTCCAAGCGATCCGCCAACTCTGAGAATAATCGTTCTGTTTCAATTTTTGTATACTTACCTTTTTCTTCAAACAGCTGAGTATTGCGTCGATCGCCATCCAGCAAGGCACTGTAAACCATTTTTGTCAGAAAAAACTGATCGGTACGTTCTATTATTTGTTTGTCACCGATCAATGACGCCAATTCGTTGCCAGAATCTTGAAGTAGTTTTTGTAAGCTCTCTTCTGGCAGGATAGTGTCAAAGAAAAGTTCTTTTACTTTGTCGTATTCATCCAGCTCTTTTTGATATCGTATCTGATAGGGAGAGTCTGCCGCTCCTTCTCCAGAAATAAAATCCAACAGCCCTCCAGGATTATGATGGGCAAAAATAGCGTTCGCAATCATTTCCCGTGCCATCGCTTCATATTTTGTTTTAACTGCACAGGCTTGTATCATCTGTCCACCATACGTAGAATGATCTACACTTCCCCGCCTGACTGTCTCCCCATTATGAGCTGCCAAAATGTAATTCTGGAAAGCTGTTGAAAACTTGCCTGCATCATGAAGCAATCCAGCTATCCGACACATTGTTGGTATGCCTAAAACAGCCCCGTTACTCTCAGAAATTTCAGCGGTTTCCCGCAGATGGTCGGCAAGTCCCTGTTTGGCACCATCTGATTCCCTAAAATGAGCAATGTACATTTTCTCCCTCCCAACTATTCATAGCTATCAAAAGAATCTACGAGAACAAACTGCTCACTTTTATAAGTGAGCAATTTCCCTCCACTTTTAGCTGAAAAAGAGAGATAAACTTCTCAATATTATTGCCTTGATTCTTTTTAGGACACTCAACAGAATACCGGTTTTTTCTGTGGAATTATCCGTATGGCTATAATACAATTCAACTTTGAAATAGAATCTTTTGATAGATATCCTCCTTATTATCGATTAACATTTAACTACAGAAAACGTTTTCTATATAAAATTTTACCAGAGAAATGATACTTACTCAATATCTTCATAGGAATATTATACAAAAAAACCGGTCTGTGATAAACCGGCTTCTACAAAATATACCTATCTTTCAATCCACATGCTGAGCATGACTGCTGTAAGAATCCTCAGATCCTCAGAATTTCATTTTAATAGATAATTGATTGTGTTTCAATTATCTCCGTAATAACTATCTAATTTCAATTACTATTATAACATCCTCACCATTTAATTCAGACAAACAGCCCCCTGCAACAGGGGGCTGTTTGTCTTTTCATTTGCTTTCCTTCATTCCCGCTTCAAACCATCTTTTTGCGGCAGATTTGCTGAGTCGATTCATGTAGGCGACACCTAGACCGATTTCAGGAAAAGTCTCCGCAAAAATAGCATCCAACCCCAACTGAGGTTCGTCTAGTGCACGCAAGCCTGCGAAGAGTCCTTTGGCGGCTTGAGCGACAGTATCTTGCGGCAGCATAAATACGGCTGCGGCCTCGTAACGCATCTGCTCAGAGATTGTCGGCCCGGCAATGATACCGACTCGTTTGCCACTGGCTTTTATCCAATCGAGAACTGACGGCCAATCCTCCGAACGCACCATCCAAACCGGGGTATCCGGGGCATAATGTTTATACTTCATGCCTGGCGCACGGGGTGTTTCACTTTCTTTCACCAAGTGAGCATCGACTGCGATAGGGGTTTCTAAGACAGCTTCCAAAGCTTCCTGAGTAATAGCACCGGGACGCAAAATAGTCGGGATGCCATCTGGTGTGCTGAGGTCTAACACAGTAGACTCAACACCAATCTCGGTGGCCCCTCCATCCAATACACCACTGATTTTCCCTTTCATGTCGTGTAAGACGTGTTCAGCGGTGGTTGGACTTGGCTTTCCTGAAGTATTAGCACTTGGACCGACCAGCGGAACTCCAGCTTCTCGAATCAAGGCTAACGTCATTGGACTGTCGGGCATACGAAAGGCGGCTGTGGATAAGCCACCTGTGACTACCTGTGGCAAGGCCCCTTCCTTGACAGGAAAAATCAACGTTAACGGCCCTGGCCAGAAATTTTCAACGATTTTTTCCGTCAAAGGATGGAAGTTTTCCACAAATTGGTTTACCTGCTGGAAGTCAGCTACATGGACGATTAGCGGGTTATCTTGCGGCCGTCCTTTCACCTCAAAAACCTGTGCTACCGCATTTGGCAAAAGCGCATTAGCTCCCAGTCCATAGACTGTTTCTGTTGGAAATGCTACCAAGCCGCCAGATTTTAACATCCCTGCTGCCTCTGTGATTTGTTCTTCCTCGTATCGTTTTGTTTCCACAGTTTATCCACAACCTTTCTCAGAACGAATCGGACTTTATCAACAATCAGGCAGTAGTTATCCACTTTCTGTGGACAACTAATCTGTCAAGTGTGCATAACCATGTTGATAAGTCTTTTTTCTGTGGAACACTTCTTATTATCGCCTTTTGATTCTGTGAAACAAAATAAAAAAGTTTTTTTCCACAGCTAGGCGGTTTCTTTTTCCCCATCAAAACACATGCAAGATACGGTCTTGTCCTGCCAAATCTTTGATGATTTCAACGCTTTTATGAGGAAAAGCTGCTTGAAAGATGCCTCTAACAGCTTCACCTTGCGCAAAACCAATCTCTAAAAAAATCTGTCCGTCTTCAGCCAAAATGCTGGGTGCCTGCCGGGCTAATTTCTGATAGATAGCCAATCCGTTATTGTCGGCAAAAAGAGCCATTTTAGGCTCAAAGGTACGAACACTTTCATCCATCAAGTCCCATTCAGATTTGGAGATATATGGCGGATTTGATAATAGCAATTGGATTTTTTCTGTGTTTGTTTCTGTCAAAAAAGGGGCCAATGTATCTCCTAAACAAAACGCGATATCTGCACCCAGGCTGGCAGCATTTTCTTTGGCGATCGCAAGCGCTGCCGGTGAAATATCTGAGGCCCGCACTTGCCACTGGGGACGAGCCAGTTTTACAGAGATGGCAATGGCTCCGGTACCAGTGCCGATGTCGACAACCAGCGGGGGCTTCCCTGAAATGGTACGCCATACAGCATTCGTCTCTTCAGAATCAGGAAATGCCGTTAGCGCCCGCATCACCAATTCTTCTGTTTCCGGTCGCGGGATTAAGGTAGCTTCAGTGACTTTGAAGCGATGTCCGCAAAATTCTTCCCATCCCAGCAAATATTGAGGGGGAATATGCTGAGCCAGTTGGCGGGTATCTTTTTCAACCTGCGCGCTTTCAGCAGCAGTTGCTTGTCGTCCCATTTGCAATAACCAGTCTGTTTTTGTCCAGTTCATACGTCCCATAAATACGTATAGCACACTGTAGCCTTCTACGCCGACAGATTCTAAAAAAGAAGAAGCCCTATCAAGGACTTCTCGCAAGGTAGGTCTAGTAGCCATTTTGCATCTCCGCTAATTTTTCAGTTTGATCATAAATAATCAAGGCGTCGATGATTTCATCCATTTTGCCGGCTAGAATCTGATCCAACTTTTGGATCGTTAGACCAATTCGGTGATCAGTCACACGGTTTTGTGGGAAATTATAAGTTCGGATTCGCTCAGAACGATCCCCTGTACCCACTGCTGATTTTCGTTCTGAGTCGTAGGCACTTTGCGCTTCTTGCTGAATTTGGTCATAGACCCGTGCTCGCAAGATTTTCATGGCCTTTTCACGATTTTTCAGCTGAGAACGTTCGTCTTGCATCGCTACAACGATTCCAGTCGGTAAGTGGGTTAAGCGAACCGCAGAAGCTGTCTTGTTGACGTGCTGCCCACCAGCTCCGGAAGCATGGTAGATATCAGTACGGATGTCTTTGTCCTCGATGTCCACCTCGACTTCTTCGGCTTCCGGCATCACCACTACCGTTGCTGTAGAGGTATGGATTCGTCCTTGAGATTCCGTTGAAGGAACGCGTTGCACTCGATGGGCGCCGGATTCATATTTTAGTTTGGAATAGACATTGTCGCCGGTAATCATCATGATGACTTCTTTGTAGCCGCCAATCCCGGTAACGTTGGCATCCATGACTTCAGTTTTCCAACCTTGAGACTCGGCATACTTCTGATACATGTTGAAAAGATCGCCGGCAAATAAAGCTGCTTCATCCCCGCCAGCGGCTCCACGGATCTCCATGATGATATTTTTGTCGTCATTGAGATCTTTTGGCAGCAACAGAATTTTAATCTGTTCTTCCAAATCTTCTTTTTCTTTTTTCAGATCGGAAAGCTCTTCTTTTGCCAGCTCGGCCAGCTCGGCATCGAGATTTTCGCCAAGCAGCTCTTCGGCATCTTTGATTCCTTGCACAACTTCTTTATAACGGCGGTAGACTTCTACCGTTTCGCGGGTATTTGCTTCTTCTTTTGATAGCTGCATAAAGCGCTTGGTGTCAGAGATAACAGCCGGATCGCTCAACAGCTCCCCTAATTCTTCGTAACGGTCTTCGATGGATTGTAATTGATCGTACATGTGGGTTCCTTTCTGTAGGTGATCATTGGATACAGCTGCCTTTTGCAAAAGAAAAAGAGTAGCCGCCAACAAATCGATTCAAATAGTAAAATTGCAGTAGCAGTCAATCTTTTTAGTGATGGGCATGGGCGCAATCCTTCTTAGGATCGACTAGGTCATGGCCCTTAATTTCCGGGTGGAAGTAATGTTTGCGACAGACAGGATAATAGGCTTCATTGCCACCAATTTGAACCTGGTCCCCCTCATAAACAGGTTGGCCGTCGATATAATGGAGATTCATACTGGCCTTTTTATGGCAGAACCAACAGATAGTTTTCATCTCTTCAATCTTATCCGCATACAGCAACAAATATTGCGAGCCTTCGAAGAGTTCATTGCGAAAATCATTTTTCAGTCCGAATGCCATCACCGGAATATCCAATTCGTCTACAATCCGAGTAAATGCCAAGACGTGCTCTTTTTTTAGGAATTGAGCTTCATCGATTAGGACACAATAAGGCTTGTATTCCATCTCAACAATCATGCGAAAAATATCCGTCTCCTCGAATATGGGAATTGCCGGACGCTCCAAGCCGATTCGACTGGAAACCTTGCCCATTCCAGAACGAGTATCCAACGCGCTAGTCATGATTACTACCGGTTTGTCCTGCTCTTCGTAATTATGTGCGACCTTCAGTATCTCGATGGTCTTGCCGCTGTTCATCGCGCCATATTTGAAAAACAATTGTGCCATGTTCAAACCTCCAGTTTCTTCTTAGAGCATTATAGCGGAAAGCGGCCTTTTTTTATAGTGAAACTTTCTGTAAAGTCCTGCAAGAAACCTCTATTTTCCAAGTGGCCGTTGGTAACAGACAGTCTGACAGATTTTATAAAAATTTCTTCAATAGGCAAAGCCAGCGAGGATCGGTCAATGTTTTGCGGACATCTCCCGCTCCGGCTGCAAAGTCTCGCAACTGCTGCCGCCGTTCTGGTACGAGATTTATCGGCAGATGCTGTAACGAAAAATAACCTGCCTGACGAACTTCTTCATTTGGCACCTGTAACATACCTGTCGCATCCGTTGCGATAAACAGCCACTGGCGATCAGCTCGCTGGGAAAATTCATAACGTCCTAATACCAACAGATGCTCCGTTCTGAGCCCCGTCTCTTCAAACAATTCTCTTTGTGCCGCCTCCCAAGGTTCTTCGTCATTTTCCATTTTCCCGCCAGGCAAATCCCAAATCGGTAAATCTTGCCGTTTGACTAGTAAAACTCGCAGCTGCTGATCAGTCACAATCGTAAAGGCACCTTGTGTTTTGTCCATACCGTCTCCTTTTTCTTTTTCTCTATCCTACCATGTTTTTTCTGCCAGAATCTGTTCCACAAAAAAACATTCCTGAAGCATCGGCATTTTTTGCACCGACGACTCAGGAATGTTTAAGAGAGAAAAAGGAAAAAATGGAGTTTTGAAAAAGGGTTTTGGTTGGTATGAAAGTATCATAACGAGGATTTATGAAGAAAACATGACGTCTGTTTGAAAGTACCATTTCCTTTTTCTTCTGATATACTTAAGAAAGATTTTACAGTGTTGCCAGCCAGCTGTTTTTTGACTGTTTGCATTCTTTTTTTCTCGTAAATAATTTTAGATTCATGGGCAGCCGGCACACTACCAACTATAGATTCGAGGGTTCAGCTATTATGGATATTTTCAAACGTTTTTGGGAACTGAAGATCCGCAAATGGCGGCATTTTGTCTCCAACAATGTCAGTTCTATCCAAATCATCGTTAGTTATTATGTTTTAATGACTGTGATTTCACTCATTTTGTTCTACCTGCCCTTTTTTAGAGAAGCAGATTCTTATGGCAAAGTCAGCTTTATGGATATGTTGTTTATGGCGATTTCCACTGTTTCGGTTACCGGTTTGTCTACCTTTGACATCAATAGCGTGTTCAACGATCACGGAGTCGTCTTGCTGGAGGTCTTGTTTCAAATCGGTGGCTTGGGAATTATGATGATTTCCACGTTTTTTTTCATCGTCTCCAAGCGACGGATCACGCTGAAACAACGGCAACTGATTATGACGGATATGAATCAGCCCCGGCTTTCGGGAATCGTGCGACTAATTCGCATCACCTTTTCCATGCTCTTAGCCGCCCAATTGATTTTTGGCATTTTCTTTTCTGTTTATTTCATGCTCCGGGGTCACTATCACAGTTGGCGAGATGCTATTTTTTATGGCTTCTATCAAGCCATATCTGCTGTGACTAACTCCGGTTTTGACGTCACCGGCGATTCCATCACACCTTTTGCCAACGATTATTTCTTTTTGATTTGCATCATGTTTTTGATCTTTCTAGGTGGCATTGGTTTTCCCGTATTGATGGATTTCCATGAATGGATTCATTATAAATTTCAAGCCAAAAAAGGACTTCGGCGCCTGCCATTTCGCTTTTCGTTGTTCACCAAGATTGCAGTTTTGGCATTTGTGATTTTATTTATCGGAGGAACTGTCATTATCTGGCTGTTAGAAAAAAATCATCTTTTCAGTGGCCTCTCGGGCTTCGGGGCTTGGGTCAATAGCGCTTTTTACTCCATGACAACCCGTAATGCCGGCCTCCAAATTCATAACCTCACCGATTTTCAGGTCACAACATTAATTATTTTTTCAATCTTGATGTTTATCGGCTGTTCCCCCAGCTCAGTGGGAGGCGGCATTCGAACAACGACAATGGCCATCATCGGTTTGTACATGTATTCCTTTTTGAAGAGTGAAGACAATATCAATATTTTCGGCCGTCGTATCCCGGAAGCTGATATCCGCAAGTCTGTAATCGTCTTCATGTTGTCAATGAGCATGTGTTTTTTCTCTATTATCTTTTTAACTGCCACCGAAGAACAGCCTCTGATTGCCATCATTGTGGAAGTCTGCTCGGCTTTTGGAACCACTGGTCTTTCACTGGGAATCACCGGTGATCTCTCTAGTGTGGGGCAAGCCGTAATTGCAGCATTAATGTTTATCGGGCGAATCGGCATGTTGTACACATTGCTCTTATTTGTACCAAAGGAAACACGAGATTTAGGTTACGAATATCCTACTGAACAAATCATCATTGGCTGATTACGCAGGCGTCTGGCGAGATTTTTCTCATCAGGCGCCTTTTACTACGTGATGACAGAATCCATCTTCGATACAAAGGAAAAATTAAAGAATCAGCAAAGGTATTTTTCGTTTTTTTATTCCTATGGTATGATAAGTTGGAATTTTATCAGGAAATCCCTGATAATAGGCGGCTGGTTTTTGATGAAGAAATTCCTCGGCACTTTTGCCTTGTGGTTTTCCAATTGAAAAATCACGCGCCGTTTGACAATCGTTATTGGAGGCTCGACCTGTATGAGTTTACGTAGTCACATTGCCATTGCTTGCGGCAAAAGTGCCCAATGGTTTTTAAAGACATTTATGAAAGGCGGATCCAGTTTTCCGGGAAAACTGGCGCTGAAGATTGATCCGCAAGTTTTAGATCACTATTCTGATTTGTACGAGGTAGTGGTGGTTACCGGCACCAACGGCAAAACCCTCACTACTGCTTTAACGGTAAATATTTTGCGACAGCAATACGACGAAGTGCTGACTAATCCCACTGGTGCCAATATGGTACAAGGAATCGTCTCCACCTTTTTATCGGCCAAGCCTAAGAAAAATCAGAAAAACTTCGCCGTTCTTGAGATTGATGAAGCTAGTCTGTCGAAGGTCACAGAATACATCAAACCAGAGCTATTCGTCTTTACCAACATCTTTCGCGATCAAATGGACCGCTACGGTGAGATTTACACGACGTATCGCCTGATTGTTGAAGGTGCCGCTAAATCACCTGCGGCAACGATCTTAGCCAATGGGGATTCGCCAATCTTCAATTCTTTGGATACGGTGAACCCTCGCAAGTATTACGGTTTCGATCACCTGCCGGACAAAGAACAATTGGCTCATTACAATACCGATGGCGTCTTGTGCCCTCGCTGTCATCACATCCTACATTACAAGATGATCACTTACGCCAATCTAGGCAATTATTACTGTCCAAACTGTGGGTTTGCGCGACCAGAGCTGGACTACAAATTGACAGCGATGACTGCTATGGACAATACTTCGGCTGATTTTGTAATTGACGGTCAGCCATACGGAATCGAAGTCGGCGGCATGTACAATGTCTATAATGCATTGGCTGCTACTGCAGTTGCGGAAATGTACGACGTCGCTCCGGAAAAAATCCGTGCCGGCCTGGCTTACGATGAAAAAGTTTTTGGACGCCAAGAAGTCATTGAAATTGATGGAAAAAAATGTACTTTGGTACTGGTAAAAAACCCTGTTGGTCTAAATCAGGTGATTGATATGATCGGTCTGTCCCCATATCCTTTCTCATTGGTGGCATTGCTGAATGCCAATTATGCTGACGGCGTGGATGTCAGTTGGATTTGGGACGGCAATCACGAGGCATTCGCTGATATGAATATTCCTGCGGTTATTGCCGGTGGCGATCGTCATACAGATATGGCGCTGCGGTTGAAAGTCGCTGGTATTTCACAGGACAAATTGACGGAAATCCCCGATTTGGATGCCGTTATCACAGCAATTCCCACACTGCCAACCGAACACGTTTATATCTTAGCAACTTACACCGCTGTCTTACAGCTACGCAAAAAACTGGCAGATAAAGGGTATATCAAAGGAGGCATGGATCGTGGCTAAATACGAGCTGCATCTGGCACATCTTTACGGTAATTTATTAAACACATACGGAGACAATGGCAACCTGTTAATGCTTGGCTACCTTGCAAAAAAAATGGGGATTGCCCTCACCACGGAAATTGTCAGTATTCATCAAGAGTTTGATGCTGACAAATACGACCTGGTCTTTTTCGGTGGCGGTCAAGATTTTGAACAGCTGATCGTTTCTGAGGACATTCAAGATAAAAAAGAAGCCATCACCCGTTATATCGAAAACGAAGGGGTCATGCTGGCGATTTGTGGGGGCTATCAGCTGTTGGGCCACTATTACATGGGTGCTGGTGGTGAAAAAATCCCTGGCATCAGCGCACTGGATCACTACACACTGAGTCAAGACAACAATCGCTACATCGGTGATATTGTGATCCATAACGAAGAATTCAACGAAACCTATTACGGCTTTGAAAACCATAACGGCCGCACCTTTTTAGGTGACGGCGAACGCCCTTTAGGTAAAGTCCAACAAGGGCATGGCAATAACAATGAAGATAGTTCTGAAGGCGTCATCTACAAAAACGTCTACGGTTCCTACTTCCACGGGCCGATCCTGGCACGAAACGAAATTTTGGCTTATCGCCTATTGAAAACCGCGCTGGAGAAAAAATACGGCGCCGACAATCTGACAGACCTGCCAACATACGATGCAATTGCTGACAAAACGCAACAAGCCGTCAGTGGACCGGAACAATAAAATAGCACCATTCACTGTGGTGGCATTCCTCTTGCACGGCTTCCAAAGTGAACACTACCAACTATGAACCACAATAAAAAGACAAGCAACTCCATTAAGAAACGGTGGAAGCTGCTTGTCTTTTATTGTTACAAATTACACTTTTAAACACTGACAAAATCGGATTTTTTGCCTGTCAAATCGCTAATCTTCCAGTGTCGCTGTGACCGTGATGCCAAAATGGTCGCTGACTTGTACGCCATTTTTCCCATCAAAAGTTACCGAATAAGCAGCCACGCTAAAGCTGGGAGACAGCCAGACATAGTCGATTCGCTTGGGTGAAGGACTGTCATTCCAACCGTTGATAGCTCCAGGAATGGTAGCCGTTCCTCCGGTCACCTGAGTAGCAGTCAAAAAGGCATCTTGCAGCTCCAGCTGTGATTTTTGCACCAATTGATAGCCAAGTGTTTCTGCCGGCTGATTGAAGTCACCACAAAGAATTAGCGGATAGTCACTTCCGCTACTTTCAGACGCGGACAACAATTCTTCTGTCCGTTGCCATTCTTCGGCAAATCCCCGATCCCACCAGTTGTAATGCGTGCTGACCAAGCGAACCAATTCTCCATCAGCTTCCGTCAAACCGATGAGGATGCGGCGGACGTTGTCTGTGGCTGGATTAGAATGCGCAATTGGAGCTACCGAATGGTCAGCTGCAATCAAGGGTGCTTTACTCAGCAATGCCACTCCTTCTTCAAAGCGGCCATAGCTTACGTGGGTATACGCCCAGGTCCAATAATATTCCAGATCCAAAATCTGGAGTGCTTCAATCAACTGCAGGGCAAAATTATCCTCTTTTACTGGCTGATCTGTCGTAGGCGGGCAAAAGAAGCCGTCCAACACCGCAGCGTGGGCATCAAAGGTCTGGTTAACCTCTTGCAGTGCAATCAAATCATATTGTTCTTCCGCAATTTTTTTTGAAAGATCCGCTACTTGCTGGGTCCCTTCATTTTCCACTAAGCTGTAACAATTCAATGTCAATATTTTCATACATATCCCTTTCCTAGAGCGTTATTTCAGGCTACATGTCTTTGCAAGCTGATCTCCGCAAAGTATTGCTTAATCTAGTCTTCTCCCCCAACAATCAAGCAAATACAGGCTTTAGCTTTTCTGCGCCTTCTTATCATACCAGAGGCTAAGAATTTGCACAAAATAAGTCTGTTTTGCGCAATCGGTTCCGTCAAATTATTTTACCTACACTATCTCATTCTGATGTTGTAAAATATTCCTATATCTGTTCCCTGTATTTTTAAGGGCAGCTTTTCCTTTGAACATCTGTCTTTCTGATAGCAACCTCTTTATTTTTACTATTTTTGCAACGCCTTTCGCAACAAGCCACTTGACTAATGCAATCGATTGCGTTTATTATGGAGAAGAAAGAAAACAAAGTTCGCTCCGACAGCGGCCTTTACAGCCACTGCCACCGAAAACAGCGCAAGCGCAGGAGGTAAATTTATGAATCAGATTAAACGTTTATTCGACATCGATCCTTGGAAGATCGCTACGACAACCTTAGACAAAGAAAATCGGCGGCTGCAAGAGTCACTGACGGCTATCGGCAACAGCTATATGGGAATGCGAGGCAACTTTGAAGAAAGTTATTCCGGCGATCATCATCTGGGCACGTATCTCGCTGGTGTCTGGTATCCAGACAAAACTCGAGTTGGCTGGTGGAAAAACGGTTATCCGGACTATTTCGGCAAAGTCATCAACGCAGTGAATTTCATCGCCATGGATATCGCAGTGAATGGTCATGTCATTGATTTGGCTAAAGTCCCTTACGAAGACTTTTACATGGAGTTGGATATGCAGTCAGGGATTTTGACCCGCAATTTCACCGTCACATTCGACGACACGAAAGTTCGCTTTACCTTCCAGCGTTTCTTATCCATTGTGAAAAAAGAGTTGGGAATCATCCGCTTAGAAGCAGAGGTCCTAACAGGCGCTGCTGAAATCTTAGTCACCAGCAAATTAGATTCTCACGTAACCAATGAAGACAGCAATTATGATGAATTATTTTGGGAAGAGATTGCTGCCGGACAAGAACAAGCCTTTGATTACTTGACTGTGCGGACAATTCCCAACAATTTTGGGATTGATCGTTTCACTGTAACGGCTGCAATGCAACATGACATAACTGGCGGTCACTATGAAAAATTCCCTTTGAAAGTCAGCGAGACCTTCACCTTGAATGCTAAGGCTGGTGAAACTGTCAGCCTGGTGAAAAAGGTCATAATCGTTACTAGCCGCGATATTGAACCCGATCAGCAAGTGACCAAAGTTCAAGAGCTGTTTGCTGAGTACAGCGCAGACTATGACACTTTGAAAACCGAACAACAAGTCGCTTGGCAAAAACGCTGGGAATTGGCTGATGTGGTAATTGATGGCGATCCTGCCGGCCAACAAGCGATTCGTTTCAACTTGTTCCAACTCTTCTCTACTTACTATGGTGAAGATGAGCGGTTAAACATCGGTCCTAAAGGTTTCACTGGCGAAAAATACGGTGGTGCCACCTATTGGGATACCGAAGCTTATGCGGTTCCACTTTACTTGGCGCTATCTGAGCCTAACGTGACCCGCAATCTGTTGAAGTACCGTCACAACCAATTGCCACAAGCTCACATCAATGCCGGCAAACAAGGGCTAAAAGGGGCATTGTATCCAATGGTAACCTTTACCGGAATTGAATGCCACAACGAATGGGAGATCACCTTTGAAGAAATTCATCGAAATGGTGCCATCGCCTATGCTATCTACAATTACACCAACTACACTGGTGATGAAAGCTACATCCAAAAAGAAGGGTTGGAAGTTTTGACAGCGATTTCTCGCTTTTGGGCAGATCGGGTCCATTTTTCTAAACGTAAAGGACTCTACATGATTCACGGTGTCACTGGTCCCAACGAATATGAGAACAACGTTAACAACAACTGGTACACCAACACCATGGCTACCTGGGTCTTGCGTTACACGTTGGAAAACTACAATAAATTCAAAGCAGTCACCACTGTGGACATCTCAGAAGAAGAACAAGCCAAATGGCAAGATATCATTGATAATATGTACTTCCCAGAAGATACTGAATTGGGAATTTTCGTTCAACACGATACCTTCCTAGACAAAGACTTGATGCCAGTGAGTGAGCTTGATCCTTCTGAACTGCCTTTGAATCAGCATTGGTCTTGGGATCATATCCTACGCTCCTGCTTTATCAAACAAGCAGACGTCATGCAGGGTCTTTACTTCTTGAGCCATGAATTCACAGAAGAAGAAAAGCGCCGCAACTATGAATTCTATGAACCTATGACTGTCCATGAATCTTCCCTTTCCGCCTCTGTCCACGCAATTTTGGCAGC
Source organism: Candidatus Enterococcus leclercqii (assembly GCF_009933135.1). GTDB lineage: Bacteria > Bacillota > Bacilli > Lactobacillales > Enterococcaceae > Enterococcus_C > Enterococcus_C leclercqii. Next base: position 131,065 of record NZ_MAEH01000012.1, read on the forward strand.
TGATTTGGGAATGGAAGACAAGGCGATGGAAATGTACGAACGCACCGCTCGTCTCGATTTGGACAACTACAACAATGATACAGAAGACGGCCTGCACATCACCTCCATGACCGGCAGTTGGTTGGCTATCGTTCAAGGCTTTGCTCAAATGAAAACCGACAATGGTCAGTTGCGTTTTGCACCATTCTTACCGAAAGCCTGGTCTGGTTACAGCTTCCACGTCAACTATCGTGGACGGCTTTTATTCGTCAAAGTCTCAGCAGATGAAATCAGTCTGAAGCTGGTCACCGGCGACTCCTTGGAGCTGCGTCTGTACGACGAAAAAATGACTTTAACTGACAGCATTCAGGTGAAAAATAAGCACGCTTAACACCGAGAGATACCGATCCTCTTTTAGCAGGTTGCTAGATTGATCGGTATCCTCATTTTCATATTACGGACGTTGCGCTGCTCTTTTTTACTACTTTTTTAGATCAACGAACACCAAAGATTATTTCTCGTTGCAGTAGTAACTTGTCACAGGTTTTGCTATTATTAAAAGAGTTTGGAAGCGAAAACGCCCCCATTTGCCCTCAAACAGGCATTGACGAGCCTCTTCCTTCCCATTTTTCCACTCCCGTCACTTCAACGGGAACCTTCAGAAACATGTTGAAAAGAGGTGAAGTTTCATGAGCATCACCGTTAAAGATGTTGCAAAAAAAGCCGGCGTTGCAACTTCCACGGTCTCACGGGTAATCAATGACCATCCTAGTATTTCCGAAGAGACCAAGCGCAAGGTCCGCAAAGTGATGGAGGAGATGGGCTATGTTCCCAATGTTGCCGCCCGCAACTTAGGTAAGCAACAAGCCAGCTCCATTGGGGTCATCTTACCACCGCTAGACACGAAAGAACGGCTAGGTAACCCCTTTTATCTGGAAACTATCGAAGCCATTAACGAAGAGGCCAGTCTTTTCCAAATGTCGGTGGCAGTCGCCTCCGCACCGGATTTTGAGACTTTACTGGCCAACGTCACGCGCATGCATTTGCAAAAACAAGTGGACGGGTTTATTTTGACGTATTCCGACAATCACGACCCAGTCATTGACTACTTGTTTACCCATAAGATTCCCTTCACATTGATTGGACAACCCTACAAGCATGAAGAAAAAATTGTTTTTGTAGACAATGACAACCAGCTTTTAGGCAAGCAAGCGGCAGAGTTTTTGATTCAACGAGGCCACCAGCGGATTTTATTTGCCACTAATACTACTCGGGAAAATCTCTACTTTGAGCGTTACTTTGGCTATCAAAAAGCGCTGATGATGGCTGGTTTACCAACATATCCAGCCGTCAAATTTGAAGAACCGGCTGATTTCGTCTTTTTTGAAGAAATCCTCAAAAAAGATCGTCCCACGGCCCTAGTGGTCATCGATGATTTATTTGCCGTTCGTATCATGCAGTTGGCCAACATGTATGGCTATAAGGTACCTGATGATCTGTCAGTCATCAGCTTCAATAACTCCATCTTTTCCACTTTAACTCATCCTTATATCACCAGCATCGACGTGGATGTCGCTCGCTTGGGAAAATTAGCTACCCAGAAACTGATGGATCAGATCAATCACCAGCTGACAGATGGTATCAAAGTCATCGTCCCTCATAAATTAATTGTCCGAGAAACAGTCATCCAAAATGAAAAAGAGTGACCCTGGATAATGAAGCAAGGGGCTGAGCTGCTTGCCATTTTTTGACGGAATAGCTGGCTCCAGCTAAAGAACGGCCGCACCCGTAAAAAAAGCTTCCTTTTTCGGAAAGTTTTCAAAAAAAGTTGACTCTTTCTTGACCAACTCCGAAAAATTTAATAGAATAGCAAACGTAATCGTACAGATAACATCCCCTTGTCTTGAGGCGATGTCGAGAGAGAGGCGGTTTCTATGAAAATAGAAACCACTCTCTCTTTTTTTGTCTGCTGGTTCATACCAGATCGTACGAAATTTGAATCAACGGAAGTGAAACTGATGCACAAAAAACCACAATTATTATTGGCGGTCCTGGCTACTGGAATCATGTCTTTTGCCGGTGTTCTGATCGAAACCGCCATGAATGTCACCTTCCCGACACTGATAACTGAATTCGGGATTACCACCGGACAAGTCCAATGGGTCACCACGATTTATCTACTGGTGATTTCTGTGATCGTCCCTTTGTCGACTTATTTACTGAAACACTTTTCTTTGCGCCGCTTGTTTTTAGCCGCTAATCTCTTTTTCATCGCCGGCTTGCTGATTGACTTTCTTTCTCCTAGTTTTGCAATTCTCCTCTTGGGACGCTTGGCGCAAGGAATCAGTACGGGGATCGCCTTGCCATTGATGTTCCATATCATTTTGACTTACTCCCCTATAGAAAAACGGGGAGCAATGATTGGCGTGGGTAATTTGACGACCTCCATTGCCCCGGCTATCGGTCCTACTTATGGCGGGATTCTCACTTCAACGACGGGCTGGAACTATATCTTTTTGTTTTTGATTCCGGTATTATTTATTTCTTTGATTCTTGGTCTCAAAGCCATTCCCGAGATGCCGGCTGTTGGTGGCGGCACGCTGGATTGGATAAGCTTGGCAGGAATCACATTGATGTTTAGCGGTTTTCTGCTGTTCTTGGATCAAATCACTTCGGTCTCCGGAATGATAGCACTGCTGGTAGGAATCGCGGGCTTTTATCTCTTTTACCGCCGCTCCCGTACCGCTAAAGAACCGCTTATTCGACTGGAAGTTTTGAAAAACAGCAGCTACCGGCTCTTTTTGGCTGGCTTTCTCGTGTGTCAGTTTCTGCTTTTGGGAATCAGCTTTATCTTGCCGAATTACGTTCAGATTGTCATGGGTAAGGATGCCTTTGTAGCCGGTTTGATGATGTTACCCGGGGCAGCTACCGGGGCGATTTTAGCTCCGTTGTCCGGACGATTGTTGGATACTATCGGTGCGAAAAAGCCGATTACTATCGGTCTTTTACTGGCTGCAATCGGTTGGCTAGCATTGACGCTATTTTTGCAATGGCCGCTTTTAGCTGGCTTTGTGGCAGGACACGTTTTTTATATGATTGGAATCGGCTTATCCTATAGCAACATGATGACTACCGGGATGAACGCCATTGAGCAATCGCAATACACCGACGGCAATGCGATTTTCAATACGCTCCAGCAGTTTTCCGGTGCAGTTTCTACAGCCATTGCTGCGACCATCATCAATCAAGTCCAGCACCATTCTGCGGACTACCGCAACGGAACAATTTTAGGCTCCCAACTAGCAGCAGCTTTTCTACTGATCCTGTTGCTTTTCATCCTAGTAGCGGTTCTACGTTATTTCCACAACGCTAGCGACTCCGTCAAAAAATATTCTTGAATTTTGCCGAAACGCCGGCTCCTTACAACGACTTGTCGGGGGCCATCGTTTCTTTTTTTATGCATTAGCGTTTATAATAAACTTGAGGAAAGAGTCCCTGTATTTGTATCTGATAGTTGAACTTGCCGACTGCTCTTCCAGCAGAAAGGAGTGCTCAAAATGAAAATACGGATCCTACCCTACTTGTATTATTTGTTGTTCGCTGCGCTGGCTCTGCTCCTGATTTATCAACTGGTCACAAAAGGAGAGATTGGTTGGGACCCAGTATTCATGACACTAGCCATCGCGTCTGCCATTGCCTTTGTCCACTACATGCTGATTTTGACCCGTTCTAAAAAAGGCCCTTCAGAAGATTGATTGTCAGCTTTTAAATGACCTTATACCAAACAAAAACGTCTCAGTACCGCTTGTTGAAAGCTTGCGGTACTGAGACGTTTTATTTACTGTTCAGAAGCTCTGTTTACTCTTTAGTGCCTGGTTCAGAAGCGATAATATCGCAATCACCTTCTACTCGCCATTGGCTGATGCCGTTTGGAATGATACAGCTGGTTCCTTTGGCCATGTCATAGCTCTTGTTGTCTACAATCAGCTTGCCAAAGCCATCAATCACAGTCATTAGCGTATAAGCCGCGCCAGCTTTCAAATCCAATGAACCACGGACTTGCCATTCGTAGACGTTAAAGAAATCAGTCTTCAAATAAGTCACAACAGCTGACGAACCGTGTTTCACTTCAGTCACATTGGTTTCTGGTGTCAGCGCTGGAACGGTGGTAACATCGATTGACTGTTGGATATGCAATTCCCGCGGATTGCCCTGATCGTCTGTTCGATCATAGTCGTAGACCCGATAAGTCGTATCAGAACTTTGTTGAGTCTCTAAAATCATGATTCCTTTGCCAATCGCGTGGATTGTTCCTGATGGTACATAGTAGAAATCACCTTTTTTAACAGGTACTCTCGTCAACAAATCATCCCAACGACCGTCATTGATCATTTCTGCCAATTCTTCTCGGGTTTGGGCATGATGACCATAAATAATCTCTGCTCCTGGTTCAGCATCGATGATATACCAACATTCTGTTTTACCAAGCTCACCTTCGTGTTTCAAGCCGTAAGTATCATCTGGATGGACTTGGACAGAAAGATCATCTTCCGCATCCAAAATCTTAATCAACAGCGGGAAGACCGGCTCTGATTGATGCCCAAAAAGTTCTTGATGATTTTTCCATAGATCATCCAGCTGTTTGCCGGCAAACTCACCATTCTCCACCACACTAACACCGTGGGGATGCGCCGAAATCGCCCAATCCTCACCAATTTTGTCAGAGGGCAATTCAAAATTGAAGACTGTATGCAGTTTATTTCCGCCCCAAATCTTCTCTTGGAAAACAGGTTTCATAAATAATGGTTCCATATACGTAGAAAGCTCCTTTCAAATTCGTCCTGAAAGATCCAGGACGCAAACGTTTTAATCACGATCGAAGATATTATAACATTTTTTTACGACTCTGCACCCCGTTCTTTTTGGTACACATCAATAAGTTCATCCCGCTCTTTCAAGTAAACTTCTCGACGGTCTGTCGGATGAACGCGATTGCTCAAAAACACGAAAGCCTCTCCAACGGCGACATCAATTAATAAAAAAGTACCGGTATAGCCAGTATGAAACAAAGCAGGTGTTGCCTTCTTTGATGCACCTGGGCGCAAGTCCCACCCCAGGCTACGATGGCCAAGACCACTAGGCGTCTGGTCTTGTTGCAGCAGTGCCACTGTCTCCGGTTGTAAATACGATCGCCCATCCGCTGCTCTTCCGTGGGCTAAAAGCATCCGACAAAAAATCAACAAATCTTCGACATCCGTGAAAAGCCCAGCATTTCCGGCATGTGCTCCTAAAATTCTCGCTTTGGGATCATGCGTTACTCCCCGCAACACTTGATTTTTTGATAGTCGCTCAGTTGGCACGATATCTGTCAGCTCCCCTTTTTCGGGAAGAAATCCGCTATGGTCCATCCCCAAAGGCACCAATACTTCTTGACGAAAGACCTCAATTACCGGCCGCTGATAAAGTTCTTCCAGCATAAATCCCAATAAAATTGTCCCCGCATCAGTATATTGCACCACTTGTCCCAAGCTACTCCCTGGTTCTAGTGCCAGGTATGCCTCGCGTAAGTCCTCTGCTGACAAACGATCTCTATTTGCAATCCACGTCCGAATATCCGAGGTATGGGTCAGCAGATGTCGAAGTGTGATTCTTTGATTCTTAAATGCCGGAAGATATCGTTGCAAAGGGTGATCCCAATCGATAGCCCCTGCCTCCCAAAGCTTAAGCAACACTGTCGTCGTACAGACAACTTTCGTCAGAGAAGCGACATCAAAACGTTTGTTAGGCGTCATTTTTTCTTCCGTTGGAAACACCTGGGCTAGCCCTTGAGCTTTTACCTCTTCTCCTTGCTGATTAATAAAACCATATACCACGCCGGGATAGATACCACTTAGACGTTTAGTCATAATCAGTTGTTGTGTTTGTTTATACAAAAGACCGTCCTCTTTCCTTCTTTATTAAAAATCGACCACTTTCTTTGTTCTCATCTTTTACACCACTGCCACTATCTCAAATTCCACAGTTTCAAAAATGAGGCAGCACAAATAAACTGCTGCCGTTTTTTCGACAACAGTTTACTGATTATTTTTTTCTGACGAACCACCATTCAAGACCAGTAGGATCGTAAACAGTCACGATGCTTCCTCGTTTATCTTTATAAAAGCTTTGTCCTAGAGCTTCCAAATGAGTAGCCAGCGCCTCAAGATCTTCCTGACTGAGACGGAATTTTAGAAAGTCCAGTCCTAGAACTTTATCTGTCGGCAACTCTACTGTACCACCACGGGCTTCAGTAAGGCCAATGTGAAATAACCCTTCATTAAGCACATGGATGCCAGCTGTTTCGTCTCGTACTTCAAATCCCAACACCTCCGCTAAAAAGCGGCTTTCATCTTCTAACACAGCAGTATTTAGATGAAGCTTATCAAAAAAGACACAATCAGACAGCACTGGAAACTCTCCCGCTGCTTTTGCCAATAACTTTTTGCGGTTCAACGGCTCAGGCTTACCTGACACCGGCTGTTGATTTGCACCGTAGTACAACTCTAACTGATTGCCTTCGGGATCCTCTAGCAAGATACCCATCACACCTTCGTCATATAAGGCATCAATGATGGGCCAACCAGCCCCTTCAATCCGACTTAGAACATCCGCCATTTCTCCTTCAGACGGAATCACCAAACAGATTCGGCGCAGTTTTTTTACCTCGCCGAAATAGTCTTCTGCCCGCGGACTTTCTTCCAGCCAGAGACTTTCGTTTTTGTTTTTACTATTGCCCATGATGGCTAATTCATTTTCTTCTCGCTTCAGAGTAAAGCCAATGACATCACGGTAAAACTGGATCATCGCATCTCGGTTTTTTACTCGGATTGCAACTGTTTCAAGCTGCGTTTCTTTCCCCAATTTGAATTTCAAGTTCTCCACGCCCCTCTTCTTTTTCATTTTACTGAGAAAAGGGCAATCCGGCAACTTTTAACCCTTGTTATCCGAAAGCTGTTACCAATAAAAATGCCACAGTAAAATAACTTTGAAACTTAGACATCTTACCACCTATTCAAAGCTGTCGTAACCTGCTTACATACTACTTAATTCGAAGACCACCGTATCCTTGTCATTGAGAACGTAATCTTTTGCTCCTACAGTCGCTTCGGCTCCATTAACAGTGTACATCCAGTATTTTCCAGCCGTTTCGTCTTGGGATTTTCCATCAATTTCGGTGATAAACCCTTTATCATCTTTGATTTCAAAGCTGTCTTTTAGTGCATCAAACACCGAAGTTCCCACGGGCACTTGGATATTTTTTTCAACCAGCTGTTTTCCATCTTCTTTAATTTCAATCGTCACTAGTAGTTTTTGTGCTTCACTGGTAGTCGTCGTCCCTGCCTGGGAAGTATCTGCCATCTGCTTATCATTCCCGGTACTACAAGCGCTCAATACGCCACCCATAATCAAGCTGGATACTGCAATTAGCCATTTTTTCTTCATTTTATTGCCGCCCCCTTTTTGCTAATTGTACCGAAAAGTGCTGCCGCTGAACAGACAAGCAATCAAAAAGATACGACGATTTATTTTTCTACGATCATTGATGAGCTAAAATTGTCAGCACAAAGCTCCCTTCTTAAAGATATTTCATCTCGTAATTTCACGAGGTGGACACAGACTTACCGAATATTTCACAACTGCTAAATCCCTTTTACCCTTTGCTTGTGATATAATATTCTAATTACAAGAACTTTTTTATTTGCAAAAAACAGCAAGGTGGCCCGCCTATGAAACCGATTATTAAAGAAACACTCAAAAAAAAACAGGGAATCGACAAAGCACTCTACTTTTTATACGCCTATAAAGAATACTTTATCGGTATTTTAGTCGCATTTGCCATCCTTCTTTTTGTCTATTTTGGTTACGCTTCACGAACAGAAGTAATCCTTGATGTTAAGATCATGACTGAAAGTAATCAAGATGCCGGCATATCTCTGGAAATGGAGAAAGCGTACAACGATCTATTAAAACCAGCAGGTAAAGAAAAAGTCCAAGTCGATATCTCTAATCTAGATGATCCACAATCACAGCAAGTTTTCGCCAATCAACTTGCCGCCAGAGAAATAGATATCATTTGGATGCAGGAATCCTATGTTGCTGACTTTATTGCCCGCTACGATAACGATGATATTACTGCATCTGATCTGTCTTTTGAAAAAGACGGCATCACCTATGTCGCTCGAATCATCCCCAAAGCACCGCATCAGGAGGCTATCAAAAAAGTGATGGCACTCTATCGTAAATAAGCCACATACATTTAGCCACAAAAAACCAGCCACTTCCTGAGCATATTTCTCGGTAGTGGCTGGTTTTTCGACTCTTTTTTATGACCCTAGAGGTATTCGTTGCAACTCTTGTGGAAGTGCCAATCCAGCAACAAAACGCTGTTTGAACTTCAGGAATTCTTCTAAATCCATCAAGATATGATACAGCCGCGCTTTACTTAAAAACTCTTCTCTGGAGCCTGGCAAGTTTTCTTCTTGGATCTGCAAAATCAACTGATCCAATTTGGCCAACTGACTTTCTGGAGCATCCATCTTTGGCAGATGATCGATAATATCGTCCAAAAAGCCAGCGATAATCTGTGAATCACTTTGAAATACGCGGATTTTTTTCATTTCGTAGTGTAGATTATGGAGAACACTACACTGTTGCAGACGCATTTCAAAATAATCAACATAGTAATTATCCATGTTCGGTAGCCGGTTTTGCTGATATTGAAAGGCCGATTTGGTATGCAAAAGAATATTTTTTTCCAATTGAATAATATCTTCCCATACTTGATTGTTTACTTCCGGATCCTTTAAATATTCCGAAAGCTTCATAAAAATCGCACGCATTTTCGCTTCAGTAAGCGCTGCGGCCTGATCCAAGTAGCGCTTTTGACTTTCATAATTTTGAAAGTAGTTTGCCAAAACGGCAATCAGCAAACCAATTAGCAAAAGCATTAACTCATTGAGTACCAGTTCAGAAGTAATATTTTGCTCAGGGTTACGAAGAAAATGACTGACAAAAACTGCATTGACTGAAAGCGTCGTCAGCAAACTGCGCAGACTCAAAAAGAAAGTCACAATCACCATCACGATTCCATAACCAATCCATTCCGGTCCAACTAGCAAATGGATCACCCAGCACAACACCACCGTCGCAAAAAAGGTCGCAATGCGATTCACTCCCAGTCGAAAGGTCTCCGTCTTAGTACCGGCGATAGTCAATAAGGTGATAATCCCAGCAGATGAAGAAGACTCCAATTGCAACAGCTCTGCCAAATAAATCGAAACAGCACTACCAATACCAATCTTCAATGCATAAAAAAGGTGATTACTAATGGTCCAACGTCGTAAAAAGTTCATACAAAAAGGCCTCCATTTCTTTGGGGGTCTGCAAAAGGGACAAAGCAACTGATTGATTTCTCATTATACTTCTAGTTTACACGATTTTTTTGCTCATTAAAAGATTTTTGTAAAACGCTTTCTTTTTCTGCATTTTCCTGCATGCAGCTTCCTACCAAAATAAAAAGAGATACCTTCGTCAAGTAACGAGTCGGTATCCCTTTTGACAAATTGCCCTTATGAAACTTGCGTCTGTTTATGCAGCAAGCCGCAATTCAAATAAATCAGCCCTAAAAACAAAGCGGGGGTCAACAGCCAGCCAAATTGTGGCTTCAGCAACATCAAGCCAATCATGGCAACAAACAAGACCGTATTCAGCAGTGAAAAATACCATTTTTTAAAGGTGTAGAATGCAGCAATTCGCAAGACATCCTTAACCCCGGAATTTGGATTGCGCACTTGAAAATACCAGCAATTTAAGCTGAGGGCAGTCGTCAAAATTCCTAGTAGTAAAAAGAAAGGCACTACCCATTGACCATTTGGCAGCGAGGCAAAAAACAAGATATCTGTAAGGGAAACTAAAATTCCGAACCAGCCAATCAACCAATAAAGCAAGCCCCGGGCAGCAAACTGCCGGTAAGCGCGGAAATAAAAGACAACAGGCTCGACATCCCCTTGTTCTTTGAACTCATTTAGCAGTGCCAACAACGCCATCAGTGCTGGCCCGGCAAACAATCCACATATGAAAAATGCCGGCAGATTGCGGACATCAATGGCTAACAATAGCCCAGCAGCCGTAAACGGCAGTGCCGCCAAAAGTGTGCACAGATTGCCTATCAATAAAATGTACGCCCAACGAAACATTTTCATATAGATATTGTCTTCAAACTTCGGTCTGCGAAACATTGTCTTTCCTTCTTTCCTGGTCTTTACCGATAAACCAATAAGCTCCTTTATTCTTTCATCCCTGAAGTGGCAATACCTTCTACGAAATACTTTTGCATTGACAAGAACAAAAGGGCTACCGGCAAAATTGAAACGACTGATGCCGCCATAATCAGCGCGTACTCAGCATCGTAGAGACCAACGAACATTTTCAGTCCCAGCTGGATCGTCTTGTTTTCCGTGGAAGACAGATAGATAAATGGTCCCATATAATCGTTCCAAGTATTGACAAATGTGATGATTGTTAAAGAAGCAATCGCCGGTTTTGTCAAAGGCAACATGATTCGTCGATAGATTCCCCACTCAGAAAGGCCGTCAATCCGGGCGCTTTCACAAAGAGAGTCGGGGATACTGCTATAATACTGCTTCATCAAGAAAACACCGAATGCACTAAAGGCTTGCAACAATACCAGTGAAAGCAATTTGTCCGTAAGGTGCAGATGACGCATCATGATAAATTGTGGAATCATATAAGATTGCCACGGCACTGCGATAGTTCCGATATAAGCCAGAAATAAAACATCCCGGCCCTTAAACTGCATTTTTGAGAATCCATAAGCGGCAAAACTAGAAGTAAACAGTTGAATCAAAGTGATGGCGACACTTAAGATAGCCGTATTTTTGAAAAAGGTCATCAACGGAATACGATCCCAAATGGCACTATAATTTTCCGGATGCCAAGTTTTAGGAATCCATTGAATAGGAACGGAAAAGACTTCGTTATTTGTTTTGAAGGATGATGAGATCATCCAGAAAAACGGGATCAGAGTAAAGAGTGCCAACAGCGTCAGCAGGATAAATGTGATCGCTTTCCCCACTTTAAACCCGGATTGAGATTTTGGTTTTGAAACATGCGCTTCCATTGTGCTCCTCCTCACGCGTTTGAATTTCTGCTTTCCCATTTGAACTGGATCACAGTGACGCCTAATACAATCACAAACAATACCAGCGAGATGGCTGAAGCATAACCGAAGTTAAATTTCTTAAAGGCTTCATTATAGATCTGATATACCAAGACGTTGGTTGCCCGTCCAGGACCGCCATCGGTCATTACCTGCACTAGGTCAAATACTTTGAAACAGTTGATTACCAACATGATTGTCACAAAGAAGGTCGTTGGTCGCAAAGATGGAATCGTGACATTCAAAAACTGTTTCCATTTGCCCGCACCATCCATTGAAGCTGCTTCGTACAATTCCTTTGGTATACTTTGCAGACCAGCCAGATACAAAATCATGTAATAGCCCATGCCTCGCCAAACAGACACGATAATGATCGCAAACAATGCCCAGTGAGAACTAGAAGTCCAACCTGGAGGGTTTTCGATAAAGTGTCGCAAGAAGCCATTGATTGGTCCCATAGTCGGATGAAACAGCATGTTCCAAACGACGGCAATCGCAACCAGCGAAGTTACGTAAGGGAAGAAAAAGGCTGTCCGGAAAAATTTCATTCCTCGGATCTTCTGATTCAGCAAAATAGCCAAGGTCAACGAGCAAATCAAAGTCAGCGGTACGACCCCGAAGGCATATAAAAAGGTGTTTTTCAATGAGATTTGAAATGTCGTATCACTCAACATTTTGGTAAAGTTTTTAATTCCAACAAATTCCGGTGTCGTAAAAGAATCCCACTTCATAAAAGCCAAAATCAATGAGAATACTACTGGAATCAGTGTGAAAATGAAAAATCCGATAAAATTCGGTGCAATAAACGAATAGGCAGTCAGCGTATTTTTACGTTTCAAGCTTTTCGATTTTTTGCTTTTCTGTACATTCTCCATACATACTCCTGTTCAAGATACTTCCTACCATCTTCAGGAAATATCCTCAACAGGCCCTCCCTTCTTTTTGAGGCGATTAAAGATCACGCCCGGTTTCAGATGACCCGAAACCGGGGCGCGAACAGACTTACTCTTCCGCTTTGACGCGGCTTTCCATTTCTTTGATACCATCTTTTGGTTTGCTGTCGCCGGTCATGATCAAGTCATGTTCTTCTTGCAAAATCTTGTCGATAGCAGAGCCGTTTTCATCGATTGGGAATTCCAATTTAATGGTGTCTGGTTCAAAAGCCTTCTTAGAAACTTCGTCAGTAGGCATGCCTTCAAGACCAAAGTAGATCTTATTGACTTCATCGGTACGGAAGGAAGGAACAACCCCGACACCAGCTAAGATTTTAGCCCCTTCTTCACTGGAAGCAAAATCGAGAAATTGTTGTGCGCCATCTGAGTTTTTAGCATTTTTGTTGATGGCAAATGCCGTTGGTGAACCAAAGGTAGTAATCTGGCCTTTTTCTTTTTGAGGAATTGGAGCAATCGCCCAATCAACGTCTGTGGCGCCGGCTTTCTTCTGATTCATAACACCAGCCATGTACCAAGTACCCATGTACATCATGCCAGCTTTAGAACCTTCAAATTGAGAAGCGTAAGTCACTTTAGTGGATTTAGCTGTACCAAAGTCCATCTGTGATTTGTCATCTTGCATTCGCAATGCCCGATCATAATAGTCTTCCATGAAACCGTAGTCTGGCTTCACTAAGTTGCCATCGTTTTGCGCAGCAGCGATTGCTTGGATTGTAGAACGCCAAGTATGTTGATAAGCACCGTATACTTCGCCGTCTTTTTTAGACATTTTCTTAGCAGCTGCTTCGTATTCATCCCAAGTCAAGTTGGAAACGTCTGTGATGCCAGCTTCTTCCATCATTTTTTTGTTATAATACAATACCCAGAAGTCGGTACGGTAAGGTTGAGCATAAGTTTTACCGTCGATTTCATACATTTTATAAGTTTCATCAGCTGCTGAAGTGTCAATGTCTTTGATATGGTCAGTCAAGTCTAGCAACTGATTTTTTAAGGCATAATTGGAATATGAAAGCAGGTTCTTCATGGTCAAAATATCAGTTTGATCGCCACCAGACAACATGGTCGTTACTTTTGTATCATAGTCATCTGCTGAGATATCGACTTGCTTGACGGTAATACCAGTTTTTTCTTTAAATGCATCAAATAGCGCTTTAAATTCCGGTGTTGTTTCGTAGTTCCAAGTAGTAATCGTTACTTCTTTGGAATCAGAACCGCCTTTGCCGCTGTCTTTAGTTGAATCGTCTTTTCCACCACAAGCCCCCATCGTTACTGCCATTGCCAACAACGCTGCTGCGGTCAAACCTTTTTTCCACATCTTCATTTACTTTTCCTCCATATCTTTTTTGATTACAAAGGGCTCTCAGTCCCAAATGCCTTTTGATAAATTACCAATAGCTGTACCAGGAGATCGACAAGCAAACCAACGCTTCCATATAATAATAGTCGCCCCAAATCATACACTCATTAACACCTTTGTCAGACTTCTTGTCATAGACTCCCTCCATCAAGATACCGTTTGACTCTGGATGTTTTTTAGTGGTGTAGTTGTCTTTCAGACTTGTCAACATCATCAAGGCTGCCACTTCATAGCTATCGTGCTTCGGATCAGACAAAGGCAACTGCCGTGACAATTCCAAAAGACCGCAGGCCGCAATCGCTGCTGCCGAGCTGTCACGCTCCTCGCCGCTACCATCGCCGAAAATCAAATCCCAATAAACTACTTGATCTGCCGGTAAATGATCGATAAAGTAATCAGCCAAGTGTTTCGCTGTTTCTAAGAAGCTCCGATCACCAGTGTGCAGCCAGCTTAACGTGAATCCGTAGATCCCCCAAGCTTGTCCCCGAGCCCAACAAGAGTCATCTGAAAAGCCTTGTTGCGTACGACCATATTTAGCAGCACCGGTAGTTACATCAAAATAATACGTGTGATAGGTAGTAAAATTATCTCGTACGATATATTTTTGTGTTTGTTTTGCGTGGGTATAAGCCGCATTCCGATAGGATTCATCACCAGTCACTTCACTCGCAAAATACAACAGCGGCAGATTCATCAAGCAATCAATAATCATCCGTCCTTGTTGCTGGGGATCGTTAAGGTCGCCCCACGCTTGAATAATTCCCGCTTTCGGAGAGTAACGTTTCATCAATAAGTCAGCTGCTTTGACAGCCAGCTCTTTTGCGGCCTCGTTGTGATTTACTTGATAATCGGCAATAGCTGATAAAACATATAAGAAACCAATATCGTGGGTTTCCAAGGCAATCTCATGATCCAGACGATGTTTGAAAGAAGCCATCTGATGCATGATCGTCTCATCAAAATCGCTGCTACCGGTGTATTCCTTTGCCAAAAACAACATTCCTACCCAAAAGCTGGCTGTCCAATCTGTATTTTCTTCCGGTATATAAACCAGATTCTCGGAAGCCGCGGGTGGTACCAGATTGGTAAATTCTTTTTGGTTTTCCCTGATCTTTTTCAGGATAAACTCAAGTTCTGACGGCAGCCATTCCAATGCGAAAGGCGTCCTTTGATTTGCCATGTGCTTTTTCTCCCCTTTGACGATCAGCGATCATCTTCATATAATTATAGAAGCTTTCGAAATTACCGATCAGCGTCTTCAATCAACTGCCCTTTTAGAAACCCGTAATACTCACCGTATACGTTTACATATTGGCCCACTTTAAAAGCCTCTGACTGTTCATTGAAAACTTGGATCTTGGCTTCGCCGATTTCCAAAATGAACCGATCACCTTTTTCAAGGGTATCTCCTTTACGATCTTTTCGAAGAATTTTCCCAGTACAGCGAATGTAACTGTTCAATGGGATCTCATCTTTTACCAAGTCTTCTTCTGAATAAACAACGGCTTTTTCACGTAAATTCATTTTACTGTTTTTAGTAAAATCTTTTTCTTGTGAAGAAAGTGTGCCACTAGCGGAAGAACACCCGGTTAATAAGCCAACCAATAAAAGTATACCTAATTTCTGAAATCGTTTCTTCATGACGTCACCTTTTTTAAAACGCTTTCTTGATTTTTATTTTACTTTGTTTTTACCAAAACTACAAGCCTTTTAGTAAAAATAACTCAATTTGTTTTTACTAGCTTGCACTGGAATCCCTTGCTTTTTTTTACTAAAATAGGCATACTGATATTAGATGTCCTATATGGAAAGTTTGGAGTGAGCAGTATGGCAACGATTACCGACATCGCGAAGGTCGCCGAAGTATCTATCTCAACCGTCTCCAGGGTCTTGAATTATGATCCTACCTTGTCAGTGACCGAGGATACGAAACGTAAAATTTTCGAAGCGGCTGAACAGCTGAATTACACAAAGTTCAAGAAAAAAAAGAAAAATGCACCTGCTGCCGGCAAAAAAACTGCTCCGACCAACAATCGAAAAATCGGTGTTTTTCAGTGGCGGAGCGATAACGAAGAGCTGGACGATATTTATTACATGTCGATCCGCTTAGGTGTGGAAAAAAAAGCGGCGGAGCTGGGCTATGATCTGCTGAAGATTCCTACATTGGAAGACCAGTCCATCGCCAGTGTAGATGGTTTAATCGCTATTGGCAAATTCAAACAGGAAACCCTCCATCGCCTCAGCAGCAAACATCCGAAACTGGTCGTCATCGGCAGTAATTTCCCGTTGGAAAACTACGATTCCGTCAATAGTGATTTCACTCAAGCAGCTGAACTAGCACTTCAACACCTGATTGATCTTGGACATAGAAAAATTGCCTTTCTCGGCGCCGAAGAGACCGCTAATATGTATGGTTACCGCCGTTATAAGACACCGACTACCAATACCTATATTGACTTCATGACCTTCAAAGGACTATTTGAACCAGACTATTTCATGGTGGAGGAAAATGGGCGTTTAGATGTTCAAACCGGCGAACGTTTAGCCAAAAATGCTCTCGACCAGTGGGGCGAAAAACTGCCCACTGCCATCTTGGCTGCCAACGATCCGGTAGCTATCGGTGTAATTCACACCTTGATTCAAGCCGGACTGCGTATTCCGCAGGACATCAGCGTGATGGGTATCAATGATCTGTCAATTTCCCGCTATGTTTCGCCGCCTTTGTCTACCGTCCGAGTATTCACCGAAGAAATGGGTGAACAAGGGGTTGATCTGCTTCATATGCAGCTGACTAACCCGGAAATTTCGCGACGTGTTTTTTTCGGTGCTGAACTGGTCAAACGACGTTCCACTGCTGCTCCCCGTAAATCCTAGTCCGCTCCGCCAGAAATATAACAGAGATCCTTCATTTCAACAAGTTTTGCATAGAAAAAACGTTGGGAAAATGAATCAGCTTCCTCTTCCTGCTAAAAAGGCCCGCTTATTGCTTCCAAAAAGGTGCAATAAGCGGGCTTTATTGGTCTTCTTTCAGATCGTTCATAAAAGCGGCGCTACCTGAAATACTATTTACCTACTTCAGATTACTGCTTTTTGTGGTGATCCTTTAATCTCAGTTAGTCAATCGTGATTTTTACTACGAGGGCAGCCTTCATTGCCAGATGATAGCTGGCTTTGATGACATACGCCGTCGCCGGTCGTCCTTCGTGATCTGAGTATACGATTTCTTCAGTGATGATTTCTTCAGTAGCCAGCGCTAGACGGCAAGTTGCTCCTGATTTTTGCGTTAACAAGACTTCGGTTCCCTTTATCTGGGGCCGAATTCTTGTAATAAAACGTTCTTCGACTTGATTTCCAGTCGCGGAAAAAGTAAAGTCATCCGTTAACAAAACTGTTTTTTCCGCGGCAGATACTTGCCAAGTCCTCTGAAATTCGGTTAGGTAAGGCGTTTTTCCATAAGTTGCTGTCAGATCCAAAGCAAAACGAAGCTGCTCATCTTCAGACACAAAAGCCACTACCTTTGCGCCTGCCGGTCCAGGCTGTTGGCTAGTTCCATTGATTGTGGGAAGACCGTGACCAGCACTGCCGTTGACAAAGAAATCATATCGCAAGCGCTCATTGAAATAGTCACGGGTGTATTCCCCAGCACCGAGATCCGTTAGAAACAACTCTGCCGTCGTTCCCACTACAAAATGTCCCACATCCAAATGATTATGGCTTTCCACATTGGTTCCGCCCTTAGCTGCAAAATAGAAGTTTTGTTGCGGGTCTCTCAGCGTCAACCACTGGGCATGGTCAAAATAGTGGACGGCCTTTTCTTCATGCGCTTCTTTTACAGCAGCAGTCGTCCACTCTAAATTACGCAGCAAATGTGCAAAGCGGTAGCAGTGGTCAAAGTCCAAAGAACTGATTCCTTTTAAAGTAGGAATCGGCACTTCCATTACCTCATGACACCAACTGACCAAACCACTGGGGAGCTCTGACTGAGAATAATCGGAAAATGGGACATATTCCTCTTCGTTGATCATGGCATAATAAGGAAACGCCGCAATCTTCTTCACCTTTGTCAACTGGATATAGCGGGGATCGCCTAAAGTTTTTGCCAGTTTATCTGCATAATAGACAAAGTAGCCGAAGCCATAGCTCCAATAAGCGACACCTTCTTCACAAGCGCCGTCTTCTCCAAAGCCCCGCAGGTAGCTTTGCATGGCCGTATCCAAGCGTTTCACCAGTTGCAGCTGCCGTGGTGAGCCTTTAGGTACGACGGAAAGCACGGTCAGCCCGACAGCTCCGCCTATTACTGAGCTCCAATTGTTTTCTTTTTGCTCCCAAGCCCAGGGCCGAGATTCATAACTAGTCAAAATACGGGTCTCAAGCTCCTGTAGCATCCGCTCTTTCAAAAAAGGAGAGAACTGATCTTCCAAATGTTCGAAAAGCTCTGCCAGTGTTGCCCCGGTTTCAGCTGCAAACAAATCCAAACAGGTACGACTCTCTGGCGCAAACCGTCCTTCAATGAGGGGAAGATGTGCCGGCAACGCCCACGTATATTCATTGCAGACTTCCCAAATCACTTGTTCTAACAGTTTCAACAGTTCTGGCTTTGGGTCAGTAATCATAGCAAGTCCCAAGATAGCCAGTTGTCGCCGCCGAGCAAAATAATGATTTTCAAAATCGATTCGATTCCCCTGCTGCAGATAGGCTTCGTAGCCTTCATAAGGCAAAGCTTCCACATGTCCTGCTTTCAGGTACGCTTGGGCAGCTTGGGCCGTTTCTCTCACTAAGTCTGTTTTCATTTTTTGACTCCCCTCAAAACTGGTCTTCTCCACAACTTGGTTCAAGGTCTTTAGGCATTCTGTCCGAACAATTCAATTTCCGTCAGCGCTGGAAATGGTGACTCATCTTCTGCTTGGATCAACTCTGAAAAGGTCACCGAAGTTACGGTTCGTTTGGCAAATGAGAAATATTGCGGCTGTGATTTTTTCTCTGTATGGAAAACTTCTTTTGAACCATCGGAAAAGCTCAAGCTCACCTGTGTCCAGTAGCTATCATGAGGAAAATCATTACGCAAGGTGAATCCGACTTTATCCAAAGTGACCGGACGACCGAAATCAATGGTCAAGGCTGCATCTGCTTGCCGATTGATTCCCCACGACTGGTAAGGATATTCGCCGTGAGAAAAATTAGCGAAGATTCCGTCGATAGCATTGCAAGCAAAGAAAGTGGCATCGTTTCTTGTTTCGACATTTGCATAGGCGTGAGGATAAGCACCGTTGAACTCTTTTTGATCGTGAGGATTCAATGCCCAATTGCGATACGTGCTCACCTCTTCAGCTGTGGCAGTTCGCACACTGAGGTAATGACGTTTACTCATAAAGCGCTTGTCAGGACGGGCATCGATGGCATTGGCTGTCATGCTGATGGTGTAGGTCCAAACTTTTTCCGGTAAAAAGATCAGCGTCGTATCCAGTGTTTCATCTAGTTTTGCCGCCAAATAGCAGTTGGCTTCATCCACGGTTACCCGAATCTGATCGCCTTCTTCAAAAGCCAGATCCTGTGTCGCCAAGTCAACAAAGTCTTCGCCAACAGCAGTCATAAGACGAGTGATTCCTTCATAGTCATTCTTTCCCGCTTTCACAACGCCTTCTTTATCGAGTATTTCAAGTAAAATTTTCGTCATTTTTACTTCAATTCCTTCCTGATACTATTTTCTTATATTATAGCCTTTCTCTTGCTAAAATGTCAGCCCGTCTATTGATTTTTTTGAAAATGATGTATAATCTAAAGGTGGTTTTTAGTAAAAATTTATTTAGAGATTTACTTACCCTTCAGAAATTTTCGCTTTTTATTGACTATCGCCCAGTCTAAAAGGAGGTATTTTTTATGGATCCATTCAACCAAGCGCTTAAGAAAAATTCCTTGCATTCCCGTCGTGACATGGAACAAGCATTGTTGGCGCTGATTGCTCCTGTCTATCAAGTCATGAAGGAACAAAAGACCCCAGGCCGATTTCATCTCTCCGATTCTGGAGCTGTCTATGATCGCAGCCGTCAAGATATCGAAGGTTTTTTACGCACGTTGTGGGGCGTTGGCCCGCTGTGTGCCACAAAAGAAAAAGCGGCTGAGTTCAACGAATATTTTGCAGCTGCCAATGAAGGAATATTGGCCGGATGTAACCCCAACAGTCCGTATTATTGGGGACAGTTGGAGGATTACGACCAGCTTTTCGTTGAAATGGGCGCTTTAGCGACGTATCTGCTGCTGACAAAAGACCATTTTTGGGACACCTTGTCTGTTTTAGAAAAAGAACAGCTTCACAGTTGGATGATGCAGATTAACACTCATAAAATTCCCAATACAAACTGGTTGTTTTTCCGCATTCTGGTGAACACATTCTGTCAACAAGCCGGACTCCTTTTTCCTCACGAACAGCTGCAAGCCGATCTAGCAGCTATCGAGACCTATTATTTAGCTGAGGGCTGGTACTTTGACGGCTATGAAAATCAGATTGATTATTACATTCCCTTTGCACTGCAATACTATCCCTTGTTATTCAGCGTGTTAACACCCAATCAAAGTTCACCGACAGTTAGTAACTACCGCAAGCGCGGCGCCATCTTTGCCAAGCACTTCAAAAACTGGTTTACAAATCAAGGAGCGGCTTTACCTTTTGGTCGCAGCCAGACCTATCGTTTCGCTCAGTCTGCCTACTTTGCGGCAGCAGCCTTCGCCCATATTGAGTTTACTGATTTTTCACTGGCAGAAGCCAAATACCTGCTGCTGGCAAACATGCGCCATTGGTTTGCTCAGCCGATTTTTACGGAAGAAGGCTTTTTATCAATCGGCTATCATTATCCGAATCTAGTAATGGCAGAAGGTTACAACGCCCCGGGTTCTCCCTATTGGGCTCTCAAAAATTTCATCGTTTTGGCATTACCGGAAGCTGACCCTTTCTGGCAAGTTGAAGCCATCCAACCAACTTTTGATGCAAAAACTCGTAATCCTTATAGCCGTATGTTGTTGATTCACAGTGAAACAGGTAATGAATTGCAGGCATTTACCTGTGGCCAACATTCTCATGAGCATGCCCATGGAGAATCTAAATATGAAAAATTTGTCTATTCTGCAACATTTGGCTTCAGCGTGGCAAAAGGCAGCGTTCTCCCTAAACAAGGAGCTTTTGACAATACCTTGGCAATCTCGGAAACCACGACGCATTATCGCACAGTTTTTGGTTACGAAGACTATCAAATTTGCGATGAGTATACTTATGGGCGTTGGCAGCCGTGGGAAGACTGTCAAATAGACAGCTTTATCATCCCTTGTTACCCGTGGCATCTGCGCCTGCATATCGTAGAGACTAAGCGCAGGGTCAATCTGTTAGCCGGCAGCTTTTCCGCACCAGATTACGGTGAAAGCCTGATAGAATCCATTGACGAAATCCGCTACCGTTCAAAAGTCGGCACCATCGGAATCAAGATATTTACTCCGACGGACAAACTCGAATTGACCCGTCCTGAACCTAATACCAATCTGCTTTTCGAAAAAACGGTCCTGCCACAAGCCGCCTACAAACTAGCACCAGGCCGTCACGTAATTCTTTTGGCTTGTCTTGGTCAGGGGGGAAATGCTGCCAACAGTCCACAACTTCTCAATGCCCGCTTAGAAGGCAGCCAGCTTGTGTGGCAAATGGGACAGCAAGACTATCGCCTTTCTTTGAGCCAATTAGCAACAATCAATTAACATTACAAGCACAAAAAGCTGAGCCAATCACAAAAGCAGCAGAGTCACTTAACGACGCACAGCGAACTCGCAAAAAAAGAACGTTCGTTTTTCAATAATATGCTGCTCATTTTTGAATTTTTTTGTGTCTGACAATTACAACAGTTTAAGACAAGATACTTCTTCTCATAATCGTCTTTTTTTGCGAATCTCCGCTCTATCCATGTTCTCAAACGGTTACAAAAACGATTCCTGTTATTTGTGTGAAGTTCTCTTTCATTATTTTATTAAGATTAGTCAAAATCGTTGAATCTTTTACGAAAGTGCAATAAAATTCTAGCATCTTACAATAAGAAAGTTGGGATGGAAGATGACATCAATTTCAGTACAAGACTTTGCCGCACAGCTCAAAGAACCATCTGCTGTCGTGCTTGATACCCGCGATCACACTGCGTATGAAGAAGGGCATTTGCCACAAGCAATCTCGATGCCGGCAACAAGCTTGCCGAATCGTTTACAAGAACTGGATAAAAGTAAAACTTATTTCGTCTTGAGTCATTCAGGACGTCGTTCAGAAATTTTGGCAAGTTTCTTGTCGGACAATGGCTTTAATGCCGTGCACGTTATCGGGGGAATGCGTGCCTACCGCAACACCATTGAAGCAGCTGCTTAAACAGCAAAAATGGGAGAAATTTGAATAAGCAAAAGCCGCAAATGTCATCACGGTATTTGCGGCTTTTTTTGCTCGCCTTGGTGAGCTGCTT
Source organism: Candidatus Enterococcus leclercqii (assembly GCF_009933135.1). Classification (GTDB taxonomy): domain Bacteria; phylum Bacillota; class Bacilli; order Lactobacillales; family Enterococcaceae; genus Enterococcus_C; species Enterococcus_C leclercqii. The sequence goes on from NZ_MAEH01000012.1 coordinate 153,052, forward strand.
TCCATTAACTACACAGCAAAAAAGCTTGCCGACGATTTGAACTCGTCGGCAAGCTTCTTCATATCTAAAACCTATTTTTCACTAGGCGGATCCTCCACCGTTTTTTCATCCTCATAATAATACTGTGACACTTCCTTGTACCACTCAAACAGATGTGTAATCAGGACTTTGGCAGCAGCGTAGATGGGAATCCCCAACACGACGCCCACCAATCCGAAAAGCTTACCTGAAGTCAACAACACTAACAAGATCGTCACCGGATGGATCGCCAATTGACTTCCCAATACTAAAGGAGAAATAAAGCGACCTTCCAATGTCTGTTCAATCACAAAGACGACAATCACTTTCAGTAATAGGATTGGCCCACCGACAATTCCCAAAAAAATCGCCGGAATCATCGCTAAAAATGAACCCAGATAAGGAATCAGATTCAAAAAGCCGGCGACAATCCCTAAAGTAACTGCATAATCCAAACCGATGATGGAAAAGCCGATAATGAACATGATCGCCACTGCAAAAGCTACGGTCAATTGGCCACGAATATACGAAGAAACCTGGCCGTTCATCTCTGTGATTACATCAAGGGTTGGCTTGCGCCAATGATTCGGCAAGAATTTTACAAAATAAGGCGCTACTTTTCGCCCATCTTTCAGTAAGTAAAACAAGATAAAAGGGGCCGTTACGATAGCAACAACAACTGTGGCAACAGCTCCCACGAACCGACCAATACCATTAATCGTCGTTTTAGAAAAGTTTTGGATAAAATCTGTCAGCCAACTCATAAGCTTGTCGGAATAACTTTCAATCTGCGTCTGAAATTGTGAAAACAGTGGATCTTGCAGAATTTCCCGCACTTTGCTGTCCACCGTATCTAGGTAATCAGGAAAATTCGTCGCAAAGCTGATACTCTGCTCTCTGATTTTCGGGACGATAACCACCACACCCCAGATAATCAATCCCAGCACCACCAAAAATAGCAAAATGATGCCGTAAATTCGTTTCAGACCTTTTTTCTCCAAATAGTCCACAGCCGGGTTCATGAGGTAATAAAAAATTCCCGCTAATACGATTGGCAGCCCCACTACTGCCGCAAACTGCCAGATGGGATCAAAGAGATAGGAAACTTTGGTGAAAGCATTCAATATCAAGAGGATCAAAAGAATAATCAGCAGTGCTGTCACCACTTGATTGTTCAAAAACCATTTCCAAAACCAAGACAAACGTTTTGGCTCTTGTTCTTCGGTACTGTGTTTAAGCTTCCCTTTAGGCTCCATCTTCGTCACCTCCTGGATAGCTGATCTTATCTCCCACCTTGATTTGAGGCATCTGCATTGGAGACAAGTAGATTGCATTTAGCAACTCATCTTCTGCAGTAGGCGGTGCAAACAGCAAGGCCGTATGGGAAAAGTCATGCAGATTCTTCTCTGCCAGTCGGCCAAAATTTTCGATAGTGTACTGTGTTTCACCAATCTGCAATTGGCCACCGACTACCAGCTTGATCTTTTCTCGTTGAGGGATCTGCTGCACAATACTGTACGGCCGCAATCCGGCTGTTACTTTTTCCCCGAAAAGGATCACTAGTGGCTCTTTCGGATCATAAGCCTGCTGTCCTATTTCAAGGATTTTTCCTTCGATCATTAAAAATCCACTCCTCCATTCAAATCCTAAAGATCCATTTTGACTGAACTTCTCCAGCCTAGCAGATCATTTCATTGTGAAACGGTTGTTGGTCACAGTAGCCTTCTGTAAATGTACTACTTGCAGCTGGCCACTTTTAGTTATGACCCGCGTCGGCCAGCTTTTTACGCAGAAAACACTCACTGTAGGGCATACAGTTTTCACTTCCGAAAAAACGGTTGACGCTGGCCAAACAGCAAGAAAAAAACCGAACATCACGTTACATCCAGTATAGCACAAGGAGACTTATGTCAGGCAAATGCTGCAGAGTATGTTACAATAATGGAAGATTAAAGAACGCTTTCGCAGGCTTTCCAACAGACTTTTCAACCGTTTGTCTTATGTGGCAGAATGGTTACATCTACTCTGAAAGCCTAGCAAAAATCATCACTACTAAAAGGAGATTTATACATGAAACAAACATTGCTTTTGGGCACGTATACCCGCCGAAAAAGTCAAGGAATCTATCAGATTGATTTGGATACTGATAGTAAAACATTGGAAAACTTACAGCTGGTGGTACCAGAAAAGAGCCCTACTTATTTGACTAAGAGTGCAGCCGGTCGTCTTTACTCGGTAACAACAGTCGAAGACAAAGGCGGTTGTTCGGCCTATGACGCTGAGATGCATTTTTTGAATGCTGTCACAGAAGAAGGGGCTCCCTTGTGCTACGTAGCCGTGGACGAAAAGCGCCAGTTAGTCTATGGTGCCAATTACCATAAAGGCGAAGTCAACGTCTACCGTATCAAAGAAGATGGCAGCCTGGAAGCCGCTGATGCCGTTTATCACGATGAACCTTGCGGAAGTCATGAAAACCAAGACAAGCCCCACGTTCATTTTACAGACTTAACGCCAGATGGTCGCCTTGCTGTTTGTGATTTAGGCACAGATCGCATCTATACTTACGACATTTCTTCTGAAGGTAAGTTATCCGAAGCGGCTATCTATCTTGCTGAAGACCAAACTGGCCCTCGTCATCTAGCCTTTCACCCTAATGGCCAAATTGCCTATCTTTTCGGGGAACTGGACAGTACAGTAACGGTTCTTGCTTACGATGCAAATGACGGCAGCTTCACCCAGTTGCAAAAACTTTCAACTCTGCCAGAAGACTTTAATGAATTCAATGGTGGCGCAGCAATCCGCATTTCTGCTGACGGTCGGTTCGTCTATGCCTCCAACCGCGGCCATAATTCTATCGCAGTCTTTGAAACTTTCGAAGGCGGAACCTCTTTAATCCGTCGTCAATTGATCTCAACTGAAGGAGATTTTCCTCGCGATTTCAACTTGGATCAAACTGAAAACTTTTTGATCTGCGCCAATCAGAACAGCGATAACCTGACATTGTACAGTCGCGATGCCGAGACTGGGATTTTATCTCTGATACAAAAAGATATTTTTGCACCAGAAGCTGTTTGCGTCTATGTTTCCAAGTAAATCTTGAGAAGCTCTTATCACTTTAAACTGTCCCCGCAAGAAAACCTAGTGTGTCAAGTGCTTGACGGCCTACGTGATTTTGTGGACTAAGGAGGAAGCCTATGTTTACCAAGACCCCTACTGAGTTATTGTTGAAGGACTTTTCCAACCTACTGAACAAATGTCAATCCTGCTATGATTTGGTCACCAATCGCCGCTACAATCAATACTTGGCAATTTTAACTACTGCCGAAGGGTATGCGATTGCCGAAAAAGCCTATGTTCGCTGTGACCAGAATCCCGAATTACAAACAAAAGAAGTCTCAAACTTCGTCAACGCTTTTGATGAGTTTTATTTTGAATTGAAACAGATCATGTTCCACGATGACGATGATTTTGAAACCTTCCGCACCAGCCTAAAAAGAATGCAAACAGAATACGAAATCTTGACTGCCTCTTTTAACGAAATCTGATCCAGTGATGGCAGCACAAAGGAGGAACCATTCATGAATACGCAAGAAGTTCGTGACCGCTTGAAAAAGGATCTGGGGATTCCCCGTTTTGAAGGCAAGCTGGAGGAAAAAGAATACACCGAAGAAGAATATGAAAAATTGAAAAACGATCTTCTTCAATACTTCGAAGACTACGTTCGCAATGTAGAAAACTAAAATCAACACGTTACCCATTGCACAATCGATTACAATAGAGCTTTGATTCTATCTTCCAGTTTCCGGAAGATCAGGATCAAAGCTCTTATTTTTTCTTATATGCGTTTTTTTATTTAAATAAATGAACACTATTTTTAAAGCGACTTTGATTTAAATAAGTTTCTCCTATTTTCTAAAAAACACTATAGATAACAAATACAAAAAGAATAGAAAAACAAAACCATCTATAAAATGAGTAGAAATCTGCTTTTGGAAAATCTATTTGAAAACTAGCTTCCACACAGTTGGAGTGCCAGTGTTGACCACAATATGGACGAACCTCAGCAAAAGCGTTATAAATCAAGGCTTTTACTACACAAAAAAACCACCGGGTTGGTTAGGTCCGGTGGAAAAAGGAGTAATTACTCTCGAACGGAGTAAAATGAAAAATAAAAAGGTTGTTGTTGGTTATGTATATAATATAACCGACAACAACCTTTCCGTCATAAAAATAACGTTATATTTAAATTAGATAACTCTCGTTTTAACGACCCATTAATAATTTTGTCATGCGCTGAATAGAAAAGCTGATTTCATCTGTCGCTTCATCTTGTTTTTTTTCAGAACTGTCAAAAAGGGCTACATCGATTGCATCCCCCTGCAGGCTCAAAATCATCTCTTCACAACCTGCTACATATTTCTGATAAGAACGTTCGAATTTTTTGTGGATACCCATCACTTTTGCTGGTGGACGCAAACTGCCGATTTTTTCCAGCATGGTTTTGTATTTTGCTGTCCCCGCTTGGAAACTCTCAATAGTTGTCGCCATTTTTTCCGGTGTTATTTCCGATAATTTATCATCGTTAATCGCCTGGCGGATCACTTCATAATCAGGATTCATGGTTTCGCCGATCTTCTCGGTGTCCTGAACGATATCATTGATAGTTTGTACATAATAGCCCAGATTTGGTCTCACTTGTCGATCCCTACTTTCATTAAGATAACTTCATTGTAGCGTTTTTTATCCACTAAGAAAAGCCCCTGGCTAACCATAAACATCGCTGCTCACTTTCAAATTTGTTATGATAAAGAAAAGTCCTCTTTTATCTTGAAAGCCATTCTCTTTTAAAATGAATTCAGGAGCTGATTGCAATGAAAAAAACAACTCTCTTCCAACGAATCCGTCTTTATCTGGAATCCCGCAAAACTCGTTCCTCTGAGCGAGATCGTCACGTAGATACTCCCTTCAACCAGTTTGGTGCCAATGCGCAAGTCAACAGTCGGCTAAAAGCCCTCAAACGGCGCGAAAATCGAGAAGAAAAGCGCTGAGACCAGCTACTCTTCGATCTACTATCAAAAAACGCTGACCCGGAATAAAAATCCAAGTCAGCGTTTTTTCGTAAACTGTTAGATAATGTCTTATTCTGCCCCCATCTTGCGTTGGAAGAATTTGACGATTTCTACGATTGGGATAATCGCAAAGGAAGAGCCTACCACGATTGCCCATTGGTACAAGTCCAAGTGCGCCACTTTGAAGATGTCGTTCAATCCTGGAACAATGATGATAACCATCATCAGGAAGAAGGACAGTAAGATCGCCCAGTTAAAGGACTTGTTCTTGAAAGGTCCCACTTTGAAAAGGGATTGATGCACAGATTTCACGTTAAATGCGTGGAAGAGTTGCATCAGACCCAAGGTTGCAAAAGCCATCGTCAGTGCATCTGCGTGAATGGCATCATACCCTGCGTGAACCGGCCATTGAATGGCTGACCAGTAAACCCAAAGAACTGTGGCAGCTTCCAAAATCCCTTGGTAGATGATTGAGCTGAAGACACCACCGGAGAAGAGATTCGAGTTACGGCCACGAGGCTTGTGGCTCATCAAATCTTTTTCAGCCGGTTCCATCCCCAAAGCAATCGCTGGGAAGGTATCAGTTACTAAGTTAATCCACAGCAAATGAATTGGTAACAGCGTATCCCAGTTCAGCATAGTTGCGATGAACAAGGTCAGTACTTCACCCAAGTTAGCAGCCAACAAGTATTGAACAGCCTTTTGGATGTTAGAGAAGACTTTACGACCTTCTTCTACGGCTACGACGATTGTCGCAAAGTTATCATCAGCTAAGACCATATCAGAAGCACCTTTGGAAACTTCTGTACCCGTGATCCCCATGCCGACACCGATATCTGCTTGCTTCAAAGCAGGGGCGTCATTGACACCGTCACCAGTCATGGCAACAACTTTACCTTCTTTTTGCCAAGCTTTAACGATACGGACTTTGTGTTCAGGAGATACCCGTGCATAAACCGAGTATTGTTCAACTTTTTTAGCAAATTCTTCATCAGACATCTGATTCAATTCTGCACCAGTCAAGACAGCGGCATCGTCTCCAGGTTTGATGATTCCCAGACGTCCGGCAATTGCTTCAGCAGTATCACGGTGGTCACCTGTGATCATGATTGGTCGAATACCAGCATCTTTAGCTACCTTCACGGCATCAGCTGCTTCAGAGCGCTCTGGGTCAATCATCCCTACAAGCCCGGCAAAGATCAAATCATTTTCCACGATTTCTGATTCCATCTGTTCAGGAATTGCATCCACATACTTGAAGGCCATTCCCAACACCCGCAGTGCTTGTTTTGCCATGTCTTTGTTGTTGTTCAAGATTTTTTGTTCTTCTTCATTGGTCAATGTTTTGACTTCATCGAAGATTTGGATTTGGTTACAGCGACCCAACAAGACATCTGGTGCACCTTTGACAGCTACTAAGTAACGGCCATCAGCTTCTTGGTGGATGGTAGACATCAATTTTCTATCAGAATCAAAAGGTAGTTCTGCTACCCGTGGTTGTGCTTTGACTTTTTCAGTTACATTAAACCCTTGGTCATTACCGAAAGCTACCAATGCCGTTTCAGTCGGATCACCAATCAGTTCGCCATTTTGCCCAATTCTCGTATCGTTGGCAAAGTTCATAATCTTCAACGCCATATTGCCATCTGGAATATGTTGTGAAGAAGGATACTGGCGATCGTTGGTATACAATTTTTCAACTGTCATCTGGTTCAGTGTTAAAGTCCCTGTTTTATCAGAACAGATGATATCTGTAGAACCCAGTGTTTCTACTGCTGGCAGCTTGCGAATCACAGCATTTCGTTTTGCCATTACTTGAGTACCCAGCGCCAAAATGATGGTCACGATGGCCGGCAGCCCTTCTGGAATCGCCGCAACAGCCAATGAGATGGAGGTCAACAACATTTCAGTCCAGTCTTTGTCATTGATGACTGTTCCGATAAAGAACATCACTACAGCAATCACGATGATAGCTGCAGTCAGGAATTTACCCAGATGGTTCAAGTTATTCTTTAATGGTGTTTCTGTTTCGTCTGCTTCAGCCAACATACCGGCAATCTTACCAACTTCAGTATTCATCCCAGTATTAACGACAAGGCCCTTCCCGCGACCATAAGTTACGTTGGAGTTGGAAAATGCCATGTTAACACGGTCACCAATTCCGATTTCAGTGTCTTCCAATACCCCTAATTCTTTTTCCACGGGTACAGATTCACCGGTCAGCGCTGCTTCTTCAATCTTCAAAGAGCTGGCTTCAATCAAACGCATGTCTGCTGGCACCACATCGCCGGCTTCCAAAAGAACCATGTCCCCGGGTACCAGTTCAGTACTTTTGACTTTTTGCGCGTGGCCTCCACGCAATACGTTGGCATCAGGCGTTGACATGTCCCGTAACGCTTCGATAGCTTCTTCAGCCTTCGCTTCTTGAATAACGCCCATCACCGCATTGATGATTACCACAGCCAAAATGATAATCGCATCCACGACTTCATGGCTGACTACTGCAGAGATAATTGCTGCCACCAACAGCACCAGGATCATCAAATCCTTGAACTGCTCGAAAAACTTTTGCAGCATTGATTTTTTCTTGCCTTCTTCCAGTTCATTAGGACCGAAATCAGACAAACGTTTTTTAGCTTCCTCATTGGTTAGGCCGTCTTTGGAACTGCCCAACTCCTGCAAAACCGCGTCTTCTGTTTGCGCATAGAACTTCTTTTGCAGTTGCTGTTTCTTTGTACTTTCTTCTGACACTTTGTTTCCTCCTTGTGTTGTGTGCTGCAAGCCTACAATAGATTCCATACAACAGAAGAATGAAAAAATCGTTTCTCCACTCTTTGTCTCTGCTGTACTATTATCGGAGACTTCCAATAGTAAGTGTTGCTGAAACGCCAGGTCATCGAAACCCAACTCTAAATGATAGTCGGCTCTCGGCTGTCGAGGTGTAGCAGCAGCGAACGTAAAACGTCCTCGTCATCGCCTACTTTCGTCTATTTTTCCCACCATACACTCCGAAAGTAAAAAAAATAGACTTGTGTATGCGACAACATACATAAGTCTCACTAATTAAGGCAACACCAGAAAAAGACACTTTTCGGCTGGTGATGTTGCCACAGCTTATGCTGCCAGTTACTCCCCTATGAAAACAATATAAGTACAACTGACATTATATCGGAGTAGGTTATTTATAGCAAACCTTTTCGCAGGAGATTTCCCGAAAAAAGTTAAGAAATCGCATTCAATCAGCTCTTTTTCTTTGGCTAAGAGCATCAAATTGTGTTGTTTGATTTTTTTGTATTTGCCAATCATCTAACTGCTTTCCGAACATTTTTTGAAAATTTGTAAGATAATTCTTGTTTTTTACAATGACTTTCGGTATACTCGGTTTCGTAAATGAAAACGTTTTGTCACCCACCCGATCTTGACTACCGTCTCAATCAGGTGCCTATGATAAAACCAATTTCCTCATAAAAAGGGAATTCAAGCTTAGTTGACCCAGCCGTAAAAAGCGGTAAATAATCAGGAAGGGAGGAAGCAACGATGCAAAAATTCATTAACAAACTGAACGGCTTTAATCTGCATCTACACCTAATTAAATCAGCTTCCTTATCCTTACAACCTGGATGGGTCTTTTCAAACGCTGCACTTTGACCTCAGTGTCTATTCTTACGCTTACTTAAGGTCTCCTTGCATACTGACGCTTGAATGAACTGGTATACTTATGCCTTTTTTCGACTCTACCCACTTGTGGGTGGAGTCTTTTTGGTTTTTCGGAGAGGCGAGGGCTGTTGTGGAGATTGTCTGTTTTCAAAATGAAGCTTTTTGAAAACTTGGTGTTTTTTAGTATGGCGTTAGTCTTACCAGCTTTTCTAACTAAACTGCCGGGTATTGTCATTTATGTATCACAGGAGTTTTCCTGTTAATTTATCGAATCGAGGACTTATTATCATGAAAAATATTTTTGCTTATCTCTGGTCGTATTTTAAACAGCACAAAGGGCGCTACACAGTCGTTGTGACCTTTATGTTGGTGGCCAGCGCCATGTATGTGGCGCCTACCTACCTCATACGACTGTTTATCGATGCTATTTTGCAAGACGACTTCAATCACGGGACACTGCTTTTTTATACTGGCTTGTTCTTGGGTTCCATTCTCGTGGCTTATCTCACTGAGTTCGTCTGGAATTATTACTTGTTTATCGGCTCTTATGACATGCAAAGAAAGCTCCGGGGCGAGATGATGGGACACTTTTTGAAAATGAGCCCGCCTTTTTATCATCGCTTCCGCACGGGGGACTTGATGACTCGAGCCAATGATGATGTTCAAGTGATGGGGATGACGATTGGCTACGGCCTGATGGTTTTCTTAAACACTAGTGTCTACTTGGCGTTCATTGTGGGGATGATGGCCGTCACAGTTAGTTGGAAACTGACCTTGATTGCCTTGATTCCCATGCCTTTTCTAGCTTATTTCATCTTCAAATGGGGTTCATTGGTAGATGCCAAATTTACTGAAGCCCAAAACGCCGTCTCTGAGATGAACAGCGAAGTGTTGGAAATCATTGATGGCATTCGCGTAGTGCGAGCATTCGGTTTGGAGTCTGCTACCACTAGTCAATTCAACGAAAAAACCGGGGAAACCTTAGCCAAAAACAACGAAGTCTCTGAAATCGACTCCCGTTTTGGGCCCTTGATTACGATTTTATTGGCCATTAGTTTTGTCATGAGCTTCGGTGCTGGTGCCTTTTTGGTAGCCAAACAAGAGATTACCGTGGGAGCAATGGTTTCCTTTCAAGTCTATTTGGGTATGGTGGTTTGGCCGATGATCTCAGCTGGGGATTTGGTGAATGTGATGCAGCAAGGTGCCGCTTCATGGCGCCGGATCAGTGAAGTTCTTCATACCGGTGACGGCCTCGAAAAAGACGGGCAACATAAACTTGCCACAGTCGATACCTTTCGTTTCCAACAATTCAGTTTTCGCTATCCAGAAAGCTCCCGTCCCGTTCTTAATGCTGTTGATTTAACCATCGCTAAAGGGGATATCATCGGGATTGTGGGCAAGACCGGCAGCGGGAAGACAACGCTCTTGCGACAATTTGGTCATCATTATCCTTATTCAGATCAAGTCCCTTTCATCAACGAGCATCTTCTGACCGATTATCAGACTGACGACCTGCGGCAAAAGTTTGCTGAAGTGCCTCAAGAACACACACTGTTTTCTCGTACAATTCGCGAAAATCTGTTGTTCGGAGATGCCAATGCAACCGAGGAGCAGCTGTGGCAGGCTTTAGAAACTGCCTGTTTTGCCGCTGAAGTTCGGGAAATGAAAGACGGTCTGGAAACTATGGTCGGCGAAAAAGGGGTTTCACTTTCCGGCGGACAGAAACAGCGCTTATCATTGGCCCGGGCCTTCTTACGAAACAGCGAATTTCTGCTGTTAGACGATGCGTTGTCGGCAGTAGATGCCAAAACAGAACAAAGCATCATCGAAAATCTACGAAATCTCGAGCAGTCCCCCACCTTGGTAATCATTACCCACCGTCTGTCTGCCATTACTCAGGCCAATAAAATTATTGTCTTAGAAGACGGCGGCATCATTCAACGGGGCAGACACGCTGAATTGATTACACAGCCTGGTTGGTATCAAGAACAATACCATCATCAACAAATCAAAGGAGGTGGCGTTCATGTTTAAGACGATTCTCCGTCTTTTCAGCTATCTGAAATACCATAAAAGAACCTTCATCTTAGGGACAGTTCTATTAATTACCGCAGCGGCCTTGGAACTTTGCTCGCCGCTTTTAGCAAAACGTTCCCTCGATGATGTTATGACTCCTGCTTTTAAAACTGGCCAATTGAACACCCAACTCTTAGTGATGCTGCTATCCGGATACTTGCTGATCAATCTGATTGGTTCACTGTTTCGCTACATCAGTATCCTTCGCTTGCGGAAAATGGCCAACATGATTGTCAAACAAATGCGGGATGAACTCTTTGATCACATGCATCGTTTGCCAGTGTCTTATTTTGACAGTATTCCAGCGGGAAAAATCGTTGCCCGTATTACGAATGATACTGAGGTCCTGCGCTCCAATTTTTACGTCAATGTCTTGAGTAACATGCTCAGCAATTTGATTTCAATTATCGGCGTCTTCATCGCCATCACCCTCTTAAATCACTGGTTAGGTCTAGCGTTATTGATTTTGGTGCCAATTCTTTTGATTTGGCAGCGATTTTACACCAAATACGCCACTCGCTACAACTTGGATATCCGGGAATATACCTCCCAGATCAGCGGACAGTTGAATGAATTTGTACAAGGCATGCCCGTAATCCAGGCCTTCCAACGGGAAACGCAGCTGTTAGCTGAATTTAAGGACACTGTTGGAAAATGGCACGATGCCGGCAAGAAATATCTACGTCTTGATTCAGCAGTTGCTTGGGGCTTTGCCAACGTCTTACGAAACGGCACCATTTTGGCGGTGATCTACGCCCTCTCCTCTTTATTTCTAGATGGTCGTATGTCACTATCTGCCGGCTTGCTGTATATTTTTATTGATTATATCAACCGTCTTTTCGACCCCATCGATGGCATGATCCAAATTTTTGCCAATATCCAGCAGTCCCTGGCAGCTGGTACCCGCATCTTTGAATTCGCCGATGAACCAATTGAAAATCAAGAGGGTGTTGAATTAGTCGTCACGGACGGTGCTGTGCGCTTTGAGCAGGTTTCCTTTGGCTATTTGCCGGAGACTCCGGTTCTCCACAAGATTGATTTTGCTGCGGCGGCCGGTGAGACAATTGCTTTAGTGGGGCATACGGGCTCGGGAAAATCCAGTATTTTAAATCTGTTATTCCGCTTTTATGATCCTCAAGCTGGACAAATTGTGATTGATGAGCAGGTAATTGAAGCCTGTAACCGTCACAGTGTCAGACGTCACATGGCTATCGTTTTGCAAGATCCCTATCTTTTTACTGGGACTATTGCCACAAATATCAGCATGGGAGACCCCGCCATCAGTGATGACATGGTGACAGACGCCTTAGAAAAAGTCGGTGCCGGCTATTTGATCGGACGTTATGATCAAGGAATTCATCATCCTGTCGTAGAAAAGGGGAATGAATTTTCTAGCGGCGAGCGTCAATTGATCAGCTTTGCCCGAGCATTGGTATTTGATCCTAAGATTTTAATCTTGGACGAAGCCACTAGTCATGTAGACACTGAAACAGAAGCCATCATTCAAAAAGCGATGCAGGTGTTGCAAAAAGGCCGGACGACCTTCATGATTGCCCATCGTCTGTCTACCATTAAAGAAGCCGATCAAATCCTAGTTTTGGATAAAGGACGCATCGTTGAGCAAGGAAATCACCACTCCCTCTTACAACAGGCTGGCATCTATCAGCAGATGTATCAAATGCAGGCCGAACAGTTGTAATCGGCGGTTTCCAGGAATCGTCGCTGTCTGTTTATGAAGTAAGAAAGTACCCCGCCCAATCGAAAATGCTCCGGCACCAGTTAAACTGTGTGCCGGAGCGTTTTTTGATAATGGACTTTTACAAAACCAGCGGGTATCGCTTACGCCAAATTTGCCACAGGTAGAAAGAAGCGAAACCCGCTTCTATTCTTATACGCGAGTTTCAATGAATCCTGTACTTCTCTTCATACAAAAAAGTACCCTGTGAACAGACAACTGCTCACAAGGCACGTATCATTCAGCTAACATTCATCCAGTATTCATTTAAATTTTTAGGCAATACCTGCACCGTTTGGCATTCCTTTTGGCGCTTCGACAACTTTCAAATTGCCTTTGTCATCTTCAGCAGAAAGCACCATACCTTGGCTGACCAAACCACGAATCTTTCGCGGCTTCAAGTTGGCAACGATAACGACTTTCTTGCCAATCAAAGAGGATGGATCTGGATAGTATTCGGCAATGCCGGAAAGAATCTGACGGTCTTGATTGTCACCCGCAGACAGCCGCAATTGCAACAACTTGTCGGCGCCTTTGACTTTCTTACAGTCGATAACTTCGGCTACTCGCAAGTCCAGCTTTTCGAAATCATCGAACTTGATCTCGCCTTTTTCAGAAGTCAAATCGGTGGCCTCTGGATCCCATTTGACAGACTCAGAGGAAATCCCGGCACCTTCTGCCATTTTCTTCTGGATATAAGCAATTTCGGTTTCCATTTCCAAACGTGGGAAGATTGGTGTCCCTTTGGCAACGACTTTGGTACCAGTTGGGAATTCGCCGAAATGCAAGCCCTCCAAGTTCATCGTTTCCGGATCCAAACCTAATTGTTTGAAAATCTTTTTCGGAGTTTCTGTCATAATTGGCTGTAGTAAAATCGCTACGATTCGCAGTGATTCTGCCAAGTGAACCATTACTGAATTCAACTCATCCACTCGGGCTTCGTCTTTTGCCAAAACCCACGGCTCAGTTTCATCAATGTACTTATTGGCCCGGGAAACTAACGCCCAAACTTCGCTTAAGGCAGTAGAAAATTCCATTTTTTCCATTGCTTGGTGATAGCGGCCGACAACATTGGCAGCTGTGGTGGACAGCTCACTGTCAAAAGCAGTCACCTTGGATTTGTAATCTGGTACTAGGCCGTCACAATACTTATTGATCATAGCAATGGTCCGGTTCAGCAGATTTCCTAAATCATTGGCCAAGTCATAATTCACCCGAGCAACAAAATCTTCCGGTGTGAAAACCCCATCTGAGCCAAAAGGTACAGAACGTAACAAATAGTAACGTAAAGCATCCAAACCATAGCGTTCTGCCAACATCTCCGGATAGACAACGTTACCTTTTGATTTACTCATCTTGCCGTCTTTCATCAACAACCAGCCGTGAGCGAAGACTTTCTTCGGCAAAGGCAGATCCAATGCCATCAGCATGATTGGCCAATAGATCGTATGGAAACGCACGATTTCTTTTCCTACCATGTGGATATCCGCTGGCCAGAATTTTTGGAACAAGCTGTCATCGTCAGAACCATAGCCTAAAGCCGTGATGTAGTTGCTCAAAGCATCAATCCAGACATAGACTACGTGTTTTGGATCAGATTTAACTGGAACTCCCCACTTAAAGGTAGTCCGAGATACCGCCAAATCTTCTAGCCCCGGCTTGATGAAATTATTAACCATTTCATTTTTACGGGATTCAGGTTGAATAAATTCCGGATGCGTTTCATAGTATTCCAGCAAACGATCCGCATATTTACTCATCTTGAAGAAGTAAGATTCTTCTTTCACCAACTCAACTTCGTGGCCACTTGGCGCTTTTCCGCCGATGACTTTGCCCGTTTCGTCCCGATAAACTTCAGCTAGTTGTGTTTCAGTGAAGTATTCCTCATCAGAAACCGAATACCAGCCTTCGTATTCACCTAAATAGATATCCCCTTGGTCTAAAAGCTGTTGAAAAATCTTCTGAACCGCATCGTGATGGTAGTCATCTGTCGTGCGGATAAATTTGTCATAGCTGATGTCCAAAGATTTCCATAGTTTCTGGACATCTGCTGCCATGCGGTCAACATATTCCTTAGGGGCTACCCCAAGCTCTTCCGCTTTTTTCTCGATTTTTTGGCCGTGTTCATCGACACCGGTCAAATAAAAGACGTCAAAACCCATCAAACGTTTGTAGCGAGCCACTGCGTCACAGGCGATTGTCGTATACGCGTTACCGATATGCAGTTTCCCGCTTGGATAGTAGATTGGTGTCGTGATATAAAAAGTTTTCTTTTCAGTCACGTTGATTCCTCCTTGATGATCGTTTGGATCCTTTTTGGCATTCAGCCGGCCTGGCGTATTGCTCAACCGTCAGATTGCGGGATTTCAGATAAGTAAGTTCAGCCTGTCAAGAGAGATTCAGCTTGTCCTATCAGATGATCGGCACCCTGGATTTTCTGTCGAGATTCCCTTCTGACTGGCACTCATTCTTTGCTAGTATACCACAAATCACCTGATGTTTAACTGCTTTTTTACCCGCTGGACCCTTTGCCCATCGCCCTTGGAAACATTAAATGCTATAATAAAAATTCGAGGTCCGCCTTTTAGGCTGTGACCATTCTCTATAAAAGGAAGTGCTGACCCCTGCCAGTTTTTCGGCAGCTGCTTATGGAAAAAAAACACCGCTATTTAATTACAATCATTACCGTATTGACCTTCGTGCATATGGTTTTTTGTACCTTCTACCCGACGCTTTCCGCCTATTTCAATACTCACGATCACTTGCGCAGCTTTTTAACCGCTGTTCAACTGATTCGTGCCGTCTTCTTAACCGGCATTGCCTTTAGCGGCTTTATCGCCATCAAAGACCGTGCCAAAAAGATTGTGCCCTTTTATTTAGTCCTCTTTTTGTTCAACCTGGTGATTCCATTTATTTTTCGTTAGTCGCCTTTCACCGAACACTGCTTGCCAAACATGGTACAATAAATGAGAAATAGGAAAGAACTAGGCCTGGTGCTGCGTGAAAAGCAGCCAGTCCATGGGTCTTACTATCTGAGAAATGTGGGGGTCTCTCATGAAAGAATTTGCTGATAAAGCAGCCGAAAAACAATATTACGAACAATCTGCCACAGAAGCAGAATTTTTGGACTGGTATCATCGCCAGGATCACCCAGAATACATCAAACCTTCGTTGACTGTTGACATGGTTCTCATGTGTTACAACAAGGAAGAAGATCAATTAAAAACTTTGCTGATTCGTCGTAAAAGTCATCCATATCGCAACTCATGGGCTTTACCGGGTGGATTTGTTGAACAAGGTGAATCCACTGATGACAGTGTTATTCGAGAAACCAAAGAAGAAACCGGCGTCACCATTGGCCAACACAACATCGAACAACTCCACACCTTCAGCACTCCTGATCGGGATCCTCGAGGCTGGGTCGTGACAGTCAGTTATCTGGCTTTTATTGGAGAAGAGCCCCTCATCGCAGGTGACGACGCCAATGAAGTTCGTTGGTTCAATATGGAACGTCGCGGCAATCAGCTGTGCTTGAGTTCCGGCGGTGTTGAAATCATTTTGGACTTAAATACTGGGGTTTCCATCGGTCACGATACGTTGGCCTTTGACCATAGCCAGATCATCTTGAAAGCCTTCAAACGCGTGGCGAATAAAATGGAACATGAGCCGTTGGTTTTGCAAGTTCTAGGTGACACCTTTACCATCACCGAAGCCCGCAAAGTATTTGCCAAGTTCTGGGGCGTGGATTTTCGCTCCATTGATCATTCCAATTACAAAAAGGCCATGTTGCAGTACTTTGATGAAATTGGTGAACGGCCATTGGGAATTGGGCGTCCTTCCAAGATTTACCAGCTAAAAAAAGAAGTGCTTACTGGCAGAAGATAAATTGAATAATTCATATGCGTTGAACCTAACCCTGTCCCCCTCTTATAAAGGCACACACGAGCAAATGTGAACTGTAAGGAAAAGACGACTGGCCGCCACTAAAATCAGTGGCAACTAGTCGTCTTTTCCTTATTTCAAATCATAAACCAACAGCATCCCAATTTTTAAGTCTGTGTTCACCCTTGAATAGACTAATGGATTTGCCTTTTGCGCTTGAAAATTATGAATTTTGACTCCCTTTTAGTTACTTAAGTTTTCAGCCGGCTTCTGTAAAGGCGAATCGTTACCGGCTTTTTCTTAAGACTGGTAAAATAGCACTAAATGAAAAAGCAGGTGATGAAATGATCGTAACAGAATTCGATCGGGAAGACCCTTCAATGAAAGTCCAATTAGCAGACATGCTAGCGTTGACTTGGCCTCAAACATACGGTGCCAATGCCACTACAGAAGTCGATCATCTGATGAGCAGTGAACGTTTAGCCATCGCTGCTATCGACAATGATGAACTGGTAGGCTTTGTCGGCGCAATCCCGCAATACGGCAACACGGGCTGGGAGATTCATCCACTGGTCGTACGAGACAGCCACCGCAAACAGCGAATCGGTGCCCGTTTGATGACTTTTATTGAAGATGAGATCGAGACTCGCGGCGGCATCACTGTCTATCTGGGTACCGATGATGAAAAGTCACAGACCAGTCTCAGCCATTTGGATCTGTTTGAAGACCCATTGACTGCGATTTCTAAAATCGAAAATCTCGATCATCATCCTTATGAGTTCTATGAAAAGCAGGGCTATAAAATTGTCGGTGTGATCCCGGATGCCAACGGTTGGAACAAACCCGACATTCTGATGGCTAAACGCATCTTACAGCCGCCATATGATCTGAATAAAAAACAGCCCACAACGGACTGATTGCTAGAAATTGGACTAGCTGCTGGATATTCTTTAAGCAGCTGGTCCTTTTCTTTTTTATGTTAACCTTATCAGCAATTGGTTCTTATTTTTCACAAGAAAAAATCAAGAAGTCACAAATTATTTATTGCAATTTGAATACTCTCTTTTAGCGAGCCCAGTCTGCTATTACAGCTATCTTTAGCGATTATCCAGAAACTTCCAAACGATTTACAGCTGTTTTTTTATCAAGAATATCCGAAACCCTCTTGCTTTTTTCATAAACATTCATTAATATTTTATACAACTCTGAAAGTATTTAATTTTCAGATAATTCACTGGAAGCTTTGAGCTGCCAATCAATCAGCATAACGGGGGTGAACCATTTGAAGGTTTTGAAGGCCTATAAATTTCGAATCTATCCGACTTCTGAGCAACGTCAATTTTTTATCGAAACCTTTGGATGCGTTCGTTTTACGTATAACTCCCTGCTAAAAAATCGGGAATATCGTGATCTTCGAGATGATCCTGGCGAGCTGTTAACCCCTGCAAAGCTGAAACAAAAGCATCCTTTTTTGAAAAAAACCGACAGTCTGGCGTTAGCCAATGCCCAACGAAATCTGGATCGAGCCTTTCGCAACTACTATGCCGGTCGTTGCAGTCATCCCAAATTGAAAACCAAAAAGGCGATGTGGCAATCGTACACTACTAACAATCAACAAGGGACAATTCGCATTGAAACCGGCCGCTTGAAGCTACCCAAGATCAAAACACTGATCCCGCTGCTGTTGCATCGAGAAATCAAGGGTGAAATCAAGTCTGCGACTATTTCTGCCAAAAACCTCGAAGAATTCTATGTTTCCCTTTTATGCGAAGAGCAAGTGGCACACCTACCCAAGACAAGCCGTACAATCAGTATCCGTTTTTGTCCCCAACAATTGGTTTTGGCCGATGCTCCACTCTCTGGTCTTGGCTTTTGTCAAAAGGAGCTGTCCGAAAAACTCCTCAAAGAAGAACGACGCTTGGCAATTCGAGCCCTCAGCGCCCGCCGCCGATTGGTAAAACTAAAGGAAGCCAAAAATTATCAGAAGCAAAAAAATCGCGTCATGGATCTCCAACGCCACAAGCGGGCTCGGCAAAAGGCCTATATGGACGAGCTCTCGTTGACCTTAGTCAAAGATTTTGATGAGATTATTATTTGCTTTGAGCCAAAGCAGTCAGCTGTAGCTTTCAACTGGTCAGATTGGCAAAAGTTCCTGCAAAAGTTAAAATACAAAGCACGTTGGTACGGCAAAACCGTCAATCTCCAAACCCTCAGCAAAAATGCCTGAACTGATAAATCAGCAGTTGCTTATGAACTGGAAGGGACTCCAGGGATCGCCTAGGGTATAGAAAAAATCACAGTATTTTTGTTTCTAGGAATCACTGTCCACTAATTATAACAAACCATTTAAGTAAGCCGCGATCCCCTCGCGGCTTTCCTTGTGTTTTCGCCAACTGCCAGCTGCTGCCGGGCCAACAGAAAAACCACTACTCAATACCGATTTTTCAAAAAATGGAAGGTGACTTAAGTAATTTCCAAGTGCTAAGCAGCAGATGTTTAATCACAATTAATAAAAAATATACGGGTGAGGAAAACTTGTGACCCTCTTGATGTCTTAGTCCGAAGAGAGAACAATCCCATACGTATAAAGAGAAGTGAATGAGGCTGACTTTCCTTGATGAAGTCAAGGAAAGTCTATGTCTGAAATTTTAGCAATGAAAAGCCGACGATCTTCCAATGATTTTAATGGAAGATCGTCGGCTTTTTGGGGTTCTCGATTGGTATTGTTCGCTTCGTAGGACGGTGACTCAACTATTGTCACAGCCTATGTCAGAGCTGTCATTAGCTGGCCGTTCTTTTTTGCTTTTGTTTTTTTAGTTGCTTGCTGCGGAGTTGACCACAAGCAGCGTCGATGTCAGTACCGTGTTCTTTTCGGATAACACAGTTAATGCCCCGCTTTTTCAAAACATCATAAAACTTCAGGACATCTTCTTTGTCACTACGAGAATATTGGTCATGTTCACTGACGGGATTGTAAGGAATCAAATTAACATAGGCTAGTTTCTTTTTGTCTTGCAGAAGATCTGCCAACTGTTGCGCGTGTTCCACGCGATCGTTAACCTCGTGAAGCATGATGTACTCAAAGGTGATGCGTCGGTTATTTTTCGACAGATAAAAATCTACCGCCTCCATCAGCGTTTCAATTGGGTAGCTTTTGTTGATACGCATCATGGAAGAACGCACTTCGTTATTCGGTGCATGAAGGGAGATTGCCAAATTCACCTGTAACCCATTATCGGCAAACTGGCGGATTTTACGGGCCAAGCCACTTGTAGAAACGGTGATATGACGAGCACCAATCGCCAGTCCCTTCGCATCATTGATGATGGTGATAAACTGCATAACATTGTCGTAATTATCGAAAGGCTCCCCGATTCCCATCACGACCACATGAGAAACCCGTTCTTCTTGCCCTCGTTCGTCGAAATAACGTTGTACCAACATGATCTGAGCCGTAATCTCACCGGCAGTCAAATCTCGTTGTTTTCGCAGCAGACCACTGGCACAAAAAGTACAACCGATATTGCAGCCTACTTGAGTCGTCACACAGACAGACATCCCATATTCTTGACGCATCAAAACTGTTTCAATCATCATTTTGTCCGGCAATTCGAACAAATATTTCACAGTGCCGTCTTTGGCCTCTTGCACTACGATTTGCTTCAACGGATTGATAACAAAGTTTTCTGTCAGCTTTTCAATCAGTCCTTTAGAAAGATTGGTCATCTCGCTAAAACTTTGCACTCGCTTTTCGTATAACCATTCCCAGACCTGGGCAGCCCGAAATTTTTTTTCCTGATGATCGATGAACCATTCCTCCAGCTGAGGTTTGGTCATTCCGTAAATAGATGGATTCAAGTCGTTCCCTCGTTTCATATGATTGGCAAAGTATTCTCAGCAGCCTTTGCTCAAGTAAAAACATCGTTCCTACTATAACGGAAATCTTGACGCAGCGCAATCGGGTCTATCGCATCTTAATGATTTCCGAAAATCTCATAAGTCGACACTCCACAGCCATTTTCAATACAAAAAAGTCTCTGCTTGGCACAAGCGCCAAAAGACAGAGACCTTGAAATATCAACTCGCCACCAACGTTTTATAAACCTTACGGAAGTAAAAGCTGCGAGCTATTAGATAATAGACGATTTGAATCACTAAAAAGATGCCCAACACCTGCCAACCTGCAAGCTGCATCTTCATATTGAACATATGGTACATGGCTGTTAAAGCCACGGCCCCATGACATAACGAAACGATGATTGGCGTAAAGAACAAGATGCCGATCTGTTGATAGATCATCTTTCGCAACTCTTTTTTGGCCAATCCCAGCTTGTGGATCATCTGGAATTTCTCGATATCCTGGTCCATGTCGCTGTACAGACGGAAATATAAAAAAGATCCTGCTGAAACAAAAAAGACGATTCCGATAAAAATACCTACAAATAGAATTGGTGCATACATCCCAATGATTTCATGGCGTGTCGCCGACTTGGCAATCATGCCCCTATTTGCTTTGGTCAATTCATCACCAAGCGTAATCAGTTTTTCCTCAGAAGCATCTGGCGTCAGCCAAATCACCGTCTCATACTGACTGGAATCTGGTACTTTCGTCTCATCTGGGATCACATATAACTGCATCCCCGTTACTAAGGTATGATTGGTGACGGTATCGGTGACTTCGTAAGCAGTGTTGTCGATTGTGACTGCTGACTGTCGACTATTACTGTCAATTCCGCCACCTTCTG
Organism: Candidatus Enterococcus leclercqii; assembly: GCF_009933135.1. GTDB lineage: Bacteria > Bacillota > Bacilli > Lactobacillales > Enterococcaceae > Enterococcus_C > Enterococcus_C leclercqii. The sequence goes on from NZ_MAEH01000012.1 coordinate 174,234, forward strand.
TCAAAATCTGAACAGCTTGTAATTTTCCCAGCGAAACAGTCTGTTCCCCAGTAGCTTTGGCCAGGCGATTGAAATCCGCTTCCGTAATAAAGGAATACTCCGCCGTGGTGCCATAACGGTAATCCACCTTTTCATAGGCGATTTTCGCGTTTGTTAACTGGTCATCTACTGCTTTGACCTGTTCCGGCTTGCCGTCAGACAGAGAAAACTCGTAAGGTGTCCGGTCCAAAGAGCCCACCAGCATATCCTGAAATCCGTATAAGGTTCCAATAGCCGCAAAAGCTACCGTCGAAATGATAGCGACTAAAAAGAAGGAGCGGGCATTGTCTTTCATACGAAAGGCTAAGTCAGAAAAGACTACCATGTTCGTCTTTTTCCAAAAAATATGTTCTCTTTTTCTAAGACGCTGGATGACGAAGACGCTAAGCTGATCAAAGAGAAACTTCGTCCCCACAATCACCACGAAAACCACTGGGATAAAGACCATGAAAACTGTCGTCCCTTGAGCCCACAATGCTGCGCCATATCCTCCACCAATCAAAATCAAAGCTGCCACACTGCGCCACAACGATGCTTTAAAAGAACCTTTCCCCAACTCTCCAGCCTTCAAAAGCGATTGAACATTTAGCTTTGGCAGACTGAACTGGATGAAAAAAGAAATCAGTAAGAACAAAACCATAAAGGCCACGGCAGTTATTCCGATTGCCTTCACAGGAAAATAAAAAGCAAATTCAATGCCAATCATCTGCTTAGACAACATCAAGATAAGCTGAGAAAAACCCAGTCCAATCAAAATCCCGCCAATTGTCGCAAAGAAACCAATTACCAGATTCTCGATGAAAACCATCTTACGCAGCTGCAACGGGCTCATGCCTTGAATCATCAACAATCCAAATTCTTTTTTTCGCGATTGCAAAAAGACACCCATGGAATACATGACAAAGAAAAAGGCAAACCCGTAAATAATCACTGCTGCCACCATCATCCCCGTTTGGGCTTGCTGATTGAGACCGTCAGCCAAGATGGGATGAAACGCAAAGACACTGAAAGTAAAGAAGATCATCACCGAAAACATCGTACTTAAAAAATAAGCTAAATAGAGGTGTTTATTGCGTAGTGTATTACGCACTACGAATTGATTAAAATTCATTGTCAACCCCCTCGAGTTGGGCCAACTCTTCCATAATTACGCTATAAAAAGCCTGTTGCCCATGCTCTTGGCGAATTTCTTTAATCAGCTGACCGTCCTTGATAAAGACAATACGCTTGCAATAGCTGGCAGCCAACGGATCATGGGTTACCATCAGAACAGTCGCTTGTCCTTCTTGATTCAACTGAGCCAATAAGCCCATCACATCTTTTGAAGCTTTCGTATCTAGATTTCCCGTAGGCTCATCTGCCAATACTAACTGCGGGTTATGGATCATCGCCCGAGCCACGGCTACCCGTTGCGCCTGACCACCGGAGATTTCAGCAATTCGTTTCGGCAAAAGGTCACTGATTCCCAGCCGTTCAGCTACCAAACGAACGGCTCGCTTCATTACAGCTACTTTTTCACCATCCAATGTTAGTGGCAACACAATGTTTTCTTCCACGGTCAATGTCGGTAGCAGATTGAAGCTTTGGAAAACAAATCCCAGTTCATGTCGGCGAAAAGCGGCAATTTCATCCGGCTTTAAATCATGAGGATTTTGACCATTCAATAAGATTTTCCCACTCGTAGGCTTATCAATGGTGGCCAATAGGTTCAAAAGCGTTGATTTCCCGCTACCAGAAGGCCCCATGATACCGACGAATTCACCGTCATTTACCGTCAAATCAATGCCCTTCAACGCTTCATAACGAACGGTATCCCCGTATACTTTTGTTAATTTTTCTACTTGCAGCACTATATTCGCTCCTTTTTTGCTATTTCTGCTGTCTTGTGTTTATTAGCCAGCCCACAGCATAAACCATTTTTACATTACAAACTCCAGTTTAGCCAAAAGATTGCAAAAAGAACATTGTTAACCGATAACTTCGCCTAACATTTTTGTTATTCTACAGCAATTTTGCCGTTACTATTCAAAGAAACGCTGCAACACAGGCGATTTCTTCCTGTATCCTTTTTGGAAAAAGTTAAGGAACCTTCAAACATCCATTTGATTAAGTCCATTAGTACAGTGTTTTTTTGGCTAAACTTGCTGCTTCAAAGACAAATATCTCCGCCACTTCCAGCAATTTAAAAAAGAGGCATGAAAACCGGTCTCCCGCTTTCATGCCCTTTAATATATTGACGCCTAAACTTTTAAAAGCCTATTCTTCCGGCAACTGGTCGCTTTCCTCCGGTAACGGTTCGATTAGTACCTTCCGAGGTTTACTTCCCTCTGATGGTCCGACCACACCATGAGCTTCTAGTTCGTCTACTAAACGGGCCGCTCGATTGTAGCCGATACGAAACCGTCGTTGCAGCAAGGATACACTGGCTGTCTGCATATCAACTACCAGATCTTTGGCCTGATCGAAAAGCTCATCTTCCGGCTCACCATTGCCACTTCCAGGTCCAGTTGTCTCTTCATCACTTACCATCATCTTTTCTTCGTAGTGGGCTTCTTGCTGATCTGTTACAAAAGCCACTACTCGCTCTACTTCATGGTCGGAAATAAAGGCCCCTTGTACCCGAATCGGTTTATTTTCACCCATCGGCAGAAACAGCATATCGCCTCGACCCAGGAGCTTTTCGGCCCCGTTCGAATCAATGATTGTCCGAGAATCGACACCGCTGGAAACAGCAAATGCAATCCGTGAGGGCACGTTAGCTTTGATAATCCCAGTGATGACGTCTACACTGGGACGTTGAGTTGCTAAGATCATGTGAATCCCTGCCGCTCGCGCCATTTGAGCTAAGCGGATAATCGCATCTTCGACTTCATTGGAGGCCACCATCATCAGATCCGCCAACTCATCAACAATCACCACAATAAAAGGCAGTGTTGGGTGAATCTCGCCGGTTTCCAAGTTCTTCTGATTCACCAACTCATTATAACCGGTGATATTGCGGACACCGGTCGCCGCAAATTTTTCGTAGCGCTCTTCCATCTCCTTGACGACTTTTTGCAGCGCTTGGGCTGCTTTACGGGGATTTGTCACTACCGGGGTCAAAAGGTGCGGAATACCATTGTAGACATTCAGCTCTACCATTTTTGGATCAATCATCATCAGCTTGACTTCGTGGGGTTTGGCCCGCATCAAAATACTGGTAATAATTCCGTTGATGGCGACTGATTTCCCGCTCCCTGTCGAACCGGCTACTAGCAGATGGGGCATTTTAGTTAAATCCGCAGTCTGGACTCGGCCGGAAATGTCTCGGCCAAGAGGCACTTCCAACAGTTTATCCGGATGGTCAGGCTGAGCCTCGATGACTTCTCGGAAGCTCACTGTGGAAACTTGACTGTTGGGTACTTCAATCCCGATCAGCGATTTACCAGGAATTGGTGCTTCCATCCGTACATCTTTGGCTGCCAATGCCAATGCAATATCGTCTGTCAAATTGACAATCTTGGAAACTTTCACCCCGACTGCCGGCTGCACTTCAAATTTGGTAACCGCCGGCCCTAAACTGGCTTTGACGACTTTGGCATCTACGCTGAAACTCTTGAAAGTATTTTCCAAAACGCCGATATTTCGCTCGATTTTTTTGTATTCTCCCGACTGATCTGCTGGTGGGAGCTTATCCAAAAGATCGGCAGTTGGCAATTGATAATCCCGATCCTCGATTTCTTCAGCAATCTCGAATTCCAGATCTTCACCGTCGTCTTCTCCACCGCTTTCCTCACTCCCGCTAGCTGCGGCTTTCTTTTTAGCCGCCGTAGCATGACTATCCCCGTTGTTTTTTCCTGCAGCATATGCCTGCTGAGTAAAGTCGTCGATAATCACCGGCAAATCCGTTTGCTGCGGTTCAATAACTGGTGCTGTCGCCTCTTGCTGGGCTTGCGCTAGCTTTTCGCCTTCTGTCATGGGCCGGACCTGGTTGCGCTCATTAGCAGCAATCTGCTGACGGGCAGCTTCTTTTTCTGCCTCAATACGAGCCGTTTTTTCCGCTTGGCGGGCTTCTTTTTTTGCCACTCGGGCAGCTTTCTTCTCTGGATTACCGGCGGTCAGATCGCCAATTTTTTGACCGGTCCGCTGCAGGTGTTCTACAGCTTCACCACCACTGAGCATACTCGCCAGAAACAGACCAAAACCGATCAATAGTGCCGCAATCAGATAACTGCCGATTTGAGAAACCAGAAAATAAGTTCCGCTGTAAAGCAATGCCCCCAGCATGCCGCCGCCGACATTTTCAGCAACTGTCCCGCCACGAATATCCACTAGCAATTGTGACCAGGTCGTTTTGAGAATCGCTGGATCTGCCGTCAATACTTTAGAAAACATCAGCGCCTCAAAAATCAACAGGATTCCCAAGTAGATCATTAAGACACCAAGAATTCGGCGACGATTCTTAAAACGCGCCTGGGTGTTTTTCACCATCAGCCAGATGCCATATGCTCCCAACCCCACACATAATAATGGGTAAGTATTCCCACCAATGACTCGTAGACAGTTGGCAATCAAAGTCCCAAGAAATCCTAATTTGAACAAACCGAAGCCGGCAAAAAGGACAAACAACAGCCCCACTAGGACTACCGTCAGTTTTTCCTGCTGCTCCAGCTCCTTTTTCGTCTTTTTACGTTGGCTCTTTTTCTGTGCCATAACTCTTCTCCCTCATTTCATCCTTTTCATTATACAAAAAAAACTATGGGAACAAAAGTTTTCCTAAAATAAGAAAATGGAAGACTTGTAAAAATGTTACCCGCAAAAAAGAACCCCTCCGCTACACGCTTGACTAACGACTTTCAGATCGCTGACATCAGCTCAAGGTTTGATGCAAACCGTTTGACTTTTCTTTTGGAAAAGGTTCTGCTAAAATTCGTGAAAGGATGTGGTGTCCTTTTGCAGTAGCTGCTACTGTCATGCGTAAAAAGCAAGGTTGAGGGGTAAAGAGAATATGAAGGTTTTATTTTTTTTGGCATTTTTTACAGCAATTTGCGTCTATTTGTTTTATTTGCTGACTCGACGTACAATCCGTGAAGTGTACGAAACCTTGGACGATAAAAATGAATTCGTTCGTAAAACCAAGGCATTCTTTGTAGGGATTTTTCGTTTGATTGCTTACTGATTACAGTCGTTCTTGGCACTCTCTGCTGTTCGCCTATTTTTTGGTGCTCCATGAACAGGCGCTCATTTGATAATACCAAAGAGCTCCGGTAACAGAAAAAGACCTATGACAGATCACTCTTCTGATCTGTCATAGGTCTTTTTGGGTTCACAATTGTTTGACATCAAAGAAAAGATTCACCCTTATCTCAGACGATAAAGCTGATTCCAAGTAATTTCAAAACTATGTATAAAAAAAACAAAAGCAAACATGTTGAACCAATAATAAACACGATAAAGCCTAGCCAAAATCGCCGTTGTTTTCGGAGCATACTCCTTCACCTTCTCTGTCTCTAAATAGACCAATTTCTTATTTAAGGATAACAAAGAAATAACTACTACGCCGAAAATTAGTGTTATTTTATTAAAAAAGTCGGTTAATTAAAATATTCTGCTTCTTCACTTTTTTGAACTGATTCAATTCTAATACTACCAATGCCGCAGCCCCTCAAATCCCCGTCTGACAACACTGTGTATACCAATAAAGTACAAAGGGATGCTTATTTTTCCATAATAATCTTATTAGAAAGTGGCATACCACTTTTTCTTTTTCCAGTATTTTCTGCCTGACACAACCCAGATGTCAGCAAAAATCGAATTTCCTGATTCACTAAACGCAAAAAACCGCTATATCGACTCTGCTGGACTTGTCTTAACAACAAGTCTAGCAGGTTTTCACGATATAGCGGTTTAACTACTTTTTTTCCTATAGCCTAAAAGGCTAGCCAACCACGTTTATTAATCCAGCAATTGGGTATTTTTTACCTCTTCGATAGTTTTGGTGCCTGCCAATTGCATAGTAATGGATAACTCTTTGTTCAAGTGTTCCAGAACAGAAGCCACCCCTTGCGCCCCACCAAGATTCAATCCGTAGATGATTGGACGGCCGATAGCAACCAAGTCCGCACCACTGGCTAACGCTTTAAAGACATGTTCACCACGACGAACACCAGAGTCAAAAATAACTGGCACTCGTTTGTTGACCACACTTGCAATAGCAGGCAGTACTTCAAATGAAGCCGGCCCACCGTCTAGCTGACGGCCCCCATGATTGGATACCCAGATACCGTCTGCGCCGGCTGCAATCGCTACTTCAGCATCTTCCGGTGATTGAATTCCCTTGACGATAACCGGCAGCTGAGTCAGATCTTTAATTTTTTTGATATCCTCCGGTACCAGACCTTGTTTAGCCGCAGCATAGATTTCAGCGATTCCTTTGCCTTCACCATCACCACTGGCACTTTGTTCACTGTAGGCAGCTAAATTGGGCATTGGCAGTGGGAACTGGAAGTGATTGATTATATCTTCTTCTCGGTACCCCCCCAGCGTTGAATCAGCAGTCAAAATAATTGCTTTCGCCCCGGCTTTAACCGCTTTTTCCAGAATAAATTCATTGAAGCCGTCATCTTTACTCATATACAATTGGAAAAATTGCGGTGCACCCGGTGCCGCAGCAGCAGCCGCTTCAATCGTGGTATTGGCATATGTGCTGATGGAGAAAATTGACCCGGTAGCAGCAACACCGATGGCCGTATCCGCTTCGCCTTTTTCATGAGCCAAGCCTTGGGCAGCAGAAGGGGCCTGAATAATTGGTGTCTTCAAGTCGATGTCCCACAGCTTAGTAGACAAATCGGCATGATCAATGCCCCGTAACACTCGCGGCATAATTTTCTTTTGGTTAAAAGATGCTGTATTTTCCCGCATCGTCCATTCGTCTTCAGAGCCGCCCCGGATATAGCCAAAAGCACCGACTTCCATATCTGCTTTGACTTTTCCTTCTAGTGACGCAATATTTACGATTTCAATTGGATGTTCTTCATTGCTTGCTTGATACATGAGGATTCCTTCTTTCTCGAAACTTACAAAGCCATCTTACACCGCTTATAAAAAGTAAGCAACCAATTGTACTTATGAATGGTTGTCATCCAGTAATTTGCTAATATATTCAGCTTTTCCTTCAATTTTTTTGGGGAATCAGTTTTCCTTTCGTCCACAGTTGCTACTCAACATCAGCTCTGTTTTACTTGGCAATCGCTGTGTTCTACAACAAAACCGCCCCCCTTTTAAACATGGGAAGCGGTTAAGGATATTTTTTACTCAACGTTTGATTTCTTTGACGCCACTTTGTAGCAGCTCTTCAATTTCTTGTGCTGAAAATTGATTATGATCCCCATGAACGGTATGTTTCATAGCTGATGCCAAGGCGGCAAATTCAACTGTTTTTTGTGGTTCAAAGTCAGATAAAAAGCCGTGCAAAATCCCAGCTGTATATGCATCTCCGCCTCCCACCCGGTCCACAATGTCGTGAATGTCATAGTTCACCGACTGATATAGGCGGCCATTGACATAAAGATTGCCTTGCAAATAGTTGTGGTTGGCATTGACGACTTCCCGAGTCGTCGAATAAAAAGCTTGAATATTCGGGTAGCGTTTAGCAATTTCTCCATAGTAGTAAGTCAAATCCGCCGCTGCTCGCTCAGGAACTTTGAAGAAGTTCAAGGCGTCCAGCTGTCCTGCAGACAAAATATCAACCAGACCTGCTATTTCGCGAAGGAATTTGCTGCAAGCCTCGACTGACCATAATTTGCCGCGGTAATTGACATCCAGTACGACCTTCACACCCCGTGCTTTGGCTTCTTTTGCTAACAACAAAGTCATTTGACGCCAAACAGCAGACAAGGCTGGTGTGATTCCAGAAAGCAGCAGCACTTCAGTTTCTGCAAACAGCGCATCCAACTCCCACTCCAAAGTATCCATCATGGAAAAGCTGGAATACTTGCGATCATAGACGACATTTGACGAGCGCAGACCAACACCATTTTCCAGATAGTAGGTTCCCAGACGTTCGCCACCTTCTAATAAGAAAGAGGTATCGACACCATACTTGTGCAAATGCTGCTTCACTGCCAAACCCAGCGGATTAGCCGGGACCTTGCTAGCAAAGGCAACTTGATGCCCGTAATTAGCCAACGAAATCGCAACATTGGCCTCTCCCCCACCATAATCAGCGGCAAAGGTTGTGCTTTCTGCCATCCGAGCTTCTGCCACAGTGGACAGCCGCAGCATGATTTCTCCCAGTGTGACCACTTTTTTCATCAGGCTAGTTTCCTTCCTTGATTCGTTTAAACTCAGCCATATATGCTTGTGCTGCTTTAGTTACCCCTTCATAATCACCGCTGTCGGCTGGTTTCATCAAATTTCCTCCGACACCAACAGTTACGACACCGGCTTTGAACCATTCCGCCATGTTTTCCAGACTGACACCACCTGTTGGCATGATATTGACGTGAGGCAGTGGCGCTTTAAAAGCTCCGATGATTGATGAACCATAAGCAGATCCGGGAAACAGTTTCACGATATCCACGCCGGCCTTCATGGCATTTTTGATTTCTGTGATTGTCATGCATCCAGGCAGATAAGGAATCTGGTACAAATTACAGATTTCAGCCGTGTCCTGATCGAAGGTTGGACTGACAATAAACTCTGCTCCAGCCATGATAGCTAAACGAGCTGTCACTGCATCCAATACTGTTCCCGCACCAATAACAACTTCAGGATCTTGGTTTCCTGCTACCATTTCCGCAATCACTTCATCTGCTTTTGGCAATGTAAACGTGATTTCCAGCCCTTTCATTCCCCCAGCTAATAATGCTTTACAAGACTTGAGACCTTGTTCTTTTGAATTTCCCCGGACCACCGGAATAACACCGGCATTTTCCAATTTTGTCAAAATTTCTACACGTTTCATCTTTGATTTCCTCCATTCAAGTGGTCCACACTCGCTGATTGTTACAATGTGCAGCAGTTTCGCTTCTAGTATATCAGCTACCCATTTGCTTTTTCTATAATCAAAAAAATACCCGAACCTAATCTGCTGAAAAAGTGCTGTTTTCCTTATGGACTCGCGACAATCTCCGTCGCAGGGCAGCAGCAGTACAGATAGGGCTCGAGTATTTTTAAAGAAAGGATGTTACTGTCCTGTTACGATCGGTTTTATTAAGGTTGTTTGCCGATATAAGCCAAGATTCCGCCGTCCACGTACAAGATGTGGCCGTTTACGAAATCTGAAGCATCAGAAGCCAAGAAGACTGCCGGACCAGCCAAATCTACCGTGTCACCCCAGCGACCAGCAGGTGTTCTAGACACGATGAACTCGTCGAATGGATGGCGAGAACCATCTGCTTGTTTTTCACGCAATGGGGCAGTTTGCGGCGTAGCGATATAGCCGGGTCCAATGCCGTTACATTGGATATTTGCTTCACCAAATTCAGAACAGATATTTTTCGTCAACATTTTCAGCCCGCCCTTAGCAGCTGCATAACCAGCAACTGTTTCGCGGCCCAATTCACTCATCATTGAACAGATATTGATAATCTTGCCGTGGCCTTTTTTAATCATGCCTGGCAGGACTGCTTTAGAGACGATGAATGGCGCATTCAAGTCAACATCGACAACTTGACGGAAATCAGCAGCTGACATTTCCAGCATTGGGATCCGTTTGATGATACCCGCATTGTTGACCAGAATATCAATCACGCCGACTTCTTTTTCAACTTTGGCTACCAATTCGTTGATGGCATCTTCATCAGTCACGTCAGCAACATAACCATGAGCTTCGATGCCGGCTTCTTTATAGTTTGCCAAGCCACGATCAACAGATTCTTGTTTCAAATCGTTGAAAACGATAGTTGCACCAGCACTTGCCATTGCTTTTGCCAATTCAAATCCGATCCCGTAAGTTGCTCCGGTGATCAACGCTACTTTACCGTCTAAACGGAACATATCCATTGAAAATTCCATAACTCTATCCCTCGCTTATTATTTTTGTGATCATTTGTCATTTATCTGCAAAACGATTTGATCGCCTTAATTATTTCAAGTCGCTCATCGGTACCATGTCCATATCGGTATAAGTGATGTTTTCGCCACACATCGCCCAGATGAAGCTGTAGTTTGATGTCCCAACACCAGAATGGATTGACCAGCTTGGTGAGATAACTGCTTGTCCTTCATCAACTACCAGATGTTTGGTTTCGTCCGGTTTGCCCATCATGTGGAAAACACGAGTATCGGGATTCGCAAAATCAAAGTACACATAAGCTTCCATGCGACGTTCATGGGTATGACAAGGCATCGTATTCCATGATGACCCTGGTTCTAAAATCGTGTAACCCATCTGCAGTTGACAGCTATCACAGACATTTGGATGGATATATTGATAGATTTTACGTTCGTTCAATGACAAGCCTTCCCCAGTTTCCATCGGTTTAACTTGGTCGATTGAGATTTTCACATTTGGGTATTTTTTGTGAGCTGGCACAGAGCTGATATAAAATTTTGCCGGATTGCTGCTATCTTCAGAAGAAAATACCACATGGCGGGTTTCTTTTCCGATATAATAGCCGTCTTGTTTTTTCATCGGTTCTTTTTCGCCGTCGATTTCAATAAAACCAGGGCCACCGATATTGATTACCCCTAATTCGCGGCGTTCCAAGAAATAATCTACGCCTAATTCCGCAGACAACTGAATCTCTAAAGACGTTTCAGTCGGTGTCACACCACCGAAAATCATCCGATCATTATGGGTATATGTCAAGCTGATCTCACCGGGAACAAAAACCTTTTCCACCAAAAATTCCCGGCGCAACTCTTCTGTCGAATAATGACGAATATCTAACGGGCTGTGGGTGTAGCGGGTTTCCATAGTTTGCATTGTCTCTTCTCCTTTTTGTGCTTCACAACTTTATTTTTCCAAATAAGAAATTTATATTTTCTTATCGGAAATTTCAATTTCATTATACACGGATTTTTATAAAAGGCAAACCTTCTTGAAATTAATTTTTGCTGAGTTGTCCTTCGATGGCTGACTTGGTTTCTAAGATCTGATTAATCATTTTTTGGCGAAAGGCTGGCGTTAGGCGATATTTCGGCACACTAACACTGAAAGCGCCCGCAATTCCTTCTGGTGACATAAGCGTCGCTCCGATACAAAAAATATCTTTTTCCATCTCTTCATCATCATAAGCAACCGCCGTCTGTCGAACTTCGGTCAGCTCTTCTGCTAGTTTCAAAGGGTTGGTAATCGTATTTGCCGTATGAGGGACTAAGGGGGTTTCTTCTAAATATTTCTCATAATCCGCCTCAGAAAATTCTGCCAAGACAGCTTTTCCCATCGCTGACGAATACAGCGGGCGCGTGATTCCGATTTTTGAAGACATGAGGATGGTTTGTCCTTTTGGTTCCAGCTTATTGACATAAAGAATCTCGTCATTCACTAACACACCTAGATGGACGGTTTCATCCACTGCTTCATTCAGATCCTCCAGATAGGGCCGACTAATCTCTACCAGTTCTGTTTGAGCCAGATCATGATTAGCATAACGAATCAATTTTGAGCCGAGTCGATAGGTCTTGGTCACTGTTTTTTCCACATAGCCAATCAAAACCAGCGTATCTAGAATCTTAAGAGCAGTCGATGCTGTCATCCCCGTTCCTTTGGCAACTTCTTGCAAAGTGGAATTGGCATGTTCAGCTAAATAGTCCAGTAAATGAGACGCTTTAATCAGCACCGTCCCATAAGGTTTCTGTTTTTCCATATAAAACACCTCTTTTTCTATATAAGAAATTATAACCGCTTTTTCAGAAAAAGAAAAGAGGCGGTGACAATCAGCCAGCACCCGCCTCTAAATCGAACACTGCCAAGTGCGCGCCACAAGTAAAAGACAAGCGACTTCCATAAAAAAGATTGGAAGTCGCTTGTCTTTCATTCGTTCAATAGTTCAAGGACTGACTATCTTGATTTAACCATTGGCACACACACTCAGCTAGACTGTCCTGAAGACAGCTGGTTTTCAATATATGGCGTCAACAAAACTTCGCCATTTAGATATTCACCTAAGTAGATTTGTCGCAGATGTTCAAAGCCTTGAGCCGAGACTTCCTGAGTCAGCCAGTCTACATCTTTGTCGATAATTTCCAATAAATCGTAATTGGCCTGTCCATCTACAATAATTGGAAAGCGAATCATTTCATCTCCAAATGCGATAACATTCAGCTGGCCGTTTTGCTCCATCACTGCCCATTTGACTTTCTCCACTTCAAACACGCTGTTTGAACGCAGCTTAAACATCAAATCATTGGCGGAAATTCCCACCCGCAGACATTCCTGGACATTAACTTGACCATTTCTAATCAAGGTCACCGGCTTACCATCAATTACAGCTTTTACCCAGCGGTTGTGTTCTTTAGCAAACTTCAACACCAATACCAAGAGCGTCCAAATGATCAGCACCAAAACAAATTGCAAGACGGTGATGCTGTCGTTGTAGATAACACCACCGATAATGCCCCCTAAGACGTAATTTTGCACTTGATCCATTGGCGAAGTTGGGGCGAGATTCCCTTTGCCCATAATCGTAATTTGTAAAATCAAACAAATCAGCCCTAAGGCAAATTTCAAAAATATCGGTAAATAATAGACCATTGCGGCCTGCCTCCTTTTATGAAAAAAATTCAACTCATTCGCTTATTCTTGAAGAGTCCTGTCTTAATCAGCTCGTCTCAATCGTGTTTATTGATAGTGCCAGAAAAGACATAGGCATCTTGCAACAAGTAATTGGTCCCATCCCCGCTTAAAGATACCCGATAAATTTGGTCGTTCACTACCACAATCATCTGATCAGCCATTCGCGTTCCGTTTACATAAACTTCTGTCGGATCCACCCCTTGATCCTTAGCCACTTGTTTGACAAAAGAAACCACTTGTGATGACTGGGTAGAATTGGTTTGCGCCTGGGTATATTCTTCATATTGGACACCCAGCATGAAAAGCAGAAACAATAACATGATGATGGACAAATCCCGATATTTCGTCTCTAACCGATGACGCAGATACGTACTAAAAGCAAAAATCAGCATGACGATTGCAAAAAATACCAGACCATACTTGATATAGTCCGCAACCCCGACAGACCCTTGCAGATAATTGATTCCGTAAACGTCCAAAAAAAATCACTCCTACCTATAAATAACAGCAATCAAACTTTTTTGAAACTTTGGACTGCTGCCTTATTTTTCCTATAGCCATTGTATCACGAAGTCCTCTCGAGGGCCTTCTAACGCTCTTAATCCTTTATTTCTCCAATTTGTGTTGAAGAGAACTTGATGGAGAATTCAGCAAACAAAAACGATTTCCACTTGAAGGATTGAAACCTCTTCCAAATGAGGCGTGCTTTTTTTAAAGTTTGTGATAAGCTTTGTAGTGTATAAGCAAGTGGTTTCACACGGGCGTGTCTTGAAACCTCTGTGCCCACTACTTTCTTCTAAAAAAAAGCCTCGTCTCGTTGTAAGGTTCATAACTAGCGTCCGCTAGAATTAAACTCGCAAATTTGTGGTGAGGAAGGTCCAGTAGTGAGCAATGTAATTTTAGACATGCTCGAATTGACAATAGAAAGCAGGTTGTTTGGTTGGCAAAAGCAGGTTCGAGAATTCGCAACTGGTTCTCCGGAGAAGACATCTCTTTTTCATTCATCGTTTCACTGGTAGTTCCGGTAATCATCGATCAATTCTTTTTGGTCAGTTTCAACTTTATCAACACTGCGATGATCTCTTCATCCGGTGCTGAAGCAGTCAGTGCTGTGAATATGGTCGGCTCTCTTCATTATTTTATGGTTCAGATTTTTGCTGCTGTCGGTCTCGGAGGAACGGTAGTAATCGCGCAATATTACGGCCGTAAAAACTTTCGTGAAATGGGCCAGATGGCAGCTAGCACTGTCTTCGGCTGTATTGCTATGGCCTTGATATTGACAGCAGCTTTTCTCATTTTAAGAGATCCCGTATTGGGGCTGCTCTTTGGAAAAGCCACTCCTGCCGTGATGAACAACGCCAAAATCTATATGACTGGTTTATTGATCAGTTATCCAATGCAAGCTGTGGTCGAAGGTACCAATGGCAGCCTTCGCGGAATTGGTCGAACCAAAGCTTCTCTGAAACTTTCCCTTTTGATGAACGCCCTTTATATTCTCGGCAACGTCATCTTTGTCAGCCATTTGGGTCTAGGAGTCAGAGGATTGACCTATTCTTTGAACATCTCTCGCTTTCTCGCTGTCTTTTTCGCTATTTATACCTTGTATGCCAATCGTGAACTGCTGAATATTCGGCGCCAGTATTTTCGTCAGCCCTCTTTCACCAAGATTCGTCATATCATTACGATTTCGATCCCTTTTGCTACCGAATCGCTGGTTTTCAATGGTGGCAAAATCATCATGCAGATTTTGATTGTTTCTTTGGGAACGCAAAATATCGCTGCCAATGCCATTGCTGTCAGTTGGGTACAGTTATCGGAAATTATTCCTTCCGCACTGAGCACTTCTTTGGTGCCCATCGTGGGTCAGTGTATCGGCCGTGACAATATCAAAGATGCCCGTAAGCTGACAAAATCTTTTGTGCTGTTGGGCTGCACCGCTTTTCTAACAGTGGATCTCCTACTGTTGCCATTTTTTAATGTTGGTATGAGTTTATTCAATCCACCAGCCGGTGTTCTGCCTTTGATTTTTCAAATTTTCTTGATCTATATTGTCACCCACTTTTTATTCTGGTCGATTAGCTTTATTCTGCCTGCTGCATTGCGGGCGGCCGGCGATGCAAAATTTACCACTGCGGTCTCTCTGCTTTCCATGTGGCTTTATCGGATTGGTATGGGCTACTTTTTTGGAATCTATCTGGGCTATGGACTGTTGGGACTTTTTGCTGTTACCTGTTCAGAATGGGCACTGCGGGGAACGATCTTTTACTTGCGTTTTCGGGGAAATAAATGGTATGCCAATAAATTGATTTAACTCTATTACCGGTCTCATGCAAACTTGCATAGGCCGGTTTTCAGTTGACTATTTCCCTCTTTGTTCGTAAAGTGGTCTTAATTACCGCTTTTTTTTATTTCAATCAAACAAAAACGGCTGACCATTACCCGTCAGCCCTATATTTCAGGAGGCAGATCAAGCATGGAAGAACAGTCGAAACATCCCCATCTGCATAAGATTTCTTTTGCAGGTCTATTGGTAGCAATGGGGGTCGTCTATGGAGATATTGGAACCAGTCCGCTATACGTGATGAAAGCCATCGTAGAAGAAAACGGTGGTCTAGCATCTATTGACCCCGATTTTATCCTTGGTGCCGTGTCACTGATCTTCTGGACACTGACATTCTTGACTACTATCAAATATGTCGTGATTGCCCTACGAGCCGATAATCACGGCGAAGGTGGTATTTTTTCTTTGTATACGCTGGTACGCAAACAAGGAAAGTTCCTAATCATTCCTGCCATGATCGGCGGGGCAGCCTTACTGGCAGATGGCGTCTTGACACCGGCAGTCACTGTTACCACCGCGATTGAAGGCCTGCGAGGAATTCCGGAATTTTTTGATCGTTTCGGTATGAATCAAAACATCATCGTCGGCATCACATTGGTCATTTTATTAATATTGTTTTCTATGCAACGTTTTGGAACCGATCTGGTGGGGAAAGCCTTTGGGCCGGTGATGTTTCTTTGGTTCAGCTTTTTAGGTATTATGGGCATCGTCAACTTTAGTCAGGACCTCAGCGTAATCCGGGCTTTGAATCCATATTACGCAGTGAAGCTGTTGTTTTCTGCTGAAAACCATCTGGGAATCTTCATTCTAGGGAACATTTTTTTGGCAACTACCGGGGCAGAGGCCTTGTATTCTGACATGGGTCATGTAGGTAAACGCAACATCCACGTCAGTTGGCCTTATGTAAAAATTTGTTTGATGCTTAATTATTTGGGGCAAGCAGCCTGGCTGACCAGCGTCTACCAAGAGGCTGATATGCAAGCCATCGAACAATTGAACCCTTTCTTTCGGATGTTGCCTGACGGGTGGATGGTAATTGGTGTCGGTTTTGCTACAATTGCCGCTGTCATCGCTTCACAAGCGCTGATTTCAGGTTCCTTCACCTTGGTTTCCGAAGCCATCAAATTAAAACTATTGCCGCGTATGAGAATCTTATACCCAGGAAAAACTATCGGCCAAATGTACATTCCTCTGGTCAACAGCCTCCTTTGGGCCGCTTGTTCACTAGTGGTTATTACCTTCCGTACCTCTTCTCATATGGAAGCAGCCTATGGATTGTCCATCACGGTCACTATGCTGATGACAACCTTCTTATTGTTCTTCTTTATGAAAGAACGAGGCCACTCTATCGCTGTTTCTTTATTGATTACTTTGTTTTTTGGCACCATCGAGTCGGTCTTCTTCATCTCCAGCGCCGTGAAATTCTTCCATGGCGGCTTTGTGGCAGTATTAATCGCCTTAGCTATTCTCTTTGTCATGGTTATCTGGGAATGGGGCAATCTTATCGAGGAAAGCGTTTCAGAAGAAGCAGACTTGCGGGATTATTTACCACAGCTCACTAATTTGCGCAACGATAAATCTCTGCCGGTTTATCAAACCAATGTCGTCTTTTTAGTCCCCCGTATCAACGGCGACAATATTGAACGGCAATTCATCTATTCTATCTTGGACAAACGACCAAAACGAGCAGAAGCTTATTGGTTCGTCAATGTGGAAGTCACCGATGAACCTTACACACAAGAATATGAAATCGATACGATGGGCACCGATTTTGTCATCAAAGTAAAACTGTTTTTAGGATTTCGTGTGGAGCAAGAAGTCAACGTCTATATTCGTCAAATCATCCACGACTTGATGAAAACCGGCCGTATCCCACGACAACCACAAAAGTATTCCATCACTCCTGGTCGTAGTGTCGGTGATTTCCAATTTGTTCTGATTCAAAAAGAGCTTTCCAACAACACTGTTATCAGCAAATGGGAACGACAAGTCATTCAAGCCAAGCTCTTTATCAAACGACACACCATGTCACCAGAAAACTGGTTTGGCTTGGAATACAGCGACGTCTTATATGAAACCGTGCCATTAGTGATTGGCGCTCCCAGAAAGACCCGATTGGTGGAACGAACAAGTAAGGATATGTAACAAAGCGTCTCTTTTCCTAAGTTAGCCATCCATATCAATACGATCAAAAGCAGCAGGACTGCTGACGGTTTACACCCGCATACAGTCCTGCTGCTTTTTTAGGTGGATTACTTTTTTCGAGCTTCTTCTTAAAAGACACGATTTCCGTTTTCACTAATAGTAAATGTCTTCGACACCAAATCAGCATTTAAAACAGCCTGTATCCCCTCTTTACCTGTTCTGACAATCACCAGCTCACTAGGACTCGGCGTCTTCACCTGGATTTCTCCCGCCAAGTCAAAAGCTGGACTGGTATTACGAAAGCGCAGCAAGTCAAACAGTGCTTTGACTACTGGTCGCTCAGTCTCCTCAGCAATTTCTGCTAGACTATAATAATGACGGTTGATGTTGCGGCCTTCTTTGGTAGTTTCCAACAATTGAATATCATTTTTCCCCGCTAAAAGTCCTACATAATAAATTTGCGGGATTCCTGGTGCAAAGCATTGAATCGCCCGCGCCAAAAGATAGCTGGCATCATCGTCTCCCAGCGCACTGTAGTAAGTGCTGTTGATCTGATAGATATCCAGATTGTTGTAGCTGGCCGAAGAGTAAACCTTCTTGACGTTGGCTCCTACTTCATAAAGTTTTTCGGAGGTATAGTCCAGCTCTTCTTGTGTCAGCAAATCTCTGGCATCCACCACACCGATACCATCATGGGTGTCCAACGTCGTGAATTGTTTCATGGGACTCAAGGCAAGCCATTTAGCCAGACGATCGCTGCGACCACTGTACAAAGCATGTAAAGTCAGCATTGACAGCGCGAAATCATAGATGAAATAGTCGTGGTCTGCAATTTTCATTTGAATCGAATAATGCTCATGGATTTCCGGCAAAAGCTGAATCTCGTATTTTGCTGCTTCATCACGAACCTCTTCCAGCAATTCCCAGATCTCCGGCTCTACAAAGAAATCATTGGTATCTAATTTTTTTATCGCATAGGCAAAAGCATCCAGACGAATCAGTGAACAGCCATGCTTGGCCATGTCCTTCAAGGTATCACGGATAAATTGTTTAGTCACAGCTTTGGTCACGTCCAAATCAATCTGCTCTTCCCCAAACGTATTCCAGACCAATGTCTTCTCCCCGTCTTCAAAGACCAGCTCTTGAAAAGGGGCTTTATCTTTGCGTTTGTAGATCAAGTCGATGTCAGCTTGCGTTGGCCGGCCCTCGGGAAAGAACTCGTGTACTTGGATAAACATCTCTTTATAAGGTGAGCTTTCATGGTGAGTTTTGAAGTCTTGAAAATACTCGGATTCGCGGGAGATATGGTTAATCATGAAGTCAAACATCAGGTAGTACTCTTCTCCTAGGGCTTCAATTTCTTCCCATGTCCCAAAAACGGGATCGACAACCCGGTAATCACTAGGAGCAAATCCTCGGTCCCCGGTAGAAGGAAAGAATGGTAACAGGTGAACACCTCCCACAACTCCTTGCAAGTGATCTGTCAAAACTTTCTTCAATTCTTTCAAATCACTTCCCAAACTGTCGGCATAAGTGATTAGCATGGCTTGGTTTTTAATGTTCATAGCTATTCCTCTTTTCACAAGCAGGCGACTGCTGTCCGAATGGTTATCAGAACTGCCGCCGCCTGCTGTTAATAATTTGTTGTAACCAAAGCTTCATAAGGACGCAGAAGATAATTTCCAGAAGCTTTCTTTTCAGGAAAATCCTCATAATTACCTAATACCCGCTTTTCAAAAGCTGCCGGCAGCTTAAAAGCTATCAAACGGTCACTGTTGTTGATTGCAATTGTCAAACCCTTGCCATCTGGCAACAGTCGTTGATAGGCAATGATTTCATCTGTAGTGTCCGACAAGGGAGCAAACAGACCGTACACCACCGCTTCTTTGTAGTCTTTATCTTTCCGAAGAGCCGTTAATTTCCGGTAATAATTCAGCACCGAATACGGATCAGGCGATTCCGACTCCGCATTCAATGAGACATAGTTTGGATTGACCCTCAGCCACGTCTTTTCCGCATCCGAAAATCCCGCGTTTTCACTATCGTTCCATTGCATCGGTGTACGAGAATTGTCACGACTACGACGGTTCATGGCAGCCAAAGACTCGCCTTCACTCAAGCCTGCCAATATCCCCCGCTGGTATTGATCATAAGTAGCCACATCATCGTACTCGTCAATACTAGTCATCTCGATATTGGACATCCCCAACTCCTGTCCTTGGTAGATA
Organism: Candidatus Enterococcus leclercqii; assembly: GCF_009933135.1. GTDB lineage: Bacteria > Bacillota > Bacilli > Lactobacillales > Enterococcaceae > Enterococcus_C > Enterococcus_C leclercqii. The sequence goes on from NZ_MAEH01000012.1 coordinate 193,708, forward strand.
AACGGTGTCCCCCGCAAAAGCATAAACAACGTGGCAAGCATTTTTTTAGCAGTGTCATTATTTTCAGCAGCCGGTAGATACTTACTGATAGAGCGCGGCTGATCGTGATTTTCCAGATATAAGGCTCCCCAGCCAGCGCTTTGGGTCACTAGCTGGCTGTCAAAAATATTTTCCCGCAACTGTTGCCAAGTCCAGCCACTAGGTTTAAACCACTCCCCAGTAACAGGCACGTCAATATCGGTGTAACTAAAGTCAAAGACCATTGAATAATACCCCTCCGGACCTATGTATTCCGACAAACGCTCTGCCGGCACATTGGCTTCTGCGACGGTCATCGCATCATGAGGTTTGAAACAACGCTCCTGCATTTCTTGCAACCAGACTTCAATTCCCGGCTGATTCAAAATCCAATGACCGATAAATGCCAATCCATCTTCCCCATCGGCTGGCAGCTCACCAAAGACCAGTCGCTTCTTGATATTTAGGATTGCATCGATCCGAAAGCCCCCTAGTCCTTTATCCAGCCAGTAATTAATCATCCGATAGATTTCTTCTCGCACTTCGGGATTTTCCCAATTCAGGTCCGGCTGCTTTTTGGTAAATGCATGAAGATAAAACATGTTTTCTTCCCCTGCCACTTGCGTCCAAGCATTATCGCCGAAATAGGTTCGCCAATTATTCGGCGGCTGGCCTTCTTGTCCTTCACGGAAAATATAATAATCCCGGTATTTGCTTTTAGGATCGGCTAACGCTTGTTGGAACCATTCATGCTCATCAGAGGTATGATTTACCACCAGATCCATCAAAACCTTGATGCCGCGTTTTTCAGCTTCTCTCAACAAGCGATCAAAATCTTCATTGGTACCAAAACGTTCATCAATTTGATAATAGTCGGCGATATCATAACCGCCATCATCCATTGGTGATTTATAGATAGGACAGATCCAGATGACATCAACCCCCAGCTTTTCCAAATAAGGCAATCGCTGGATGATGCCGGGCAGATCCCCGACACCGTCTCCGTCGGTATCTTGAAAACTTTTAGGATATATTTGGTAGACCACCGCCTCTTTCCACCATTCACGTGTTTCAGGTAGCAAGGCTCTCCCCTCCTGTCTCGTACCAGATTACGCTCTGATACGGTTGCAGCTCCCCATAAGCTGTCGTTTGTATAAACCCTGGCAGGTTATTCAGTAATGGCTCGTTGACAGCTTTTTTTAGCGGAATTTTTTGCATATTTGCCGTTAGATTGGCTACCACTACTAATCGCTGCCCCTCGCGCTCACGATAATAAGCTACCAGTCCTTTTACCTCTTGCAATACCGGCACCGTTCGACCATAAATCATCAGCGGTGCTAATTTCTCGCTTTTTCGCAAGCTAGTCATCTTTTTGAAAAAGTTCAACAACGAGTCTGGTTCAGCGGCTTGCCAGGCTACGTTCACCTGCGGATAATTTGGATTAACGGCAAACCAAGGGGAAACCTCGCTGAATCCGGCAAAGTTGCCAGCGTCCCATTGCATCGGTGTTCGACTATTTTCGCGGCACTCCTGATTGATTTTTGCTAAAGCTGCTGCCGGTGTGAGACCTCTCAACAGATAATCTCGGTAACTGTTATGGGTTGCCAAATCCAAGTAACCATCAATACTTGTTTTCGGGTAATCCCGCATTCCGATTTCTTGGCCTTGGTAGATGACTGGAATTCCCCGCAGGAAAAAGTACATCATACTCCAGGCGGTGATACTGTCAAAACTGATGTCTTTCTGTGGAATCAACCGATCGGGCATCCTCGACAAATCGTGATTTTCCAAAAAATTGGTGAAGAAAACTCGATCGTTGGCCAACACTTGCTTTTTGTATAACTTTTGCTTCAACAGATCTACGAAGGCGGCGGGATCTTGCTGATATTTCTCCTCTTGAATCGTGTAAGGCGTGTGGTAAAAATCAAAAATGCTGGAGAAATACCCATTGTCTCCGAAATATTCAAGCCACTGATCAGGATCAGGCACGTCCATCTCGGCAATTGTCAGCACATCAGAATCAGCAAAAATTGCCTCTCGCATCTCCTTTAAAAACTCACCAATCCCACAAGCATTGCGGTATTGTTCCCAAACAGTCGCCAAGCCATCCGGCCCATCTGGCGAGATGATCTTCTCGTCGTAGATTTTCTTAATGTGGGCAATGGCATCAATCCGAAAACCAGCTACTCCTTGATCCAGCCAGTAGCGAATCATTTCGTATAGTTTCTGACGCAATTTGGGATTCTCCCAATTGAGATCCGGCTGTCCTACTGTAAAAAGATGCAGGTAGAACTTATTGTCCGTCCCGGAGATTTTTTCCCAAGCGCTGCCGCCAAACATGGAACGCCAGTTATTCGGCGGCGCTCCGTTTTCACGGCCTTCTTTGATGACATAATAGTCCGCATACTCGCTATCTAAATCTGCCATAGCCGCCTTGAACCAAGGGTGTTCAGTAGAGGTATGGTTGATTACCAAATCCATCAAAATCTTGATTCCTTTTTCACCGGCTTTGGCCAGCAACTCGCTAAAATCTTCGTTGCTTCCAAAAGATGGATCGATTTGGTAATAGTCAGAAATGTCGTAGCCGTGATCCATCATGGGAGACAAATTGACTGGACTAATCCAAACAACATCCACCCCCAAATCTGTCAAATGATCCAGGCGCTGCGTGATGCCAGCAATGTCACCAATGCCATCATGATTAGTATCTTGAAAGCTTTTCGGGTAAATCTGATAACCGATGGCTGAGTGCCACCATTTCATCTTACTTGTCATAAGTTACTCCTTATTTCACAGCACCATCAGAGATACCACGGATAATATTTTTCTGCAGCAGTAAAAATAAGATAATAATCGGCACAATCGTAATCAGTACTGCTGGGAAAATTAAATCCCACGCATTCCCATACTGTCCTGATTGAATCTTGGCAAAATAGATCGCCAATGTCAGTGTCTTCTTTTCACCATTGCCAATAACTAAAAACGGTAGTAAATAATCGTTCCAAATCCACATCGCATTCAAAATAATTACTGTCATCGTCGTTGGCCGCACCAATGGCATGATGACTTTGAAGTATACTTGGAAAACCGAGGCACCATCAATTATGGCGGCCTCTTCCAAAGCGATGGGAACACTCTTCATAAAGCCGTGGTATAAGAAAATTGACATACTCATTCCGAAACCACCGTACATCAAAATCAAGCCCAGTGTATTTTTAAGCCCTACATTGTCAAACATATTAATCAATGGGTACATGACAGCCTGAAATGGAATCAGCATGGAGGAAGTAAAAAACAACAGCATGATGCTAGACACTTTAGACTTGAAACGGACCATCATCCAAGCAACTGTTGAAGAAACAAACACGATCAAAGCCACAGCAATCACGGTGATAATCACTGTCAAGACGATTGAATTACCCAAGTCAATCTCTTCAATAGCCCGCCGAATATAGGTGAAATCAATTTTCTTTGGAAGAGCCAACGGTGTTTTAACAATTTCTGATTGTGACTTGAAGGAGTTGATTAATAAAAAACTGATGGGAAATAAAGTATAGATGGCCAGCACAGTCAAAATCAGATAACGCAGAAAGCCAAACTTTTTAAACTTACCAACTGATTTCATTACATTTCAACCTCTTTTCGTTTCGTGATCACAACCTGAGTCAGAGAAACTATTGCGATAATAACAAAGAAAATAACTGCTTCTGCTTGTGCCAAACCATAGTTATTTGAACTGTCTCGCGGTGCTCGCAATATTTGTAGTGCCAGCATCCGGGTATTGAACTCTCCGTTGGTCAATGCGACGTTGGGATCCAAAAGTTTGAAGCAACCAGATAACACCATGAAAAAGACAATTGTGAACGACGGCATCAGCATAGGAATTGTGATATTTTTAAATCGCTGCCAAGCGTTGGCTCCATCCATCGCGGCGGCTTCATACAACTCAGTAGGAATATTATTTAAACCAGTGATATAGATAATCATCATGTAGCCAGACATCTGCCAAGTAACGACCATCAGCATTGCAAACAGATTTTTAGTATTGTCTTGCGTCATATTGGTCAAAAAACTGATTGGTAATAGCCCATCTGGTCCAAATAAGACTTGTGAGAAAATATTTTCAAAGATGAACAACCAGATAAAACCCAGTGCCAATCCGCCTAACAAATTGGGAAGGAAAAAAGTTGCACGGAAAAAACCAACTGCTTTTCCAATACTGTTGACTAAAAGTGCCAATCCTAACGCTACGACGTTGACAACAACAACCGCTAACAGGGTAAATTTAACTGTATAGAAGAAGGCCTGACGAAAACTTTCACTTTCAAATGCTTTACGATAGTTATCTAACCCTACCCAAGCTTCAAACGCATTCCCACCTCCAGCGAAATAGACGCCCCGCCAAGCTGAGAAGGAATAGATCAAACCGATGATAAACGGAATGATTACCACACAGGAATACAAGACAACTGCCGGAATCGTGAAGGGAGCAAACCATTTCTTATAGATATTTTTCATAACTTCTTTCCTCCTATCAAAAATCGTCTTTTACGAATAACCATTGGAGATTCCTCCGTAAAAGACGATTTTGACTCGCTTTAAACTCAGTAAGAACTATCTTGTTTCAGTTCCTGCCACTTCTTGATTACTTTGTCGGCAAAATCAGGATAAGTTCCTGCATCCCACTCTTTTTTAGTCATATAGTTTTCTTTCAACTCGTTCCCTACATATTCCAAGAAATTGCCCGGTGAAGCATTGAATGGATTCGACAATGTTTTTCCGGTTTTCAAATAGGAAATCAGCGCTTCATTTAACGTGTTACTACCACCACTGTCCAAGTCATTGAACAAGATGAACCCAGATTCATCTTTCAAGAATTTCAGGCCACGGTCTGATGAATACAGCCAAACCAGAAAATCTTCCGCCAATTTGATTTTGTCTTCAGAGACTTGCTTGTTGATGATCCAATAGTTAGGCACAAATGTCGGAATCGTCTTGTTGTAATCTTCTGGTGTCCAACCTTCTAAATGAATATCTTTTTGCTCAAAAGGCATTTTGATGGGAATAATATCCAGAGTTGCCAACATGTCTGGATTTAATTTATTCAAAGTAGGATAAATCCAGTTCCCTTGTTTGATAAATACCCCTTTGTGATCGGCAAATAGTTGCAAGGAATTGTCATAACTACCGACAGTCCCGTTGATAAATTCAGAGCCGCGAACTAACGGCCCATCTTCACCAGCTGCATGGGAAGTGTTGTAATCCAGCACCTCCATGTATTTGACCAGTGAATCTTTCATTTCATCAAATTTGCTTGGGTCAGAATACAATGCATCGGAATAACTGCTAAACACTGTATTCATCGCCACATTAATCATGTGATCAGAATAGGTCCACTTTTCCGCACCTGCTTCAACAAAAATGCCTGTGAGGCTCTTAGTCAACTCTGTTTTTTCAGCTGCCAATGGGTACTCGTGACCGTTCAAACTCAAAGTCGCCACTTTATCAGATTGCAAGTATTCATTCAGGCCATTCGTAAAATCGGTAAATCCTTGGAAATCAACCGTTTTTAAATCAGTCAGCAAGGCATCTTGATCTGCTGCCGGAAACAGCTCCTTCAAGACATCTTTATCCACGATATAGCCATAACCTTCAACAGTATAAGGTAAGCCAAAATTTGTTTTATCATCAACGGACAAGCGCATGTTTTCAGGAACTTGTTCAGCCAGCTTCTTCAACTCTTCATTGCTGCTGTCTTGGAGGTTGTACATGAAGTCGCCGTCTTTTGGTCCCCAAGTAATCAAGCTGTTGGTTGCGAAAATTGCCGGTGCATTTTTTGAAGTCATCTCAGTATTCATCGTCTCTGTTACATCAGCACCGGATCCTGGGGAGAAGGTTTTCACTTGAATCCCTGTTTCCTTTTCATAATCCTTTGCCAATTCTTTCAGCGAATCGGAAATCTCACTCTTGGTATTAAAAATGTAAAGCTCATCACTTTTTGCAGAATCCCCTCCAGAATTTCCGCAGCCAACTAAAACTAAAAGTGCCAGTGCCAGTGCCGCTGTCGTCAACCCAGTAACCAATTTTCTTGTTTTCATGTTGCTCATTCCTCCTAGACGTTTTTTCCCCTTTAATTGTCAAAAGAAAGCAAAAGTTTAATTGTTCGCGCTTTCTTTTTCTGACTCGAGTATATGTCAATCGTTTTCATATGTCAATCGTTTTCATAAACTTTTTTCGTTGCTATATCAGTGAATATGACTATAATTAAACTGGAGAATAGATTATGTATTCAGGATTTAATCTGCTGCTTTGGGGGCCAGACGGAAAAACCTACTGCTTGACTGACCAGAAGAAAAAAGTTTTTGCGGCGACCTCGGGTGAGCAAAAAAGCTAAATTTATTTCCTAACATGAAATACAAATTGCACACAACTAAAGGAGTTTTGAGAATGGCCAGTATCGAAGACGTGGCAAAAAAAGCCAAGGTATCGGTGACAACTGTGTCCCGCGCCTTGAACGACCATCCTTATGTATCGGATAAGACGAAGAAAAAAATCTATAAAGCGATGGAAGAATTGAACTACTACCCCAACAATGTCGCTCAACAGCTGCGGGGTAAAAAATCTAAGATGATTGGCGTTATCATCTCTTATATCACCAATCCTTTTTTTGCCAATCTAGTAAATACCATCGAAAAAACGGCGTTGGAATTAGGCTATCATCTGGTCGTGCTGCAAACCCAGGGCAATCCCCAGTCAGAAGCGTTCTATATCCAGATGATCCAGAAAAAGCAACTGGACGGCATCATCATCACAAACTTGGAAACTGCTACGCCGCAGATTAAACAACTGATGGCAGAAGGTAAAATTGTTTTGTGCAACCGCTATATCGGCGACGAAGAATTGACTGTCATCAAGATTGACGAAGAAAAGGCCAGCTATGAAGGCACCCGCTATTTAATTAATCAAGGCCATCGCCGGATTGCTTTTTGTACTGGTAATGTGATGAATGTCCATGACCACCGCTTCAAAGGCTTTCTTTTTGCCCTGCGGGATCACGGCCTAACATTCGATGAGACACTTTTCTTTGAACGAACATTAGGCGTTCAAGGGGGCCGAGATTTTCTGCAAAAATTTGCTGCTATGAGTCCTGAAACAGCTCCGACTGCGGTTTTCTCCAATGGTGATGAAGTAGCTGCCGGAATTCTCAGTGAAGCACGTAAACTAAAAGTTGCTATCCCACAAGATCTGGCGGTACTGGGTTTTGACGATCAGCCCATCGCTGCTTTGACGTATCCTGAAATCACTACGATCCGTCAGCCCATCGCTGAAATGGGGACAGCGGCGGCAAAAAGTCTGATTGCTGCTATTGAAGGAGACAGTCAGCCGGAAATTCCCACGCTCGCCACTGAGCTGGTCATTCGAGAAACGGTCTGATTTTTTGAAACCTGCTGACAGAAATTTGTCAGATTAAGTCTTTTTCAAGTGGCAGAAAACAAATACTTTAAGCCGGTTAAGAGGAAACAAATTTCCTTTGGCTTGCTGAAATCAAGCTTAGTCGCTATTTGAAATTTTAAGTAACGAAAAGACGGCAAGCTGCCACTCGTTTTCAACGGAAGCTTGTCGTCTTTTACTGGTATCTTACCTTTATTCAAGTTGTAATTTCCGATCCCAGAGCCGCAAAAAAAGCGGAACCCGAAAAATCGGATCCCGCTTTATAAGTGTTACTTGCCGGCACGTTTTACATAAGTGCCTTCAGCTGTGTTGATTTCCAATAATTCTCCAGCTTCGACAAAATCAGGAACATTGACAATCAAGCCGGTTTCCATTGTTGCTGGTTTACCAGAGCCTGTCACAGTTGCCCCTTTGATTGATGGTTGCGTTTCTGCTACTCGCAAAACAACGGTTGAAGGCAATTGTACGCCGATGACTTCGGAGCCGTAAAATTGAATCTTCACTTCCATGTTTTCCAAGATATATTTCATCTCTTCTGCAACAGTTTCTACCGGGATTTCATATTGTTCGTAAGTTTCGGTATCCATGAAGTAACCAGTATCATCCATTGTGTACAGGTATTGTACATTTTTGGTATCGATGTGGGCTTTTTCAAATTTTTCATCTGGGCGCAAAGTTGTATCATAAGTTGCACCAGTCCGTACATCGCGAAGTTTCATACGCATAACAGTATTGCCTTTACCTGGTTTGTGGTGGCTGGCGTCCAATACTTTGATCAGTTTGCCGTCTTGGATGAATGTCATCCCGGCCCGCAAATCACTTGCTGAAATCATGATAATCCTTCTTTCCGTAAATTAGTCCTTGTTCATTTTAGCAAAAGGCGGGCAGAAGCGCCACCTTTCAAGAAAAATTCTTTTCACGTTTGTTTTTTATTCCTCTTTTTGCGGCTGACCATGGTCGTGATAATTTTCTTGAAATTCATCCACTTCAATGTAGATATAGGCTTTCTTATCTGGCAGTCCTCCCCGGATATTCGCTTCGATTTCGTTGATGATACTGTAAGCGGCGCCTTCTTTGGGAGCCACGATGTCGACTTTGGCGGCAATCATGATCTCATCTGCTGACATGTGCAGTGTTTTAATGTCAATCAAACGCTCAATGTCCGGTCGTGCAAAAGCACTTTTGATTTTGGCAAGATCGCCGGCGGTTACGCTCTCCCCAATAATCAGACTGTAAAATTCTTTCGCCAAAAAGATAGCCGCAAACATCAATAACAGGCCAATCAGCAACCCACTTAAAGCATCAAACACGGCGTTGCCGGTGATCATGGTTAGAATTGTCCCCGCTAATGCCAACAGCAGACCAATCACTGCACAGAAGTCTTCCGTGAAAATAATTAAAATCTCACTGTGACGGCTTACTCGTAAAAATTTGAACAGGGGCAGCTTTTCTGTATTTAGTTCGGCAATCTCTTTAAACGCGATTCGCAATGAACTTCCTTCGACCACCATCCCGAAAATCAGGATACCAATCACTAGCCACTGATTTCCCACTTCATGGGCTGGATGAAAGAGTTTTTCAGTTGCTTCCATCACGCCTAATGCCCCACCACCGAAAAAGAGCATCGTTGCTACGATAGTACTGAAAAAGTACTTTGCCCGTCCTTCACCAAACTGATGAAGCTCGCTTTGGCCGACGCTGGCTCGCCGATCCCCTACAATCAATAGCGCCTGATTGCTACAGTCTACTACACTGTGAATAGATTCATTTAGCATCGCGGCACTACCGCTCAGTAGATAACCGATAAACTTACTGATGGCTACCAAAATATTGGCAATCAAGGCGGCAATAACCGCCATCATGCCTCCGTTTTTCTTTTCTTCCATTCGGCTCACTCCTTTATTTCCACCGCTATCGTCTCCCTCATTATAATTTTTTTCAAGAAAAGGCCCTAACAAAAGCTCCTCAGGCAAAAAAATAACCTTTTTTTCGATATCGTTATATGATGGCAGCAAAAGAGGTGAAGACTTATGAAAATCACTATGGATGAACAAACAACTCGCCATTTAGAGAACAAATTCGGTGTTGCCACTCGTTTGATTCTTGCTTTAAATGATGGCTCTAACGTCTACAGTTCCGCACAAGGTTGCTGTATGATTGGTGATCGTTTTCTGCTCCAGCCAGTGAAAAACAGCACCCCGCCATTTACCATTCCTTTAGAAAACGGCACCTTTACTTTTTATATTTCCGACTACGAGAAAAATTTCCTGAGAAGCGACCTGACCTTACAGTTCAAGCCAAGTTATGGAACCTTACAGCTGAAAAGCAGCGAAGGTATCTTGGACCTAGATGTAGAGTTAAAAACAGCGTCAGTAACTGTCAAACATTGAGCTCCACTGGTGACTTTTTCTATCCAGTCTGCAATTTTTAGCTATTAAAAAACCTCACCGAATCAACCACCGACAGACAGATCATGGTTCCGATTGGTGAGGTTTTAGCTTTATTTTTTGTGCTATTTTTACAAATCAGCGATAGAATGTCTGCTCCAACCAGGTGAGTGTCGTGTAGGAGACTTCTTCGGTGGGTGCTGTCAGGTAAAATTGAAAAGGTACCGGATTCTCGCCTAATGACCCTGCGCCATAACGACGAGAAAAGGCGTTCATATCCCAGCTCAAGGTGTAGCGTGACTGCCAATGATCAGTTGCAGTTACCTGATAGATTCTTTGCTCTTTTGTAAACAGCAGGCTGTCTTTGGTAATTGTCAAAGCCGGCGTTTGTCCGGCAAAGTTGCCATCTTCAGCAGGTGGCTGGCTATACCAGTGTCCTTGCAAAATTTCCGGAATTAGTGGTGTTTGGGTCTCTTCTGTTTCTGGTGGGGTCAACTCTGCGACCTTGTTTGCCACGTCATAGGTTGATTTTTGTCTTACCAGTCGTTTTAAAATTTTGTCCAGTTCCCCCCGCTCTTCTTTCAATGCCGGTTTGCCATCGGCGGCATTGCGAGCCTCCATCCACTTATTCAACGCTTCTTCATAGTTATTTTCATCCATCAATTTAGTAATTTCGGTTAACTGCCCTGAAAAAGCATCCGTCTCCTGTTGCACGCCTTTCACTTCTTCGGATTGCTCCTGAGCCTTTTGACGTATGACACGGGAAAGATCGTTGCGCTTCAATAAGGCAGCGACTGTTTCACGGCTTTGCGACAGTTGTCCGGCAGACAATTGCCGCTGACTTTTGCCAATGGCTGCAACTTGTTCCAGATAGTCTTTAGCTGTTTCATCTTCTGGCTTCTCGCTTAAAGCCATCTCAAAGTAGGCCTCTGCTTTTTGAAAGTTTCCTTTGGCAGCTGTCGTTACACCTGCGGATACAGCCGCCTTATAAGCCGGTGAATCATTTTGACAGCCGCTAAGTCCCACTGAGAGTAGCGCCATTACCAACAATAAGCGAAATTTCCCCATCACTTCTGACTCCATTTCTTTCCAATGATTTGTCTTGATCAGTCCATAGTCCTTGGCAGTCCTCACAAATCCAACCCTGGTTTTCCAATTTATTATACCAGTCTTCGCCTCAGGTACAATTGCGAATGTGACATAAGTAATTTCTAAGTGCTAAACAGCGAATGTTTAACCACAATTAATAAAAAGTATACGGGTGATAAAAAATTGTGATCCTATTGATGTCTTAGTCGGAAGAGAGAACAATTCCATACGTGTAAAGGGAAGTGAATGAGGTTGAATTAGCTTGACGAAATCAAGGAAAGTCTGGATTTGAAATTTTTAGCAATGAAAAACCGACGATCTTCCAATGATTTTAATGGAAGATCGTCGGTTTTTTTGGGCTCACGTTTGGTATTGTTCACTTCACAGGAGGGTGACTCAACCATTGTCACACTCACAATTTTTCTTATATCACCGCCACAAAAAAACGGACCTGTTCAGAATTTCAGGTCCGTTTTTTTCATTTATTTCTCATGTTCAAAAACAGCGGCATCATAAGGCGCCAATCTCATTTGTTTGGTGAGGCTGCGACTGGCAGCTTGTTTTGAAAGATTACCGAAAACATAGCGGTAGTTTTGATCTCCAGTGGCAATCAGTCGGTTGGGCAACGTTACGACTCGTAAGTGCTGGGAAAGATTCACCAATACCAATAGCGCCTTTTCCTCTGTCTGCCGCACATAGGCAAAGATATCTGGATCACCGGCTGCCACTAAGTCAAAGCTGCCTGTGGTAAAAACCGGCTCTGCCTTTCGAAAGGCAATCAAGCGCCGATAAAATTGCAACGCCGAGTCCGGATCTGCTTCTTCAACAGCCGCATTGATCAGTGGATAGTTTGGGTTCACCGCGAGCCACGGTTGACCGGTCGTAAAGCCTGCATTGACAGCCGACGACCATTGCATCGGGGTGCGGGAATGGTCTCTGGTCCAATGGGTCACCAACTTCAACGCTTCCAATGAATCGGTACCTTCTTCCAGCAACAGTCGGTAATGGTTATGAGAATCTTTGGCGTCTACTTGATCAATCCCGGTAAATGGGTAGTTGGTCATCCCTAATTCCTGCCCCTGGTAAACAAATGGCGTTCCCTTCAGCAGCATATAGGCCGTACCAATCGCCTGAGCCGATTTGGCGGTCTCATTTCCTAATACAGAATTAAAACGCGGATTGTCATGATTCTCCACATACAGCGCATTCCACCCAGCATGTTCTAAATGTTTCTGCCAACGAGCCAGCACTTTCTTGAAACCCAGTAGGTTGATTCGCTCAGCTCCCGGTTTTCCTTCACGAACATTGTGCTCCAGTTCGAAGATCATGTTGATGTAACCTTCATCATCGGTCCAATCGACTGCGCGACGGCTAGAGACACCACTGGCTTCTCCCACTGTCATGATGTCGTACCTAGCGAAAATCCCTTTCAATTCCGCCATGTACTCCTCGATACCAGAAACATTCATAAAGGGTGCCCACGGATTGTCAGTGATTTTAAAATCCCAAGACTCTTTTTGGATGTGGCTGATGGCATCTAGACGAAAACCGTCAATCCCCAGCTCCAACCACCATTCAATCATGGCATAAATTTCTTCTCTTACCTTGAAATTGGTCCAATTGAGGTCTGGCTGTTGTGGAGCAAAGACATGGAAATAACTTTCTTTACTAGTAGCATCATAGGTCCAGGTAGGCCCACCGAAAAAACTCTGCCACTCATTGGGCGGCTGCTTTTCCCCAGCAGCACTTTGCCAATGGTAATAGTTTCGGTAAGGATTCTCTACTCCTTTTTTTGCTTCCAAAAACCAAGGGTGCTGATCACTGGTATGATTGATCACCAAATCTAAAATCAGCTTCATCCCCGCTTGATGGACTTGCGCCAATAGCTCCTTGAATTGCGCCATCGTGCCATACTCCTGCTGGATATCTTGATAATCGGAAATATCATAGCCATTGTCCACATTAGGTGACTTATAGATAGGGTTCAACCAGATGAAATCGACGCCTAAGGACTTGATATAAGGCAGTTTTTCAATAATTCCATTGATATCCCCGATACCGTCGCCATCAGAATCCATAAAGCTGCGGGGATAGATCTGATAGCCTACCGCATTTTTCCACCAAGACAGTGTATCTATCATCGTTTTTCACTCACTTTCACAGCAAAAGCTTCCCACGGCGCCAGTCTGGCTTGTGCAAGATCATCTACATCGCCGGGATAGTTTCGAATGATGGTCGCCATCACCGTAAATTGCGGCAACATAACTGTTTGTTCGTCATCAGAAAAATTCCCCACGATTAACCACGTCTCTCCCTCATAGCGCCGCAAATAAGCAAAAATTTTCTCCTCCGTTGGCAACAGTTCAAACTCACCCCAGATCATCAGAGGATGTTTTTTGCGCAGTTGAACCAGCTTTTGATAGGTATAAAAAATCGAATCCGGATCAGCCAGTGCTTTCGCCGCATGAATATCCCGATAATTGGGGTTGACTGCCAGCCACGGTGTTCCGGTGGTAAAACCAGCGTGGGCACTGTCATCCCATTGCATCGGAGTGCGGGCGTTGTCGCGGCCTTTTTTGTTGATTGAAGCCAGTATTGCTTCTTTGGAATAGCCTTGTGCCAGACGTTCATGATACATGTTCACGCTTTCGATGTCGGCTACTTCACTGATGTCTTCTGCCACATAGTTGGTCATCCCCAACTCTTCCCCTTGGTAAATATAGGGTGTTCCTTTCATCATATGCAGCAAAATAGCAAAGAATTTAGCACTGGCCTCTCGGTACTCCTTGTCATTGCCCCACCGCGAAATAATTCGCGGGAGATCATGATTTTCCCAAAAGAGTGAGTTCCAGCCTTCTGTTCCCAATTCTGTCTGCCAACGAGCCAATGCTTGTTTCAAAGCACCTACTTGCAGCGGAATCAAATCCCATTTTTCTTTTCCCGGTTCCTGGTCCAGCATCATATGTTCAAACTGAAAGACCATCGACAATTCATGGCGCGCTGGATCTGAGTATAATTTAGCGATTTCCGGTGTTGCCCCCCATGTTTCTCCCACGGTTAAGAGATCTTGTTGTCCAAAGGTCGCCCGATTCATTTCTTGCAGATAGTCATGAAGTTTAGGACCATTGCCGGTCAGCTCTTTTTGTGGTTGTTTCCCAATCAAATCGATGACATCCATGCGAAAGCCGCCAATTCCTTTTTCAATCCAGAAATTCATCATGTCATAGACAGCTTGGCGGACGTTCTCATTCTCCCAATTTAGATCCGGTTGCTTTTTACTAAATAGGTGCAAGTAATACTGATTGCTGGCCTCGTCAAATTCCCAAGCACTGCCGGAAAAGGCGGACCCCAGCCCATTAGGTACGCCACCATCTGCAGCTGGATCTGCCCAAATATAAAAGTCTCGATAATCATTGTCGCGTCCTTTTTGTGCCTCGATAAACCAGCGATGCTCATCAGAGGTATGATTGACCACTAAATCCATGACAATCTTGATTCCCCGCTGTTGTGCGGCGGCAATTAGGCGATCCATATCTGCCATCGTTCCAAATTCAGCCATGATTTCTTGATAATCGGAAATATCGTAGCCGTTATCATCATTAGGAGACTGATAGACGGGTGATAGCCAGATAGCTCCGATTCCCAGCTTTTCCAAATAAGGCAGTTTTTCAATGATGCCGGGAATGTCTCCGATGCCATCACCGTCACTATCTTTGAAACTGCGGGGATATACTTGATAAACGACAACTTCTTGCCACCAGTGTTTTTCCATGTTCCTTCGCTCCTTTTACGTATGCTGCGCTTTATCTAAGCGTTGTTTGATACAGCGATAATTGTTTTTTTGATTGATTTTGATTTTAAAAAAACCGCCACGGATACACGATCACGCGGCGGTCACAACTCAATGAAGCAGCAGAAATCCCTTAGGAGAAATCAAAACCCGCTCTTCTTCCACCGTGGCTAGATTTCCCGTCAACAATTTATATCGCGGAACCGGGATCTCTTGCGTCACAGTTCCAGTATTGAAGATACCCAGAATTTTTCCGTCAGCGGATTCTCTGGCTAGTACGACCATGCCGCTGTCTTCATCGGCTTTTTGCCAATCCATCCGTCCCTCAGACAAAATCGGTTGCCATTCTTTACGAAGTGCCACCATATTTTGGAAAAAGTCGAACATGTCTTGATCTTGTTCTTCTGGATCCCAGACCATACACTTGCGGCAATCAGGGTCCATCTCACCGGTCATCGAATACTCATCGCCATAATAAATACAAGGAACTCCTGGTTGCAAATAAGTAAAGGCCACCACCTGTTTCATCAGGTCCTTATCCCCTTTGGCTTCTGTCAAAAGTCGCGGTGTATCGTGAGAGTCTAACACATTGAATTGAATTTGATTCACCTGATCGCGATAGAGCATCAGTTGGCCATTGATCTCAGATACCATTTTTTCCATTGGGATTTCACCTTTGACAAAATACCCCATGATGGCGTCTGTATAGGCATAATTCATAACTGCATGAAACTCGTCTCCTTGCAGCCAAGATTGAGAGGAATGCCAGATTTCACCGAGAATGTAAAAATCCTCCTTGGCTTCATCACAGACTTGCCGGAATTTTTTCCAAAAGCCGTGATCCACTTCGTTAGCCACATCCAAGCGCCAAGCATCAATATCAAATTCTTCAATCCAGTAACGAGCGATATGCAAGAGGTATGCCTGAACTTCCGGATTGGCAGTATTCAATTTCGGCATATGAGGGGTAAATGCAAAGACATCATAGGTCAAATCTTTGGCATCTTCAAAGTCGTTGCCTGGTGTATACGTCGCCGGAAATTCATTGACGTGGAACCAATCGGCATATTTTGAATCTGCACCATTTTTGAGTACATCCTGCCATTGGGGAGAAACATCCCCCATATGATTAAATACGGCGTCCAGCATCACCCGAATGCCTCGCTTGTGACACTCTTGGATCAATTTTTTCAAAAGTGCTTCATCACCGAAAGCCGGATCTACCTTCAAATAATCGATGGTATCGTATTTATGATTGGAGTGGGCTTCAAAAATCGGGCAGAAGTACAAGCCATTGATTCCCAGCGCTTCCAAGTGATCCAGATGGTCCAAAACACCTTGCAAGTCCCCGCCGAAAAAGTCTTGGCGATCTGGCGCTTTGGAGCCCCAAGCCAGGGTTCCTTCCGGGTCATTGCTCTTGTCACCGTTTGCAAAACGTTCTGGAAAAATTTGATACCAAACGGTGCTTTTTACCCATTCAGGCGCTTTGAAGCGGTCAGATTCATGGAAGTAAGGCATCCGGAAATAATTATTGGGCATTTGCAGATATTCTTCCTGATAAGGAAAAACACCATGGTCTCCATAAAAAATTTCCGTCCCGTCATGTCCTTTTAGATGAAATCCGTATGCTAAGCGTTTAAAAGGGGCATCCGTCTCACAGACCCAATAGTCATAGAGATTGGTGGTCAGATAACGCACCATCTTGAGGGGTGCTTCATACCAGTTTTCTTGATGCAATGTGTAGGTATCCCCGTGAAGTAGATTGGCTTCCTTGATATCTCCACGAGCAGTTCGCAGTCGAATTCGCATCTTATCGGCTGTGTACAAAAAAGCAAATTCGCTGTCGGGGCGATGATAGATTGCTGCTGTATTCATTGATTGTCATCCTCCTGAATTAAAGTCGGTGCCAAAAAATTCCTTCATAAAAAATTTCTGGCCAAGATCACAGGAATCTTGCCGAACAAATCTGATTATTCGTCCTTATTACCCGTTCATTATGGCACAATCTGCAACGCATTTCAAGAATTTTAAGCAATCGTTTGCATTACAAATCACAAGCCGTTATCTGGTGTATTTTCCTGTAAAAAGGACTTTCTCCTGAGTATTTCCACGAGGCTTGGCTCAGATTGCAGCTGTCAATAAAAACAAATCACTCTTACATATTATAGTAGGAGTTTGTTTTTGAATGATTTATTTCCTTTTTCATCCACAGAATCTTTTCACGAAAAAAACAAATTATTGAAGGATATCCCTTGACTATTTCCGCAATCGGTTGCATAATACTCTTGTAAGCGAAATCATTCTTTGACATCAGTCAAACAATTATGGAGGGAACAGGAAATGAAAAAAAATTGGAAAAAGATTCTCATGAGTTCCGCAGTATTGGGCATTTCAGCTTTGACGCTGGCTGCATGTGGCAGTAGCAAAGATGATGCGTCTGGCGGTGACACCAATACTTCCGGATCCGGCGACGCAGCAAAAATCGAAGGTGATTTGAAACTTTGGGTGGACACAGACCATATCAAAGCTATCCAAGGAATTGTCGACAACTTCGTTAAAGAAAACCCCGATGTAAAAGTTGAAGTCAAAGCCGGCTCTTCTGCAGATGCGAAAGCCGATGTTTCAAAAGACCCTGAAAAAGCTGCCGACGTCTTCATGATGCCACATGACCAAGTAGGACAAATGGCTGAAGCCGGTCTCTTATATCCAGTAGGAACCAAACAAGCTGAAACTATCAAAGAAAACAATACCGAAGCTTCTGTCAATGGTGTGACTTGGAACGATAAGATTTATGGCTATCCATACGGTGTTGAATCACAAGTTCTCTACTATAACAAATCAAAACTGTCTGCTGATGATGTGAAAACTTGGGAAACCTTGACTGCAAAAGGTAAAATCGGTACGAACTTCGGTGAAGCCGGCGCAAACTATATCTTTGGCCCATTGTTTATGAGTAACGGTGACGTCCTTTTCGGTGAAAACGGCGAAGACCTGCAAGGAACCAACTTTAACAACGACAACGGAATTCAAGTTTTGAAATGGATTGCTGCTCAAAAATCAAATCCAGGAGTTGTTCAATCTTCTGAATCTGCCTTGAGTAACCTGCAATCTGGTAAAACAGATGCCTTCCTCAGTGGCCCTTGGTCTAAAAACGACGTTGAAAAAGCCCTTGGGGACAACATGGCAGTAGCTGCTTACCCAACCATCGATTTTGGTGATGGTGCCAAACAAATGATGGCCTTCATGGGTGTAAAACTGTACGGTGTTAACCAACAAACTAAATCACCACTTGCTGCAATGGCATTAGCTGAATACTTGACCAACAAAGACTCTCAAATGATCGAATTTGAAACCAACGGCGTGATTCCTTCCAATAAAGAAGCACAAGCTGACAGCAAAGTGACTGACGATGCAGTAGCTAAAGCTGTTATGGAAATGACTGACCCTGAACACACTGTCGTAATGCCTAAATTGCCAGAAATGGTTTCCTTCTGGCCACCAATGGATGCTTTGATCAACGACACTTACAAAGGCAATATCAAAGAAGCAGACTATCAAGCAAAACTAGACAAATTTGTTCAAGACATCTCCAAAAAAGTGGAAGAATAAGTTCTGCTTTCTATTCTGACAAAGCTGCTTTGGACTTAATTGGGCAAGCCGGTGAGAACAGACTCCCTACACCGACAGTCTCCTAAGCCGTACCAAGGCGAAGAAACTTGATAAACAAACGATAATCGGGGGGTGAATTTGCGCCCCCCGCTTTTTAAAACGCTGAAGCTTTCCGCATGATTCGGAAACTTGGGCGCCTACCTACCAGAAAGTAAGGTGAGAATCGATGTTTAAACGAAAAAATTCCCAGCAACACATCACCTTTAGAGAATTGTTCAAAGAAGGCGACCTGCCGACTAAGCTATCATTTCTTATTATGGGTTCAGCCAACTTTGCCAACAAACAAATTCCTAAAGGACTGATCTTTTTAGCTACCCAAGTGGGCGTTATCGGTTGGTTGTTCTATTCAGGCTTTCACGCGCTGGCGATGCTGCAATCATTAGGTACAAAAAAACAAGGCCTCGTCTACAATGAAAGTCTCGGCATCGAAGTACTGCAAAAAGGCGATAACTCCATGCTGATCCTCCTCTTTGGGATCGCTGCTATCTTAGTCTGTGTGCTCTTATTGATTATGTATATCATCAATCTCAAGAGCGCTCGCCACATCTATGAATTAAAGCAAGCCGGTCAAACGATTCCCTCTACCAAAGATGATCTGATCAGCTTAGTGAACGAGCGGTTCCATGCAACTTTGATGACGATTCCTCTGTTGGGCGTCTTGTTCTTTACGGTTTTACCGCTTCTTTACATGATTTCGATCGCATTTACCAACTATGACCACAACCACTTGCCGCCAAAAAGTCTATTCACTTGGGTAGGTCTACGCAACTTCGGAAATGTCATTTCCGGTGATATGGCCAATACCTTCTTCCCCGTTCTCGGCTGGACCTTGATTTGGGCAGTGCTTGCCACCGTCACTAATTTCTTTTTCGGAGTTATCCTCGCCCTTTTGATTCAATCAAAAGGAATTAAATACAAAAAGTTCTGGCGTACGATTTTCGTCATTACTATGGCCGTTCCACAATTTGTCTCGCTGCTGATCATGCGTAATCTCCTCAATGATGCCGGCCCCATCAACTCCATCCTTATGAATTTGGGCTGGATCAAGAGTGCAATTCCGTTTCTGACTGACCCTTTGATGGCCAAAATTACAGTCATCATTGTTAACATGTGGATTGGGATTCCGGTTACTATGCTGGTTTCTACCGGGATCATCCAAAACCTGGACCGTGATCAAATCGAGGCCGCTGAAATCGACGGTGCCAATAAGTTCCAGATTTTCAGAAGCATTACTTTCCCACAGATTTTGTTTGTCATGACGCCAGCGTTGATTCAGCAATTTATCGGGAACATCAACAATTTCAATGTCATCTACCTGTTGACCGGTGGTGGCCCTTCAAATTCCGATTTCTACGGTGCCGGTTCTACCGATTTATTGGTGACCTGGCTGTATAACCTGACTGTCAACACGATGGATTACAACTTAGCTTCCGTTATTGGTATTCTGATCTTCATTCTATCTGCGGTGTTCAGCTTGATCATGTACACCCGCACCAATTCATTCAAGGAGGGTTAACCCATGGCCGTACAAGCAAAAAACAAAAGCTATCATCGCAAGCAACGGTTGAGTCGAACCTTGATCTATGCGATTTTGATTATCATGGCAGTTGTCTGGATGTTTCCAATCTTTTGGATTATTCTTACCAGCTTCCGGGAAGAAGGCGGCGCATTTGTCCCTTATATCATCCCCAAGCAGTTCACTTTAACTAACTATATCAACTTGCTAAAAGATGCTTCCGGTAACTATCCCTTTGTTCGTTGGTTCTTAAATACTTTGTTCGTTGCTGTTTGCAGCTGTGTGTTATCCACGTTTATCACCATTGCAATGGCTTATGCTTTGAGTCGACTACGTTTTAAACTGCGCAAACCTTTTTTGAAAGTTGCTTTGGTTTTGAACATGTTTCCAGGCTTCATGAGCATGATTGCTGTCTACTACATTTTGAAAGCATTGAACTTGACCCAAAGCCTGTTCGCTTTGATTCTGGTTTACTCAGCAGGAGCGGCACTGGGCTTTTATATCGCCAAGGGGTTCTTTGATACCATTCCAATGGCGTTAGATGAGTCCGCAATGATTGACGGGGCCAACAAATGGCAGATTTTTACTAAGATTACGTTGCCTCTGTCTAAGCCAATCATCGTCTATACCGCTCTGATGGCATTTATGGGCCCTTGGATGGATTTCATCTTCGCCCGCGTCATCATGGGAGACAACATCCAGAAATACACGGTGGCCATCGGGTTGTACACGATGATGACTCGCACCACCGCCAACTCCTTATTCATGACCTTCACCGCCGGCTGTGTTCTGATCGCCATCCCTATCACACTGCTGTTCATCTACATGCAGAAATATTACGTCGAAGGCATCACATCCGGTTCCGTCAAATAACAAACCAATAATAAGAGCAGCTGAGGAGATTCCTCAGCTGCTCTTATTATTATTTCAAAAACACATATATACCATTAAACAAATATTTTTTTATGGCATAACAATCCTATAAAAAGACCGACATTGTAGCTTTTTTCACTATCTTTAAACTCAAAACCCTCCCATTTTTTTCAATTTTAAAGAAAAAAAAGGAACAAGCCAATGAAAACACTATCAAATCAGGCTTAGCTCAGTTAATAATGATTCAAAATAGCCTTTTCTTTATTCAAATTTCCATTCAATAATTGTCTTTCCTGCCAAAGGGAGATAAAATTAACTTGTAAACAAGAGATAGCTCAAGCGGGCTTCCCCGATATTCCGAGATTTCCCCAACTAGACACAATTGATTTGGTTTACGGTCTCCCCAACCTTAAACTTTTTTGACTGGTGTCTTTTGTCAAGGAATATTGCCTTGCAGAGAAAGATCTTCTTGGTTTTCACTTTAGCTGTTGTTTCATTTTCAAAGGCAGGTTATCTGAACGACACCTGCCAACTCAACCTCCCAATAATATATCTGATACACTCTCCCTCAACTGCCGAAAGCCCCCCTGCTTTCGGCTCTTTTTGGCTCTTCGTCAAATAGTGTTGGTGAGTTCAAATTGAATGAGTGAATGAGCTCAGGCAGGAAAAAATTCTTGCCTGAGCGCTTTTTTATTTTTCGCTCTTTCTTAAACAAAAATCAGCCCTTGGATGATGTAGATTCTTGAGCGAAAATTCAGGAAGTTCCGATATCCA
>NZ_MAEH01000013.1 GCF_009933135.1 Candidatus Enterococcus leclercqii
TAAGCGCTGATCAAGTTCTTCAATAAGTTCAAAGAAAAGCGTTGCGTTTTTTCTGCGGTAATGACAAAGAAGCAGCTGACACGTCTCATATGCTAATTTCAAGGTTTCATCATAAGATAAGAGCTCATCAATAATGGCTTTTTCTGTCATCGGACGCTTGAAAGAGCGCTCATAGTGGTAGTTAGCGCTATTCACGTTGAAGTCATTTTTCAAAAGAAGCTTCCAATATCGTTTTAAGCGTCGATAGTTCACCTTGTCAGTCCCTTTAAACTGTTTCATCGTCTTTATCCGTAATTGATTGAAGGTACGATTAATCTGTTGGACGATATGAAAACGATCCGTTACGATTTGAGCATTTGGAAAGACATGCTTAATCAGTTGGGCATAAGGTGCATTCATGTCCATGACTAGATACTTGACCTTACATCGTATATGATGTGGATAGCGTAAAAAATGAGCCTTCAAATAGGTAAGCCGACGGCTTTCCAAGATACTGATAAGCCGTTTAGTATGACCATCCATGCAGATGAAGCTCATTGCATTACTACAAGAGTTCATTGAGCGAAACTCATCAATGCAAAGAACTGACGGTAAATAGTTAAAATTGGTCCTGAAGCTTTGCACGCAGTCTCGCATAATACGCATAACTGTCGTGTCAGAGACAAAATATTCTTGAGCAATCTCCTTCCGGCTAATATTCTTTTTCAGATCTAAGGTGATCTTGAGTTGTAATTCGGTTGAAATATGGCATTTTTCTCTAACAAGTGCTGTTTGAGCGTTGAAGGTCGCTCCGCAGTCTTTACATAAAAAGCGTGACCGTTTCAGTTCTAATAAAGTCTTCTTTCCCCTGAAGGGGACTAATTGGGTTTTTGTCTGGTGCGTCCCGTTTTTGATGATTTGCCCCTCATTCTTAACGCCACATTTTGTACAGGCCAAAGGTGTATAGGATAGTTGCCCTTTAATGACCAGAATAGGAAGATCATTTTCCTGACGCTCTTCCAGCCAATTTGTATCAAAAAATAGGTTTTCATCTGTTAAACCAGTCAAAATTCTTGTAGAATAGTCCATGGAGATATCCCTTTCTTGGTGAGTGTGTTTTAGTCGACTTCATTCTATCAATTTGGGTATCTCTTTTTCTATACTTCGCATACAAAAAAAGTGTTGGAAGAAAATCGGAGATTTTCCACCAACACTAAATATTGTAGAACCAAAAAAGCGCCAAAACCCTTTATCTAAAAGGATTTTAACGCTTAGTCAAAAGTGGTAAAAACTACCAATGGAGCTGGCGGGAGTCGAACCCGCGTCCAAACATCTCGCTACCCAAAAGTCTACGCTCATAGTCAGTTCTACTTTAAGTTTTCGCGAGATCAACCGCCGAATGACAGGCTGCTGATTTTGCTAGTCTGATGATCTCTTCTGAAGCTTACAGACGGAAAGTTTCAGCGTATCCCACTAAATTTGAGACCCTGACCCGAGCACATGGGCGATGCCGGGAGGATCACGCTAAACTGTTATTAGGCAGCTAAAGCGTAAGTGTTTTCGTTTTTAGCAGTTATATTTAACTGTAACGTTTTAACGCAGACGTAACCTGCGAAGCGCAATTCAGGCTCGACAATGCCTGTCGAATCCGTAACAGCCCCCTTTTATAAAAGGGAGGTTCCGTGGTATTAGTGTACCACAACTGGGCTTTTTTGAAAAGGATCGCAAGCGATGTCTTAAAATTCCAAGCGAGGGCATTTCATCAAATCAATTGGAAGTGCTCTAAGGCATAGAGAATTCCGCCCTCAGTATTTTTTTTCGTTACAAAATCCGCCATTTGTTTT
Source organism: Candidatus Enterococcus leclercqii (assembly GCF_009933135.1). Taxonomy (GTDB): domain Bacteria; phylum Bacillota; class Bacilli; order Lactobacillales; family Enterococcaceae; genus Enterococcus_C; species Enterococcus_C leclercqii. The sequence continues at coordinate 1,824 of NZ_MAEH01000013.1, forward strand.
AACTCTTCACCGGCATTACCCATGGCGATTTTGTGGTCACAAGCCCCCAGTAAAGCAACGTCGTTGGGTCCATCACCGAAACCGTATGTCGGCAAATTTGTCAGGCCGGTTTTTTCCTGAAGAATCTTGACAGCAGCACCTTTGGAAATCCCCTTTTTGACGGTATCCATGGAGTAAGGAGTATTGCGATAAAAATCGAAGGCAGGAAAGTTTTCTTCATAGAAATCTCGATGCTCGCGACCAAGAACCAGCAGCATATTCACGGGTTTATTTTGGAAGCCTTGCGGATCAATGGGCGGGATTTTGGAATGAATAAAGGTATACGCACCGATCAAATCTTCCGAATGTCCGGTACACCAAATGGCACCTTCGTTATAGTAGGCCAACTGGTCTCCGTGATCCAGTACGGCGTGATACATTTTCTCAATTTGTGCTTTAGGGATAAGATCTGAATAGACTTCTTGTCCATCAACACGGATATAAGCACCGTTCATTACGATGTTGGAATCGATATGGGCGGCTTTGCGAATGTCCAGGATTTCAATCTCGGTTCGGCCAGTAGCGATGACCGGCAAGACCCCGTTGGCTTTCAAGCGGAGCATTCCGTCTGCGACCTCTGGTGTGATTTGGGAATTTTGATCCAGCAGGGTACCGTCCAGATCGAAAAAGGCAATGGCTTTGTAATTCAATGAAGACACCTCAAATTGTTTTGATTGGGTCCATCTGAATCGATGCACCGTGAACATCATATCAGAAAATAGAATAAAGAGGAAAGCTTATGGGAAGGTTTTATGAAGATAATGGAGAAAACGGGGCTTTTCGAGTATACTGAAGGTGATTCTTTCTGCATTAAATAAGTGCAAAAAGAGAATAAGACTTGGGGATAGGACGTGAGACGATGAATATTTTAATGATTGAAGACAATGAATCTGTATCTGAAATGATGCAAATGTTTTTTTTGAACGAAGGCTGGGATGCCACATTTAAATATGACGGCAAGGAAGGGCTAGATGCCTTCTTGGCAGAACCGGATAAGTGGGACATGATTACGTTGGATCTGAACTTGCCGGGGATGGACGGAATGAGTGTGGCGCGTGAGATTCGCAAAATTTCTGACACAGTTCCCATCATCATGTTGACTGCCAGAGACTCTGAAAGTGATCAAGTGATTGGCTTGGAGATGGGGGCAGATGACTATGTGACCAAGCCTTTTAGTCCATTGACGCTAATTGCCCGGATCAAGGCGCTTCATCGTCGCAGCGAGTTGGTTGAAAAAACGCCACAAGAAGACGAGGATACGAGTTCCTTTGATGTGAAGACTGCCCATTTTAAAATGAATACGAAAACAAGAGAGGCTTACTTGGACGATAAATTGATTCCAGGGCTGACACCTAAAGAATTCGATCTCTTGTTCACATTAGCTAAAAAGCCGCGCCAAGTCTTTTCCCGTGAGCAATTATTGGAATTGGTTTGGGATTACCAATACTTTGGTGATGAACGAACGGTGGATGCTCACATCAAAAAGCTGCGGCAAAAGATTGAAAAAGTAGGCCCGCAGGTGATTCAGACGGTCTGGGGCGTAGGGTATAAATTTGACGATTCCGGGGTGGCGTGATGCGCTACCTCTATCAACAACTGATGGCCTTTTTCGTGGTAATCGCCGTGGTTCTCTTGATTGCCGGGATATCCTTTACCCAGATGACACGGCGGACAATCGAGGAAAATAATTATGATCAGTTGACCAGTTATGCCAATATTGCAGTGGATCTGGCGCAGATTTCAGCCAATGAACAAGGGGTGGTAGCAAATCCTGAGCAAGCGCTGCGGGTTTCGCTTTTAGGGACCGAGCGCTTCTTGAAATATCAGGATATCAAACTTGTTTATATCAATGATCACCAGGAAGTCGTTTACCCGGTGGCAGATGAGGAAAGCAGCAAGCGAGTGAATTTCAGCATCAGTTCCAAGCAGTGGGCGGCGTTGAAGGAAGGTCAGGCATTGCGTTTTACTTCTGGTCGCAATATTTTCAGTGATTCGGAAACAACGGCCTACGTCATGTTGCCGCTGAAATTGAATGATCGTTTTGGGGCGTTGGTTTTGACGCAACCGGCGACTAACTTGGAAGAAAGTGCCAAGTCGTTGAATATGAACTTGTTCAAAGGCTTTATTATTTCAAGTATCGTCGCTTTAATTATCAGTTTCTTTTATGCCAGCATCCAAGTACGGCGCATCAACCGGATGAAAAAAGCGACTCGCGAGGTTGCCAGCGGGAATTTCGATGTGCGAATCCCCGTGAACCACCGAGATGAGTTTGACGAGTTGGCCGAAGATTTCAACAAGATGACCGTTTCCCTCCAAGAGTCTAATGAAGAGATTCAACGACAAGAAGAGCGCCGCAAGCAGTTTATGGCGGATGCTTCTCATGAGATGCGCACCCCTCTCACCACCATCAACGGCCTGTTGGAAGGATTGCAGTACAATGCGATTCCAGAGAGCCAAAAAGAAAATGCGCTGCGGCTGATGAAAAATGAAACCGAACGTTTGATTCGTCTAGTAAATGAAAACCTAGACTATGAAAAGATCCGTACCAATCAAATCTCGATTGTAGTGAAAAAATTCGACGCTACCGAGACATTGCGCAATCTTTTGATCCAGTTAGAGGGCAAAGCAGAAGCTGCTGGGGACCAACTCGTTCTCACCGCAGAGGAGCCGGTTACAGTATTTGCTGACTATGACCGCTTTGTGCAGATCATGGTGAACATCATCCAAAATGCGATTCAATTTACTAATGATGGCACGATTACGGTTGCCGTTACCAAAGGCTATTTGGAAACCATCATCGAAATCACTGATACCGGTATTGGTATGACCGAAGAACAGTTGAACAATATTTGGGAACGCTACTATAAAGCAGATCCTTCTCGTAAAAATCGTAAGTTTGGCGAATCTGGACTAGGCTTGCCGATTGTGCAGCAGCTTGTGCGGTTGCACAAAGGAAAGATTGATGTGGAAAGTGAAGTTGATCATGGGACTACTTTCAGAATCACATTCCCAGATGTCGAAATGGCTGATGACGGGCGTATCATTGATCCGACGCCAAAGGGAACCGAGGATGAATCGCTCACAGAAGAATAACTAAAAAAACAGCTTGGCACCAGTGGTAACTGTCTGATGCCAAGCTATTTTTGATTAGAGAAGTTCTGACAATGATAATGGTCTAGCATTTGAGCGAGCATCCGTGCTACAGACTTATCTGCTTAATCAGCGATAGTTACGCTCTTTAAATAGCTATTTTGATGTCTCTATATAAACAAAAAAACGCAGACAGTCGGCCTCATTGGCAGTCGATTGCCTGTTTTTTTGTAGGTAAATGATTTTTTCAGGTGCTTTTCTGCAGAATCATTTAATTATTCATTTGGGAAACCGCTTTGGCAAAGGAGGCGTCACTGGTGACAAAAAGAATCTCCAACTCTAATTGCCGTTTTAATAGAATCGCCAGGTACAAGAGTTCTTGATTTTCTTTGATAGTCAGCTGCAAGGTAACATCATCAAAGACCAAGGTCTTTGGTTGTCGCAGGAGTTGCTGTAATGTCTGCAACCGGATTTTTTCAAAGGCGGTGAGCTCTGATAGCGGGTGTTGTAAAATTTCTTCGTTGAGATCCAAAAGTTTCAAATAGTCGTTTAGACGGCGGGGGTCACGTTTGGAGCGAGTCAGGCCTAAAAAGAGATTTTCTTTTAAACTCAAGTAAGGAATGGTGTCCCAAGCACTATAGACCACCGCGAGACTAGGAACAGTCTGCTTATCCCCACAGATTTCAGTGAGGGTTTCCCTGGGAGAGAGGGTGTACAAAGCATGGATAGCTGCTTGTGAAAGACGTTCGGCAATCATTTAAATGACCTCCTTTTTGTTACGATAAACATCGCAAGTGGCAATGCGGTAATAAAGATACCTAGCATAATACCGGCTGTCGCCAAAATAGCCTGTAAAGTTACCACAAACCAGCGATTGTTATCAAGTGGCAATGACTGAATCAACAGTAAACCGTTAGAGGGCAATTGGACAGCAATCGGGTAGTCAGCGCCTGCTTTATCGACTGAGGCAGTCGTCATAGATGAAGCGGTTGTGTATTTTTCCAAAAGTTGCGACTGGACGTTTTGAACGAGGGTCTCAATAGTTGCTTGAAAAATTACCAATAGCATAAATAACACCAAAAGTGCCAACGTTGCAGGGATTAAAAATTCTAATAGAAACTGCGCTGCTAACCGAAACTTACTAACGCCTAATCGTTTGTAGGTGCTGAGTTCTGAACGACGTTTTCCGCAATAATGACAGCCTAAGATAAACACAAGAACTCCAAAAAGACCACAGCAGATTAGTAAGGAGAAATCATAGAAGGGCACTAGATTGCGCATGTCTGACAGTAAACTTTGCAACCATTTCTGGTCGACTTGCGGCATAGTGTCTTGTTTGAAAATCAGCTGTAGGTTCTCGCTGGACTGTTGAATACCTGAGCGCAGGGTATTCATGAAAAGAATCGGGGGTAAAAAAATCGCCAATAATAGTAGATAGCGATGCAAGAAATGGCGATGATATTTTAAACTGGCCCACGCACGGCTCATGATTGTCATGGTTGCTCACCTCACTTTTTGACGGGAAAAGGGTTGATACGCTGCGTTATTCGAACATGAAGAGGAGCTGCAAAGATTGTGAAGTAGAATTAGCTCGCTGGTCAGAAAAAACGTCGAGAAAAATTATGTATACTGTCTTTGAGAAAATTCCTATCATAGAAAGTATAGAATAGCTTTTTGAACAAAGTATGAATAAGCTGGGGGAAAAAGCCGAAAAAAGACCCCGTAAAAGCTTAAGCCTTTACGAGGTCTTTCAAAAGCGGAACGAGATTTACTTTTCAGAAGTAGAACTTTCAGCAGTTTTTCCGGTCGTTGTTTCGCCGTGCAATTCTTTATAGGTTTGTGTCTGATAGAGGTCCTCGGTACTTTGACCATCATGCTTAGACAAAACGCTCGTGGAGTCTTTGCCAGCTTCTTGGGCCGCTTGCTGCAATTGTTCTAAACCAGTCTTATAGTTGAACTCACTGTAATCAATTTCCTTCAACCCACTCTTGGTGTAAAAGCGGAAGAGGTCGCCGTTATTAATCTGATCGGAAGCAGACAACTGTTTGTTGACTTTTTCCTTCAGTGCGTCGACTTCTTTGGTTTGCTCCGCTGTTGGTGAGATGATCTCCTCACCGGTTGCTGTGTTGTACAAACTACCCTTATGATAAACATACTTTTGAGAAACGAAATCGCCGTTACGGAAAGCCACCAGTTGTTCATGTTTCGGTGACAATAAATCTTGTCCTAGTTGAATATAATTCGTTGTATCCACACCCAACAGGTGCAACAGTGTAGGCAATGCGTCCACTTGGCCGCCGTAGGTATGATTGATACCACCGTCGTGTTGACCCGGAATATGAATCATATAAGGAACTTTCTGCATTTGCGCATTGTCATAGCTGTTCCATTCATCGGCAGATTTACCTACCAGTTCAGCCAATGACTTGTTGCGGCTTTCTGAAATCCCGAAGTGGTCACCATACAAAACGATGACGGAGTTGTCATAGAGACCGCTAGCTTTCAAATAGTTGAAGAATTCTTCGACTGCTGTATCTAGATAGTTAGCTGTTGCAAAGTAGCCATTGATTGTTTCGTCATCAGTTTGTGCCATTGGGAAGCCGGACTCGTCATTTGTAAACTGTGAATACGGGAAATGGTTAGAGACTGCAATGAATTTCGTGTAAAAGGGTTGCTGCAACTGTTCCAGATATTTGACCGACTGCTGGAAGAAAGGCTTGTCATGCAGTCCGTATTGGAAGGAGTTGTCCTCGTTCACATCATAGTATTCTTTGCTGAAGAAATAATCATAACCCCAATGTTTGTAAGTTTCGTTACGATTCCAGAAGGTACCATCGTTTCCGTGGAAGACCGCTGAAGTATACCCTTGGGTTTGTTTTAAAATATCTGGTGCGGATTGGAAAGTATTCTTGCCACCCAGCTGTGTCATGAGTGCACCTTGATTAAGACCAAACAGCGAATTATCCATCAAGGTTTCTGCATCACTAGTCTTACCACCTTTCACTTGATGATAGAAATTGTCAAAAGAGAAGGTTTGATTGTCATGATAAAGGCTGTTAATAAAAGGCATGACTTCATGTTCCACACCGTTTTCATCTTTGAGTTTGTAATCAATCAGAAATTGTTGTGTGCTTTCCAAGTGAATATAAATCACGTTTTTTCCTTTAGCAATCCCGAAAAGATCGTCATTAGGGGCAGCGTAGTGGTCTTTTACGTAATCAGCGACGTCATCCATATCTGTTGCGGACGCTTCTGCCCGCACTTGACTGGCTTGATAAGTTTGAACCCCGTCATACGCAGTAAAGGCGTTGATTCCCAAGTATTTTACCAAGTAATCACGGGAAAAGGTTCGAGTCAATAATTCGGGGCGATCAACTTCGGCCATAAAGAGATTGCCAGAAAAAATCATAATCGACAACGTGGTGACAGCCAATGCCATCCGGGCACGAACTGGTCGCTGATCCATTTTGATCTTTTTACGAGCCAATAGCGCTACTAAAGCGATAATATCCACCCAATAAAGTACGTCATAAGGTCGAAACAGACGCATGGCTGTTTCACCGAGGCCACTGGAAACTTTACCGGCACCTAGCATCGTGTTGATAGTAATAAAGTCGGTAAACTCGCGATAGTAGACGATGTTTGAAAACAGCAACAGTGTCATCACGGAATAAATCACCAACATTGTAATGTAGGAAGCTTTTGGTCGCTTTACATACAAGGCAATCGACAGTAAAAACAGCGTCGTTGCAATAGGGTTAATGAAGAGGATGAAATACTGCCGCATGCTTTCAATCCCTAAGTTGAACTCAGTTAAGTAAGCTGCAATGTTTTTAATCCATAATAAGACAGCTAAGAGAGCAAAAAAGCCCATTCGTGTATTGATTAATTTCATATTTTTTAGTTTATTCACTGGCGTATCCTTCCTTTGCTTCGAATCAGTAGATGTTTTGAAAAGGATTTTCATAAATTTCATCATCTTACATTTTACTAGTCCCAAAATACAGTGTCAATTGAAAGCGGAGCCTTTGTGCATTATTTAGCAATTCTTTAATTTCGGTAGGGCGAGGACAAAAACTGTTATTTTTGATATACTCAAAAGGAGAATTGCAGTCGAAAAACAGTGGTTTAAACAGCAATTAGACTTCTATTTCGACAGAAAAATGGAGATAAATCGAATGAAAATCAGAGTCAAAAAAGCTGCAGAAAAAAAATTGCGCAGCGGTTACCCCTTAGTTCAAAGAGAAGACTTGGAAGAAGTACCAGTATCCAAAGAATGGCTGACTTTTATCGACAGTCGAGGTGAGTATCTGGCTAGTGGGTATTTAGGAGAACAAAATAAAGGCATCGGTTGGTTGCTCGACTGGCAAAAACGTCCAATCAATCAGAACTTTTTCGTTGAAACCTTTGCGCGGGCAAAAGCACACCGTCAATCCTACTATAATGATTCGGCTACGACGGCTTTTCGGCTTTTCAATGGTGAAGGAGACGGTATTGGCGGCGTGACCGTTGATCTGTATGGGGAGTATGCTGTATTTTCCTGGTACAATGAAACACTATTTGCCAAAAAGGAGGTCGTAGTAGCTGCCTTTCGCGCTGTTTTTCCGGAAGTCAAAGGTGCTTACGAAAAAATCCGCTTTTCTGCAGAGGGACTACCGGAAAGTCGTCTGCTCTATGGAGAATCGGCGCCGGAACCACTGCTTGTTCAAGAAAATTTTGTCAATTATGCGGTCTATTTGAATGAAGGGCTGATGACAGGGATTTTTCTCGATCAAAAAGAAGTACGAGGACGTTTAGCAGAAGGTTTAGCTGCGGGTAAGCGGGTCTTGAATATGTTCAGTTATACCGGTGCTTTTTCCGTTGCTGCGGCAATGGGTGGCGCCTTAGAGACCACCAGTGTTGATCTGGCAAAACGCAGCTTGCCCAAAACGCGGGAACAATTCGAGGTCAATGGTCTAAAGCCAGCGGACCAAAAGATCCACGTTATGGATGTTTTCAGCTATTTTGCTTATGCTCGTAAAAAGGAATTGACCTTTGATATGATCATTTTGGATCCGCCGAGTTTTGCTCGTAACAAAAAACAAGTCTTCAGTGTTCAAAAAAATTATGGCGAGCTGGTGGCGGATAGCTTGTCCATCATGAGTAAGCGGGGCGTGCTGATTGCTTCGACGAATGCCGCGAATCTTTCAGTGGAAAAGTTCAAAAAGAGTATTGAAGAGCAATTCAAAGAAGCTGGCGTGCAATGGCAGTTGCTAGAGGCCTATCGATTACCGGAAGATTTTTGTGTCTTACCGGCATTTTCAGAGGGCAACTATTTGAAGGTTTTTATCTATGAAATAGAAAAATAAGCGGCTGAGGGGTCTTAAGCTCTTTGCAGTGGGAGGGAAATTATGGAGTTTCAGATGAAAAATACAGTATTTGGCAGTGGGCGTCCCAAAATTTGTGTGCCTTTGACTGGAGGCAGTACCGATAGTGTTGTGCATCAAGCAGGAATGGCAGCTGATAGCCAATGTGAAGTAGTCGAATGGCGGGTCGATCTTTTTAATCAGGTAGCAGATACAGAAGTCGTAGTAGAAACACTCTCTCATCTCAAGACGATTTTGCGGGATAAGCTGCTATTAGTGACATTTCGGACAGAAAAAGAAGGCGGCAAGCCACAAGAATTTTCGCTAAAGCAATATCGGGAACTCTATACCAAAATTGCTGAAACCGGGTTGGTAGATCTTTTAGATATCGAATTGGAAGTGGCGGAATATCTTGGACGCAGTTTCATCCAACAGTTTAAGGAGCAAAAAATTGGCGTGATCTTGAGCCACCACAATTTTTCCAAGACACCAGCTGACGGTGAATTGGTACTTAAAATCAGCATCATGAAACAGTTTGACGCAGATATGGGAAAACTGGCAGTTATGCCGAATTCTTTGAAAGACGTTTTGCGTCTGATGAATGTTTCGGCTAAACTAAAAGGCTTGGTAGAACTGCCGTTGATTCTAATTTCGATGGGGGATTTAGGCAAAACCAGCCGAGTCAGCGGGGAATTAATTGAATCAGTCATGACTTTTGGGTCTTTGGCTGAGGCTTCCGCACCTGGACAGATTCCAGTGAACAAATTGGTCGAAATTTTGGATTTAATGCAGATTGATACAACGATGAAAGAACGTGACAAGGATGTCTAAGAAAAAGCTCGCGAAAACCAATGCGATTCGCTTGGTAGAACAAAAGAAAATTTCCTATCAGGAATACACTTATGAATGGACCGAAGATCATCTAGGGGTCGAAAACGTTGCAGATGAACTACAAAAAGATCAAAGTGAACTGTTCAAAACGTTAGTGGCTGTTGGCAACAAGACAGGGCCAGTTGTTGCTGTAATTCCTGGGAATCAAGAATTGGACTTAAAAAAGATTGCCAAAGCCAGTGGCAATAAAAAAGTGGAAATGCTCCACTTGCGGGATTTAGAAGATACAACGGGCTACATTCGAGGCGGCTGTTCACCAGTGGGGATGAAGAAGTTATTGCCAACTTTTATTGATAGCAGTGCTGCATCCAAAAAAGCAATTATTGTCTCAGCCGGACGCCGCGGATTACAGATGGAGTTATCCCCACAAGATTTAGTTCAGTTAGTGAAGGGAAAGTTTGTCGAGTTAACTCAAAAGGAAGAATAAAATGAGAGGATGACAAGCACCTGGTCACCCGTGATCAAAGAAAATAGTACCGAACGCTAGACGTCAGGCACAATAAAAAGCCAAGTCACCTCCATAGAATTAGTGGGAGTGACTTGGCTTTTTACTGTTAAAAATTTCAGTTGGGGCTTGTTCTGCAGACCTAGACTCAGAAGTTAACGAAACTGTTTTCCTGCCTACACTTTCTTGACTCTATTAAGGAAAAGGTCTTATCAAAAGTTACCAAAAGCCTGCCAGTTGGGCTGCATGTTGGCCGGCAACATGGCCGGTGCACAAAGCTGAAGTGATATTAAAACCCCCGGTATACCCGTTGACATCCAAAACTTCACCAGCAAAAAAAAGTCCAGGACAAAGCTTAGACTCCAGCGTTTTAGGATTGACTTCTTTGAGATTAACGCCACCCGCAGTTACGAAAGCTTTCTCCAGGCCAATCGTCCGGTTGACGTGGATAGGAAAACCTTTGATCAAAGCGACCAACTGCTGCAATTGATCGTCGTTTAATTGCTGGGGGAAAAGGTCGGCCAGTTGTAGTCTATCTAAGAAAAACTGTAACAGCCTTTCTGGTAACAAACCACTCAATGCGTTTTTGACCGTCTTTTTTGAATCTAATTGCTTTTTCATCTGGTTGGTCAATTGTGGTTCTGTCATATCAGGACAACTGTCCAATACCAATAAGACGGACTTGTCTGGTTGTTCTCGCAGTTGTTTGTTGACAAAATAAGCACACCGCAGCGCCGCTGGACCGGACAATCCAAAATGTGTGAATAAAAGATCCATCTGCTGGGTGATGACCGGTTTACCTTTTTTTCCGATGACCGATAATGCGACATCTTGCAGCGACAGACCTTGTAATGTCCCGTGTTTAATAAAGTCTTCTTCAGAAACGAGAGGAGCTTCAGTGGCAAAAAGCGGGGTCACCGTGTGTCCCAAAGTTTTTGCAAACTTGAAACCGTCACCGGTCGAGCCTGTCCCGGGATAAGTTATGCCACCGGTCGTCACAATCACAGCAGAAGCGGCAAAATCGCCTTGATCTGTTCGAACCCCTGCGATTTCTCCCTCGTTGCCAGTGATCAATTTGGTAACTGATGTTTTTAAGAGTAGCGTAACACCGGAGTCTTCGAGGGCATCTGTCAGTCCTTGGACAATAGTTTTTGAACGATCACTAACGGGAAACATACGCCCGTGATCTTCCTCTTTTAAAGGAATATTCCGCTCTGCAAAAAAGGCCATGATGTCCTGGTTGTTCCATTGAGAGAATGTCGAATGCAAAAAACGGCCGTTACCAGGAATATGCGTGATTAAGTCGGCAACCGGACGATTATTGGTGACATTGCAACGTCCACCTCCTGTCATCAAAAGTTTTTTCCCGGGTTTCTTGTTTTTTTCTAACAACAAGACGCGGGCCCCTTGTTCTCCGGCACTGATTGCACTCATTAAACCGGCAGGACCGGCGCCGACCACGATCACATCGTAATTTTTTTTCATTGTTCTACTCCTGTTCTTAATGTCTCTCAGTGTTTTTTTAAATTTAAAAGACGAAAAATTCTGGCAATTCCTCCACAGATCGTTTTGAATCTGCTAAAATAAGAAAGTAACTCGGGACTTAAAAGGAAATCAAAACGGGTATTGGAGGACGATTTATGACAGCACAAGACTATGTAAAACAGATCGGCCACGAGCTTCACGAGAAGGATGCGAACCAAGCAGAATTTTTACAAGCTGTGGATGAGTTTTTATCCACTGTGACGCCTTATCTGGAAAACCATCCGGAAATCGAAAAAAATAACCTGCTCTCCGTGATCACTGAACCAGAACGCTTCATCCAATTTCGTGTACCGTGGCAAGATGATGAAGGAAATTGGCGGGTGAATCGCGGATACCGCATTCAGTTTAACTCTGCATTAGGTCCGTATAAAGGTGGCTTGCGTTTCCACCCTAGTGTGAATCTGTCCATTTTGAAATTCTTAGCCTTTGAGCAGATCTTCAAAAATGCCCTCACCGGCTTGCCAATTGGTGGCGGAAAAGGGGGATCGGATTTTGATCCTAAAGGAAAATCCGATGGAGAGATCATGCGCTTTTGTCAAAGCTTCATGACCGAATTATCAAAACATATTGGACCAAATTTAGACGTACCCGCTGGTGATATCGGCGTGGGTGGTCGGGAAATCGGTTATCTTTACGGCCAATACAAACGGCTGCGGGAATATGATGCAGGTGTACTCACCGGCAAACCGCTAGAATTTTGGGGCAGCTTGGGCCGTACAGAAGCCACCGGTTATGGTTGTGTCTATTTCGTCAATCACCTGTTAGCATACAACAACGACAGCTTCAAAGGCAAACAAGTAATCGTCTCTGGTTCGGGAAATGTGGCCATCTATGGGATTGAAAAATTACAGCAATTAGGTGCCAATGCAATTTCTTGCTCAGATTCCAACGGCTGCATTATTGATCCGGAAGGGATTGATCTCGACTTGCTCAAAGAGATCAAAGAAGTCAAAAGAGAACGCTTGACTGCCTATAAAGAAGCAAAACCTTCAGCAACGTATGTGGAAGGCTCGTTGTGGGATCAAGATATCAAAGCAGACGTGGCCCTACCTTGCGCCACTCAAAACGAAATCAACGGGGCCCAAGCGAAACGACTGGTGGCAAATGGTGTGAAGGTGGTTGCGGAAGGTGCCAATATGCCGTCTACACTTGAAGCGGCCGAATATTTTATTGCAAATGGTGTCCACTATTGTCCAGGTAAAGCAGCGAATGCTGGGGGCGTTGCCGTATCAGCATTAGAAATGAGTCAAAATTCACAGCGACTGACTTGGACCAAAGAAGAGGTAGACGAGCGCTTGAATGCTATCATGAAGGATATTTATGAAACCTGCCGGGTTACTGCTAAAGAAAATGGCGCAGAAAACAACTATATGTTAGGCGCCAATATTGCCGGCTTTGCACGGGTTGCCAAAGCGATGCTCGCACAAGGCCTTGTCTAGTATAAAAAAACAAGTACTACAAAATGATTACAAATAGGCCAATGATCCTCCGCAACTTGTCTGAACTTGAAAGACAGGCTTGGGGAGGATCAGTTTTTACCAATACAGGTACCTATTTCACAACAGTTGATGCTTGAAAAAAAACCATGAAAAACGTAAAGTAGAAGATGGAAAGAAATGCTAAAGTTTCTATCAATAGGAGGAAAGAAAATGGCACACATTAAGTTTGACTATTCCAAAGTGGCACCGTTTGTTAATGAACCTGAGCTTGGCTATATGCAAAGTCAAGTAACAGCGGCCCACGATTTGCTGCGCAACGGCACAGGCGCCGGCAGTGATTACATCGGTTGGGTAGACCTACCGACTAATTATGATAAAGAAGAATTTGCCCGTATCAAAGAAGCGGCAGCAAAAATTCAATCCGATTCAGAAATCCTGGTAGTTATCGGTATCGGGGGCTCTTATTTGGGAGCACGTGCAGCCATTGATTTTTTGAATCACACTTTCTACAACTACATGAACCGAGATGAAAATAAAACGCAAATCTTCTTTGCCGGCAACTCAATTTCTTCTACTTATCTTGCAGACTTGATTGAAGTTATTGGCGATCGTGATTTCTCAGTAAACGTAATCTCTAAATCCGGAACAACCACAGAACCGGCGATTGCATTCCGTGTTTTCAAAGAAATGCTGATCAATAAATACGGTGTAGAAGAAGCCAACAAACGTATTTATGCAACTACGGATAAAGCTAAAGGTGCGGTCAAAGTCGAAGCAGATGCTGCCGGCTGGGAAACCTTTGTAATTCCTGATGATGTCGGTGGCCGTTATTCTGTACTGACAGCAGTTGGCCTTTTGCCAATTGCCGCTTCTGGTGCTGATATCGACGCATTGATGCAAGGAGCAGCTGATGCCTCAAAAGAATACTCCTCCGATAAATTGGAAGAAAATGAAGCTTATCAATATGCGGCAATGCGCAACATCTTGTACCGCAAAGGCAAAGTGACAGAACTGTTGATCAACTATGAACCAGGGATGCAGTATTTCTCTGAATGGTGGAAACAACTCTTCGGCGAGTCAGAAGGAAAAGACCAAAAAGGCATCTATCCTTCCAGTGCCAACTTCTCAACTGACTTGCATTCTCTTGGTCAATACATCCAAGAAGGCCGCCGTAACATTTTTGAAACGGTAGTGAAGGTAGAAAAACCTCGCAAAAACGTCACCATTCCAGTACAAGATACTGATCTGGATGGATTGGGCTACTTGCAAGGCAAAGAGGTCGATTTCGTCAACACTAAAGCCTATCAAGGCGTATTGTTGGCCCATACAGATGGAGACGTACCAAACTTGTTGGTGACAATCCCAGAAATGGACGCATACACTTTGGGTTATGTGATGTACTTCTTTGAAATTGCTTGCGGAATCTCTGGTTACTTAAACGGTGTCAATCCGTTTGACCAACCAGGTGTGGAAGCCTACAAAAAAAATATGTTTGCTCTTTTAGGTAAACCAGGTTTTGAAGAACTGTCAAAAGAATTGAACGAACGTCTGTAAGACATTAGCAGAGACACCGCTGATTTGGAAACTATGATCAGCGGTGTTTTTGTATGCAGTAATTAGCGGAAGTTTACGAAGAGAAAAACTTTAGAAGCGACGATGCTTTTCGAGAATTCTTTGCGATAAAACGAAGAGATAGTTTGAAGCTTACTCGTAGGATAGCAAATAAAGAACAGAATGTGACATGAGTAACTTCCAAATGCTAAACAGCGGATGTTTGACCACAATTAATAAAAAGTATACGGATAAGAAAAAATTGTGACCACCTTGATGTCTTAGTCCGAAGAGAGAGCATGACCATACGTGTCAAGAGAAGTGAATGATGCTGACTTGGCTTGATGAAATCAAGGAAAGTCTGTGTTTGAAATTTTTAGCAATGAAAAACCGACGATCTTCCAATGATTTTAATGGAAGATCGTCGGTTTTTGGGGTCTTACGTTGGTATTGTTCGGTTCACAGGACGGTGTCTCAACTATTGTCACAGCCCCAATGTCATTATTCCGGAGTCCCAATAACTTTGATATAGTCATCCACATTGACGATGGTCATATGTTTGACTAACAATTGGTCTCGCTTGTTCCGACGACCGGAAACGTGGATTGTATATTTGTCGTTAGGTAGACGGAATATATAAGAAGATAAGAAGCGGTCCCGAATCACACAGTCGATGGCGGTCTGATCATTTTTCAGACGCATAAGCGACAACATGATAGGCTTTTCTTGGAGCAATGCGGTTTTTACTAGAACGCCTTCGAATTCTTCCATGATTTCACACCTCTCATGGTTTTTACGGCAATGCCGTGACTCTATTATACAAGACGTGTCAAATTACTGCCATGTTCGAGATCTTTTTAGACAGTAAGCAAAGACCACTTCGTTAATAAAATTGAATTGGTCTCCGGTTAGAATA
Source organism: Candidatus Enterococcus leclercqii (assembly GCF_009933135.1). Taxonomy (GTDB): domain Bacteria; phylum Bacillota; class Bacilli; order Lactobacillales; family Enterococcaceae; genus Enterococcus_C; species Enterococcus_C leclercqii. The sequence continues at coordinate 17,085 of NZ_MAEH01000013.1, forward strand.
CTTAATGCCAACCAGTAAGTATAGTTTATGTAAGTAGTACAGCTCTTTGTAGTTCAACTGAAAAAACAAGGTGGATAAGCGCTGGATAGCTCTTGAGAGTATGTAAAAGGTCGTCAATCAGTTTGGCAACTAATTGACGACCTTAATAAAATATCGCGTCTACGATCTTCACTTACTTTTAGGCTCCTTTTTGATTAAGCGCGCAAGTTACGTACAGCTTCTTCGATAGTGATACCATAAGCTACCCGTGTTTCATCATGGGCGTCAATCGCCATGAAACGGTTACTATCGGTATCAAAGACCACACGATAGGTCAATTCTGTTCCAGTATAAGTCATGAAATACACCTTCTTTCTTAGTTAATTTGCCAGTTTATTCACCAACAATTTTAATATATCACAGTGCATTAAAAAAAACAAAGAACACGTAACGTAAAATGAAAAGGAACAATAAAATCTTAACAATATTTTGTTAGGAAAGGGGTAACAATGCTTTCATTTCGCCAAAAAAACAATACAAGAAACAAACGGACTGTGTAAAACTGAAATATGTTTCTTTGACAAGGGAAATTTCTTATCTTTGAAGCTAATTTAAATAACGTGTTTTAGTTTCTTCATAAAACTGTAAAATTATTCAATCATAAGAGTACTAAGCCAAAATCTAATAAATTAACCTCGGATTTCCTATAAACATCAATACAATCACAAAAAAAATTAAAAAAAGTTGTGAAAAGCGTTTTCAGATTGACGTTTTTCTGTTATTATATGGACAAATAAAAAAACGAGGAGGGAATCCTATGGAACAAATTGAAATTGGGCGATCTTACATATGCAAACCGATCGGATTGGAAAACGAGGTTGTGGGAACTGTAGAACATACATATACCAACACAGTCGTGATCACCATTGAAGATTGTCAGCGAAGTGATCGAGCAAAGGTGATTGAGTATCAACACCGGATGTTAGTAAGATATGAAGATATCCAACAACAAGTGGGTATCGCATTGGTGGGTTGAGTAATCACCTGACTACTAAAGGATGAATCGCAGTAAAATCAAAAAGACTCAGCAGACCCGGGAAAAACAGGAATCCGGATCTGTTGAGTCTTTTTTATGCGGGAAATCGGGCTCTATTAGCCGATTCCGATAACAAAATTCAGTAGTTTATCAGAGTATGTGGTGTTTTCTTTATGCTCTTGGATGGCTGTGTCGAGATTTCTCATAGAGTCAGTAATAATACCGTCAACACCGTAAAACATCATGCGGCTGATGTCGTCTTCATCGTTAGGGGTCCAGACGAAGACCTTTTTGCCATCACTTTCTGCAGACTGGATGAAATTACGATTGATAGTACTGTATTCCATCGTCAAAAAATCAGCGTCAGTAACCGGTGGGCCAACGAGATTAAAGGGTAAAATGTAACCAACTTGAAGATTAGGGGCTTGTTTCTTCAAGGTTTCCACTATTGAAAAAGACAGACTTTGAACCAGACTGCCGCTTGCTTCCAAACGGTCTTGATACTGCGTGAGGAAGTGTTGACAGATGTCGGCGACTTCCTTTTTTTGAGTTTTAATCTCGACAATCAGTTTTTGGCCTAGCTTTTCAGCAGTCGCCAAGTAGTCGTCAAAGCTGGCGAGAGGGGCAGTCATTTTGTTTTCCTTAACAGTGAGAGCTGTAGCCTCAGCGAATGTCAGTTTTTCAGGAACCAGACGCTGGCCAGTGAGATTTTTAAGGTTGAAATCATGGATAACCACAAACTTGTGATCAGTAGTCATCTGAATATCCATCTCGATGTAATCTGGATGATACGTATCATGTGTTTTTTGCAAAGCAACAATACTATTTTGAACCCCATTATTGTCAGAGACCCCACGATGGGAAGCGGTAAGCGGGATCTTTTGGCTACTGTCTGTCAAATAGTCCATATTGTAAATACTGACCCCGATGCCGAAAAACAGTGCGACGATTGCCAGGAGCGTGTGTTTGATTCGAGCATGACTTTCGGCGTGGATGGGTTCGCGATAAAACCAAGTAGGTACCTCAGGTAAAAAGCCCTCATCGTTCATGAAATCAACAATAATGGCAAAAATCCCTACTGTTGAAAGCACTATATTTAGTAGGAAGAAAAATTGCAGAATCGTCATGGCAAATACCGCGGTATTCAAGGATTGTTCTGGCAAAAAGGTTTCTACCAAGGTCTGAAGGCCAATGACGATGCCAAAGCCCAGCGCTGTAATCGCTAGAACGCTGGCACCAATGAAGAGAAAACGGCCTACAATGGCAAAGAATTGGCGGCGAGTTACTTCCCAGCTTTCTTTCACCGCTTTTTTAAAGGCGCGGTCACGTAAAATCATCTCAGGCAATGCAAAAATTAGACGAATACCCAAGTAGAGCATCAGCAAATAGAACACGATAAAACCAGTGATGATCAAAAGTCGATTGGTGAAGATGAAGTCCATAATAAAAGCCGGTATTTTCACGCGACTCAAAAGGTCAGAGTTAAAGTTTAACCCTCCAAAAGGGAGTACCAGTAAAAAGTAAAAGATAAAGAATAAAACGACGGAAGGTCTGACTTTTCGCAGTTGGATAAGAGTCATTCGCAACAACTGCCTCAGGGATACGGGTTCTTTTTTTTCGATAAAGTAGACACTCAGTAAGAGAAATGTAAACTCGAAAAAGACGGCCAAAAGGATAAAAAGCAATGTTGCCACCAGCAGCACAGCAACCACGGGATGATCTATCAAAATTTCGCCAAGGTTATCATAGGAGAGGTAGGGAATATCCCCGCGGGCTAAAATAAACTTGGTGGATCCTGTTAAAAGCGGCAGTAGCACAAATAGCATAAATCCGTGCATCAACAAGACATCACGAAAATAAGCCTGGGTATTTCCCAAAAAATCAAGGGTATTGAAAAGTGTCTTTTTAAAATAATTCATAGTTATCACCTGCTTTTAGTTTACGGTATTTTGGATACAAGGGATACTGAGAAGCCCTGATAGCCAGAGGGTCTTGCGAGAAAGCAAAGGTTTTTTACCTCTTTGGCAAATTTTCTTAGATCCCTATCGGCTTCAGCCCTTGCTACTAGGGACTTAACTATATAAGAAGCCTATTTTCTAAGAAAGTGACAGCTGCTGGGTATGCTTAAGACAGGCAGCCCCAAACTTTATTTCAAGAAGCGGTCTTTGGTTAGAAATGAGTACCTTGCCTGTAAGTTCTTTCTGATTCTAGTGTCAAAGTCAAAAAATGGTGCAAAAAAAAACGCCTTTGACCCGCAGTCAAAAACGTCAAGTGTTAAAGGAGAGTACAGGATTTGAACCTGCGCGCCGGTTTTAGCCGGGTCGGCGGATTTCGAGTCCGCTGCATTACCACTCTGCCAACTCTCCAAAGTACATTTCCTATTCTCTCAAAAAAAAGTAATTTGTCAAGGGAAAAAGCCGGCATATTCAAGAGCTGCCGGCTTTTACATTTTAAGATTCGAAAACTTTTTCGGGTTCTTTGACATTCAGGATACCGTTGATTGCCCGCTGGATAAGTTCAACGATTTCTGCTTGTGAAGGCTGAATAATTCCAGAAGACATCAAAGAGGCAATACCGGTTACGGTGATCCAAGTGCCATCGTGGAGTGCTTTCAGATACTCATCGCTAAGATCAGCATATTTTGCATCTTTTTGTACGATGCTTTTAAAGAAATCAAACGAAACTTTATGCATCATTTGTCCGCCGCCGTATTCATCGACGTACAAAGCGACATATAAATTGCGATTTTCGCGAGCAAAATTGATATAATTAATCCCAAGATCGACGATTGCATCATCTGTATGGCGAATCGGAAAAACATTTTCTTGTAGGTCTTTCATGACAGACTCTACTAAAGTGTTTTTCAGGTCCTGCATATTTTTGAATTCTAAGTAGATGGGTTGGGTGGAGATCCCCATTTTCTTGGCAATATTACGAGCTGTGAATTTACTGAACCCTTCTTTTGATATCACATCATAGGCAGCTTTTAAGATTTGGTCTTTTGTATAAACTTTCCGACGCATAACGATACTCCCTTCATTATTATAACGACATCTATATCTGAGTTTATTATATATGGAAATGTTCTTTTTGGGAAATAATACACTCGTTTCGTTATGTTTAAAGACGTATTTACGTGTATAAAAATAACTGAGGTATTATTATTGTGTGGTTAGCAGTCGGGGTTTTAGCTATAAAAAAATCGTAACTTAGATAAATTATATTTGATTTTTTGAGTAAATAAGTTATTTCTTCGATAACGAAATGAAAGCTGGTGCAGTTATTGATTGTCTGAGATAATAACTGAGAAATTTAGAATGAATCACATTATTTAGGAAATGAGGGGACGCTTTGAGCCTTCGAAAAGAGATGATCTTGAAGACCTGTGCGCTAGCCGGAAAAATCATGATGGAAAACGGTTCTGAGGTCTATCGAGTGGAAGATACTATGATTCGGATTGCCAAAAATGCCGGGGAAATGGATTGTGTCAGCTATGTAACTGCCACTGGTATTTTTATGGGGTTTCGCAATGGACCCTATTGTCAGTTAGAAGAAGTCCATGAGCGAGCCATTAATTTAGAAAAAGTCGTCGCAGTCAATCAGCTTTCGCGAAAATTTGCTCAAGGAGAGTTGACGTTAGAAGAACTTTATCACGATTTGAAACAAGCACAAAAATACACCCCGAGTTTTCACTTTTGGACGCAGGTAGTGGCAGCCGGTATCGTCAGCTGTACCCTGATGTATGCCTTTGGAGGTAGTTGGCGAGATTTTCCGGCAACCTTTATAATTGGTTGTTTGGGACTGATGACGGCGATTGGTATCAAAAAATGGCTGCAAATGAGTTTTTTGGACATGTTTGCGGCCGCTGTGGTCATCGGAGTCAGTGCTGTTTTCTGTGTTGAACTCGGCATAGCAGAAAATGTCGACAATTTAATTATTGGCGCAGTTATGCCGTTAGTCCCGGGGGTAGCCATTACGAATTCCTTTCGAGATATCATGGCCGGTGATTTGATCAGTGGATCCGCACGGGGAATTGAAGCCGTCTTTACTGCGGCAGCCATTGGTATTGGGATTGCTTTTGTCTTGACGATTTTTGGAGGTGTCCTGTGAAAGAGTGGGTAATTCAAGGAAGCTTTGGTATTTTGAGCACAATTGCATTCGGTATTTTGACGAATATTCCCAGAAAAGCGTTGATTAGCACCGGTGTGACTGGCGGGGCTGGCTGGTTAGTGTACTGGGGTCTGCGGCAATGGGGCTGGGGCCTAGGAGCTGCAAATTTTGCCGCTGCTTTTTTGATTGGAATCATGAGTATTTGGTTTTCTCGTCATAAAAAAATGCCCATGATTATCTTTAATATTCCTAGTCTGGTTCCTTTAGTACCAGGTGGTCCAGCGTATAAAGCAGTTCGGGAGCTGGTGTTAGGAGATAATCAGGTAGCAATGGAAAATGCTGTGATTGTCCTAGTGACAGCCGGTGCTATCGCCGGTGCGTTTATGATTACCGGAGTAGTTGAAACATTGATGCAAAAATGGTTGTTGCGGGTCAAGCAGCGGCGAACCAGTTGATAGGAGTTGCTTGCTTAGAAGAATTTCCGACTTTGGTCTGATGAGGAAATGGAAAATTTCTTCTATACTGAAGGTGCATTTGAGAATCTTACAAAAATGTTTGTTAAATAAAAGGTAAAAATATCGAAAAGACTGACGGTTTCTTCTATAATGAGGATGAAAAGGAGATGAGTTCCATGAGTGTTGCTGCATCAAGAAAGCTGATCAATACGATCTCAATCATCGGTTTAGCAGTTTCTGTTGTTCTGACGATTTATTTTATCAACCTGGGTGTTTTTAAAGATATGAATGCGTTGCGAGGATTGGTGGGTGACAATATCATTTTGGGACCTGTCATTTTCATCCTTTTGCAAATCTTGCAGGTGGTGATTCCGATTATACCTGGTGGGATTTCAAGTGCGGCTGGTGTTTTGATTTTCGGCCCCATGATGGGCTTTGTCTACAATTATGTAGGAATTTGCGTTGGATCGCTTATTATTTTCTTGTTAGGCCGGCGCTACGGAAAACCTTTCATTTTGAGTATGGTATCTGATAAAACTTACAATCGCTATTCCGGTTGGTTGGAAAACCAGAGCCGGTTCGACAAACTTTTTGCACTGGCGATCTTTTTGCCGGTTGCCCCAGATGATGCACTTTGCCTGATGGCTGGTTTGACCAACATTTCTGTTAAAAAGTACACGGCGATCATTCTATTGGCAAAACCGTTGTCTATTTTTCTCTATAGCATGGCATTGATTTATGGTGGCGGGTTCTTGTCTGGATTATTAGGTGGCTAAAAACTGACTGTAAACGAGTTAAACCGAGGCAAGCTCGCCTCGGTTTTTTTGTGCCGTCTTTTTACTTTTTCTGTTAAAAAACTACCAATGCTCTGTTTGTCAATGCAATCTTTAGCGCAATGGTTCGTCACTAATTCCTACATCAGCGACAATCAGGTTTCCGCAGGCTTCCATACCGGGGGATACAGTAAATGCGATTTTTTTGAATTGAAAAGTAATCGTAGTTTCAGCTTGAAGATAAGCCCCTAATGACTCACCGGTGGAGGCATCAATGCCAGAGGGAATATCGACAGCTACGACCGGCAGCCGACTTTTGCCGATGCGTTCAATAATTTCTGCGGCGGGGCCTCTTAGCTGGCCGGTTACACCGATGCCAAGGTAAGCATCTACCAGCAATGTATAACCCATAAAGCTATCCAAGCGATGAAGACGGGGAATTTGATAATGGTCACAGATTTTTGCTTGTTGGGCGGTTTCTTTTGTGAAGGCAGTTGCTTCACCTACTTCCCATAGTCTCACTGAAATCCCCGCTAGATGCAGCAGCCGCGCAATGGCATAGCCGTCACCGCCATTATTGCCGGCGCCAACCACCACCAGAACTTGGGAAAGGTCGTATTTTTTTGTCTCTAAGATATGGCTTGTTACGGCCAGCGCTGCACGTTCCATCAAAACCATTGCAGGAATCCCGATTGTTTCAATTGTATAGTCGTCGCATTTCTTCATTTGGGTTGCATTAACCAAGAGCGTCATCATGGCTCCTCCTTATTGTTGTGGTTGTAGACTTTCAGCTATTTCCAGTATAACAAAGGAGCCAAGCCAAGGCGGTGTCAAGCCCTTGGCAGCTGGCCATTTTTTTGAAAGCTATCGAGCATACCAAAAAAGACCTTCGAAAATAGCTTGCGAAGGTCTTTTAGTGATGAAAATTAATCAGATTGCCAAATGTTTTTCCAAGTAGTCTGCTAAGCCGTCTTCATCATTGGTTTTTACGGTGACATCATTGGCCACATCTTTTGCCGCTTGTGAGCCGTTAGCCATCGCAACACCCCAACCAGCATAATCCAACAATTCGATATCGTTGTGTTCGTCACCAAATGCGATGACATTTTGTTGGTCAATCTGCAGGGAATCGGCAATGATTTTGACTCCTCGAGCCTTTTCGATTCCTTTGGCAACAATCTCAAGAATTGCTTTTGGTCCACCCCAAGTACGAACGTCCACGTAATCGGAGAACTGTTCGTTCAGCCGATCTGAGACGATTTGTGCCATTTCGTTATTGGTTTGCACCAACATCGAAGTAGGGTTAGTACGGAGATTTTTCAACAGATTGGCCTCTGTTGGTTTTTCATTGGAAAACAAATAAGCATCATCGAAATCGATGCGGTCTACAAAGAATGTTTCCCGATTCTCAGCAGCGACATATTCCAGCTGCAGTTCTTCTTTTTGTGCCAAAATCTCAAAAACGATATCCCGACTGAACAAAGTTTCGGATTCTTGGGCCCAATTTTGGTAAGGCAAGTGCACCAAGGCGCCATTGAAGTTTACCATTGGGCTTTTCAAAGCCAACTCCCGATAAAATTGTTCACTCATACGAAACGGACGCCCTGTTGCAATGCTGACGATGTGTCCAGCTTTTGTTGCCCGTTGCAAAACGTGTTTTGTTTTGGGAGAAATCAACGATTGACCATTCAAGGTGGTGCCGTCTAAGTCGATCGCAATTAATTTTTGTGTCATGAGATTTGCCCCCTTTCTCTAATTAGTATCTGTCACAGTGTACCATATTCTCGCGTTTTCATAAAGTTTTCAAAAGAATTTCTTTGTGGTTTAAGAAAAGCTTAGAGGTGAGTGGCATCAATATATTATTGCAAAAGGAGACAAAAAGAAATTTTTTTATAGCAAAAACGAATGACATTTGCCCAAAATAGGCGGATGCTGAAATGTTTCTTAGTAAAACACGAACGATAAGATCGTTTATGTTGGAAAAGATCATAGTTTTCTTGATAATTATTAAAATGATTTCTATAATCAACTTCGGTCGGGTAATTACTCGTATGCAATTATTACATCATATTAAGGAGAGACATTTTTTATGGAAAAGTTTTTCAAGTTAAAGGAAAACAACACGACGGTTTCAACTGAGGTTATGGCCGGGGTGACAACTTTCTTTGCAATGAGCTACATTTTGTTCGTAAATCCTTCCATTTTGTCCTTGTCGGGGATGCCGTTTCAGGCAGTCTTCTTGGCAACAATCATCGCTTCGGTGATTGGTACTTTGGTTATGGGGCTATTTGCAAATGTTCCTTATGCGCAAGCACCAGGCATGGGTCTGAATGCTTTCTTTACATTTACTGTTGTTTTTGGTTTAGGGTACTCTTGGCAAGAAGCTTTGGCGATGGTGTTTATCTGTGGGTTAATCAATATTTTTATCACGATTACTCGAATTCGAAAAATGATTATCCATGCAATTCCTGAAAGCCTGCAACATGCCATTGGTGGCGGTATTGGTATTTTTGTTGCCTATGTTGGGTTAAAGAATGCCAACTTGTTGAATTTTACTGTTGAAAAAGCCAATGTGCTAAGCGGTGATTCTGAAACAAGTTTAGTAGCCAATGGTGGTGTGGTGCCGGCTTTGGCGAATTTTGACAATGCTGGAGTCATTTTAGCCCTTATTGGTTTGGTGATTACTACTCTGCTGGTGGTAAAAAATGTTCGTGGCGGTATTTTAATTGGGATCGTGGCAACCACGATTATCGGTATTTTAATGGGTGTGGTAGATCTTTCAGCAATCGATATGAAGGCCAACTCTTTAGGCGCATCGATTAATGAATTGGGAACGACTTTTGGTGCAGCTTTTGGAAAAGACGGTATGCAGGCACTGTTTTCAGATGCATCTAAAATCCCCCAAGTGTTGATGACGATTATCGCTTTTAGCTTATCTGACACCTTTGATACAATTGGGACATTCATCGGGACGGGACGTCGTACGGGTATCTTTTCAAAAGAAGATGAAGATGCTTTGGAAGATAGCCGCGGGTTCAACACAAAGATGGACAAAGCACTGTTTGCTGATGCGATTGCAACTTCAGTCGGTGCGATTTTCGGAACGTCTAATACAACAACTTATGTAGAATCTGCTGCCGGGATTGGTGCCGGCGGACGTACCGGTCTGACTTCAGTCGTCGTCGCTGCCTTGTTTGCACTCTCTAGTTTGTTTTCACCATTGATCTCTGTGGTACCTGCTCAAGCAACAGCGCCAGCTTTGATTTTGGTGGGTGTCATGATGTTGGCTTCGTTTGCCGATATTAAATGGACAGACTTGGAAGAAGCGGTTCCTGCTTTCTTCGCTGCGATCTTCATGGGCTTTTGCTACAGCATCTCATACGGGATTGCAGCCGGTTTTATCTTCTACACTTTGGTGAAAGTTGTTAATGGCAAGTTTAAAGAAGTATCACCAATTATCTGGGTAGTCGATCTGCTCTTTATTGCGAACTTCGTGATTTTGGCAATTTTGTAAGCTATTCAAAACGCAACGAGAACAAACAGCTTTCCGAGGCGCAATGCTGCGGAGAGCTGTTTGTTTGTGTTTTGAAGTTGGAGAAAGACATGTCAGCATGTTTCTAAGATTTTGGATCAGTGATGTGAATTTCCCAGTGTCAGTACTTTTTTGAGACGTAGGAGTAGCAAACATGCTTAATGGTCAATTACCGGCAATGATGAGTGGTGTAGGATTGCTACAGGGGAATTTTGAGTGGACAGTTACGATTAACAGTCTAATAAGGTGGAGAGGCTTTGAGTAGTTTTCTAAAAGAGGCGTGATGTCCACAGCTCGGTTATTAACCGGCGACTAAACTGTAAGAAAACAGCATGCGGGTTTTCCCTTTTTCAAAAGTAAGGTATAGTAAAAAGGAAAGAAGGTTGTAGGATGAAAATCGATTGGCGGCGTAACTTACTGATTTCCTGGATTGGCTGTTTTTTTACCGGTGCAAGTTTCAGTTTAGTGATGCCTTTTATTCCGTTGTATATCGAACAATTGGGAACACCTAAAAGCCAGATAGAGCTCTTTTCAGGATTGGCAATTTCCGTGACCGCATTCGCTTCAGCAATTGTTGCACCGATTTGGGGAAATCTGGCTGATCGTAAAGGGAGAAGGCTGATGATGATCAGAGCAGCAGTGGGGATGACCTTTACGATGGGGTCATTGGCTTTTGTTCCTGATGTGTATTGGCTTTTAATCATGCGGTTTATGACGGGAATCTTGTCTGGATACATACCCAATGCAACGGCGCTGATTGCTTCACAAGCGCCTAAACAAAAGAGTGGCTGGGCATTGGGAACCTTGGCTACTGGTGCTATCGCAGGAAATTTGATTGGGCCTTCCATGGGTGGTGCCCTGGCACAGTGGTTTGGGATGGAAAATGTTTTTATCATCACCGGAACAGTCCTGTTGATCACGACAATATTGACGATTTTTCTGGTAAAAGAAGACTTCACACCGGTAGCCAAAACTGAAATGATGACCACACGGGAAATTTTGAGAAAAATTCCGAATCTGCAAGTATTGTTGGGGTTGTTTGTGACCTCGTTGATTTTGCAGATCGGCGTTACCAGCATCAGTCCGATTTTGACGTTATATATTCGACAGCTCAGCGGAGACAGCAGTAATGTCTTGTTTGTCAGTGGCTTAATCGTTTCAGTATCAGGAGTCTCGGCAATTTTGTCTTCACCTACTCTGGGTCGAATTGGTGACCGGGTGGGCAATCACAAAGTGCTGTTGTTTGGTCTGGTTTTATCACTTCTTTGCTTTATTCCGATGGGATTTGTGAGTTCACCATTTCAGCTAGGAGTCCTGCGCTTTTTGTTGGGCTTTTCTACAGGGGCGCTGATGCCTTCCATCAACACATTGATTTCTAAAATCACACCGACAGAAGGGGTCAGTCGAATCTACAGCTATAACCAAATGTTTTCTAATTTTGGTCAAGTGCTGGGACCGATGGTGGGGTCAACTGTTGCCCATAGTTTCGGTTATCGAGCAGTGTTCTGGGCCACTAGCGGGTTTGTGCTGTTGAATATCCTATTGTCACTGTTTAATTTCCGCAAAAATCTACAGGAATCCCTCTGATTTGAAATCACAAAAAAACCAGTTACAATAGAGTAACTGGTTTTTGCTATGAGATGTGACATTGGTTGGCTGAATCAGCCCACTTTTGATTCTTTCGGCGGTGCAACGGTGCCGATCAAGATGACGATCAAGCCGACAATCAATGACAAAACAGTAGACAACTGGAAATCGTAGGCTGCGCCGATCAATGCGCTTCCGAGATAACCAACGACTTGGCCCAAGATAAAGGCCCAAAACATAGTCATGATATATTTCATTTCTGGCACCTCTTTTCTAGATGAAAATCTGTCGTAAATAGTTTAACATAATTTCCTGATAAGTAAAGAAAACACAGTTTGGAAATTTTCTGGAGGTTTTTTCATGAGTTTTCCGCAATTAACAACGACAACCGCTTTTTCATTGCTTCAAAGTACTGTCAAAGTTGAAGAATATGTTACTGCCGGTCAAAAAGCAGGCTACAGCACACTGGGAATCTGCGACCGCAACGTTCTCACGGCAGCAGTGGAGTTTTACCAAAGCTGTCAAAAGCATGGTATTAAGCCGGTTATCGGGCTGCATCTGGATTATTACTCTCCGGTTCAACGGGAGGAAAACGAACTGTTGTTGTTTGCTGCTAGCCAGGCAGGCTACGAGACGTTAATTCGCTTGTCTTCTAAAAAAATGAGTGATGGACAGGTTGCATTAGAAGAGTTTCTTCCTGCAGAAGATGTGATTGCAATCTTGCCTGTTCGCAATGAACTTACCTATCTTCGTTATGGGCACCCAGAGCTGCTGGAAAAGCGCTTGGAGGAGCTGCAATTCTTATTGCCGAACTTGTACTACAGCGTAGAAGCAAGTAGTGAAAAAGACAACGCTGCTGGGGAGTGGTTTGATTCTGTGGGAATTCCACCTTTTGCAACTGCGACAGTTGTCAGTTTAAAAGCAGAAGAGTTGCAAGCTGTCAAAGTGATGACCCATTTGAAGGCAGGTACGCAGATCAATGAATTAGAAGAATTACAACTGACGGGTACGGGACAGCTGCTGTCTGAAAAGCAGGCGACGGAGTATTTTAATCAACTTGAGCCAAGAGGGTTAGCCAATGCTGAAGCTTTTGCGGATCGCTGTAACTGGCAGCTGCCTTTGCATCAGAAGCTCTTACCTGCTTATCCACTGGACAATCAATCTGCTGGGTCTTTTTTGGCAGAGCTTTGCCAGCGTCTTTTGCCTTTGCGAGTAGCAAATAATTCAGCAGATTATCAAAAACGCCTGGACTACGAGCTTTCAGTCATTCATCAGATGGGCTTTGACGATTACTTTCTAATTGTTTGGGATGTGATGGATTTCGCTCATCGTACCGGGATTGTAACCGGGGCTGGCCGAGGTTCTGCTGCAGGTTCTCTGGTGGCCTATGTGTTGTCAATTACCGACGTAGATCCAATCCGTTACGACCTGTTGTTTGAACGCTTTTTGAATCCTGAGCGTTACAGTATGCCGGATATTGACCTGGATATTCCTGACAATCGGCGCCAAGAAGTGCTGCGCTATGTACAAGAAAAATACGGACGATTAAAAATGGCCCAAATTGCAACTTTCGGTACCATGGCAGCTAAGATGGTGCTGAAGGATACGGCGCGGGTTTTCGGCTTGTCACAATCAGAAGCCAATCGTTGGTCAAAAGCGGTACCCACTTTAGGAAACGGCCGTAAAATTACATTAAAAGAAGCCTACGATCAATCGGTAGCATTACGAGATTTAGTGAGCCAAAGTCCCAAAAACCAGACATTGTTTGAAGTGGCTTTAATTTTGGAGGGCCTGCCTCGCCATGTTTCCACCCATGCAGCGGGTGTGGTAATCAGCGATAGGGACTTGTTGGAGCTCGTTCCATTACAGGCTGGATCAGATGACATCTTGCTGACTCAGTTTACTATGAATGATGTCGAAACTGTCGGCTTGTTGAAGATGGATTTTCTCGGACTGCGAAATTTGTCAATCATTGATGATACCTTGCGGGGAATCAAAAAGGTCACCGGTCAAACTCTGTCACAAAAAGACATCGCATTGGATGATCCTGAGACACTGGCTCTATTTCAACGAGGGGATACTGCGGGAATCTTTCAATTTGAATCTGCTGGAATCCGCAATGTGCTGCGCCGCTTGGAGCCGGAGAATATCGAAGAAATCGCCGCTGTCAATGCCTTGTATCGTCCTGGCCCTGCACAAAACATTGATCACTTTATTCAGCGGAAAAAAGGTCGTGAGAAAGTTACCTATCTGGATGAAAGCCTGCGCCCAATTCTGAAAAATACTTATGGGATTATGGTTTATCAGGAGCAAGTTATGCAGGTGGCCAATAAGATGGCGGGTTTTTCTTTAGGACAAGCGGATCTTTTGCGCCGCGCAATGGGAAAGAAAAAGAAAGAAATCCTAGACGAACAGCGGCAAAATTTTGTTACCGGTGCTGTCGCTCAAGGGCATTCTCGAGAAAAAGCAGAGGAGGTCTATGGCTACATTGAGCGTTTTGCCGGCTACGGCTTTAATCGTTCCCACGCATTTGCCTATTCGTTTGTTGGGTTTCAAATGGGGTACTTGAAAGTCCATTACCCGGGACCGTTTTTTGCGGCACTCCTTCAATCTGTCCGGGGCAATACTGGTAAAATCAAGGAGTATCTGGCAGAAGCCAAAAAAAGAAGCATTCGAATCATGCCGCCCACCATCAACAAAAGTAGTTTTGGCTTTTATCTGGAGGATTTGAAAACGATTCGCTTCGGCTTGGGTGCCGTCAAAGGCTTACGACGAGACTTTATCGCTGACGTGGTGGCAGAGCGCAAGCGCAACGGGCCTTATACTTCCCTGGATAATTTTTTATACCGCATCGATAATAAATGGCGTAAAACCGATATCTTAGAACCGTTGATCCAAGTTGGAGTATTCGATGAGATTGAAGAAAATCGTCGCCAACTCATGAGTGAATTGGAAGGGAAAATTCAAAATATCCAATACAGTGGCGGTAGTATGGATTTGTTAGATTTGATGACTCTGAAGGTAACTGATGTACGGGAATACTCATTGGAAGAAAAGTTGGATTTAGAAGAAGCGTATCTGGGGGTCTATCTGTCAGGTCATCCGGTAGAAAAGTATGGCCTGCTGCAAGAACGAGCACACATTCACCATATCACAGAACTTGTGGCAGGTGAAAAAGCAAAAGTCTTGTTATATTTGCGGAATATTCGCGAGATCCGTACTAAAAAAGGCGATCAGATGGCCTTTTTAGAAGGTAATGATCCTACAGGTGAACTGAGTGTGACGATTTTTCCTGACTTATACCGACAAGTGCGACAGACCTTTGAAGTGGGGGATGTCATTTATATTGAAGGAAAAGGGGAAGTCAGCAAGTACAATCAAGAGCTGCAGCTGATTGCGGAGCGGTTGCTGCCCGCAGAAAAAGCGCAAGAACAATTAAGCCAGACGACCTGCTATTTACGCATTCTGCCAGAAAAGGAAACCGCGGCTGATTTGAATCAGCTTTTACACCTGATTCGCAGTCATCCCGGGGATGTGCCGGTGATATTGGTCTATGCAGCTTCCGGTGTGAAAAAGATTCTCTCTCATGAAAATCAAATCGAAAATTCGGCGGCGGTAAGCAGTGAACTAGCAGGCTTACTGGGTTCAGAGAATGTTGTATTTAAATAGCTTACATGTGCTTTTCAGTAAATAATACCTTCCGTTTTCATTTTTTTCAAATTGTTGTAGGATAATCAAGACATTTCAAGGATTTAATGGTAAAATGTTACTCGTGGTTAATGCCTAACAGGTATTATTTGTATCAAACCGAACAAAACAACATTTAATGAGGTGAATGGTTAATGAAACGCATCGGAATCTTGACCAGTGGCGGTGACGCTCCTGGGATGAACGCGGCGATTCGCGCCGTTGTCCGCAAAGGGATCTACGACGGTTTAGAAGTCTACGGGATTAACTATGGCTTTGCCGGTCTGGTAGCAGGTGATATCCGTCGTTTGGATGTTGCCGACGTAGGCGATAAGATCCAACGAGGCGGTACATTCTTATACTCTGCTCGTTATCCTGAATTTGCTACTCAAGAAGGGCAACTAAAAGGGATCGAGCAATTGAAAAAATTCGGTATCGAAGGTCTGGTAGTTATCGGCGGTGATGGTTCTTATCATGGCGCGATGGCACTGACACGTCACGGCTTCCCGGCAGTTGGTATTCCAGGAACGATTGACAACGATATTCCAGGAACTGATTTTACAGTTGGTTTCGACACAGCAATCAACACCGTTTTAGAATCCCTTGACCGGATTCGTGATACGGCGACTTCTCACGTTCGGACATTTGTCATCGAAGTAATGGGCCGGGGTGCTGGTGATATTGCTTTGTGGTCTGGTGTAGCCGGCGGTGCAGATGAAATCATCATTCCTGAGCACGACTTTGATATGGCAGCTGTTGCTAAGCGTATCCAAGAAGGCCGCGATCGTGGTAAAAAACATTGCTTGATCGTCTTGGCTGAAGGTGTGATGGGCGGCAACGAGTTTGCGGATAAACTCTCTGAATATGGGGACTACCATACCCGTGTTTCTATTTTGGGTCACGTTGTTCGTGGCGGTTCTCCAAGTGCCCGCGACCGTGTCTTGGCTTCTAAATTCGGTGCATATGCAGTTGAACTTTTGGAACAAGGCAAAGGCGGATTGTGCATCGGGATGTTAGACAACCAAGTCGTTGCAGCGGATATCATCGATACTTTGGAAAATCACAAACACAAACCTGATCTTTCATTGTATGACTTGAACAAACAATTGTCCTTCTGATTTTCTGCGACAAGATCAAGGGCAGCATGAAACTTGAAAAAAGAGCTTAAAGCAGCTTTTTTAAATAAAGGAATAGGAGCGTTCAGTAATGAAAAAAACAAAAATCGTTAGTACTTTAGGACCAGCAAGTAATAACGTGGAGATTATCTCCCAACTCATCGAATCAGGCGCCAATGTTTTCCGTTTCAACTTCTCTCACGGGGATCACGAAGAACAATTGGGACGGATGAACCTGGTTCGTGAAGCTATTGCGAAAACTGGTAAAGACGTAGCGATCTTGCTTGATACAAAAGGTCCGGAAATCCGTACTACTGTTCAAGGTACTGAAACTGGTAAAATTCCGTTTGAAATCGGCGACAAAACTCGTATTTCCATGGATGGCGAATTGGAAGGCAGCAAAGAAAAAATCGCTGTAACTTACCCAGGCCTGTATGACGACGTTCATGTTGGCGGCCACATCATGTTTGACGATGGCTTGATTGACATGAAGATTTTGGAAAAAGACGAAGCCAACAAAGAATTGGTTGTTGAAGTTCAAAATGCTGGTATCTTAGGCTCTCGTAAAGGTGTCAATGCACCTGGCGTTTCTATCAGCTTGCCAGGTATCACTGAAAAAGACGCTGGCGACATCCGTTTCGGTTTGGACAACGAAATCGACTACATCGCAGCTTCTTTCGTTCGTAAAGCCCAAGACGTTCTGGATATTCGCGAAATCTTAGAAGAAAAGAACATGACTCACGTTCAAATCATCTCTAAGATCGAATCTCAAGAAGGTATCGACAATATCGATGAAATCATCAAAGTTTCTGATGGTATCATGGTTGCTCGTGGGGACATGGGTGTTGAAATTCCAGCTGAAGAAGTACCAATGGTTCAAAAGATGATCATCAAAAAATGTAACGCTGCCGGTAAAGTAGTTGTTACTGCAACACAAATGTTGGAATCTATGCAACAAAACCCTCGTCCAACTCGCGCGGAAGCTTCTGACGTTGCCAATGCTGTCTTTGACGGAACTGACGCAACCATGTTGTCTGGCGAATCTGCAAACGGCGACTACCCAGTAAAAGCTGTTGCTACAATGGCTCGTATTGACATGGAAGCTGAAAAAGCCCTGCAAGAATTGGGCACATTCCAAATCAACGAATTCGACAAAACTGATGTAACTGAAACAATCGGTATTGCTGTAGCTCGGGCTGCGAAAAACTTGGGCGTTAAAACAATCGTTGCCGCTACTGAATCTGGCCATACTGCACGTATGATTTCTAAATACCGTCCAGATGCAGATATCTTGGCTGTAACTTTTGACGAACGCACAAAACGTGGCTTGATGTTAAACTGGGGTGTTTATCCGACAGTTGCTGAAAAACCTTCAACAACTGATGAAATGTTTGACTTGGCAACTAAAAAAGCCGTTGATCTTGGCTTTGCTAAAGAAGGCGATTTGATCTTGATCACTGCAGGTGTTCCTGTCGGTGAACGGGGAACGACAAACGTTATGAAGATTCAATTGATCGGTTCAAAATTGTTGGAAGCACAAGGCGTCGGTGAAAAGACAGTCGTTGCGAACGCAGTCGTTGCTAAATCAGCTGAGGAAGCAATCGCTAAAGCAAAAGATGGTATGGTTCTGGTTGTTCCAACAACTGACAAAGAATATATGCCAGCTTTCGAAAAAGCGGCAGCTGTAATCGTTGAAGAAGGTGGCTTGACATCTCACGCTGCGGTTGTAGGTATCGCTAAAGACATCCCGGTTATCGTGGGTGCCAAAGATGCTACAACAACAATTGAAGACGGTGAATTGGTAACTGTTGACCCTCGTCGTGGGATTGTTTACCGCGGAGAAACAACAGCCATCTAATTGACAGTTCGATCCATTGATTATTGCAGCCACTGTCACCGGCAGTGGCTGTTTTTCTATCATGAAAAGGTGTCAAGAAAATTTCATTGACAAGCTAAAATACAGCCTGTATAATAGCTTTTGTTGCTTAGAGGTGATAATTATGAAGTGGTCTTTACAGGAATTGCGCAAGTTTCGGGAAACCGGAGCAGCGTTTCAAGAAGTCCTGGATGTCAAAACAGCATTATTGAAACGCGATGATCAGATTCTCGCTGCTGAGCCTGCTGAAGTTGCAGGAACAGTGACTATCGACGATCACGGCTACTTGTTAAACTATCGTGTGCAGGTTACGTTGACCGTTCCTTCTTCAAGAAGCTTGGAACCGGTGGAATTGCCGCTAGATTTTTCAGTAACTGAACAGTTCATGACACCAGAGCAGTTTCAAACTCGTTCCGATGTAGTGCCCGAACACGAAATTTTGATTTTAGAAGGTCAGACGTTGGACACTGTCGAGTCGGTTTTGGACAATATCTTATTGGAGATTCCCATGCAGATTTTGACCGAAGCTGAAAAAGCATCGCATGCTTTACCAAAGGGTCAGGACTGGGAAGTTATCTCAGAGGCTGACTATCTGCAGCAGAAAGAACAGGCTGCACCAACTATCGATCCTCGTCTTGCCAAATTATCTCAGTTGTTGGATGTTTCCGACGATGAAGATAACGAGTAAGATTGGAATAAATCGCGCGGATTTTTCGCGTTTTCAAATACAAGGAGGTGTATTGAGAAATGGCAGTACCAGCTAGAAAAACTTCTAAAGCGAAGAAAAACAAACGTCGCACTCATTACAAATTGACCATCAACGGTTTGAACGAATGTCCAAACTGTGGTGAATTGAAAAAGAGCCACCACGTATGTGCCAACTGCGGCTACTACGACGGTAAAGACGTGACAACCAAAGCAGAAGCATAAGTCGTTTTAAACTGAAAATGACCGTTAACCCTCGAGACTAACCATGGAGTCTCGGGGGTTGTTTGTTTTTGTTCAAGGAAAAGCCAGGGGTGATTAAACAGAAACTCTACGTTCGTCCAAACATGATTACTCAATCAAGCTACGAAAGCACCAAGTCCTCTTTTTTGGAAATGGCGAGAAATCATCTTGAACCCCGCCTCTGCATGGACTTATGAACCGCAAAGATAGCGCGGATTTTACAACTTTATATTGTTGTGTCAGTCTGAGGGACTAAAACAAGGTGAAATTTACGAACCCTCGTAAACCAGCGCTGACTTTTGTGGTCTGTCTGGCTTTGCCAGTGGCTTATTTTGGGCTATAATAGGTAAGATCAATTGAGTATTTCACACTATTGGAGGAATGAACATGACAAAACAGCAAATTGGTGTCGTGGGAATGGCGGTCATGGGTAAAAACCTGGCTTTAAATATCGAAAGCCGCGGGTATTCCGTCGCATTATATAATCGGACAGGAGCGAAGACGGAAGAAGTCGTAAAAGAACATCCAGATAAAAATTTCTTACCGACTTATTCGATTGAAGAGTTTGTGGCAGCAATCGAAAAGCCGCGACGGATTCTTTTAATGGTTAAAGCCGGCGGGCCGACTGATGCGACGATTAAAGAGTTGCTGCCTCATCTGGATAAAGGAGACATCCTGATTGATGGCGGGAATACCTTCTTTAAAGATACGATTCGGCGAAATGAAGAATTAGCCAATTCCGGAATCAATTTCATCGGAACTGGGGTTTCCGGCGGCGAAGAAGGGGCACTGAAAGGACCTTCCATCATGCCTGGGGGGCAAAAAGAAGCCTATGAGCTGGTTGCTCCAATTTTAGAACAGATTTCTGCTAAGGCAGAAGACGGCGCGCCTTGTGTGACCTATATTGGGCCAAATGGTGCAGGCCATTACGTTAAAATGGTCCATAACGGGATCGAATACGGAGATATGCAGCTGATTGCTGAGTCTTATGATTTGATGAAGAATATTTTAGGATTGTCTGTTGAAGAAATGGCTGACATCTTCAAAGAGTGGAACGAAGGCGAATTGGATAGCTATTTGATTGAAATCACTGCCGATATCCTGACGCGAAAAGATGATCTTGGGACTGGACAGCCAATCGTTGATGTCATTTTGGATGCTGCCGGTAACAAAGGAACTGGGAAATGGACGTCTCAAAGTGCCCTGGACTTGGGTGTACCATTACCACTGATCACTGAATCAGTTTTCGCCCGTTATATTTCAGCATATAAAGCAGAACGGATCAACGCCAGCAAGATTCTCCCTGAACCTGCAGCTTTTACTTTTGACGGGGACAAAAAAGAATTAGTAGAAAAAATCCGTGAAGCGTTGTATTTCAGTAAAATCATGAGTTATGCGCAAGGATTCGCGCAATTACGAACGGCTTCGAAGGAATTTGATTGGGATCTGCCTTTTGGAGAAATTGCTAAAATCTGGCGAGCAGGTTGTATTATTCGGGCGCGCTTCTTGCAAAAAATCACTGATGCGTATGAAAAGACACCGGATTTGGAAAACCTCTTACTGGACGATTACTTTGTTGAAATTACTAAAAAATATCAACAGGCGGTTCGGGAGGTAGTCGCTATCGCCGTTCAAGCAGGGGTACCGGTTCCGACCTTCTCTTCTGCGATTGCTTACTTTGATTCTTATCGTTCTGAACGGTTACCTGCGAATATCATTCAAGCACAGCGGGACTATTTTGGCGCCCACACCTACGAACGTACAGATCGTGAAGGCATTTTCCACTACAGTTGGTATCACGAAGAATAAATTGCTTACGACCCGGTCGCAAAGATCGGGTCTTTTTTTGACTCAATGAAATCAAAAATGATCACTGAAGAAAAGTGTTGTTTTGAAAAATGAAGACTGTTTTTATAAAAGCTTATAAAAACTCATATCTTTATTACATAGCTCTTTTTAATTTGGCGCTTTCATGATAAACTGGCTATAGTATTTTAATAAGAAAACAAAAGTTCACCTAAAAGAATACATGTGGAGAGAAGGACTGTTAGATCGATGAGTAATATCTTGATTATTGAAGACGAGAAGAATCTCGCTCGTTTTGTAGAGTTGGAGTTAACCCACGAAGGCTACAACACAGAGGTGCATTACAATGGCAGAACTGGATTGGAAGCTGCGTTAAATAACGAATGGGATGCAATCCTTTTAGATTTGATGCTGCCAGAACTAAACGGGTTGGAAGTTTGTCGTCGAATTCGTCAGGCCAAGAATACCCCGATTATTATGATGACTGCGCGGGATTCAGTTATTGACCGGGTCTCTGGCTTGGATCACGGTGCCGACGATTACATCGTAAAACCTTTTGCCATTGAAGAGCTTTTGGCGCGTTTACGAGCACTTTTACGGCGGATTGATATCGAAGGGGATAAGAATGTTGCCAAACAAACGACAATCACTTATCGAGACTTGACCATTGAAAAGGAAAACCGTGTCGTGCGTCGCGGCAGCGATGTCATCGAATTGACCAAACGGGAATATGAATTGCTGCTGACTTTGATGGAAAATGTCAATGTGGTGCTTGCACGGGATGTATTGCTTAACAAAGTATGGGGCTACGAAACCGAAGTTGAAACGAATGTTGTGGATGTTTATATTCGGTACTTACGGAATAAAATCGACGTACCTGGTGAAGAAAGCTATATTCAGACTGTTCGCGGCACCGGCTATGTGATGCGCTCGTAAACACATGGATAAAACCACGAAAAAAACGATAGTAGAGGACAAAAGAGAACTCAAAGGCCCATCTTTGACTGCAAAGTGGGCTTTTGCCAGTTCTTTCTTTATCTTTGTTGTCTTTACTATTTTTGCTGTAATCACCTATAAGTCTTCCGTGAATTTGATCGTAGCCAATGAGCGGAAGAATATCGAGCAAACCATGTCGGAAATTACTTCCCGCTTAGCCGATGCCGACGAAGAACTTACGTCGGAGCAGGCATATCATTATCTGACAGGATCAGCGCTAACTAAGCAAGGCGTTAACGATACTCGAATTGGCCAGGTACCCGATCTGGAGGGGAACCTTCTTACTATTGACCCGTATATTTCCTTTATCGGCCAAGAAGTCATGCACTTT
Organism: Candidatus Enterococcus leclercqii; assembly: GCF_009933135.1. Classification (GTDB taxonomy): domain Bacteria; phylum Bacillota; class Bacilli; order Lactobacillales; family Enterococcaceae; genus Enterococcus_C; species Enterococcus_C leclercqii. The sequence continues at coordinate 39,316 of NZ_MAEH01000013.1, forward strand.
TATGCTTATAATTTGGATAAGCAGGTAGTGTTGCAGACGATTGATCAAGACATGCCCTTGAGTCAGATGCAACGAAAAGATCCTACCATCACCACTGTAGGCGAACGAACCGGTTTTATCTCGGTGGAACCCATCTATTCGAAGAAGACGCGGGAAAAAATTGGCTATATTCAGAGCTTTTACGAGTTATCTGCCTTCTATGATATTCGCAGCCGACTGTTGGTTACACTGATTGTTTTGGAAGTTGTTTCTTTGATACTAAGCAGTGTTCTAGGGTTCTTTCTTTCAACGTATTTCTTGAAGCCGCTGAAAGTTCTGCGAGACACGATGGATACGATCAGAGAAGATCCTTTGTCTGACGTCCAGATGCCGGAGATTGGAACAAATGACGAATTGACTGATTTAGCAGAAATTTTCAATGATATGTTGGATCGGATGCGGATTTATATGGACCAACAGAAGCAATTTGTAGAAGACGTCTCACATGAACTGCGCACCCCTGTGGCAATTATGGAGGGGCACTTGAGCATGTTGCAGCGTTGGGGGAAAAAAGACCCTGAAATTTTGGATGAGGCATTGGCAGCGAGTATTCAAGAGTTAAGTCGTATGAAAACTTTGGTTCAGGAAATGTTGGATCTTTCCCGTGCCGAACAAGTCGAGATGCATTATGGAAATGAAGTAACCAGTGCGAAAGAAGTCACTCATCAGGTCTTTAACAACTTTGTTATGCTCTACCCGGAATTTACATTTACGCTAGACGATGATTTGCACGATGAGGTTCAGTTAAAAATCTATCGCAACCATTTTGAACAACTGATTATTATCATTTTAGACAATGCCGTCAAATATTCTACTGATCGCAAGGAAATCAATATGAGCATCCGAATAGTCGGTCGGGAATTTGAAGTTGCCATCCAAGATTTCGGCGAGGGGATTTCTGCTGAAGACTTGGAGAAAATCTTCCATCGCTTTTATCGCGTGGATAAAGCCCGGGCTCGTACCAAAGGAGGCAATGGCTTAGGTCTTTCAATCGCTAAGCAGTTAGCTGAAAGCTATAAGGGCCGTATTGCCGCTGACAGTGTATTGGGACAAGGAACGATTTTCAAAATTTATTTACCTATCAAAGAGGATGCAGAGAATTTGATTGAAAATTAAAAGTAGCGGGGCCGTTTGTCACTTGAAAACGACCCCGCTATTTTTTATAACTTACTTTCTTGCAAGAAAGAATCCGAAAGAACACGTTGACTGAAGCAGTTTTTTGGGTGATTTAGGTCATTTTTATGAATGATTGAATGGAATTGAACAGCAACATTCGTATTTCTGAAAAAGCCGTAGTTACTTGTGTTTTAGTGTTGCTTTTTGGTTTAAGAATTGCTATATTATTACTTGTCCGATTGAGGGAAAAGATCTTTTCAACAAAGTAAAAAAAGACTTGACCCGTTACAAACGGCATGATATTATAACGGAGTTGCTGAGATAGAGGCGTCAATATCCGCTATGAAACGCAAAGAAAGTTGTTGACAAATAACAATCTATGCGATATCATAAACGAGTTGCTTCTGCTCCTTGGATTTGGTAAAGCGAAAAAAACTTTTGAAAAAATGTTGACAAGCGGTTGCTCGTCTGATATGATTTAAAAGTTGCTGAAACAATTAGCAACAACAACTTAGACCTTT
>NZ_MAEH01000014.1 GCF_009933135.1 Candidatus Enterococcus leclercqii
TTCGAGTCCTACTGCCGGAGTACTTTTAAGACAGTATAGGTACTGTCTTTTTTTTATCTAAAATACGATTTAAAGGCTCTTTGTCAAATGGTGTTGATAGCTTCAAATCAAACTAGTAAAAAAGCTCAAGCAAGAGAAATTCTGGCTTGAGCTCTTTTTTTGCTCGTGCTTAAATGACAAGTAATAGGACTAGGACACAAGCTGACGAGATACTAGTACCGGTCTGTCCGCAGCAATACATAGATTCTTTCGCCGTTTTCAGGATCATAACGGCCACTGTCTTGAAAACCATGCTGTCGATAAAGAGCTGCGGTATTTGAATTTTCTTCATGGAGGCTGAGAAGAATTTTAGAGACGGGAAATTCAGAAAAGAGAAATGTCGTCAATAATTTTAGAAAGTTACTTCCAAGGCCCTTACCTTGAAAGTGATAATCCAACATAAAACGATCCAGCCAGACACTATGTTCACCGGCATCGTAAGCACCTACCATTGCAAAGCCCACCGCAATGTCTCCGTTAAATAATGCCAAAGGGCGCCACATCAAAGATTGGTCGTAAGCTGCTTCCAGTAAGGACTGCTGGTTACTCTCAATGAAATGGGATTGCTGAGGGGCAACTGTCAAGGCAGCAACTTCCCGCCAGTTGGTTTGATTAACAGGGTGAATCTTCAATTGGTTCATGGGTGACATCTCCTAGCTTAATCCGGGCGTCTCAGCGTTTCTAAGAGGCCCAAGTGGCTGTAATCATTGCCGGCCAACCGAGCGACTGGCGCCAGCTTTTCTGTCAAAATATATTCTCGCTTAGCATCAAAGACAGTTTCATCGAAATAGAAATCAGTGACTTCTAAATAAAAGATATCAGTCATAGGCAGGTCACTGCGATCGGTTAGGAGCTGGTGTTGAAATGGGCGGACATTGAACCGAATCTTTGCATTTTCCACTGCCAGTGGAGCATCTTTTTCCTGAAGTAGTTGCAGCTCGTCGGGCAGCAACTCCAGCTCGCTATCTGTAAAAGAGAGGGAAGCCGCGGTTTGATTCATAGCCGACAATAGCTCCGGTGTCACGATGTGGATCACACCGGCTGTACGCGCTGTTTCGTTTTTCGTTTCTTGAGCAGCTAGGAGATTACGGGCGGTATCTTTTGGTGTACCGTCTGGTCGGCGATTGACAGATAACATGACTAAGGGAATCCGACTACTGAGTATCGTAAAGAAACTAAACGGGGCCAAATTTGTCACACGGGTTTCGAGGTTGTGGGTGCTGATCCAGGCAATGGGACGTGGGGCAATCGCTCCGGTGAGAAATTTGTAAGCCTGCTTCTGGCTGAGTTGGTCGGCGGAATAATGGTAATGGGACATAGCGATTCATCCTTTCAAATAGGCAAGACTACCTTTTCTCTATCATACACAAAAACAAGCCCCGCTGCGAAAGTAGGGCTTGTTGGAAGTGAATATTATTGCCGCTTTTGGTTGGCGTCAGAAGTGTCAAACTCGCGGACGTATTCTTCAATCTCTTGCCGCTTAGGTTCTAAGAATGGTGGCAAAGAGAGAATTTCGCCGGCAGTTTCGTAGGTTTCGTCTTGTAAGAAGCCAGGGCCATCCGTAGCTAATTCAAAGAGAACGTTAGGTGCTGCCATGAAATATTCTGATTCGAAGTAGAAGCGTTCCACAAAACCGGAGTTTGGAAATTCTAAATCGTTGATGCGTTTGATCCACCATTCCAGCGCTTCTTTGTCAGCCACTCGCAGTGCCAAGTGATGAACGTTGCCGTAACCTTCACCAGCATCTGGAGACTGGTCGTCGTGGATTACGATGATTGATGCGCCATTGCCGCCTTCACCGATTTCATACAAGGTCATGTCACCGTCTTCAGCTGTCTTTTCAAAGCCTAGTACATTGACCAACACTAAATTCATATGGTCAAAATTGCGGACGCTGACAAAAGCCGGTCCTAAGCCGATGATTGCTTTATCTGCTGGTACGTTGCTGTTTTTCCATGGGGTTCCACCAGCAACGCCGGTATTTTTTTCATCTGAGATCAATTGATAGCGTTGATTGTCGAAGTCTTCAAATTCCAAATATTTTTTGCCAAAACGTTCTTGAATGTCACCGTGTTGAATAGCATGGGTGGTAAAGCGGTCAGCCCACCACGCCAAAGCAGCATCATCGGCCACTCGAAAAGAAGTTCGGGAAATGGTATTGGTGCCTTTTGTACCCTTAGGAACATGAGGGAAGTCAAAGAAAGTCATGTCCGTGCCGGCCGAACCCAAATCATCGGTGAAATACAGATGATACGTTTCGATATCGTCTTGATTGACTGTTTTTTTGATCATCCGTAGTCCTAAGATATCAGTAAAGAAGCGGTAAATCTTTTTCGCACTGGATGTCATTGCAGTAACGTGATGTAATCCTCTAATTTGTGTGTCCATTTTTATTTCCTCCTGAATGACAGTCGCCGCAACAAAATAGCAACGAAAGTTCAAATTTTAAGTGGTCCAACGAGTTAGTTGTTAATCGATACCTTACTAAAAGTAAGTATAAAGGTTTTTGTTTTTCTTAGCAAGAGTTCTGCTTTTAGCGACAAATTCACGTTATAATGGATGTAACTGACGATCGCAACGACGGGATCGATAGGAGGAAATAAGATGAAGTCACTTTTTTTTGATCTGGATGGAACAATCGTAGACTCCTCTGAAGGAATTTTCGCATCTGTCCGCTACGCAATGGCCAAAATGCAGCTGGAGCCTTTGACAGATGAACAGCTACGGAGTTTTATTGGTCCGCCCCTGAGTAAATCCTTTGAAAAATTAGGCTTGTCACCAGAAAGCGCGGCTGAAGGAGTCGCTTATTATCGGGAAAATTATCGCGCTGGCGGGATTTTCCAAGCTCAGGTCTACGACGGCATTGCAACCTTATTGGCACAATTGGGTCGTGATCCGGAAATCAGCGTATACCTAGCGACTTCGAAACCGGAAGTATTTGCAAAGCAGATTTTAGAGCATTTTCAATTGGCCGCTCACTTTGACGGGATCTATGGTGCCGATATGGCAGGAGAACGAGTGGCAAAAGAGGCTGTGTTGGCTTATGCCTTAGCAGCTGCTGGTACAAAAGATAAAAAGCAAGCTTGGATGATTGGAGATCGGGAACACGATATGATTGGCGGCGCCTTGAATGGTGTAACACCGGTGGGAGTCTTGTGGGGCTTTGGCGATCAGCAAGAGTTGGCGACAGCCGGGGCAAAATATCTGGTAGAAACCCCTTTGGCGCTGGCAGACTTAATCACTACTGAATTGAACTAGATTAGCAGAGGTATTAAGTGAAAAAGGGTGAAGAAGTCTGCTATGACGGGCTTTTTCTCCCTGTTAAAAGGGTAGCAAGAATTTTTAGTGATTTTTTACGTTTTCCACTTCAAAAGTGTTGACTTCATTGTCGGGATACCTTATAATTTCATTTGTGCTCGTCATTAGAATAACAAGATAATTGACGTGACTGCTTGTGGTGATGTGTCATTACCTACAAATTTTATTTTTTTAATCTGTTTTTATAACATGCCGCTTTAGCTCAGTTGGTAGAGCACTTCCATGGTAAGGAAGGGGTCAACGGTTCAAGTCCGTTAAGTGGCTTTCAGGTTTTCCAAGCACTCGTTTGGAAAACCTTTTTTTGTGGTGGCATTTTGGAAGTTGTCGCAGGCGTGTTCTTTTGCCAAATGCCATCCTTTGATCTTAAAAAAGGCGAATATCCAGTTAATCAAGTAGAGAATAAAACAGGAAAGATTGTAAAACGTAAAAACTGCAGCTAGCTGTCATTTAGATGATGACGCGCTGCAGCTTTTTTGTCTTAAAAGGCGGCATTCGTTCCTGTGATTCCGTCAAATAAATGAGTGATCAACTGTGTGTAGGGTTCAGGCTGATTGCTGTTGGTTAAAAGAATCACCCCACTTTTGGCATCTGGTGTTAGAAGCACCATGGCTCGTTGGCCTTGCTCACTACCATGGGCACGGATGTGGTCCGGATAAATATAGGAGCCACTGCGATAGGCAGGCTCGTTGTTGGCAGCCCAGAGATTTGCCAGTACCTTTTTGTCTACCACCTGACCTGCAAGTAATTGATGGAAATACCAATAGAGGTCGCGAATGTCCATGGAGACATTGCCGGTTCCCAGTTCATGGGCAAAGCTAGCAGGGGTTTCATTGATTTCTTCGGCATAAGGATCACCCTCGGCTTGCTTATAAGAATGAGTTCGCAGGGGGTCTTTCGGCCAGTTTTCGTAAAAACCGGTAGAGGTTAGACCCAATTGCTGCTGATAAGCTTTTTGAAACAATGTCTGATAATCGGTTTGATAAAGCTGTTCCAAAATTCCTGCCAGTATTATGAAATTCACCGGAGAATAAAAGTAATGTCCTTGATTCTTTAAGGTGGTGTGGGTTTTGACAAAAGCGATCAGGTCACTGTCAGTTGTGACGAAATCAGGTATTGTCGGCAGTCTCAAGCCGGAAGTCATTTCTAAAAGGTTGCGGATGGTAATGGTCTCAGCTGCCGGAAGCTCAGGATAAAAGTCACTGAGGGCCGTGTGAAAAGTCAGTTTGCCGGCTGCAATCGCCTGCATAATCAGGGAACCGGTAAAGCTTTTTTGAATGGAACCAATCTGATAGTGAGACTGGGGTGTATTGGGTTGTTGTGTTTGAGCATCGGCCAGACCGTAGCCTTTATTCAATAGGATCCGACCGTTTTTGATGAGTAAGGCACTGCCAATAAAGCCGGTCTCGCTAATCTTTTGGTCCCACTCGTCTGCTCCCTCCGTGACAACCGTTTTTTGCAAAGAGGCGTAATCATCGGCAGAAGGCGCGTCTATCAACTGTGTTAAAGCAGTCGCCTTGGAAACCGGAAGGACGGTTTCTGACTGAAAGAGGCCTAAAATTTTATCTGTCCAGGAGTTATTGGTTAAAATGATAAGTGCACCTGCCACTAGTAGGCAGCTAAAAAGCAAAACGAGATGGTGTTTTCGTGGTTTTGCGTGGCGCATTGGCATAAGCTCACCTGATTTCTTCGTATTCGGCCGTATTTAGAACAAGACGGAAAAAAACAGTCCTGTGTTCAACTGTTTCTTAGTAGCGAGTACTTTGTCACTGGCTGCTATTATTCTACTCAGTTGGCGCCTTTTTACAAGTGATAGCTGTCTGAGGAAACGAACAGTTTTGCAAGGTCTTGGTAGGGGCAGAGGCTTTGCCTTTTCTCTTGAAAAAATGCTTAAAAAAGTATTGTCAAAAGGCGGAGAACTTGATACTATATTTGTAACGGTTGGCTGGCATTTCGTTGGCTAAACCTTATTGTTTAATCTTCCGGCATAGCTCAGTTGGTAGTAGCGCATGACTGTTAATCATGATGTCGTAGGTTCGAGTCCTACTGCCGGAGTCTAAAAAACCTTTCGCATATGCGAAAGGTTTTTTTGCTGTCTTCAGGGGCTGCAGCTGATGGCTATCAAAAAAAGAAAAAAAGCACCACTTTTTGATTGCCAAATTAATAGCTAAAAAGTAGTGATTTTTATCAGTATACATAGCGTCAACTGTTGAAATCAGTGACCATGCGTTCAATCTCGGCAAGTAAGTCTGCCAATGCTGGAACATTGGCAGTGGATTTCGAGCTTTTATCACCTTTTTCGATGATGACCGCTTCTGCCAGTCCATCTGCGCGCTTGGGCATCTTCAATGCGGTCAACTCGTCGTAATCTCGAATTTTGTAGCCGCCTTCGCCTTCTTGAACTACGAAAATCTCGCCACCATCAGCTAACCATTCCTTGATTTTATCCATTAGGAAACATCTCTTTTCCAAAAATTTAGCGGATCATCATCCTCTAAAACAAGTCTAGCACCGGCAAGATAAAAAGAAAAATGATAACGCTTATTTTTCAGAGCTGCTTGCAGGAAGTTCCTTTAATTTGGTTTGAAGGGTAGTAAAAAGGGCCTTTGTCTGTGCAGGTTCTTTGAAGGTGAAGTAATAGTCTTTTTCCCTAGTGACCAGATGGAGTAACGGTTGAGAACGATTGTCGAGATAAAAGACGGCCTGTTTTCCATCGACTGTGAAACGGCCGATTTGATAATAAGCACCACCATAGCCATTGGTACGGTGGATACTGGCGACTCTATCCGAAATTTTATCGATGAGTTCTGCTTTTTGGATTGCTTCAATGGGAATCTGTGAACTGCCGGAAAGTGGTGCTGACAGATACACGTCACCATTATTTATTTCCCCTGTAAAGGGTTCATGACTAAAGTCCAATAGATAAGTGGGAAGTAAGGTCATGACCATCGCTCCGAGGACCAAAAGACCAATGAGCCCCACGAGGACTTTGCCAATTGGACGACCCAGATTCATAGAGATGTTCAAACCGATGCGATCAGCTACCATCAAGCGGTGATCAGCCGGGTTGATATAAACTCCAAAAAGCCAGTAGCGATCTTCACCAGCATAGCGGAAGTCTTCTGTCTGGGCTAATAGTGCGTCTTGCTTTTTTCGCAGTCCCAACAAGTGAGCGATACACAAGAAGATACTGCCAAAAATGGTTAAGAAGGAGACAATCGCTAAAAGAATGGCTCCTAGTCCGGATAGCTGTGGGCCGATAATCGACAAAAGAAAGATGGCCACAAATCCATAGGAAATTCCAACAGCCACTTGAGACCAACTACGTTTTGTCAGGTCATTGTAGCGACGGTTCAAGTCAGAATCATCTGTGGGTGCCATTACAGGTAGCCGCTTGACAGAGTACCAGCAACCAACTGCGAGCAGCCAACTAAAGATAGCAACGAGATTCATCATTAAATTGTCGTCAAAATCAGTGCTGAATTGCCAAATTGTAAATCCCAACGTTACGATTAGTGGCGGAATCAACCAGGCAAAACCCACCATTTGTTTGTTTTTGGCTACGGTTAGGCGAGTATCCACCATGATTGGTTCTACTGGAATCCGCCAGCCAAGTTGTGCTTTGAGCAGCGCCATTTTACGAATATACCGGATCTCAATTCCATAAAAAACCGTCAAAGGCACCAGCATCAGCAGCCAAAAGAAGGTCATTATCAAGGAATCGTAGGTGAAAATGAGTATCGTCAGTGACAACAGCGAACTCACGGCGGCGGTTTTCCATAAGGCGCGCTTGTAGCTATTGATTATTGCCAGGGTTTCCGGCGCAGTTAATTTGTCGGTGGGCAGTGTATTTTCCAGGATTACATTTTTATGAGGCTTGCCGGCAATCCCGAGACTGAAGGCCATAATGACATACAGAAAAATTAAGACACCCACCAGAATGAAGTTGACAAAAGCCATAATTATACCTACTTTCTCAAGGGGTTAAAAAGAGCGTTTCAAAGCTGTCGGCGACTAAAGATTCGGTTAGCTGATCCGATAGCGACTAGTATTAACAACAGTGCCAGCAAGATTGCCGGCCAACTGTGACTGATTTTGGCACTTCCTGTCAGCCATTCCAAGTTGCGGCTACCCAGTGTGAAGGGATCGTAGTCTTTAATCTTTTGAAAAATCCCCAGCAACATGGAGCTGCCTAATACCAATGCCATCAACAGTAAGCTTTGCATACTGCTGGCGGCAATGGCGGAGGCTGTTATCATTAAGCTGAGGAAAAGAACGCCGTAAAGCCATAGCAATAGGCAACTGGTCAAGATATGAAGCTGGCCACTGTCAGGAAAGAAGTAGCCAGTGTAGCCCCAACTGACCAAAAATGAGCCCCAAAAGCCCAATGTCCAAATGCTCAAAAGATACATGGTCTTCCCTAAGACGACAGCGGTCCGATTCATTCCTTTGGTCAATAAATTTACTAATGTGCTTCGTTCAATTTCCCCACACAATGTATCCGCGTGAAACAAAACCATTGCTAGAAGTCCGAATTGTAGACTGTTTTTGAAAAACTGTGTCCAGGCGTCAGCAGCGCTGGGAGCCGGCAACTGTAAAGCCATTCCTGCCGGCAGTGCGGCCCTCATGATTTCCGGCGTTAGTTTGGCCAAGGTGGGAGACATCAGTCCGGTAGCGACAAAGACAATCACCAATACCAAAATGCGTTTGCGACGCCATGCTTCAAAAAATTCTTTCTTCAATTGAATGCCGGTTTGTCTGATCATGAGTTAGCCACCACCTTTAAGAAAATCTGTTCCAAGTCTGGCTCAACCAGACGAAAACTACGAGGCAAAAGGGCCAGTTTCTCGATGAGATTCAATAGCTTACGACCCTCTGTCTCCGGCTGAGAAACACTAATTGTCAGACTTTCACCAGAGGTTTTAACGCTGCCGGGGAGGTCTGTTTGTACTTGTAAAGCCACCGCCAATTTTTCGCAAGCGCTGACTTCAGTAAAAATCACTTCATATTGAAAGGCACCATAAGATTGCTTTATCTCATCTAATGGACCACCCAATTGAATCTGACCCTTATGAAGTAGGGCCACATGATCGCAGATCGCTTCCACGTCATTTAGGATGTGGGTAGAAAAGAGGACAGTGGTTTTTTGTCTCAGTCCGGCAAAGATATCCAAAAAAGCACGACGGCCAATGGGATCTAGAGCAGAAGTGGGTTCGTCGCAGATCAAGATGGCTGGCTCATTTAATAAGGCTTGGGCCAATCCCAGCCGCTGCTTCATTCCCCGAGAATAGCCGCCAATCTTCTTGTTGACATTGCTGAGACCCACCAACTGTAGAAGCTCTTTGGTGCGCTTTGAAATTTGCTGAGGATCCATGTCGGTAATTTCACCGCAAAGCCGCAAGTATTCGGTGGCCCGCATATAAGAATAAAAGCTGGGAACATCAGGCAGATAACCGATGTTTCGATTGGTACTAGAACCACCCATTCGGACGGGTTCTCCCAATATCGTGATCTTGCCGCTGTCAGGAGGCAACAGTCCTAAAAGCAGTTTCATGGTGGTAGTTTTACCGGCGCCGTTTTCGCCGACGAAACCAAATATGCTACCTTGAGGAACGGTAAGATTCAACCCTTCCAAGATTGTTTTTTGACCAAAGCTTTTGGTGACGTCCCTCAATGTGATGGCGTTCATTCCTCTACCCCTTTTCCGAACGCGAAGTAGCAGATTGGGCCGATAAACGAGATTAGGCCACAGACCAGCACCCACAACAGTTTGTTGCCGAAACGATAGTGGGGGTGCCGCAAAACATCAACAATGGCAAAGATAGCCAGGCCCACCTGCAGGATAATCAGTGGAATCAGCACTGGTAAATATTGATTCAGATCAATCGTCATGATTTTTTTCTCCTTTAGTAACGCAAAACGTGTCGTGTTTGGTTGATAAAACTAATCGGTTTGCTGTTCATTTGTCTTTTCAAAAGTCTGCCAGATATCAGCAATAGCGGCTTCTGCTTGCTCTTTTGACAGCTGATGGACGTGAGCTTCTGCTAAAAGCAGTGCCAGTCGTTTTTGCCAATCCAAAAGAGCGACTTCAGGAAAAGGATCCGGCCGGGTGACAATCGAACCTTTTCGGCGGTCAGTTACCAGGTAGCCAGCCTCTTTCAATAAGTTGTAAGCTTTGGAAATCGTCATGGTGTTGACGCCCAACTCGTCTGCCAACTGCCGAACTGTGGGAAGCGTCTCACCAACGGCTAATTCCTGCCGTGCAATTCCCACAATAATTTGGTCACATAATTGCTGATAAATGGGGGTCTCGGAGCGGGTATCAATTTCAAGCAGCATAAGATCACCTCTTTGTATTATCAATATTAATACAAACAATACAAAAAGGCAAACACCAAAGCTGATTGGCCGACGTTGTTCAAATAAAAAAACAAAGACAGCTAGCGAAAGTTTTATGGTTCTCTTGGCGTAGTGATTCTTTTTATCTGAATAGAAAACAAGGATTCCGTTAGAGTCATGATGGTTTTTACAGAATTTTTGCACATTATTTGTTTTCAGAAAATCAAAGGAGTACAATGGTTTTCGTAAGTGTCTAAGCGTCGCTGGGAAGCGACACTTAGACCCAAGTAAAGAACGGCTGTCCCTGTCGTTAAGTCGGGTGGCAGTCGTGTCTGATGAATGAAAGGATGAATCACATGTCAGAAATCACCAAAGAAATGACAACCAAATTCGCGGCGGATTTCAATGCCAACAACAAACACAACGCCTTGGCTCGCGGGGTCATCAAAAACGGCATCACCGCTTCCGCAGAAAACTTCGAGACACAAGTCAACAATGTTCCGGTTTTCTCCCTGGATCTTGCTACTGGTAAAGTTGCCAATCAAAAGCAATCCGGCCGTTGCTGGATGTTTGCGGCATTGAACACTTTCCGCCACAAAATGCTCAACAGTTTCAAACTGAAGGATTTTGAATTGTCTCAAAACTATACATTCTTCTGGGACAAGTATGAAAAAGCCAACTACTTCTATGAAAATATCTTAGCAACGGCAGATCAAGAGTTGACAAGCCGTAAAGTGGCGTTTTTGTTGCAAACACCGCAACAAGATGGCGGCCAATGGGATATGATTGTTTCCATCTTCCAAAAATACGGTGTGGTTCCGAAAACGGTTATGCCAGAAAGCAGCAACTCGTCTAATTCTCGCGATTTGAACAACTATTTGAACAAATTGTTACGCAAAGATGCCGTTACTTTGCGAACAATGGTTGCTGAAGGCCAGGCAGCTGATGCCATTCAGGCAGCTAAAGGGGATATGTTGCAAAACGTCTACAACTTCTTGGCTATGTCTTTGGGAACTCCGCCGACTGAATTCGACTTTGAATACCGAGACGAAGACAAAAACTACCATATCGATCAAAACCTGACACCACAAAGCTTCTATGAAAAATACGTCGGTGTCGACCTGAATGACTACGTGTCAATTATCAATGCGCCAACCGCTGACAAGCCATACGACAAATCCTACACAGTAGAAATGTTGGGCAATGTCGTTGGGGGCAAAGATGTTAAATATCTGAATGTGGATATGTCAACCTTTAAAAAATTGGCTATTGCACAATTGGAAGCTGGCGAGTCTGTCTGGTTTGGTTGTGATGTGGGTCAATCTTCCACACGGGAATCAGGGATCATGGCTTTAGATGCCTATGATGTGAATGACTTGTTTGACATTGACTTTACGATGACTAAAGCACAACGTCTGGATTTTAGCGAAAGCTTGATGACTCACGCAATGGTCTTGACTGGTGTAGACATTGTGGATGGCAAATCCACAAAATGGAAAGTTGAAAACAGTTGGGGTGAAAAAGTCGGCGATAACGGCTTCTTCGTCGCGTCAGACGACTGGATGGATCAATACACCTATCAAATCGTCGTTCGCAAAGAGTTCCTGACTGCTGATCAATTGGCAGCTTTTGAAGCTGAACCAACTGTTTTGGCGCCATGGGACCCAATGGGAGCATTGGCATAAGCTTGTTCGTTGCCATTACTTGAAAAATATCATAAATAAAAAACAGAGAGGCAGGCCAAAAGCTGGCAGCTTCTCTGTTTTTTTTGCAGAATTGGTCGATGACTCTTCAAGATAACCGCCAGGATTAGCGATTCAAATCTTACTGATTTTTGCAGCGGCTTTGACTGAGATTGGTTAGCTATTCATTAGGGCTACTATTGAAAATGAGTGTGGGAAAATAGCGAGCTGTGGCTGTGTAAGGGGAAAATCAGATTTTGACAAAAAAGGAAAATCAGATAGTTCTCCTTTTTCATAAAAATTTCCGAGTTTCTTGAAAAGACATTTCTTAACTCTTTCGCTATAATAAGGTCGTCACTGATAATAAGTAAGTTATCAGAGTGAACTGTTGAAGAATGGTCACTGGGAACCTTTACTTCCTTTGACGGACTTGTCATTTAACAAATCCGGCTAGCGCCAGTTCTCTAAAAGCCTGTTCGTGGTCCTCCGTCCCGAGAGCAAGACGCGCTTTTTGTGTGGGCAAAATGCTGGAAAAAGAAAGGTTGATTCTATGACAACTCTGCTCATTGTACTTATTCTAGCCGTCTTTGTGGCGGCGCTGTATGGCTTTTATCGTATGCAGCAAAAACATTTGAAATTCTCCACTCGAGTATTTACGGCGCTTTTTGCCGGGATTATCTTCGGGGGGGCACTGCAGCTGATCTTCGGGACGGAAGACAAAGTTGTGACCGGTTCTTTGGAATGGATGAAGATTGTCGGCAACGGCTATGTCGCCTTTTTACAAATGCTGGTGATGCCGTTAGTCTTTGTTTCCATCGTTTGTGCCTTCACTCGGATGAAAGAAAGCAATCAGCTGGGCAAGATCAGTTTCACGGTTTTGGCTGTCTTGCTTAGTACTACAGCCATTGCCGCATTGATTGGGATCGGTTCGACGATGCTTTTTGGTTTGGACGGTGCTTCTTTCACTCAGGGATCAGCAGAAACCGCCCGCATCGCAGAATTGGCAGAACGCCAGACGGAAGTCGCTTCTCTGTCGATTCCAGAACAGATTTTGTCTTTCATTCCTAAAAATGTCTTCGCTGACCTGGCTGGGACACGACCGACTAGTACGATTGGTGTCGTGATTTTTGCAGCCTTTGTTGGGGTCGCCTATCTGGGGGTAAAACGAAAAGCACCAAAAGAAGCCCAAACATTTTCTGATTTGATGGATAGCCTCTACAAAATCGTGATGCGCATTGTGACTTTGGTGTTGCGTCTGACGCCTTATGGGGTGTTTGCTTTAATGACCAACGTCTTGGCATCTAGCAATTTCAAAGCAATTGTCAATTTGGGGAAATTTATTCTGGCTTCTTATTCAGCGTTGATCGTAGTACTGCTAGTCCATCTGTTACTGTTGGCTTTTGTTAAAGTTAGCCCGATTACTTACTTGAAAAAAGCGCTGCCGGTACTGAGTTTTGCTTTTACCTCCCGTTCATCAGCCGGTGCGATGCCGTTGAACATCGAAACCCAGACGAAAGCATTTGGCGTGGATGATGCCACGGCCAATTTTTCTGCTAGTTTTGGGATCTCCATTGGTCAAAATGGTTGTGCCGGGGTTTACCCAGCTATGCTGGCGACTATCGTAGCACCAACTGCCGGAGTCAATGTCTTTAGTCTGGAATTCATCTTGATGTTGATCGCCATCGTCACCATCAGTTCCTTCGGGGTGGCCGGTGTAGGGGGCGGCGCGACTTTTGCCTCTCTGATTGTTTTAGGAGCCATGAACTTGCCAATTGCAATCGTTGGGTTGGTGATTTCCGTTGAACCATTGATCGACATGGCCCGCACAGCAATCAATGTTTCTGATAGCATGGTAGCAGGAATTGTGACCAGCGCGCGTATCAAAGGGCTGGATCGCAACGTGTTGGAAGATCCAAATGCAGTAATTGACGCACAATAAGCTATTAAAAAAACAGCTGAAAAGCAATGGTCGTAAATCAGAATTCATTCTGAACTCTGGACCACAGCTTTTCGGCTGTTTTTTTAGGCAGAAGATTGACTGAAACTCGGAGCATCACTAAAAAAGCAGCTGCTGGCAAGTTTCAACTATTCTTTTCATGGAATGTCGGATCCGCTTCGTCGAGGATCTGAAACGTCAAATCGATTAAGTACAACAGGCAACAGGTTAAAAGCCCGATTAACAGATAAAACATCATCATCATCTCCAAGTCGTTTGTTATAGCCGACAGCTGAAACAAAAACGGACTGACCATTTTCTGATTATATTATACCTTGTTTTTTTTATTTGTGAACGGCATTCCTTCACTTTCGTAAGCTTCAAAGAAAAAAGCGTAAATAATAAGAATGTTTCGTCGTTTTCAGATAAAAAGGTTACAATCCTAAGACGGTTTTACGAGTTTCTGCTATACTCAGTAGTAACGAGGGCTTGTATCTTGGAAAAAAGTCGTTTACAAAAAGCAAATAGTTACAAGGTTTGCTGGTTACGGTCTTTGTACCAACGGCCCCAAAGCACAGAACGAATAGAAGGTGGAGGTCGTAACATGGTAGAACGATTGATTCGGCTGCAAGGTGCAGCAAATGTCCGGGATCTAGGAGGCTATCGCAATCGAGAAGGAGCAGCCGTCCGCTATAAAAAAGCAATCCGCTCGGCAGCAATTTCTGATTTAACTGCGGAAGATGCTGAGCAACTAGCGGCTTATGGCATTGTAAAAGTGGTTGATTTCCGTTCCATTGCTGAACAATCCAGGGAACCAGATGTCAAAATTCCTCATACCGAAAACATCTTTTTGCCGATCTTTAAAGAAGATGAAACCCAGGTGTCGGCAGCTCCCCGTACATTGATGGAACAGATTCAGGCAGGGCAGGATGCTGCACAGCAGATGCAAAAAGTATATCGACATTTTATTGAAGAAGATTATTCACGGGCTTCTTATCACCGTTTTATCGAAATTCTGCTGGAAAATGACGCTCCCGAGGCGGGCGTTTTGTTTCACTGCACTGCTGGAAAAGATCGTACTGGTTTTGGCGCGGCGCTGATTCTCGCTATCTTAGAGGTTGATCAAGACAGCATCATGGAAAACTACCTGGAAACCAACAGCAACATGGTGCAAAAAACCAGCGATATGCTGAAACAAGCCCAAGCAGCGGGAGCGCCAGAAGCAATGCTTGCTGGCATCAAAGAGTTGATGCGAGCCGATCAAAGCTATCTGGCAGAAAGCTTCAAAGCAATTACTAAAAACTATGGCGACATGTCCGGCTTTTTGAAAAATGGGTTGCAGTTGTCCACAAGTGATTTGTCAGACTTTCGCAAACTCTACACAGATTTTGCGTGAAGCTCGTGTTTGTTGAAAGCCGTGACTTTTTGAGGCAATTGTGTCGCAAACAAGCAGCTAAAGGGGGTAGATGACCGATGGGAACGACAGAAGTTATGACAAAGCTCGGATTGAAGGGTCAAGTTCTGCCTATCAGCGGTGGAGATGTCAATCAGAGTTTTCGAATCAATACCGAAGAGGGCAGTTTTTTCCTGAAATACCACCCAAATGTCAATGCAGAGTTCTTTCAGGCAGAGGTTCATGGGCTCAAAGAGATTTTCGATTTCGTGCGGGTACCTAAAATCTATGACTTTGGTGAAGTTCCTTCTGGCGCCTACTTGTTAATGGAGTGGATTGAGCCTGGGGAAGGGGATCATCGGGAGTTGGCGGCTTCGTTGGTAGACTTACACAAACAGAGTGCCCAACAATTCGGATTTTACGAGGATAATTTCATCGGGATCTTACCGCAAGTCAATGCCAAGACGGGGAGTTGGGTGGATTTCTTTTTGACCTGTCGCTTGGATGTCCAAGTAGAATTAGCCAAATTGCACAATGTTTGGAATGTGGAGCGGGAAGCTGGCTACTTGAAGCTTAAAGAATACGTTTGGAATCATTGGCGAGATCGCGATTTTATGCCGAGCCTGCTTCACGGTGACTGTTGGAGTGGCAATGTCTTTTTTGCGGCAAACGGCCAGCCAATTTTTATAGATCCAGCAGTTTCTTACGGGGATCGGGAGATGGATATTGCCATGAGTCAGCTCTTCGGTGGATTTAAGGCGGAGTTTCTGGAAACCTATCAAGATCTGTTTCCACTACCTTCAGGCTGGCAAGAACGCCAACCAATCTATCAGTTGTATTATCTGCTGGCGCATTTAAACCAGTTTGGCGAAAGCTACGGTACCCAAGTGGATCAGATTCTAGCAGCATTTTAATAAAATCACAGCGGGCAGCGGTTAGGCAGCAAGCCACCGCCTGCCTGTTTTTTGGGGGAATTATTTTGGCAGTCAAATATGCAACAACACATGAAGTCGCTTACTACGAGTGCGATGTCAACGGGACGATGACTTTTCCAGCCATGATCTCTGCATCCATCAAAGTCTCTGAAGAGCAAAGCGATAGTCTTAATCGTGGAACAAAATTTGTCCACAGTTTCGGATTGACTTGGATCTTGACCAACTATCAGCTGGAAATTACTCGCCTGCCACGAGTGGGTGAAGTGTTGACGATTGCTACGATGGCGATGGAGTACAACAAGTATTTCTGTTACCGTCATTTTTGGATTGAGGATGCTTTTGGCAACGAATTGGTGAAAATCGAAGCGGTCTTTGCATTGATGGATATCAAAAATCGGAAAATGGCCAGTGTGCCGGAAGAAATTATTGCGCCCTATGAAAGTGAAAAAGTGAAACGCATCCGCCGTTACCCGAAAATTGAAAAGATCGAAACAGGAACCTATCTGCCTTACCGGGTGCGTTTTTACGATATCGATAGCAACCATCACGTCAACAATGCTGTTTATTTCAACTGGATGATTGATGTGTTGGGGAGGGACTTTTTGACTACGCATGTTCCAGTGTACGTAATCGTCCGCTATGATAAAGAAGTAGAATATGGCAATGAGATTACCAGTCATTTCGAAATTCTGCCGCCAACAAAGGACAGTGATGGCTTGATTGTGACGCGCCACGAAATCCGTTTGGGAGAGGACCTTTGTTGTGAAGCCAACATCAAATGGCAGGAAAAAATGTCATAAAAGTGCGGGAATCTGACAAGCTTTCTGTCAACCTCCTCTAAAGCGGACACTACTAAATATGAGCCGCAAGCCAAAAGAGACACGTAGCTTCCACTGTTTATTAATGGAAGTTGCGTGTCTCTTGTTTGTTGAATATGTCATGCATTTTTTGCAGGTACGGTCACGTTTTTTTACGGAGAAAGCCCCAAGGAGTGCATCCAATATACTTTGTTTAAGCTTTGAAATAGTTGGCATTGCTCGGTGTTACAGCCTTGCTTTTTGTAAAATTGCAGCTTAGTTTTCCATGAAAGTCATCAATTCTTCACGGCTCAAGTGGCGGTTATGGGCAATCAGCAATTTAATACGAGCTTTTTGAGAATTGAGGCTGTTGGAGAAGATGATGCCCATTTCCTGTAGTTGGCGTCCGCCGCCGGTATAGCTATAGACGGGTTCGGCCACCCCGTTGAAGCAGCGGGACACTAAAACGATCGGTAGCCCACGATCTAACATCTGTTGTAGAGGTGGGAGCGTATCCGGAGGCAGATTGCCAGCTCCCAGGGCTTCAATCACCAAGCCGTCGATACTGCTTTGAGCTAAAGCCGTAAACAGTTCCCCATGCATCCCGGCATAAGCTTTGATGATAGGAATCAAGCCGTCTACGCGATCCACATCCCAATGAGGTGCGGGTAGTAGTTCTTGCATGAAGAGAATGCGACTTTTAGTCACCAGACCAATAGGCCCCAAAGTTGGCGTGCGGAAAGTCGCAACATTGGTAGTGTGAGTCTTCGTCACGTAACGAGCAGAGTGAATTTCGTCATTCATCACCACCATGACACCTTTATCCACTGCTTTATCGCAGGCAGCGACCCGAATGGCACTTTCAAAATTGTAAAGACCATCACTGCCTAGTTCGTTGGAAGAGCGCATGGCTCCGGTGACTACGATAGGAAGCAGATTACCAATAGTGGTATCCAAAAAGAAGGCTGTCTCTTCCAGCGTATCGGTCCCGTGGGTGATGACTATACTGTCAAAACCAGCAATTTTGGCAATCTGGATTCGTTCTTTGAGTTGAAGCATGTGTTCCGGCGTGATCTGAGGGCTGGGGAGATTAAAGATATCTTCCACTACCAACTCGACATCTAGAGGAAGTGCCACCGACGCATCCATTAGCGGATTTGCCACATCTGGTGTGACCCCGCCAGTCAAGGCATCTTCTTTCATGGCAATGGTGCCGCCGGTATGAAGAACCAGTATTTTTTTCATTGAGCCACCTACTTTGAAAATAATTTTAGTAAAACCAGCGGATTTTCGACCCGTTGTTTATTTCGAAGCCATTGTATCATGATACCTGAAATCCCCCAAGCAACAAAAAACGCCGACGCATCACTTACCATTTTCCCGTGGTTTTGATATGATAAAGTCATTGAAGTCATAAGAAAGGGAGGAAGACGCATGATTAAAGCAATCTTTTTTGATATCGATGGGACACTGCTTTCAGCTGGCGGTCATGTGCTTCCTAGCACCAAAAAAGCAATCCGTGCAGCGCAAGAACGGGGAATATTGGTGGGAGTTGCTACCGGTCGTGACCCTGCTAAAGTGGGGCGTTTATTAAAATGCCTGCCATTGGATATGTATGTTACCTATAACGGCCAGTTAGTTTATACCAACGAAGACCTCGTTTACTCGCGAACTTTTGAGCGAGAAGCTTTGGAGCAAATCGTCAGCTACGCCGATCAAAACAGTCGGTCCGTGAATTTTGGCTTGAGAGAACAAGTCATCGGCAGTCGCTTGATGAAATTGGGCCAGTCGGTAATCGGCCAGCGCTTGGTCCGCTTTTTGCCCCGCAGTTTGCCCGTCGGATTCATGAAAGGGGCGCTGCAAAAAATTCATTTTTTGCGTTCGGACTTGCATTATCGGCGGATGGGAATTTTGGATCAACCGGTGTACCAATGCATGATGTTCAGTCCCGTTGCTGGAGATCGGCGCTTGGCGGCGGCATTGCCAGGCTGTGATTTATTGCGCTCCAATACTTTTTCAGTGGATATCGTGCCAAAGGGAGGTTCCAAATTAGCGGGAATCCAGCATGTGTTGACAGAAAAAGGCATCGATACCAAAGAGGTGATGGCTTTTGGCGATCACCTCAATGACATTGACATGCTAAAGGGTGTAGGAATTGGGGTAGCAATGGGAAACGGCCAGCAACAAGCCAAAGCTGCGGCAGATTACGTCACTGGCTCCAATAATTCCGATGGGATTGCCCAAGCTCTTAGACACTATCGAATCATATGATTGCTTGCTAAAGGAGAAATAACTAATGACTGAGACAAAAAATAAGACGCCTTATGAAATGGTGGCGGCTTTTCATGATATTTTTGATCCTAGAAAGTCCCCACAACCCACGGCTTTTGATTTTCAAGAAGCTCTTTTTCGCGCAGATTTCAAAGTCGAAGAACTGGTCGAATTCTTATATGCCGCAGCCGCTGGCGATCACCGGCTATTTGACCAACAAGTGGAAGCACTCCATGAGGCAATTGATCGCGCACAGGCGAAGGTTTTACAAAAAAAGAGCCAGTGACCGATGCCTTGGTGGCTCAAACGGATGCATTGACGGATTTGTTATACCTGACTTATGGGAGCTTTGCTTTGATGGGGGTCGATCCCCAGCCAATTATGGCCATCGTGCATGAGGCAAATATGGGCAAGCTGTTTCCTGACGGCAAGCCTCATTATGATCCTGTCACGAACAAAGTAATGAAACCGGCAAACTGGGCTGAAGAATTCGCGCCGGAAGCCAAAATCAAAGAAGAATTGCAGCGCCAACTTCGACAAGGACAAGAAAATTGATCAAAGGTACGGCTAAATTCAAGTCTGACCTGCTAAACTTCTTTTAAACTGTTAAACAAAGTCGAAAAAACCGTGCTGTCTGAAGACCCGCCAACTGCCATATTTTGGCAACTGGCTATGTCTTAGACAGCACGGCTTTTGTTTAGTCAAAAAAGGTGTAATACAAGGTGCGGATAGCCAATTTCTCTTGGTCTTTATGGATGCCGAACATGATGCTGACTTCAGAAGAGCCTTGGTTAATCATTTCCAAGTTGATTCGTTTGCGAGCCAGTGCGGCAGTACTTTCTGATGTGACCCCGACTCGTTGACGCATTCCTTCACCCACCACCATAATCATGGAAAGATCATGGGTGATGCGCAGTTCATCTGGATCAATTTCATAAGCAATCTTACGCATCAGCTGTTCTTGCAGCTCATTGTCTAACTGATTGCTGCGAATGACAATTGAGATGTCATCAATTCCAGAAGGCATGTGTTCATAGCCGATACCAAACTCTTCTAAAATTGTCAGTACACGGCGGGTAAAGCCAATTTCTCGGTTCATCAGATATTTGCTGATGTAAATCATGCTGAAACCTTCATCACTGGCAATCCCGATGACTGGCTTTTCATGCTGATCGCGCTTGGGAATAATCTTGGTTCCCTTACAGTTGGGATTGTTGGTATTTTTGATAACCACTGGAATCTTCGCACGATAAGAAGGCATTAGCGCCTCATCATGGAAGACCGTAAAGCCGGCATAAGCCAGTTCTCGCATTTCCCGATAGGTCAGTTCTTTGATGATTTCAGGATGATGAACATACCCGGGATGGGCGGAGTAGATTCCGTCAACATCCGTGAAGTTTTCATAGAGATCCG
This sequence comes from Candidatus Enterococcus leclercqii, assembly GCF_009933135.1. Taxonomy (GTDB): domain Bacteria; phylum Bacillota; class Bacilli; order Lactobacillales; family Enterococcaceae; genus Enterococcus_C; species Enterococcus_C leclercqii. Next base: position 20,121 of record NZ_MAEH01000014.1, read on the forward strand.
CCTTCACACCGGCGGCGACAATCGAGCCACTGATATCTGACCCCCCGCGAGAGAAGGTACAAATATTGCCTTCTTCGGTGTAGCCGAAAAATCCGGGAATCACCAGGACAGCTTCTGAGTCGGCCCATTTATAGATTTTTTTGTATGCCTTGTAGAGGACCCGGGCGTTGCCGGGTTCGTCAGAAACTAAAATCCCCAGCTCTTTAGGATTGATATAGCGAGCATTGACGCCTTCTGCCTGCAAGATTCCGGCAATCAGCTTGGCATTGTTGTCCTCTCCTCGACTTAAAATATGATCGTAAAGATGAGGATTATTTTCAATAGGCAGCTGATTCACCGCCTCCAGATCAAGCCGAATCGCAGCCAGGTGTTCTTCATCGACTTCAAAGGCCTCACCAATCTCCAGATAGCGGGAGAAAATCTCCTCAATAACCGGTGAGAGACTTTTATGGGCCAATTTTCTTTCATATAGTTGAATCAACAGATCAGTCACTTTAGTGTCAGAACTGTTCCGCTTCCCCGGTGCGGAAACCACAACAAAACGCCGGGTTGGATCATCTTTGACGATAGCCACAACTTTGCGAACCTGTGCACTGGAAGCAAGCGAACTGCCTCCGAATTTGATAACCTTCATGTTGACCTACCCCTTTTGTGTAAAGTGAGGCATCCACCCTCCGATGCCTTCATGACAGAAACCTAAGTATTGTTTTTAGAGTACAAAAATCTGCCACAAATTGCAAGGTGTTTCCAATTGAATTGTCAGAAAAATGGAAAATTTGCTGAAAGACTTTATAAAAACTGCTGTAAATCTTTTAAAAGTTTCTAGGGCAAAGGAAAATTTCCACAGTGTTTATGAAAATTAAGCGTTGCAAAAAAATGTAAAGTTTTTTATGATAGCTAGTGCTAGTGTTGGGGCTTTGTGCTATAATCTAGCGTAGATGCCTTTTAGGGTATTTTCCATATATACAGTGTTTTTCACTACTTTTTTCATATAAAATAAGCCTGCTTAAAGGCATAATACCAGATATTTTGAATGCGGAGGAGACCAGCAATGTCTACACAAGTTATCATCGGGATCATCATCGCCATCGTCGTCGTGGCAGCCATCTTATATGGTGTCGGTTTTGTGATGAGGAAAAAGAATCAGGATAAGCTTCATGAGTTGGAAAAACGGCGGGAAGCACTCTTCGATCTGCCGGTCCTGGAAGAAGTCGACGATGTGAAAAAGATGCATCTGGTAGGACAAAGCCAAAACACCTTCCGCGAATGGAATCAAAAATGGACGGATATCTCCACTTCTTCTTTTGCGGAATTGGAAAGCCGCATTTTCGAGGTAGAGAGCCTAAATGAAACTTTCCGGTTTATGAAAGCTAAAGCGGCTATTGTGGATGCCGAAGAAACCATGAACGAAATGGAAACCGAAGTCGAGCAAGTCAGAAACGGCTTGAAAGAATTGCGGGAATCAGAGGAACGCAATTCATTGGAAGTCCAAAAAGCGCTGGATGTCTACGAAGAGTTGAAAAAGACATTGCGGGAAAACGGAGAGGAATATGGTCCAGCCTATTCCGAACTGCAAAAACAACTGAAAAATATCGAGATCGAATTTACCCAATTCGTAACACTGAATACTTCCGGCGATCCGGTTGAAGCTCGGGAAGTACTGGAACAAGCCGAACAGCACACCTATGAGTTGGAAGATACGATGAAGCGTATCCCGGCAGCCTATGAAGAATTGAACAAAACTTTCCCGGATCAGCTCAAAGAAATCCAAGAAGGTTACAAAAAACTGTTGTCAGACAACTACGTCTTTCCAGAAGAGAACTTCCAAACTGAAATTGACCGCGTGAAAAAGCGCGTTGAAAAATCAATGGGAGATCTGGAAAAAACCGAAGTTCAAACGGTGGAAGTTGCCAATCGCGACACGGCCAGTGCGATTGATTCACTGTACACAGTCATGGAACGAGAAATGGATGCCCGCAAATACGTGCACAAAAATCGTCCTGTTGTAGAAGAATACATTCAACATGCCAATAAGAATAATCATCAGCTGATGATTGAGATTGACCATACCTCTCAAAGTTATACGTTGAATCACAACGAATTGGGCAAGGTTCGTGGTTTCCAACAAGAAATCGACGAGCTAAACCGTCAGAAAAATGTAATCCATCCAAAACTGGATAACCACGAATTGCCATTTTCTGATGCGCAAACTTTCTATAAAGATGCCTACAAGATATTAGATGATGTGGAAGGCCAACAAGTAGAGATTGACAATGGCTTGCGAGAACTGCGACAAGGGGAACAAGCTGCTCAGAAAAAAATCGAGCAGTATGAATTCCGCTTACGCAACTTAAAACGCTATGTGGAAAAACAACGCTTGCCAGGCTTGCCAGGAGATTATCTAGAAGGGTTCTTCATGGCCACCGACCGCGTGGAAGACTTAAGCAAAGCCTTGAATAAGATTCGGGTCAACATGGTAGAGGTCAACAAATTGGTGGCCGATTGCGAAAGCGACATCAAGGCTCTAGAAACCAAAACCAACGATTTGGTGGATGCAGCAGCATTGACTGAACAAATGATGCAATACGCGAATCGTTACCGTCATTCTCATCCTGAGATCAAAGCGGCCATCGATCGTAGCCTGAGCTTATTTAGTAAAGAATACAAGTATCAAGCTGCTTTGGACGAAATTGGTCAAGCCTTGGAACGAGTAGAACCGGGTGCCTTCAAACGTATCGAAAGCTTCTACTTCAATAACCGCGACCTGGTTTAAGTCACAACCTGTCAATAACCAAAGACCTTCCGTGAAAGTTCGGAAGGTCTTTTTCTATCGAAAGCTTTTAAAGCTACGGATAGGACGGTTAAAAGTTTTTACAGAGGGGCTGTTCTATTCTGCCGACAGAACGATCACAAAATGCACATTGACGCGTTGTTAAAGTTTTAAGACCGAGTAAGGTCCCTTGAAAGGCAGGATAACAACGTATATAATGAGAAAGAATTTTTGCCTGCCGCTGCTCAGTACTTTTAGTTGGGCCCAGGGTAGGAACAGAGAGGACCGTAATTATGATATATTTTGACAACAGTGCCACTACCGCTATTCATCCATTGGCACTGGATGCTTACGTAAAAACCAGCCAGAAAATTATGGGCAATCCTTCCAGTCTGCATGATCTGGGGACACAGGCGAATCGTTTGATGCAGCAGGCTCGCAAGCAAATTGCCGGTATTTTGGCAGTATCACCTCATGAAATCTGGTTTACTTCCGGTGGAACAGAAGGCGATAACTGGGTGTTGAAGGGAACGGCTCTTGCTAAAAAGTCTTTTGGCAATCATCTAATTATCTCTGCTGTTGAACATCCAGCAGTTTCTGAGACCGCTCAACAGCTGGCAGAATTAGGCTTTGAAGTGAGCATTGCACCAGTGAACAAAGAAGGCTTCGTTGATGTGGACCAGCTGGCAGCACTTATTCGCAAAGAGACGATTTTAGTCTCGGTGATGGCAGTAAACAATGAAGTTGGGATGATTCAACCCATCCAAGCAATCAGCGAGCTGCTGAAGAATTATCCGAAAATCCATTTCCATGTGGATGCGGTTCAAGCGATTGTCAAGGTTCCTCAAGAACTCTGGCTAACAGAGCGAGTGGATTTTGCGACTTTTTCCGCCCATAAATTTCATGGACCACGAGGCGTTGGCTTTATCTATTGGCGAGAAGGCCGCAAACTAGCGCCACTTATGACCGGTGGTGGACAGGAAGAAAATCATCGCAGTGGAACCGAAAATGTTGCCGGAATTGTGGCGATGGCCAAAGCGCTACGTCTCGCTGTTGAAAAAAAAGCGGAACGACCTGCACATGTAGCAAAGTTGAAAGAATACCTGACCGAAGAACTACAGAAGTTTGCGAAGGTCACCGTCTTCAGTGGGGCAGAAAACTTCGCACCTCATATTCTGTGTTTTGCTCTACAAGGAATTCGAGGCGAGGTAATGGTTCATGCTTTGGAAGAAAAGCAAATCTACATTTCCACCACCAGCGCTTGTTCTTCCCGCAGTAAGACCGAAAGCAGCACGCTTCACGCCATGAATGTAGCCGGCAATTTGGCAACCTCTGCTGTACGGGTCAGTTTGGACGAAAGCAATACCATGGCAGAAGTGGAACAGTTTTTGATTATTTTCAATCAGCTGTACCGCAAATTTTCAAAAGTCAACTGAGACACAGCAAAGACCAGGCTGCTGTTTGATAGAAGCAGCTGTTCAATAGACAAGTAAAGGGGAAACGATAGTGAATTTGAATTATACCGAAATCATGGTGCGTTATGGCGAGCTTTCCACCAAAGGAAAGAACCGCAGAAGCTTCATCATGCGTCTGGCAGAAAATGTCAAAGGGGCATTGGCTGCTCATTCTGAAATCATTGTTCGGGCAGACCGTGACCGGATGCACCTGTATTTGAATGGGGCGGATGCGGCACCTATCATTGAAAAGCTGAAGAAAGTCTTTGGTATCCAAAACTTTTCTCCTAGTATCCGGGTGGAAAAAGAACTTGATGTAATCATCACTGCGGTGCAAGAGCTGATGAAGGAAATTTATACCGGTAGCGAGACCTTCAAAATTACTGCAAAACGCAGCGACCATGGCTTTGTGCAAAACTCTGATGAATTGAACCAAACACTGGGGGCAGCTGTTTTTCGGGCAATCCCCGGAATCAAAGCGCAAATGAAAAAGCCAGACATCAACTTGCGGGTGGAGATTCGGGAGAACGGTGCTTACTTGTCCTATGAAACTATCCAAGGTGCTGGTGGCTTGCCAGTAGGAACCAGCGGCCGAGGCATGCTGATGCTCTCTGGCGGTATCGATTCCCCCGTAGCCGGCTACTTGGCAATGAAGCGAGGCGTCGAGATTGAAGCTGTTCATTTTGCTTCGCCGCCTTATACCAGTGAGCAAGCCCTGCAAAAGGCCAAAGATCTGACAGTCAAATTGACCCCCTATGTGGGCAAAATTCAATTTATTGAAGTCCCTTTCACAGAGATTCAAGAAGAAATCAAACGCAGTGTCCCCCAAGGCTATTGGATGACCTTGACTCGTCGTTTCATGCTGCGAATCACAGATGCTATTCGTGAACAACGGCGCGGCCTAGTGGTTATCAACGGCGAATCTTTAGGCCAGGTTGCTTCTCAGACCCTGCAGTCGATGGTGGCTATCAACGAAGTGACCAGTACACCAATCATTCGTCCGGTGGTAACGATGGACAAATTGGAAATCATTGAAATCGCACAAGAAATCGACACCTTCCAATTAGCCATTCAGCCTTTTGAGGATTGCTGTACCATCTTTGCACCACCGCAGCCAAAAACACGACCAAAATTGGAAAAAGTCCATTACTACGAAGCACGTTTGGATGTTGAAGGTATGATTGCCCGTTCTTTGGCCGGTTTGAAAATTGAAGAAATTAGCCCTGACCAGGCAGCCGCTTCCCAAGCAGAAGCGGAATTTGCCGATTTGCTGTAAGAAAAGAAAGCTGTCCGGAGCGGGCGGCTTTTTTCTTATGAAATCAGTTGGGAGCGGGCAGCTGTCACCAATACAGCTAGTTTGATTGCTTGGAATAATTTCACAAATCTTCCGCTAATAATCAAAGGTGGTTATTGTGCAGGAGCGCATGAGATAAAAATGACAAATCATCTTTGTGAAGAAACTAAAAAACGTTGCGTATCTGTGGCTGTCGTGATACACTAACTATGTGAAAAAACGAACAAAGGAGCTTCCACCAATGGATGAACTCAATTTAAAAAATGTACCTAAAGCAACGGCAAAACGACTGCCATTGTATTTGCGGTATCTTAATATGCTGCAAGATTCCGGTGTCACTCGGATAAAATCAAAAGAATTCAGCGAGATCACCCAAGTACCCTCTGCCACGATTCGGCGGGACTTTTCCCATCTGGGGGAATTAGGACGTAGTGGTTATGGTTATGATGTCAGCTATTTGATTGAAGTATTTAACCGCATTTTGGATACCAATGAAGAAAAACGGATTGCTCTTGTAGGGTATGGAAATTTGGGTAAGGCGTTAGCTAATAATAATTTTCGCCGCAACTCCAATTTAAATATTGTTGCAATTTTTGATAACAACCCTGAGTTGGTAGGGACCGAAGTAGATGGGCATTATGTGTATCCCATCGAAGCCCTGCAAGAAAAAGTGGCGCAAGAGTGCATCACAGTAGCCATTTCAACTGTACCCAGCCAGTTTTCCCAAAGTGCGATTAATCAGATTGTGGCTGCCGGCATTACCGCAATCTTGAATTTTGCGCCAGACCGGGTGGATGTTCCCCAAAATGTCCATGTCCAATACATTGATTTGACAACTGAACTGCAGACCTTGATTTTCTTCGATCAAAATTATCAGAGCAAGATGGCGGAAAAAGTCTGAGACGCGGTTTGACTTTCAGAAAGTTCCATTGTAGAATGACCTCAGACATGGAACAAGAGGAGTAACCGCAACTTTGCTGCTTCAGAGATGGGATTCAAGGCTGAGAAATCCCTGCGGCAAGACGGTGAAGGTAGCTTGGGAGTCATCATTTCTGAAGAATGCTTTTTTGCGAAGTAGGAAGTGACGTTTTGTGCCCGTTAACGCACGTCAAAGTGGCAGAGAAATTTCTCTGCAAATTAGGTGGTACCGCGCATTCGCGCCCTAAGATGATTCGTCATCTTAGGGCGCTTTTTTTATTTGCCGACCGCCTGCCCACGCTCGTCAGCGTGTAACCCCTTGATTCCAACTAAGAAACGGAGGAACTGTTATGACTGAAAATTTGTCGACAAAGTACAATCCCCAGGAAGTAGAAGCTGGCCGTTACCAAAACTGGCTGGACCAGGATCTGTTCAAACCCAGCGGTGACCAAAATGCCGAACCCTATTCCATCGTAATTCCACCGCCAAATGTTACCGGTAAACTTCATTTGGGCCATGCGTGGGATACCACCCTGCAAGATATGATTATCCGTCAAAAACGGATGCAAGGCTTTGATACCCTCTGGCTGCCGGGAATGGACCATGCCGGGATCGCTACCCAAGCCAAAGTAGAAGAAAAGCTGCGAGAACAAGGAGTTTCTCGCTACGATCTGGGACGAGAAAAATTCGTTGAACAAGTTTGGGACTGGAAAGAAGAATATGCCGGTCATATCCGGGAACAATGGGCGAAAATGGGCCTGTCGTTGGATTACAGCCGCGAGCGCTTTACGCTGGATGATGGGTTGTCCGAAGCAGTCCGCAAAGTTTTTGTAGGCCTGTATGAAAAAGACTTGATCTACCGTGGCGAATATATCATTAACTGGGATCCACAAGCGCGGACTGCCCTTTCTGATATCGAGGTTATCCACAAAGATGTCGAAGGCGCTTTTTATCACATGACCTATCCGTTGGCCGATGGTAGCGGGGTGGTTGAGATTGCTACGACTCGTCCTGAAACTATGTTAGGAGATACGGCAGTTGCGGTACATCCAGCCGATGAACGCTACCAAGAGTTGATTGGGAAAAACGTCATCTTGCCATTGGTAGACAAAGAGATTCCAATTATTGCTGATGAATATGTGGACATGGACTTTGGAACCGGGGTTGTGAAGATTACGCCAGCCCATGACCCCAATGACTTTGAAGTGGGTAATCGCCACGACCTGCCACGGGTCAACGTAATGAATGACGACGGTTCCATGAACGATCTGGCGGGTAAATATGCCGGCATGGATCGCTTTGCTGCTCGTAAATTGGTTGTCAAAGATCTGGAAGAAATTGGCCGTCTTGTGAAGATTGAAAAGATGACCCACAGTGTCGGTCATTCTGAACGAACCGGTGTGGTAGTGGAACCACGACTGTCTACTCAGTGGTTTGTCCGCATGGAACCGCTGGCTAAAAAAGCCATGGCCAACCAGGAAACGGATAACAAAGTGGAATTCTTCCCACCTCGCTTCAATCAAACCTTCATGCAATGGATGGAAAATGTCCACGACTGGGTAATTTCTCGCCAACTGTGGTGGGGCCATCGAATTCCTGCCTGGTATAACAAGACCACCGGTGAAATGTACGTAGGGATGGAAGAGCCGGCTGATCCGGAAAATTGGGAACAAGATCCTGACGTGTTGGATACATGGTTCAGCTCGGCGCTGTGGCCGTTTTCAACAATGGGCTGGCCGGATGAAGAAGCCGCCGATTACAAACGCTATTTCCCTACCAATACTCTGGTCACAGGTTACGACATCATTTTCTTCTGGGTAAGTCGAATGATTTTCCAAAGTCTGGAATTTACCGGCGAACGTCCGTTTGAGAATGTTTTGATGCACGGGTTGATTCGTGACGAACAAGGCCGGAAAATGAGTAAATCATTGGGCAACGGGATTGATCCGATGGAAGTGATCGACAAATACGGCGCAGATGCCTTGCGTTGGTTCTTATCCAACGGCTCTGCACCAGGTCAAGATGTTCGTTTCAGCTACGAAAAAATGGATGCTGCATGGAACTTTATCAACAAGATCTGGAACGCTTCTCGTTTTGTTTTGATGAATGTCGAGGATCTCAGCTATGAAGAAATTGATCTCACTGGGCAAAAGACAGTGGCGGATCGCTGGATCTTGACCCGTCTTAATGAAACGGTGGCTAAAGTGACGGATTTGTTTGACCGCTTTGAATTTGGGGAAGCTGGTCGCCAATTGTACAACTTTATCTGGGACGATTTCTGTGACTGGTATATTGAAATGAGTAAGGAAATCTTGTACGGAGAAGATGAAGCGGCTAAGAAAACCAACCAAAGTGTGTTGGTCTATACATTGGATCAGATCCTGCGATTGCTACATCCAATCATGCCATTTGTGACTGAAGAAATCTGGAGCAAGCTGCCACATCAAGGCACATCCCTTGTAGTAGCAGATTACCCGGTAGTTCATCCGGAGTTTGATGATGAAAATGCGGTAAAAGGGATGGCGACACTGATTGAATTGATTCGCTCGGTTCGTAACATTCGGGCAGAAGTGAACACCCCGCTGTCCAAACCAATCACGTTATTGATCCAAACCGCTGATCCGGAAATCGACAAATTCTTAATCGAAAACCAGAACTATATTGAACGCTTCTGTAATCCGGAAGAATTGGTTATCTCAGGCTCTCTAGAAGCGCCGGAACTTGCGATGTCCGCTGTTTTGACCGGCGCTACTATCTACTTGCCACTGGCGGGGTTGATCAACATTGAAGAAGAAATCACGCGTCTGGAAAAAGAATTGGACAAGTGGACCAAAGAAGTCAAACGGGTTCAAGGAAAATTAGCTAACGAACGCTTTGTTGCCAATGCTCCGGAAGCGGTCGTGGCCGAAGAACGGGCCAAAGAAAAAGACTATTTGGAAAAACAACAAGCAGTGACAGATCGGATTGCACAACTAAAAACAATCGGTTAATGAACTGTTAGAAAAAGGGTGAAGCACTAACAATCATCAAATCACCTGCTTCTGAACTGAATACGACAAATGTGAGCCAGTAAAAAACGGCTATCTTTCATTAAATTTGATTGGAGGATAGTCGTTTTTTTTTGCCGACAATTTAAAGCTGGAGGATGCTGGAGTTCATCGTTTTAAAATCAGCATTCTTTTACGCTGCTCTTTGCAGCGACGAGAGGATAGTGTGCTTTCTTTGGTCGTCACGAATGCTTGGTTGGTATTTGGCTCCTGCGTTTTGGGGTGCTGAGAATCGTAGCTTTCTTTCTTGAAATTTTTTTAATGAAATAGTGAAAAAAATACTCTAAAAGCAAAAAATCAGACTATAGGCTGATTTTCGTCTATACTATGTATTGTATAGTATGAGTGTAAACAAGGTATAGGTTCAAATGGCTGCATCACCAGGGAAAATAATCATAGCAAGAAAAAGAATGGAGGGGATCGGTTGGACAGTCAGTTGAAGCGCGGCTTGTTGGAATACTGTGTGTTGGCTTTTTTGCTGCAAGAGGATTCTTACGGCTATGAGATTGTTAAAAATATCAGTCCGATTATTCATATCAGTGAGTCCACCTTGTATCCCATTTTAAAACGTCTGGAAGCCCAAAAGTTAGTAACTACCTACAAGCAGGAGTACAACGGGCGGCTGCGAAAATATTATCGTATCAGTAGCAAAGGGCGGGACAATCTGCGGATTTTTTATAAAGGAAAAGACAATGTTATCGCAATCTATGAGTATATTGGGAGGAGTTTGAGGGAAAATGGATAGAAAACAGTTCTTGGCAGCGTTGATGATGTATTTGCCGGCGGGGATAAATGATATTGAAAAATCAGAGTTTCTCGATTATTACGATGAAATGATTCGGGAGTTTGTGGCGGATGGCTATACAGAAGAAGAAGCGACTGCCATGGTAGGAGATCCTGAAGAAATTGTTGCCAATGGGGAATTTTCAAAGGCTTATATGAAGGACAATGCCGCATCAAAAGGCCGGATCAATCTGGGAATTCTTTTACTTTTGGTTTTGGGCTTTCCGCTGTGGGGGAGCATATTGTTAGCCGCAGTTTGTCTGCTGCTTTCAGGTTATATTTTGTTATGGACGCCGCTAATCGTGACAGGTAGTTTCACAGTTGCCGGGCTTTTGGGCGGGCTGGCTTCCATGTTATTGAGTCTAGTGGCGGTACAAGATGGTCTGGCAGTTGCACTGATGCAATTTGGCAGTGGTATGGTGCTGGTGGGCATTGGTTTGATTTGCGGAGTACTGACTGTCAAATGCAGCGGTTGGATTTTGGCAGTTAGCAAACGAAAAACAATGGCAATTTGGAATGGGTTGCAAAAGGGGGTCACCAGGTATGGCTACTAAGAAAATTTTGCAGATTGGCGGCGCGTTTATTTTGATTGGGCTGGTGCTGATGATTGGCGCTGTGTTGCTGGTGGGTGGTGACTTGAATCCCCTGATCTCCGGAGAATGGCATTGGTACCGCACCATTCATTTCGGCTGATTCGCAGGGGTGTTGAAAGAATTGTCATGGTTTTGTCAAGCTAATGTTCCAGAATAGCCTTAAAACCCGCAGAGGTCTGTTTTAGAGCAGCAATCTGCGGGTTTATTGTTTTTTCAGATCAAACGCTCTTTTTGACGAATATTTTACCAGGACAGCGTTCCCACGAAAAACCGGATAAGACAGGGGTTCAGGCTTTTGTTATAATGGGGATGTTCAGCAATCAGGGCGACCCGTACGAGAAAGTCGGGTACGTAAAAATGAGGTGCGGGAAAATGGTAAAAACAGGAAACGAAGCAATCGCATGGATCCACAGTCGGCTGCCTTTTGGCTCACGGCCGGGGCTGGAGCGGGTCAATGGACTTTTAGAACTTGTCGGCCATCCGGAAGACAAAGTTCCGACGATCCATATTGCCGGCACCAATGGCAAGGGCTCGACAGTCAGCTATCTGCGGGAAATGCTGCAAGAAGCGGGAATTACAGTGGGGACATACACGTCGCCTTATATCGAAGCCTTCAATGAACGAATCGCAATTGATGGCAAACATATCTCTGATGAGGAACTGGTAACGCTGGTGAATAAGTATCAGCCACTTGTCGCTCAGTTAGATGCCAAAGAAGAAGTCAAAGGAATCACCGAGTTTGAAACACTAACGGCCATGGCGCTGGACTACTTTTTGGAAAAAGAGGTGGATGTGGCAATTATCGAAGTTGGCCTTGGTGGCTTGTTGGATTCTACAAATGTAGTGAAGCCATTGCTGTGTGGAATTACCACTATTGGGATGGATCACACGGAAATCTTAGGGGACACGTTAGAGGCTATCGCTTACCAAAAAGCAGGAATCATCAAACCAGGTATTCCGGTGGTGACTGGGAACATTCCCGTCAATGCCCTGCAAGTGATTCAACAAACCGCGGCTGAAAAGCGGGCACCGATTTATCGCTATGAAAAGGAATATCATGTCAACTATAAACACCCTGCTGATGAGTGGGGAGAAGTGTTCGATTTTCTCAATGAGCGAGGCAAACTCACGAATTTGAAAACGGCTCTCATCGGTCGCCACCAACCAGAGAATGCCGGTATGGCTATCCAGTTGTTCGAATGCTACTGCCAAATCAAAGGCATTCCCATTGAGGAAAAAGCGATTCGTAACGGGTTGAAAGAGACCCACTGGCCAGCTCGAATGGAGCGTCTTAGTAAAGAACCGCTGATTTTGCTGGACGGAGCCCACAACACACATGCAATGCGCCGCCTCGTGGAAACGATGAAAAAAGAATTCAAGGAGTATAAGGTCAGCATTTTATTTTCGGCATTGTCTACTAAAAATGTCGATGAGATGTTGGCGCTGCTTCTAGAAATTCCCAATGCTAAGATTTATGTGACTACCTTTGATTATCCTAAGGCACTGGAGCTAGATGACAAGTTTGAAAATACTGCGGACAAGCGTGTGACCATTGTTTCGTTGTGGCAGTTTGGCTTGGGAGAAATCTTAGAGAAAATGACCGATGAAGACCTGCTGCTAGTGACTGGTTCATTGTACTTTGTCTCAGATGTTCGCTCACTACTGCTGGAGATGGGAGGAGACGGACATGCAGACTAAAGGAATCATTTTTGATATGGATGGGTTGATTTTTGACACGGAGGCACTGGTGTATAAAAGCAGTCAGCAAGCTGCCGATTCATTGGCAATGGCTTACGACAAACAAACGTATCTTCGCTATTTGGGAATCAGTGATGAAGAGTTCGTGGAAAAGATTCACGCAGACTTTGATGAACAGTACGGTGCTGAAACCATCAGTGAATTTGTTCGGCGGGCCTACGCCAATTCTGAAGCCATGTTTTCAGCTGGTTTGGTGGAATTGAAACCAGGGGTAAGAGAACTGTTGGCCTATCTGGATGAACAAGGAATCACCCGCATCCTCGCTTCTAGCAACAATCGACCAGCGATTAACCGCTTATTGGCGCAGGCTGAGTTGGCAGAGGAGTTTCCTGTTGTTGTCTCGGCAAATGATGTGAGCCGGGCCAAGCCTGATCCGGAAATTTTCTTATTGGCAGCTGAAAAATTGGCTTTGCCCAAAGAAAATCTGTTGGTACTGGAAGACTCCAAACACGGCGTCAATGCGGCATTTGCTGCTGATATTCCGGTGATCATGGTACCGGATCTTTTGGGTCCAGATGATGCACTGACTGCTAAAACTGCGGCAGTACTGCCGGATCTTTTGGCGGTACGAGACTGGCTCAAACACAACTGAAATTAGGACTCTTTTGCGTATGTTCTTTTGAAGAGACTGCACTGCTGTGGCGGTTTTTTTCAACAGCTGTCGGTGAAAAAAACGGCAGCTGCCATTCCTGCGCAAAGGAGTTTTTTTGTATGACTCAAGGATTTCAAACAATCCCTAAAAGCAGCCGTCCTCGGGAACGACTGCTGACATATGGTGCAGAAAGCCTGTCGGATCAGGAACTTCTGGCAATCTTACTGCGTACAGGCACACCGCAGTTAAATGTAATGGAGTTAGCTGCCCAAGTTTTGTCTGAGTTTCCTTCGTTATTTGATCTGAAGCTGGCCAGCCTGGCTGAGTTGCAACGGATCAATGGTGTGGGTCAAGTCAAAGCGTTAGAACTTTTGGCCATGATTGAATTGGGCGGGCGAATCCAAAAAGCCCTACAGCCGAAACTGGGACAAGTCCGCACCAGCATGGATCTGGCTTTCACGTTGATGGAAGATATGAAAGACTACCAGCAAGAACACCTGTTGTGTCTTTATTTGAATACTAAAAACGAAATCATTAAAAAAGAGACCCTCTTCATCGGTTCCCTTAATCAATCTGTCGCTCATCCGCGAGAGATCTTTCGTGGCGCGGTTCGGGTGTCAGCGGCTCATCTGATTGCTGTCCACAATCACCCCAGTGGCAATCCCGCACCAAGTGAGAATGATCTGCAATTTACACGGCGTTTGAAAGCTTGTGGCGAGATGATGGGAATCGAATTGCTGGATCACCTCATCATCGGTCATGACAGCTATGTCAGTCTGCGGGAAGAAGGTCTTTGGGAGAAGTAAAGGTATTTTTTCTCATTTATTAACTGTTATTGTCAGACCCGAACGTTTGCGCTAGAAATCATATGGGAAAGAATACCACAGGCTTGCAAATATCTAATGAGACGTGTAGAATGAGTATGTAATTTTGTTTGCTCCATAGAAGTGCTTAACACCTGTTAACGTTATACCTCTATCGTATGCAAGGCAATGTTACACTAAATTTTATTTGTGCTGATGCACGAGAGAGGATGTATTTAACATGGAACACGGAACAGTTAAATGGTTCAACGCAGAAAAAGGCTTCGGATTTATTTCACGTGAAGACGGCAGCGACGTATTCGTTCACTTCTCAGCTATCCAAGGCGACGGCTTCAAAACTTTGGAAGAAGGCCAAGCAGTATCTTTCGACGTTGAAGATTCAGACCGCGGCCCTCAAGCAACAAACGTTACAAAAGACTAATATCTGACGAACGTACCGGGCATCCTTCGAGGGTGTCCGGTTTTTTCTTTGTTCTAAATTCCAGCAGCACCAAATTAAATGCCTGACAGAAGTGAGGTTTGCTATACTGGAAAAGAGAGGGAGTGGCAGCATGTCCGTTTTGGAAGTACAGCAGATGAGTTATAAGTCAGGAGCAAATCAGATTCTCACAGAAATCAGTTTTGCTGTTTCACAAGGGGAATATCTGGCAATCTCGGGCCCGTCAGGAGGAGGCAAGAGCACGTTATTAAAAGTGATTGCCAGCTTATTGACACCGACCAGCGGCAAGATTTTATTTAAGGATAAAGACCAGAACGAGTATCCGGTGACTGACTATCGCCGGCAGGTTTCTTATTGTTTTCAGCAGCCGACACTGTTTGGAAAGACTGTCCGCGACAATACCGAATTTCCTTTTACCATTCGCAATCAAGTTTTTTCGGAGGATAAAGTTCGTGAGCTGCTTCAATTGGTGGACTTGCCGGTGTCATTTCTGGATAAACCAATCATTGAACTTTCCGGTGGAGAACGGCAACGAGTGGCGCTGATTCGCAATCTGATGTTTTTGCCGGAGATTCTGCTTTTAGATGAGGTAACAGTAGGCCTGGATGAAGAAAGTAAAGGTATCGTCCAAGCGCTGGTGCAAAACGTGCACAAACAGGGCGTGACTATCCTGCAGGTTAGTCATGATGAAGAGGATCTGCAACAGGCAGCTCGGGTTTTGAAAATGGAAGGGGGACATTTGAAGGATGAATCAATTGGCCGTTAACGATTTGTCATTGGTATTTGCTTTTTTACTGGTTTTGATTGCTGTCGGAATTAGTTATAAGGAAAAATTGCAGCTGTCAAAAGACATTCTTTATAGTATTTTTCGAGCTGTCCTCCAACTGGTGATTGTAGGTTATGTATTGAAATATATTTTCCAGCTGGACAATCTATTTTTGACAGCTAGCATGAGCCTGTTCATCGTCTTCAATGCCGCTTGGAATGCCCACAAACGCAATCCAAACCGCCAGAAGAAATATTGGACCTCCTTGTTGGCGATTTTTGTCAGCACTTATGTCACTTTAGGCGTGTTGGTGGCCGCCGGAGCGATTAAGTTCGTTCCTTCTCAGATTATCCCTATCAGTGGCATGATTGCTTCCAATTCAATGGTAGCAATCGGGTTATGTTACCGCAATCTAGCCAGCCAGTTTCGTGATCAACGACAACCAGTATTGGAAAAATTAGCCTTGGGGGCAGATGCCAAGGCAGCTTCTTTACCTATCCTGCGAGAAAGTATCAAAACTGCCATGCAACCAACCATTGATTCTGCGAAAACAGTGGGACTGGTGAGTCTACCAGGGATGATGTCAGGATTGATTTTTGCCGGCGTTGACCCGGTTCATGCTATCAAATACCAAATCATGGTGACCTTCATGCTGTTGTCTACCACTAGTCTGGGAGCTATTATTGCGGGGTATACGGCCTATCGAAATTACTTCAACGACCGTTTGCAGCTGCTGGATATGTAATTGCTGCCTGCTCTTTTGGAACTTGACGATTTTCAGTCCAACTGTTGCCAGGTTAAAAGCCGATTGATCAGCAGGGGCTAGACTAAAAACAGGCTCTGACAGCAATTATTTCTCAGTGGAAAGTGGTGAATGCTTGCATCTTAGTCTTAGAAGGAACCTTGCCATACCCATAGAGAAAAAATGAATGACACTGACTTTTCTTGATGAAATCAAGCTTAGTCAGTGTTTGAAATGTTTAGTAATGAAAAGCCAAGGCCCTTCCACTGTTTTTAATGGAAGGGCCTTGGCTTTTGAAATCTCACGTTTGGTAATGCTCGCTTTGAGGACGGTGACAGGTTGTGATCACCGTCCTTTTCATATTCTTATTCAGGTGCCATGATCATTGAGAGAATCATTGGATGGCGCTCAGTCTTTTCAAATAGGAAAGGCTGGAGCGCATTGCTCATGGCTTCTTTCAATTTGTGCTCATTGACATCTTTTTGATTCAAAGCTTCTCGCAAGGCTCTGAACAAAAGGGTTTGGGCTTCATAAATCATGTCGCCGGATTCTCGCATATAGACAAAACCGCGAGAAAGAATATCTGGGCCAGCTAAGACTTCTTTTTTATCCAAGTCGACTGTGGCAACGGCCAAAACCAAACCTTCTTCTGATAAAATGCGACGATCTCGCAAGACCACGTTGCCGATGTCCCCAATGCCACTGCCATCGATGTACACATCGCCGCCATTGAAATGACCGGCAATTCGAGCGCTATCCGCAGTCAATGCCAACATGTCGCCATTTTCCATGATGAAGCAGTTTTCTTTTGGTACACCAGTATCTTGTGCCAAGCCGGCGTGAATTTTCAGCATCCGATATTCACCGTGGATGGGGACAAAGAATTTTGGCTTAATCAGACGCAGCATCAGTTTTTGTTCCTGTTGGCCACCGTGGCCAGAAGTATGGACATTGTTCAATTTACCGTGAATCACTTGCGCACCAGCTTCCATCAACAAGTTGATGAGATGGTTGACGCTTGTAGTATTCCCTGGAATTGGTGAGCTGGAAAAAATCACTGTATCATCCGGCTGAATCGAAATTTGCCGGTGGGTTCCGTTGGCGATTCGGCTCAAAGCAGCCATCGGTTCACCTTGGGAACCGGTACAGAGGATCATCACTTTGTTGGCAGGCAAACGGTTAATCTCGCCAGCATCGACGAAAGTTCCTTCAGGGACATTGATATACCCGAGCTTCTGGCCGTTTACGATAGCATTTTCCATACTGCGTCCAAAGACCGCAATCTTACGTCCGCAGGCAACCGCCGCATCCGCAGCTTGTTGAAGACGAAAAATATTTGAAGCAAAGCTGGCAAAGATGATCCGTCCATCAATTTTTTCAAAGATCTTTTGGATGGATTGGCCGATTACTTTTTCCGACTGGGTAAAGGTGGGAATCTCCGCGTTGGTACTGTCAGACAAGAGACACAAAACGCCTTCTTCGCCAATCTTAGCCATTCGATGCAAGTTGGCAGGTTCGCCAACTGGAGTAAAATCAAATTTGAAGTCCCCCGTGTGCACGATATTGCCAGAAGGTGTTTTGACAACCACACCCAGCGCGTCCGGAATCGAGTGGGTAGTGCGGAAAAAGCTGACTGATGTCTTACGGAAGCGCAGGACAGTGTCTTCGTTGATTTCATGTAGTTCGGCATCCCGCAAAAGACCGTGTTCGTCTAGCTTGTTGCGAATAAGGGCCATGGCAAGCGGGCCGGCATAGATTGGAATATTGACTTGCTTTAGCAAGTAAGGAACACCACCGATATGGTCTTCGTGACCATGGGTGATAACCAGTGCTTTGACTTTATTGATATTTTGTACGATGTAACTATAATCTGGGATTACATAATCAATCCCTAACAAATCGTCTTCTGGAAACATAATCCCAGCATCGATAATGATGATCTCGTCTTGGAATTGAACCCCATAACAGTTCTTCCCGATTTCACCTAAACCGCCGACGCCGAATACGCCGGTTTCATTATTTTTTAAATTGACTTTCATAGATTAAAACTCCGTCAATTTGAAGTCGGCATTTTCTTTTTCATATTCCAAGTGGTTGCCGTCCAACTCTTGAATGAATTCGATATTGTATGGGGTATTTTTTTCGACTTCTGCCCGCGCATCTACTTCGCTGTTGGCTTCAATGTAAAGGGAATGTGTTTGTTCCCGTTTTGGATTGCGGACCTTGGTTTCTTGATAATAAACTTTGTAAATCATGTGTTAGTCTCCTTTGTAATAAATGTGTGAAAACAGGGTGAAACGGTGCACGAAAAAACACGAAGGGCAACCTCCGTCGATCACTATGCTTTTTACAGACAACTTGTGAGTAAAAAGAGAAGGCCTTGTCTTTGCCTTTCCGCATGTTCGAATGATTCTTCTACCGTCCATGTATGTCACCATACGTCAATTACCAATATTCTAGCACAGAATTTTTGATAAGTATAGAAACAGACCGGCGTGTAAGGGTTTCCCACTGAAAAAAAGCCGGATGTTTGGGTTCTCTTAAAATTTTGCCTGTGATATAGTAGAAGTAATTGCGACGGGAGAGAAGGTTGCAGCGGGCAAAGGCTGGCTGTAACGATTCTTGACACAGTCCTTCAATTTTCGAGCCAGGCTGTCGACTTCGGGTTTTTGACGAGGCGGCAGCCGGCTTTCTGTCGCCCGAAATGTCATGGGAAAAGATCGCGGTGTGGTGGCCGCTCACTCTTCTTTCGTTGACTTGAAGAACTGTTTGACACTGTAGGTCACAGCGTCACGAGATACAGCGGGATTTTACGTGCCTTCCGCAACAGTTGCGATTGTTGAAACAGCTGATCGTTTCATGGTTGTGAAGGTGTGAAGTCGGGTATCTGATTTTTAAAGGCCCCACCAGCTAAGCTAGTGAGGGTATCAGAAAAGAATAGGAGGTTTTTATTTGAAATTGATGTGGCACTATACGATGCGCTACAAGAAGCTGCTGCTTTTTGATTTTATCTGCGTATTCGGCTTTATTTTGATCGAGTTGGGGCTACCAACAATCTTGGCACGCATGATTGACCAGGCCATTCCTGCTGGAAGTACCAGTGATGTGAATCGCTTGGGAATTCTGATGGCAGTGGTGGTGGTTATTGGGGTAATCATGAATATTCTTTTGGGGTATTTCACGACTCGAATCACGACCAATATCACAGCGGATATCCGAGATGATCTGTTTGCCAAAACACAAGGTTATTCACATCGAGAATACGAAACGATCGGTGTTTCTTCTTTGATCACACGAGTAACCAACGATGCCTATCAGATCATGCTTTTCATGCAGAATATTTTGCGGATGGGCTTTATGACACCAATGATGTTTGCCGTTAGTCTGTACATGATTTTTCGGACCAGCCCGTCACTGAGCTGGTATGTTCTGTTGGCTTTGCCGGCACTGCTCGTGGCAGTCGTGGCAATCGCTAAAATTTCCGATCCTTTGTCCACGCGGCAACAAAAAAATCTCGACAAAATCAATGGTATTTTGCGGGAGAATCTTTCTGGTTTGCGGGTAATCCGTGCCTTCGTTAATGAAAAATTTGAGGAAAAACGCTTTGACAAGGTCAACACCGCCTATACGGAAAGCTCAACGAGTCTCTTCAAATTGATGGCTGTGGCGCAGCCGGGTTTCACTTTTTTGTTCAATATCGTCATGGTCTTGATCATCTGGAACGGAACCAAACAGATTGATGCCGGTCAACTACAAATCGGTGATTTAATTGCTTTTATCGAGTATATTTTCCACGCCTTGTTCAGCTTTATGCTGTTTGCCTCAGTCTTTATGATGTATCCGCGGGCCGCAGTTTCTGCTCGCCGGATTCAAGAAGCCTTGGATGCGACTTCGGAAATTCATGAAAATGCCCAGCCGGTGACTGAGACCGCACAAAAGGGTTATGTGGAATTTCAAAACGTCACCTTCGCCTATCCCGGGCATGCAGAAAGTCCTGTGATTCGTAACGTGAGTTTTACAGCCAAACCTGGTGAAACCGTGGCTTTTATCGGAAGTACCGGTTCTGGTAAATCAACACTGATTCAATTGATTCCACGTTTTTACGATGTCAGTGATGGCCGTGTATTGGTAGACGGTGTGGACACTCGAGATTTCAGCTTGGCAGCTTTGCGTCAAAAAATCGGTTATATTCCGCAAAAAGCATTGCTGTTCTCCGGTACCATTGCTGAAAACCTGCGTTATGGTAAAGAGGATGCGACAGTTGCACAAATGCAGCGAGCTGCAGATATCGCACAAGCAGCCGATTTCATCGCCGAACAACCAGATGGCTTTGATGCCCGTTTGTCAGAAGGCGGCACCAACTTTTCCGGAGGCCAAAAACAACGTCTGGCTATTGCCAGGGCTATCATTCGCGAACCGGAAATCTATATCTTCGATGACAGCTTTTCGGCATTGGATTACCAAACAGATGCAAAATTGCGGGCGCGACTGAAAAAAGAAACAACTGAGTCTACTGTCCTAATCGTGGCGCAGCGGGTGGGGACCATCATGCACGCCGATAAGATTATCGTGTTGAATGAAGGGGATGTCGTAGGAATGGGCACCCATCAGGAACTCCTGAAAAGCTGCCAGATTTATTATGACATCGCTGCTTCACAACTCTCAGAGGAGGAATTAGCCCAATGAAATCATTTTCTTCTTTGAAACGTTTATTCGTCTATTTGAAACCTTATCGTCGCAATTTTGCGTTGGTCATGTTTTTTACCGTGGTAACAGTGGCTGCCAATGCGGCACTCCCTTATGTCGCCGGCTTGCCCACTACCGAAATTGCCAATAATATTGCTAACGGAGAATCCTTGAATTTCAACTATGTAATTAAATGCTTAATTGCGATTGCTGCAGTCGGGTTGACCTATTGTGCCGCGCAATTAATTGCCGGTATCTTGATGGCTGGTGTCGTGCAAAGTGCTATGTACGATCTGCGGACAGACATCGATACTAAGATCAATCGTCTGCCAGTCTCTTATTTTGACCGCAATCAACAGGGAAATATCTTGTCTCGTGTCACCAACGATGTAGATGCAGTGTCTGGGGCCATGCAGCAGACATTGACGGGGATCGTTACAGCTGTTTTAGGTATTTTGACCGCAGTTGTGATGATGTTTTACATTAACTGGAAAATGGCACTGGTAGCGATTTTAATGATTCCGGCTTCCTTTTTGATTTCTCGTGGAATCATCAAGATCTCGCAAAAATATTTCCAAAGTATGCAAAATGCGCTGGGAGATCTCAACGGTTTTGTACAAGAAAACATGACCGGCTTTGCAGTGTTAAAAGTCTATGGTCGTGAAAAGCAAACGCTGGAAAATTTCAAAAAAGTCAATTACTCCGTGAGAAATTACGGCTTTAAAGCGTCATTTATCTCAGGCTTGATGATGCCGTTGGTGTCATTGACAGCTTATATCGCCTATATTGCCATGGCTGTGATGGGTGGGCACTATGTTATCGCAGGTGTGATTGCAGTCGGGCAGTTGCAGGCTTTCATCCAATATATTTGGCAAGTCAGCCAGCCGCTGGGAAATATCACTCAGCTGTCTTCTGTTTTGCAAGCTGCTTCGGCCGCTTCACGCCGGGTTTTTGAAATTCTCGATGAACCAGAAGAAGGGGTCAACCAAGAAAATCTGCCGTTGCCGGTACCGGTGGAAGGCAATGTTACTTTTGAAAAGGTGGCCTTCAGCTATGATCCGAAAAATCCATTGATTACGGATTTGAGTTTTGAAGTCAAAGCTGGTCAAACCGTAGCAGTGGTTGGTCCGACAGGTGCTGGTAAGACGACACTAATCAATCTTTTGATGCGCTTTTATGATGTAGACGCTGGTGCTATCAAAATTGATGGGGTCGACACTAAGCTGATGACTCGTAGCGACGTTCGCTCTGTTTTTGGGATGGTCTTACAGGATGCCTGGCTGTATGAAGGCACCATCGCGGACAATATTCGTTTCGGTAAGCTGGAAGCAACCGATTATGAAGTGGTGGATGCCGCCAAAACAGCCAATGTCGATCACTTTATCCGCACGATGCCCGATGGTTATGAAATGAAAATCAATGCAGAAGGCGACAACGTTTCATTAGGTCAAAAGCAGCTGTTGACGATTGCGCGGGCAGTGATTTCCGATCCCAAAATCTTGATTTTAGACGAGGCTACCAGCTCGGTGGATACCCGTTTGGAAGCCCTGATTCAAAAAGCAATGGACAAGGTAATGGAGGGGCGGACGAGCTTTGTGATTGCCCACCGCTTGTCGACGATTCGAGACGCAGATTTGATTTTGGTAATGAATCATGGATCCATCATTGAAAAGGGGAACCATGAGACCTTGTTGGCACAAGATGGCTTTTACAGCAAACTCTATCAAAGTCAATTCGCCGAAGAGGGCGAGTACGAATAATCTTGCTCACCTAATGAGTGTCGGAAAAAGACTTCAATTGTAACCAAAAATAAACTGGGATTATGACAGCTCTTCTGTCACCGTCCTGCGAAGCACCGACTAACTATGAGCCGCAAATAAAAGACAAGTCACCTCCATTAGCAAACAGTGGAGGTGACTTGTCTTTTTGTTGTTTACGATAGCGAACGATTCACTAGTTGCCATTCAGAAAACTTTAAATAAGCGATTGATCCATTAGCTTCCTTTCATATCCAAAAAAGAATAGTCACGGACATCATAGCGATTACGGCTACGGGAATACTCGAATGGTTTGCCGTCTTGCTGATAAACGATTTGGCTGATCTCAAGAATCGGATCTTCCGGCTGCGCCTGCAAATACAGTTTGTCGTAATCACTGGGCTTATCGGCACGGATTGTTCGGTAAGCGCCACTAATGCGCAGCCCTAATTGCTGACGGATATAATGATAAATCGAGTGCTCAAGAATTTCTTTTTTCATTCCAGGTACCAGATTCAGAGGCATATAGGTATGCTCAAGAACAAAGGGCTGATCCTCCACAAGACGTAAGCGCAGGATTTTATACACCGGTTCTTCTTCTGTCAATCGCAGCTTTTCCTGGACGGTTTCATCGGGAAATTCTACGCCAAATTCAATGACTTGACTGGTGAGTTGCCGATTTCCATGGGCCATTTCCCAGCTGAGTCCTTCATATTCAGATAATGTCGAAGTATCTCTTGTGGTAAAAGGATGGTCCAGCACAGTGGTACCGACGCCTTTTTTGGAGGCAACCAGTCCTTCCATCATCAGGACTTCAACTGCTTTTTGAACGGTCATTCGGCTGACATTGAACTCTGTCACTAGCTCAGTCTGCTTCGGTAAAAAAGAACCGGCGGGGTAATCCCCACTTTTGATCCGAGTTCTAAGAGTATTTGCAATGTCTTCATATTTTGCCATATTCGCCACCTCCCATCGATTATACTCAAGTTTTCATTGAACGACAAATTAAAGACAGTCATATGCTGTATCAAGTCTATCCGTTTTATGATAATGGCTGGAGGTAGCAGATAGCTGGTTTAGACGGTTGCCTACCAATGGGTGATGTGAGAAAGATGTTCCAGGAGAACTGCTGACACAAAAAGCTGAGCAATCACGATTTCCGACCGTTGCTAACGGGTGGCGAATTGAAAAGGAATTAAAGTTCATATGACTAGACATATATTTAAAATGATTGATTTTTGTTGGAGGGTAGATTACTATTGGGAGGAAGAACAGCAGTGAGACGTGAAAGCTGCATGGCGTCTGGTTGCTGTTGGTGGACAAAGCTGAGTGACAGTTGTCCGAAAATGATTGAAGGGTAGGTTTTAAGGATGGATTATACATTTCCAAAAGACTTTTGGTGGGGATCTTCTGCCAGTGGTCCGCAAACAGAAGGGCGCTTTGCAGGAGACGGCAAAGGAGACAATATTTGGGACTATTGGTATCAACAAGAACCCGAGAAATTTTTCGACGGTGTCGGTCCAGACGTGGCATCTCAAGTATATACAAAATATCAAGAAGACATTGCATTGATGAAAGAAATCGGGCATAACTCATTTCGAACCTCGATTCAGTGGAGCCGACTGATTCCAGCTGGAACCGGTGCAGTCAATCCGGAAGCAGTCAAATTTTATAACGCGTATATCGATGAACTGATAGCCAACGACATCGAACCGTTTATAAATCTCTATCATTTCGATATGCCGATGCCGTTGCAAGAAAAAGGTGGTTGGCTGAATCGGGAAACAGTGACAGCTTATGTGTCATTTGCCAAAACTTGCTTTGAACTGTTTGGCGATCGCGTGAAAAAATGGTTCACCCATAATGAGCCTATCGTGCCGGTTGAAGGCGGCTATCTCTATCAATTTCATTATCCCAATATTATCGATATGAAAAAAGCGGTTGCTGTCGGCTATCATGAAACACTGGCAAGTGCCAAAGCTATCGCAGCTTATCACGACATGAATTTAGGCGGGGAGATTGGCATCATTTTGAATTTGACCCCCAGCTATCCCCGAGACCCGCAAAATCCCGAAGATGTGCAAGCGGCAATTATGGCCGATGCCTTCTTCAACCGTTCTTTTTTGGATCCTGCTGTCAAAGGGGAATTTCCGGCGGAACTGGTGACAGTGGTCAAAGAGCTGGGGATGCTTCCTGAGATTAAAGACGGGGATTTGGAGACAATTCGCCAAAACACCGTCGATCTTTTGGGAATCAACTATTATCAGCCGCGGCGAGTGAAGGCCAAAGAAACACCTAAAGATCCACAAGCAGCGCCGATGCCGGATGACTATTTCGACAATTATGAAATGCCTGGTCGCAAAATGAATCCTTACCGCGGCTGGGAAATCTATGAAAAAGGCATTTACGATATTTTGACCAATACACGGGAAAACTATGGCAACATTCCTTGTTTTATCTCGGAAAACGGCATGGGAGTCGAAGGGGAAGCCCGCTTCAAAAATGCTGACGGGGTGATTGAAGACGATTACCGTATTGACTTCATCAAAGACCACCTGCGTTATGTTCACCAAGCAATCGAGGAAGGCACAGACTGCCGCGGGTTCCATATGTGGACTTGCATGGACAACTGGTCATGGACAAATGCCTACAAAAATCGTTACGGCTTTATTTCTGTGGATCTGGATCACGAAGGAGCGCGCAAAATCAAAAAATCAGGGCGCTGGTTCAAGACTGTGGCTGATCAGAATGGCTTTGACGACTGAGAGAAAAGTTCAGGGTCTGGCTTTAACGGAAAAAGATTGATCGATTTTTAAATACAATAGCAAAGCTCGCTGTGTAAACGTAGCATTCGCTCCTTTTTAGAATCTCTTGTAAAAAATTGCTATAATCAAATGAGCAATAGCCGGCAGCTGACTTTGATGAGGACTACCTTTTTCCGGCAATTTTTAAGCGGGGAAAATACAAAGCAAATTCAGCTAGCAAGCGCTTGGTTCAAATGAAAAGGAGCAAAGAAGATGAAACCATTTATCGCAAGAAATGCTGTCGTCGTGGGAGATGTGACACTGGGAGAAGATGTGACGGTCTGGTATAACGCCGTGATTCGTGGAGATGCCAACAAAATCAGTATTGGCGCACGTACGAATATCCAAGACGGGACCGTTATTCATGTAGATTATGATGCGCCGACTGAGATTGCAGAAGATGTGACAGTCGGACATCAATGTATGCTCCACGGCTGTCGTATCGAAAGTGGCGCCTTGATTGGAATGAGTACGGTTGTTTTAAACCATGCTGTAATTGGGGAGAACAGCTTGATTGGTGCCGGCTCTCTTGTCACGCAAGGAACGGTTATTCCCCCCAATGTTTTGGCATTTGGTAGGCCAGCCAAAGTAATTCGACCCTTGACCCCTGAAGAATTGGCAAAAAATCGTCAAAACATTCACCATTATATCGAAATGGGAACCGCTCATCGCAACGGTGAATTTCCCTTCACAAGAATCTAAGAGCATTTTCTTAGCGTAGTTATCAAAATAGCAGGGAGACTCGTTTCTCACTTTCTTTTTTGTGGCAGGGGATTTTTTGCCGCCCGCTGCTATTGATTTTTAATGAAGTCAGCTGAGATGAAGCAGTTTTTTCTATGAAACAGAGCATAGGCAAATTTTTTTGTAATGAAAAGACGGCAATCTTCCAAAAACTAAATGGAAGATTGCCGTCTTTTGTCTGAAGCACAGGTCTAGTCATATTCGGTTCGTAGAAGGGAACATGACTGATGATACGCCTTCGTTTTTGAGTTGATTATTTGTTCAAGCTCTTGGAAGATTCCATGATTTCGTCGATCAAGCCGTAATCTTTAGCTTGTTGCGCAGTCATGTAGTTGTCTCGGTCCGTATCTTTTTCGATAACGTCCAAAGGTTGACCAGTGCGTTCTGCCAAGATAGCGTTCAAGCGTTCACGAGTTTGCAGGATGTGACGAGCTGCAATTTCGATTTCTGTTGCTTGACCTTGCGCGCCCCCTAGTGGTTGGTGAATCATGATTTCAGCGTTTGGCAAGGCAAAGCGTTTGCCTTTAGTACCAGCAGTCAACAGGAAAGAACCCATTGATGCGGCCATACCCATCACGATGGTCACAACGTCAGCTTTGACGAAGTTCATGGTGTCATAAATAGCCATACCAGCTGTTACGCTACCACCAGGTGAGTTGATGTACAAGTAGATATCTTTTTCGGAGTCTTGGGCATCCAAGAACAGCAGTTGGGCGATGATTGAGTTTGCCAAATCGTCAGTGACTTGGCCGCTCAACATAATGATACGGTCTTTCAACAGACGAGAGTAGATGTCATAAGCTCTTTCGCCGCGGGATGATTGTTCGATTACTGTAGGGATCAAATTCATAATAAGGTATCCTCCTTCAAATTATCTGCCAAAGATAGCTGTCACAAACTCTTTTTTGAAAAGCTGTGATAGCAAGGTTCGGCACGTTTCTTCACCAATAAGTGTAGCACAAAATACGAAGAGCTACTAAACATATGTGTGACGGATCACAGGCGCAAAATCAGCTGCCTGCAACCTCTGACATGTAGTATACACTTATGGTCAAAAATGGTCAAACGAAAAACTTCCTGCGGATTGTCCTTTCATTTGGCGGTTTTTGTACCTTTTATGCTACAATAAAAATAACGAATGATAAAAGTGGAAAGCAAGGAAGCTACCCGCTTTTTATCTGATGAACAGTTGATAAAGTGAGGGATTATTATGACACCGACGATGGTTACGGCACTGGCTGCTTTGGGAGGCGTACTGGTGGGGGCACTGGTGGTCACTGTCGCTTTCGATTTACGGATCCGCTACGATGAACGAAAAGAAAAGCGCCGTCGCCAATTGGACCACAAAGTTAAGGAAATTGAGACGCTGTTGGTATTGAATAAAAAAATCCAGGAAATCTTACAAAAGCGCTCAGCAACAATGGCAGAATACGTTAGTTTTGATGGATTTGATGATGCCTATATTACAGTGGATGACTATGTCTATCTGCAATCTTTTTCGGCCCAAAACAACTTCTACTTGCCCAATTACATCATTGAAGAATTTTTCAAGCAGATTGGCCAGCGAAAAGTGATTTTAACACCAGAAGAAACGGTAAATATTGGTGGCTATGCTTACAAGGGTGGTCGAGTCTTGCTGGAACATTTTTCCGATACACTGATGGAGTTGGTGGACGAACGCAAAGCCCAGTTAAAGCAGCTGTCCAATGAAGAACTGACTTATTTTTCCCATTGATTTGCAGTGATCGTCATCTTTTCTCATATGAAAGGTGGCGGTCACTTTTTCATAAACAATGAAGAACTGTCCCACAAAAGCAGTTGGAAAATGAATTGGGGTTTTCATAGCCCAGCAAGCTATCTGCAAAGTAGTAGGAAAGTGGTACAATGAGACAGATTGGAGTGAACTGTGATGACCCAAGTAGTTGCTCACCGGGGAGCGAGTGGGACCCGGCCAGAAAATACGCTGCCGGCTTTTGCCGAAGCAATTCGTGTTGAAGCAGATGTGATTGAACTGGATGTTCATCTGTCAAAAGACGGTCACCTGATTGTAATGCATGATGAAGAAGTCGACCGAACCACTGATGGCAAGGGGCTAATTAGAGAAAAAACATTGGCAGAACTGAAACGGCTGAATGCTGGGAGCTGGTTTTCGCCAACCTTCAAAGCGACAAGGATTCCGACTTTAAATGAGGTCTTGAACTTGTTGCTGATGCGCAACTATCGCGGTGCGCTGACCATCGAAATAAAAACCGACAAATTCCATTATCAAGGAATTGAAGAAAAAATCAGTGAACTGATGCAAAGCCGCCAATGGCCGTTTGAGCATTGGTACTGTAGTTTTAATCTGCTTTCTTTAGAGATGATTCATGAGCTGGAACCAGACGCGCAGCTGGATTTCATCATGGGGACTGCCGAAAACAAGCCGGCGCAAGCCTTGGAGCGTCCCTTTATTGAGGGGATTCATCCGAAGCTGGACTGGGCAGAGAGCCATGCTTCTCAGATTAAGGATTTTCCAATAGCTGTGCGGCCATGGACCGTAGATACCGAAGCAAATATCCGTAAGTGCCTTTTAATGGGCGTGACTGGGATCATTACCAATTACCCGGAACGCTGTCGTCAGGTAATTGCGGCTTATCGACAGGAGAAACGATGAAAAAAGTATTAGCAATCGTCGGACCAACGGCTGTGGGCAAAACGGCCCTCAGCATCCGGCTGGCAAAAAAGTTTAATGGAGAAATCATCAGCGGCGATTCCATGCAAGTCTATCGCGGGCTGGACATTGGCACAGCTAAGGTGACAGAAGCTGAAGCCGAGAAAATTCCACATCATTTGATTGATATCTGTGACATTCAAGAGAGCTATTCCGTCGCGGCTTTTCAAAAAATGGGTCGGGTAGCAATTGAGGACATCACGGCTCGCGGAAAGCTCCCCATCGTGGTGGGGGGCACGGGGTTGTACGTTCAAGCTCTGCTCTATGATTTCAGCTTGGGAGGCAATCAGGAGAATCAGGATCCCCTGTTGCGGCAAAAATACGAGACCTATGGAACAACTCATGGCAGTCAAGCACTGTGGGAGCTTTTGGCTCAAAGAGATCCAGCGGCGGCAGCAAAAATCCATTTCAACAATCAGCGCAAAGTGGTGCGGGCGCTGGAAGTTCTTGAACAGACTGGCCGTAGTATTACGGCGCCGGAGGTTTTGCCGGAAAAGCTGTACGATTATTTTTTGGTAGGCTTGAATACCGAGCGAGAGCTTTTGTACCAGCGAATCAATCAACGGGTAGAATTAATGTTTGCTGCAGGTCTCAAGGAAGAAGCGGAGTTGTTGCGGGAATTTGCAGAAACGCAAGCTGCTAAAGGAATTGGGTATCGGGAGTTTTTCCCTTACTTTCAAGGGGAAAGTGATCTGTCAGCCGTCAAGGAGCAGATCAAACAAGATTCCCGTCGCTATGCTAAGCGGCAGCTGACTTGGTTTAGAAATCGGATGGCACCTCATTGGGTGGATCTGGTGCAAGAGCCGGAGTCGGTTGTAAAATTGGAAGAAGAGATCAAAGATTGGTTGGGGGTGTAACATGGAAGCAAAACAGGAACGCGTAATATTAGTCGGAGTCGAGACAGAAGAAACGTGGAAGAACTTCGGTGAATCAATGTTGGAGTTAAAAGGATTGACCAAAACTGCCAAAGGGGAAGTCTGCTTCTCGTTGATTCAAAAACGACCGCAAGTCGATCGCCAGACGGTTATCGGCAAAGGTAAATTACAAGAGTTGGCGCAGCTGGTAGAGGCCCATGAGGCTGATCTGGTCATTTTCAACCACGAACTGACTCCACGACAAGGGGCGTTGATCCAAGAAATCGTAGGGGTGCCGGTAATTGACCGAGTACAGCTAATCTTGGATATTTTTGCTATGCGCGCCCGTTCAAAAGAAGGAAAACTCCAAGTAGAGCTGGCGCAGTTGGAATACTTGTTGCCCCGACTGACCGGTCAGGGGAAAAATCTTTCTCGTTTAGGTGGGGGGATTGGGACAAGAGGACCTGGTGAAACCAAGCTCGAAACTGACCGGCGCCACATTCGCACCCGTATTACCATCATCAAACGAGAGCTTAAGGAAGTGGCTGCACACCGGGAACGGACGCGTCAAAAACGGCAAGGACAAGTATTTCAGATTGGTCTGATTGGCTACACCAATGCTGGAAAATCTACTATTTTAAACATCTTGACTAGCGCAGATACTTATGAAAAAGACGAGCTGTTTGCGACGTTGGACCCGTTGACGAAGCGCTGGCGGCTACCGGAGGGCTTTGAAGTAACTGTAACCGACACCGTAGGATTTATTCAGGATCTGCCGACGCAGTTGATTGATGCTTTTCATTCCACTTTGGAAGAAAGTCGCAACATGGATTTATTGTTGCATGTGGTGGATGCTAGTTCTGAAGATCGACCGCAACAAGAAGAAACGGTCATGAATTTGATGGAGGAACTGGATTTGCAGCACATTCCATTGCTGACAATCTATAATAAAGCAGATCGAATCATCAAAGATCAATTTGTGCCGACGATGTTTCCCAATGTCTTGATTTCGGCAAAGAGTAGTCTTGGCAAACAAGAGCTGACCGACGCTATTAAGCTGCGATTGATGGAGATATTGACCCCTTATGTTGCAACAATTCCACAAACAGAAGGCGGAAAGTTGAGTCGGTTAAAACGAGAAACCTTACTTTTACGGGAAGATTATGTGGAACAAGACGAAGCCTATCACGTAAGAGGTTTTGCAGAAGACGGCAGCTGGGTACTTCGCTAGAGCACGAGTAAGCAGGATCCGTCTTTTCCTTGAGAAGAGATGGATCTTTTTTGAATCAAAAAAATCGGAGGAAGATAAACATGAGTTGGACCGCAGGATTTGCACCGGAATTAGTAGAGAAAATTGAGAAAGCAGACCGCAAGATTGCTGGTCGTTTAGAGGAGATTCGTCAAATTGCATTGTCAAATCAGGCGAAAGTGTTGGCGGCCTTCACTCACCAACAAATTTCTGAGACCCATTTTATGCCCTCTACCGGCTATGGCCATGATGACATGGGACGAGATGCACTAGAAGCAGTCTATGCTGAAGTGTTTGCTACGGAAGCGGCACTGGTGCGTCCTCAAATTGTTTCAGGAACCCACGCCATCGCCACCGCTCTTTTTGGAAGTTTGCGTCCCGAAGAAAAGCTCGTCTATATCACCGGGACTCCGTATGATACCTTGTTGGAAGTCATTGGATTAGCGGGCAATGGAATCGGAACGCTGAAGGAATGGGGGATCGAGTATGATCAAGTTGAACTTGAGGCAGATGGCAGTGTCAGCTTCGCCGGAATCAAAGAAAAGTTGACGCCAGAAGTCAAGGTAGTCGGCATTCAACGCTCCCGCGGCTACGCCAGCCGTCCTTCCTTTACCATTGCCCAAATCAAAGAAATGTGTGATTACGTGAAGAGCATCGCTCCTGATGTGACCATTTTTGTAGATAACTGTTATGGGGAGTTTGCTGAACTGTTGGAACCTACCCAAGTTGGTGCGGATCTGATGGCTGGTTCCCTGATTAAAAATCCTGGCGGTGGCATCGCCAAAACCGGCGGCTACATCGTCGGCCGCAAAGACCTGGTAGAACGCTGTGCCTATCAGCTTTCAGCTCCTGGGATTGGGATTGAAGGCGGCGCTATGCTCAATACGGTTTTTGATATGTTGCAAGGTTTCTTTTTAGCCCCTCATGTGGTTAGTCAGGCAATCAGCGGTGCGGTCTTTACGGCTGCTCTTTTGGAAGAGTACGGGATTGATTCCACCCCTCGTTGGGATGATCCAAGGACTGACTTGATTCAGCTAGTGGATTTAAAAGAACAAGCCGCGATGGTTAAATTTGCCCAGGCGATTCAAGCCTTTTCGCCGGTGGATGCCTTCGTAGCGCCAATACCCTCTTACATGCCTGGGTACGAGGATGATATCATTATGGCAGCGGGCACCTTTATTCAAGGAGCTTCCATTGAGCTTTCCGCTGATGGCCCCATCCGCGAACCTTATTCTTTATATGTCCAAGGCGGCTTGACCTATGAGCATGTCAAAATCGCTGTTTCCAATGCGGTCAATCGGGTGTATCATGGTGAGTGAGCAACAATGAGGGAAACGTTTTGAGCTTTCTTATTCGCAGGCCCAATACAACAAAAGGATGGCGACACTTATCTTGTGATCCTTTTATAAAGAGAATATAAGCAAAGAGGAAAACAAAAAGGCGGGACAGTGGCAATTGGCCTGTCACCACCCTCCGAAGCCGACAATATCAAACGCGAGACACAACGAAAAGCCAAGTCACCTCCACTAAAAAACAGTGGGAGTGACTTGGCTTTTTGTTGTTAAAAATTACAGCACAGACTGTTCTTGATTTCATCATTGATGTTATAGCCTGTCTTTTTGTTATCAAAGCTACTGGTTTTAGCTGTCAAAAGCGTGCCTTATGAATAATGTTTCAACTGACAAACAAAGCGCCGTGAGCTTATCGCCCACAGCGCTTTGTTTCCTGTTAGATGATGAGTTTAGTACAATTCGAGATACTGTTCCCGCTCCCATTCAGAAACGGTTTGTCGGAAGGAAGCCCATTCCAGACGTTTGGCTTCTTGGAAGTTGGAGAAGATATGGTCACCCAAAGCTTCTTTCATCACGACGTCAGTGCGCAGTTCTTTGATGGCGTTATGAAGAGTAGAAGGCAGATCCTGGATTTGTGCTTCTTTGCGCTCTTCTTCGTTCATGATGTAGATATTGCGGTCAACGGCTGGAGGAGGTGTCAGTTTGTTATTGATTCCATCGAGACCGGCTGCTAAGAGAACGGCCATTGCCATATATGGATTAGCAGAAGGGTCAACAGAACGCAGCTCCAATCGAGTAGACAATCCACGAGATTCAGGCACACGGATCAATGGGGAACGGTTGCGACCAGACCAGGCAACATAGACCGGTGCTTCGTAGCCAGGAACCAGACGTTTGTAGGAGTTTACCAATGGGTTACAAACCGCAGTGTAAGCCCGGGCGTGTTTCATCAAGCCTCCTAAGAAGTGGTAGGCTGTTTCTGAAAGCTGCATTTCTCCTTTAGGATCGTAGAAGGCATTCTCGCTGCCTTTGAACATAGACATGTTGCAGTGCATTCCAGAGCCGTTGATGCCAAAAAGTGGTTTCGGCATGAAGGTTGCGTGTAGACCATGTTTGCGGGCGATTGTTTTGACTACCAGCTTGAAAGTTTGGATATTGTCACAGGCTTCAACGACATTGGCGTATTTGAAGTCAATTTCGTGCTGGCCAGGGGCAACTTCATGGTGGGAAGCTTCCACTTCAAAACCGAGACTTTCTAATTCCAAAACAATGTCGCGGCGGCAATTTTCACCTAAGTCAGTCGGAGCAAAATCGAAATACCCCCCGGCATCGTTTAGATCTGTTGTAATGTTGCCATCTTCATCTAATTTGAACAAGAAGAATTCCGGCTCAGGACCCAAGTTAAAGGAAGTGAAGCCCAATGCTTCCATTTTGTGTAATTGGCGTTTCAGATTGCCGCGGGGATCGCCGGCAAATGGCGTGCCGTCTGGATTATAGATGTCACAGATCAAACGAGCAACTTTGCCGTGGTCACTTTCCCAAGGGAAGATCATCCAAGTAGAAAGGTCGGGATACAAGTACATATCAGATTCTTCAATCCGAACAAAGCCTTCAATAGAGGAGCCGTCGAACATCATTTTGTTGTCCAGGACTTTTGCTAATTGGCTGACTGGGACTTCAACGTTTTTGATCGTTCCCATGATGTCAGTGAACATCAAGCGCAAGAAGCGTACATTTTCCTCCTGTGCGATACGAGTGATATCGTCGGTAGTGTAATTTGATTTTGGCATTTGATCCCATCCTTAAGTTAGTTTTTTTATTTCCACAACAGTGACTACATCCGCGGCCCCTGTTGGTATGGATTGTTTTGATTCAAACCGCCCTGTGAGAGCAGCTCGTCATAAAAGATTCGACGCACATCATTGTCAGTCAGTGGCTTTTTCGCCTTGGCTTGCTGTTCTTGCTTTTGTTTCATTTGATAGGCATGCTTGATTCCCGCCATATTCAGACCGTCTGTCAAGTAGTCTTTAATCTCCAACAGAGTATCAATATCGTTGAGGGAATACATGCGGCGGTTGCCTTCACTGCGCTCCGGGTGGATTAAATCTTGCTCCTCGTAATAACGAATCTGGCGAGCAGATAAATCTGTCAGCTTCATCACTGTGCCAATGGGGAAGACTGAGAGGGAACGGCGTAATTCTTTTTCGCGCATGAGGGTGCTCCTTTCCTGCAAAAGGTCCAGACCAGGTCTGGCAAGTCTTAACGAAACCCTTGTTGATTCAAGCAGTTTTTTGAAGCACCAACAGTCAGGTTCGTTTAACTTGTGATAACTATACCAACCGAGAAAAAATCCGTCAATGGCATATGTCAGGTTTTCTAACATAACAATCAAAAAAATATTCTGAAATTTTAGAAATGTTGATTTGCCGGGGATTTTGTAAAAAGTAAAAGACGAACGTTTATAAACTTTTTTGAGAAAAAGTGGTTGATCTGCTTGTATAAGCCGAAAATCGATTGAAAGGAGCCCTGATTTCAATTGTTTTCCGAAATAATCTGCGCTTTTGGTAGAGTTTCACTTCTTATGAAAGTAGGCTGTTGGTCTATGTTAAAATAAATGGAGAATGTAAATAGAAGATTTTTGGATGGGGGAGTTCATTTGCAAAGAAAGATTGCGCTGCTTTCAGATGTGCACGGAACAGTGACCGCACTGCAGGCAGTTTGTGACGAATTGAAAAGAGAAGAAATTACGGATTGTTGGTATTTGGGCGATCTGTTTTTGCCAGGACCTGGCGGCAGTGAGCTGCTGGAGCTATTGGCATCTGTGGGAACTTCTATCATCTTACAGGGGAACTGGGATAGCAGCATTCGAGAAATTCTAAACGGAGAATTTGATCTCGATGACCCCACAGATATTTATTTTGGAAAATTAGTGGAGTATTTGTTAGCACAGAAAAATTCAGAAAAAATCGAGGCAATCACTGTGGCATCGTTGACGGAGACGATCACTGTCAATGGCTTGCGAATTTGCCTCGCTCACCATACGCCGACTTGTAATTATGGCCGTTTTTTGGAGCAAAGTGCTGCGTCTGAGAACTTTGATGAGGCTGTACCAACAGATTGTGACATTTATATTTATGGACACATCCATCATCAATTGCTGCGCTACACGTCTGCTGACCAAGCCGTCATTAATCCCGGCTCAATTGGGCAACCCTTCTTACGACACGCACCGCTGTGTCAGGATTTGCGGGCGCAATACGCAATCTTGACGATAACCGATGAACAAGGCTGGTCCGTGGAATTTCGCAAAACGCCTTACGATGTGGAAGCTGAGTTGGCCTTAGCGGAGCAGCGAAATTTACCTTATTTAAGAATTTATGAAGAACAACTTCACACGAGTAAGATTCGCACCCATGATGCAGCTTATCTGGCGCCAATCAATGAAGCAATGGGGTATCGCGAGCAAGTTGAAAAGCGCTTTACCAACTAGCTTGCTAAACAGAAACCCCTTACTTGAAATTCCTACCCTTGACTTTTTTTTCGCCAGCTTGTATTATCCTACTTGGGCACCCTTGAAGAGGGTACACAAACTGTGATTTCAAAGCTCCCTATTCAAACGGATAGGGAGCTTTTTAAGTTTTTTGAAACCCGGAAGAGCAGTCAACAGGTTTTAAAAGGCATTGCAGCAGTGCTTCCAATGAAAAGATAGGCTAATGATTTTTATGATTGTTGGCTAGTCTTTGGCAGTGCAGATGATCCTTAACGGGATTCATTACTACAATAGGAAGAAGGAGTAGTTTTAATGACGAAATACATCTTTGTAACAGGCGGCGTGGTATCCTCCATTGGTAAAGGAATCGTAGCAGCATCTTTGGGGCGACTCTTGAAAAACCGCGGATTGAAAGTGACCATCCAGAAATTCGATCCTTATATCAACGTCGATCCAGGTACGATGAGTCCTTATCAGCACGGAGAAGTCTTCGTGACTGACGACGGCGCTGAAACTGACTTGGACCTGGGGCATTATGAACGGTTCATCGACATCAATTTGAACAAGTATTCCAACGTGACTACCGGTAAGATCTACTCTGAAGTCCTGCGTAAAGAGCGTAAAGGAGAATACTTGGGAGCGACCGTTCAAGTTATTCCTCATATCACCAATGAAATCAAAGAAAAAATCATGCGGGCAGCCAAGTTGACTGACTCCGATATTATTATCACTGAGGTTGGCGGAACTGTTGGCGATATCGAATCACTGCCGTTTTTGGAAGCCTTGCGTCAGATGAAAGCAGATGTCGGTGCTGACAATGTGATGTACATTCACACAACACTGATTCCTTATTTGAAGGCTGCTGGTGAAATGAAGACCAAGCCAACACAGCACAGCGTCAAAGAACTGCGGGGCTTGGGAATTCAGCCAAACATCTTGGTGGTTCGGACAGAATTGCCAGTAGAACAAGGCACGAAAAATAAATTGGCACAATTTTGTGATGTGGCACCAGAAGCGGTTATTGAATCCCGCGACGTAGAAACACTGTACTCGATTCCTTTGGCACTGCAAGCTCAGAAAATGGACCAAATCGTTTGTGACCATTTGAAAATTGATGCACCAGTTGCGGACATGACTGAATGGCGGGCACTGGAAGAAAAGGTATTGAATTTGAAGAAAACTGTTCGCATTGCATTGGTAGGTAAATATGTGGAACTGCCGGATGCATATATCTCTGTGGTGGAATCATTGAAACACTCCGGCTTTGCTTTTGATTCTGACATCTGCATCGACTGGATCAAGGCTCAAGACGTGACTCGTGAAAATGTCGATGAATTATTGAAAGACGCAGATGGTATCTTGGTTCCCGGTGGCTTTGGCGATCGCGGGGTAGAAGGTAAGATCGAAGCGATTCGCTATGCTCGTGAAAACGACGTACCTTTCTTGGGAATCTGTCTGGGTATGCAAATGGCCTGTGTTGAATTTGCCCGTAACGTTGTCGGCTTAGAAGATGCTGCTTCAGCAGAAACAGATCCGAACACAGCCAACAACATCATCGACTTGATGGCGGATCAAGAAAATATCGAAAATCTTGGTGGTACCTTGCGCTTGGGACTGTACCCATGCAAGCTGAAAAAAGGTACACAGACAGCGACGGCTTATGATGGCGAGGATGTTGTCCAAGAGCGCCACCGTCACCGTTATGAATTCAACAATCGTTACCGTGAAATCTTCGAAGACAACGGCATGACATTCTCAGGTGTTTCTCCTGATAACCGTCTGGTAGAAATCGTTGAATTGACGGACAAAAAATTCTTTGTCGGTTGCCAATTCCACCCAGAATTAATCTCTCGTCCCAACCGCCCACAACGCTTAATCAAAGCCTTTGTCGGCGCGGCGTTGGCAGACAAAGAAAGCAAATAAACAATTAGCATCCTTTTGCTGGTTTGATAAGCGAAAGCAGATTAAAAGAGAAACGGCGACCGCAGCAATAGTCGCCGTTTCTCTTATTTTGTCTTTGATAATTCATCAGCAAATAGTAAGGCCACATCGAAATAGTCGCCAACGTGGCGCCTGCGTTGATTTTTCCGACGATCCCAACCTTTCATATGGATATGATCGGCAGAATAGAAAAAATGGAGCAGACGATGACCACGAAATTGAGACCAGGCAAAGGTTGCTGCTGCCTCCATATCAACGAAAACGGCACCTTGTTCTTTGCGATGCGCTAATTTTTTTGGCGTTTCCCGAAAAAAAGCATCTGTTGTCCAAGTAAGTCCTTTCTCATAGCGAATCTC
Source organism: Candidatus Enterococcus leclercqii (assembly GCF_009933135.1). Taxonomy (GTDB): domain Bacteria; phylum Bacillota; class Bacilli; order Lactobacillales; family Enterococcaceae; genus Enterococcus_C; species Enterococcus_C leclercqii. The sequence goes on from NZ_MAEH01000014.1 coordinate 57,981, forward strand.
ATGACGTTGCAAAACTTTTTCCATCAAGTGAATGGCATTAGGATCCGCTTTGATGACATCAGCTGGCGGAGCATAATGGTAACTCATTCCCTCGTCTCGCAAAGCTGCCGTAGGGAGGTTAATTTGATCGGAAGCCTGTTCTGCCTTTAACACACCGCAACTGCCGAAAATAATGAAATTTGTGATTCCTAAAGGAGCCAGGTCTTCCAACGTCCCGATGCAGGCGGGGCTGCCTACTTTTGCCAGCATGACAAGTACATCAGGACCGGCTGGGCGAGACAATAAATAAATTGGTGATTTTCCATTGATACTTTTTGTATAGCCAATCGGACGAATTTGCTTTCTCTGGAGTAGATGAGTGATGATTTCTCCAGAGAAAGGACAAAGAATTGTTGTCGGGAGCGGTAATCGATAATCCAGTAGTACAACATCGGAATCATCTGGATTGATGATAGCCTTTGGATTTGGATCGAATTCTTCTAATAACATGGCAGACTCCTTTCTAAAATCGGGATCAGCAGCCTAAAACGTTAGATAAACAGTAAAAAATCGTTATTTTCTATTAAGCAGCTGTCTAAGACTCTGACAATAAATTATCAAACCAGGACCATAAATAGCGCCTAACATATAAAAATAAACGGAAAAAAAGATAGCCTGCCGCCAATAAAAAGAAGGCAAAGTGCCAAGCGAACAGCTGCCACACCATTGCCGGAAAGGTAATAAAAACCGTTCGACAAACTTCAGGAGCTAATACAAACCAATAGAGTAAGTGACTTCCTATACTACTGCCGACTAGTAGACAACCGATAAAATAAATACTCTGCAAGGCGAACTCAATACTGATAATTTCGGTACGTTCGCCAATTAAACTCATGATTTTGAAATCTGCTCTTTGGGTCATAGCAAACAGTCGGAAGATTCGGTGACAATAAGCGATTAGAAGAACACCGGCGCACAAGATGACAAGCATCGCTAGCCCTTGGAATAGTCGGATGGGAAGTAGTGGTGTCTGGATCATCTGTATCAATGAGCCAGTTGTCTCATTATTTTCAGCAGCAGTTGTGACGATTTCTTGGTACCAATGCTCAAGCAAATAAAAGCCATTTACTCCACAGTAGGTAATTATTCCAAGTAAAAAAATCAGCATGCCACTGGACCAGACCCCTGGGGTGCGCAACAGGTTTTTACCAGCATTTCCTGCGACATAACCAGCTTTTTGGAAATTAGACATGGGCATCGTCATTTTTCAAACGCGACCAGACCTTTAGCCCATCTACCATTCCTTTGACATTGTGCACTCGCAGAATCTCGACATTATCTCTATCACAGGCAAACAAAGAAGCTGCGATAGTACCATAATCTCTTTTTCGGGGATCCGGCTCGTCTGTCAGATGTTCGATAGTTCGTTTGCGAGAAACCCCGTAAAGGACTGGAAAATCGCGAAAACGAAACTTTTCCGGCTCACGGATAATCGTGACATTTTCTGCGGGCGTTTTACCAAAACCAACACCAGGATCAAAACACAGTCGCTGCGGATCGATACCACTGGCTAGACAAGCTTCGTATTTTTCCAGATAGAAAGATTGGATGTCCTGGGCAACAGTCAATTCCTTGCGTCGAGGACGAGAATGCATGATGATAATCCCGATATGGGGCGCTTTGGCTAAGACGGCTAGCATTCCCGGCGTGTCCAGTCCGCGGATATCATTGATGATGTCACAGCCGGCAGCAATAGCGGCTTCTGCAACTTCTGGAAAATAAGTATCTACTGATAGGGGAACAGAGGTGGTTTTCTTCAATTCTCGAATCACTGGTACGATACGAGCGATTTCTTCTGCCGGTGACACTTCCACATAACCTGGTCGAGTGGACTGGCCACCGATATCCAAAATGGCGGCGCCGTCAGCGATTAGTTGTTGTGCATGAAGTAGCGCCTCGTGGGTATCAAAATGTTCACCACCATCAGAAAAAGAATCTGGTGTGACGTTTAAGATGCCCATCACTTGATATTTTTTTGTAAAATCAAACATGTTCTTCACCTCGTAGTTGTTCAATAAGTGCCAGCAGTGCTTGTACCCGTGGACTGTAGCCATCTCGTTGTGACTGAGGCAACTGTGCCAGCGTCTTTTTTTCAGTTGGCAACCAAAAGATTCGATCGAAGCCGTAGCCCATCTCGCCTTTTTCAGGAACAATTTCCCCTGTCAAGGTGCCCTCTGCTGTCAGAAAATCCTCGGAGGAGCGATAATAGACGAGGCAGGCATGCAAATGGGCTTTTCGTGATGCAGCAGTATTTTCAAACAACGAAAGGATTTCTTGGTTTTTGGCCCGGTCACTTTCGCCTTTAAAAAAACGACTGGTGTGAAGGCCCAACAAGTTGGGAAAAGCTGTCAGCTCAAGACCGCCATCGTCCGCAATGACTGGTCGGCCTAGTAAATCAGCATAAAAGGCAGCCTTAATCAGAGCGTTTTCCAGATACGTCGAGCCATTTTCTGCGGGAGCATCCGGTAAAGAGGAAAGAAAATCAGTCACCGGTCGCAACCGAACCGTCGGGTCCGCGTCTCTTAATCCTCTGCGCATTTCCTCGAGCTTTCCCAAATTATGTGTTGCAACAATCAGCTCCATTGAATGAGTTCACCTCCAGAAATAATTTCGTGGGATTACTTATGAACGAATTGCCAATAGAAAATCATCTTTTTGTTCACGGTCTTCATTGAAGCAACCGGAATAATAGAAGGTTTTCGTTTTAGATTGGGGACTGCGAACGCCCCGCATCGCCATACACATGTGCTCGGCTTCGATAGCGACAGCTACTCCTTTGACCGGGATATGGGCTTCCAATTCCTGACCAATCATCTTGGTCAGGTTTTCTTGAACAGACGGACGGCGGGCGCAATGTTCCACCAAGCGCGGCAGTTTTGAAAGACCAATCACTTTATTTTCTGATGGAATATAGGCGATGTGGACGTGGCCAAAAAAGGGTAGTAGGTGATGCTCACACATCGAATAAAAGAGAATATCCTTAACTACGACCATTTCGCCAGCACTTTCAGAGTCAAATAATTTATAGTCGTCAAACTCATTGTTTAGTCCACTGAACACTTCTGCATACATGCGAGCAACTCGTGCCGGAGTTTCTTTTAAACCGGACCGTTGGGGATCTTCTCCGACAGCTGTCAGTATTTCCGTGACGGCTTTTTCAATAATTGCTTGTTCTTCCATCCTTACCACACCTTTTCACTTTTTCGTACTTCTGAGCGATTTCCGGAAGCGGTGATCCACTCGGTTAGCGGGCGCCCCAGTAAATTTTCATCGGGGTAGACATCTTGTAGGGGAACCAACACAAAAGAACGCTTGGTCAGCTCTTTGTGAGGAATCGTCAATTGTGGTGTATCCATCGCAAGGTCTCCCAGTAAAAGAATATCAATATCTACCGTACGAGGCCCCCAGTGAATTTCTCGAGTGCGCCCCAGTGCGGCTTCGATACGATGAATCTCTGCTAATAGCATTTCCGCAGGGAGCTGGCACTCGATTTGAAGCACCGCATTTAAAAAATCATCTTGAGCCACTGGACCATAGGGATCAGTTTCGTATAGCTTGGAGGACTGTAAAACAGTGACTCCCTCTAATTGATCCAATCGGTCGCGGGCGGCAGTTAGGTTTTTCAAGGAATCACCCATATTGGAGCCCAGAGCCAAATAGCCAATCATTTGGGGAACCTTCTTTCCAGCTGCACCTCAACATTGTCAAAGGTGCCGGGCATTGGTACCCCGTATTTACGCACCCGTACCAAGGCACTAGCCAACTGCTGAGAAAAATCGGCTTCGATGTCATCTAAAAGAGCAGAAGCGACAGCCTCAATCAAGTTGAAGGAGCGAGTAGTAATCGTTTGGCTGATTTTTTCATTTACCTCCGCATAACTCACCGTATCAGCAACGTCATCGCTTTTACCGGCTTTGGCTAAATCAAGGCGTAATTCGATATCGACTTCTAGTTGTTGGCCCAAAACCCGCTCTTCAGGCAGGACCCCATTTTTCGTATAAAATTTCAGATTGTTGATTTTGATCAAATCCACCAAAACAACCTCCAATCACAGTTTGGATAGAAAGCGACACAAATAGCCAAGTGTTGCATTAGACCATTGGCCGCAAACTATCATTGGGCTTATTATACCAAGAAGCAGCCGCAAGTCGACTGTTTCCGGCTTTTTTAAAGATTTACGGGGCTTAAACAGTTGCTTTAGTTATTTTTTCTATCAGGCAGACCGCTTTCTTTGTTTTAACAATCATTAGTTTTCTGAAAAAAGCCGGAAAATTTCGCTATTTTATTGTAAATCAGCTAAGAAAAAGTCGGTAACACTAGCGCTTAGCGGATAAGTTTGCTAAAATATAAGCGTTGGTTAAGTCAAGGCTTAACAAATAAAGTACTCAATTTTAGGAGGAATTTTATCATGCCAGTAGTATCATCAGCAGAATTTCTGAAAGCAGCTCGTAAAGGCGGCTATGCAATCGGCGGTTACAACACAAACAACTTGGAATGGACACAAGCTATTTTGGAAGCTGCAGAAGCTAAAAAAGCGCCAGTTCTGATCCAAACATCTATGGGTGCTGCTAAATACATGGGCGGCTACAAAGTTATCAAAAATATGATTGAAAACTTGGTTGAATCCATGAATATCACAGTTCCAGTTGCTATCCATTTGGACCATGGTGACTACGATGCAGCTATGGAATGTATCGAAGTTGGCTACACTTCAGTTATGTTCGACGGCTCTCATCTGCCTTTTGAAGAAAACTTGGCAAAAGCTCGCGAAGTTGTTGCAGCAGCACATGCAAAAGGTATCGCAGTAGAATGTGAAGTTGGTTCTATCGGCGGTGAAGAAGACGGAATCATCGGTGCTGGCGAATTGGCTGACATTGAAGAATGTAAACAAATGGTAGCTACAGGGATTGACTCTTTGGCTTGTGGTATCGGTAACATCCACGGTGTTTACCCTGAAAACTGGCAAGGTTTGGCATTTGACCACTTGCAAGAAATCGCTGACGCTGTTGGCCATGAAGTACCATTGGTATTGCACGGCGGCTCAGGTATCCCTCAAGAACAAATCCAAAAAGCAATCTCTATGGGTATCTCTAAAGTCAACGTAAACACTGAATTCCAATTGTCATTTGCTAAAGCAACTCGTGAATACATCGAAGCTGGCAAAGACCGCGAAGGTAAAGGCTTTGACCCTCGTAAATTGTTGGCACCTGGTAAAGCTGCCATCATTAAAGACGCTGAAGAACACATCGACTGGTTCGGTTCAGCTAACAAAGCATAATCTAACATTTGCATGATAAAAATCCCTGCTTCTGATAGAGGCAGGGATTTTTTCTATTTTCTGAGAAAGTCATTTCGGCTGCTACGGCCAACAAGCGGGAAGCCTTCTTACAAATTGTGGCCTGTGGGTTGTTACTATCAGCTCAGAGGGGGGAAAAGATTATTTCTTCAATACCGCCAAGGCGGCCGCTGGGATTTCATCTTCAAAGACCTCTTCATAAGTCTCCACGTAAGCTCCTTTATTTTTCAACTTCAGGTAATGACCCACTTTTAGCTCGCTCATACCGGAAAATTCGATGGTTCTGGTTTGACCGTCTTTGTCCACTGCAGTTTGCCGATAAGTAGCGGTGCCGTAGCCGTTGACTTCATCGGCTTTTTTGGTTTTGACATAGACTTCACCTTCTGCTACCAGGGGATTGAAACGGTCAATGATGCCAGCGATTTCCCCACCACTGTTCTTGGTAAGCTGAGGAATCACCAGTAGTGCACCGCCAATTAATGTGCCGCCTGCGAGTAGTGTAATGAACAATTTTTTCATAGTTAATTCTCCTTTGGTTTGTTTGTTGCTTGCCCAGGGGCAGCTCAACTTGATGTTCTTATCTTATCAAGGAGAAAATCGTGTGATATCGGCCTTGAGAACCAGTTTACTCTTACACTTTCGTCATTTTATCTCTCTTAGGTAAAAGAATAAACTTGTCAATAGCGATTCGATGCGCTATGATGCAATCAAATCACTGTTTGCAGGGGGACGCATTTGGCGTTGAGAAGGTAAAACCTGACCCTTTGAACCTGTTGGCTAACACCAGCGTAGGGAGCAACGTCGAGCGCAGTCTTGTAGCTTTCAGCGGCTACCGACCCAGCGGATTCAGACACCTTCCTATTGCGGGAAGGTGTCTTTCTTTTTTGCAAGGTGATTGTCAGAAAATCGTCAGCTTATTTACCAAAACAGTGAAAATCAGCCTAAACCCAAAGGAGAACAAGCAAATGATGAAAACAGCATTGACCATCGCCGGCTCTGATTGCAGCGGCGGTGCAGGGATCCAAGCGGACTTGAAGACTTTTTCGGCTCACGGTGTTTTCGGGATGTCTGCTATTACCTCAGTTGTCGCAGAAAATACGGTGCGGGTAATCAGCGTACAAGATATCACTCCCGAAGTCATTCAGCAGCAAATCGATGCCGTCTGTGAAGATATTTTTCCTGATGCCGTCAAAATCGGCATGCTGTCAGGAGTGGAGACGATGAAAGCCGTCGCAGAAAGCCTAGAAAAATGGCAGCCACAAAATATTGTATTGGACCCGGTAATGTATGCGAAAAATGGTGCGCCATTGATGGCTCTGTCTGCCATCGAGACCTTGATTGAAAAAGTGCTGCCCTTGGCGACGTTGATCACGCCAAATATCCCGGAAGCTGAGTATATTGCCGGGATGAAGATCGAATCACTGGAACAGATGAAAGAAGCCGCCGCTGTGATTCAGCAACGCACCGGTGCCGCGGTTTTAGTAAAAGGGGGGCATGCAGCAGGGGATGCCACCGATATTTTATTTGACGGGAAAAGCTACTATAGTTTCAATTCTCCTCGGATCGACACGAAAAATACTCATGGTACCGGGTGTACCTTGTCTTCAGCAATCTGTGCCCAGTTGGCGTTGGGAGCGGAGATAAAAGAAGCCGTAGCTAGTGGAAAAGACTACATCACACAGGCAATCCGCTATTCATTGCCATTAGGAAAAGGACATGGCCCTACCAATCACTTTTGGAAATTTTTTGCAGCAGAATAAACCGAGTTCAGTTAACACCCGTCGATTTTCGGCGGGTGTTTTGCTAGAAACGAAGACCGCTAGCGAGTACTAAAGACTTAGCTATGAGGAAACCAGCTATTATTTAAATAAAAAAAGAGCTATCATTTAGGATCACCACAAGCAGTTAGCTCGTGAATTTTTGAAGGAGCTGCGGCAGTAAGCAAGGGGATTTACTGTTTAGAAATGACAGTGCCTGTGTTAAAATCGAAAGTGAATGTAGTCAATACATACCAATAAAAAACGTGATATAAGGTGACGATAGATGAAAAAAATAAAAATTCGCGGTGGCCGTCCATTGAAGGGCGAAGTCACCATCAGCGGTGCAAAAAACAGCGCCGTGGCACTGATCCCAGCTGCGATTTTGGCAGATTCGCCGGTGACTTTAGAAGGCGTACCGGATATTCAAGACGTCCATTCTTTAATTGAGATTCTGGAAATCATGGGAGTGCGCACAAACTTTTCTGACAACACCTTGATGATTGATCCCACCGACATCGTGTCAATCCCAATGCCGAGTGGTAAGATCAACAGCTTGCGGGCGTCTTATTACTTTATGGGAGCATTGCTGGGGAAATTCGGTGAAGCAGTTGTCGGTCTGCCGGGGGGCTGCTATTTAGGTCCTCGTCCTATCGACTTGCATATTAAAGGCTTTGAAACTCTCGGTGCACAAGTGACCAACGAGCACGGGGCAATGTATCTGCGAACGCAGGATAAAACCCTTCATGGAGAACGAATCTTTTTGGATATGGTATCCATCGGCGCCACCATCAATATCATGCTGGCAGCGGTCAAAGCAGAAGGCCGAACGATTATCGAAAATGCTGCCCGGGAGCCAGAAATTATCGACGTAGCGACCCTTTTAAACAACATGGGGGCGAAGATTCGCGGTGCCGGTACCAATGAAATTAGAATTGAAGGCGTAAAAGCACTTCATGGCTGTCGACATGCGATTATTCCCGATCGCATCGAAGCCGGTACCTATCTGGCTTTAGCCGCTGCGGTAGGTGAAGGAATCAAAGTAAACAACGTCATTTATGAGCATTTGGAAAGCTACATTGCCAAACTGGAAGAGTTAGGGGTGCCGATGTCGATTTCCGAAGATACCATTGAAGTTGGAACAGCCACGGATTTGAAACCAGTTGTGGTAAAAACCTATCCTTATCCGGGATTTGCTACCGATTTGCAACAGCCCATCACGCCACTTTTAATCAAAGCCGGTGGTACCTCAGAAGTTATCGATACGATTTATTCTAAACGAATCAACCATATTCCGGAACTGAATCGCATGGGGGCAGACGGACAAATCGAAGGCAACATGATGATTATCAATGGTCCAACAAAACTCCACGGAGCCGAAGTCGTGGCTAGCGATTTGCGGGCAGGAGCCTGTTTGGTAATCGCCGGGCTCATGGCGGATGGTGAAACGACTATCACAAATGTAGAATTTATCCTGCGGGGCTACGACCATATCGTCGAAAAACTCACAGCATTGGGTGCAGACATCGAAATGATCGAGGTAGATGAATGCCAATGATTTACGGTGAAGAGCTGACAAAAAAAGACGAGGTGGCCCATGGCTGATTATTTGACAATGGCGGAGTTGGAAAACAAAACCTTAAAGGAAATTTACAACTACGCAAAGCAATTCAAGATTCCTTATTACAGTCAGATGAATAAAAAGGAATTGTCCCTGGCAGTTATCCGCGCACAGGCTGAGAAACAGGGCTTTTACTACATGGAAGGAATCTTAGATATCATTGGGCAAGAAGGTTATGGCTTTTTACGGCCAATCAACTATGGCCCCAGTGCTGAAGATATCTATATTTCTTCTTCGCAAATTCGACGTTTTGGTCTTCGCAATGGAGACAAGGTAGCCGGAAAAGCCCGGCCACCTAAGGAATCCGAGCGTTATTATGGATTGATGCACGTAGAGTCTGTCAACGGCAAAGATCCTGAAGAAGCTAAACAGCGTCCTCATTTTCCGGCACTCACTCCCTTATATCCGCAAAGACAACTACAATTAGAAACCACTTCGGGACGTCTGGCTACCCGCATGATTGATATTTTCGCACCAGTGGGCTTTGGTCAACGAGGCTTGATCGTCGCCCCACCAAAAGCCGGAAAAACCAGTATCTTAAAAGAAATTGCCAACGGGATTACCGATAATTATCCCGAAGTAGAATTAATCGTACTTCTCATCGACGAACGACCAGAGGAAGTCACCGATTTGGAACGCAGTGTCAAAGGAGATGTGGTATCTTCGACATTTGACTTGCAGCCGCAAAACCACACGCGGGTTTCTGAGCTGGTCTTAGAGCGAGCCATGCGTCTGGTTGAAGACAAGCGGGACGTTGTCATTCTGATGGACAGTATCACTCGATTGGCTCGCGCTTACAATCTGGTTGTTCCTCCCAGCGGTCGGACACTAAGCGGCGGGATTGACCCGGCGGCATTATACAAGCCAAAGAAATTTTTCGGTGCCGCCCGTAATATTGAAGAAGGCGGCAGCCTCACCATCTTAGCCACTGCCTTAGTGGATACCGGCAGCCGCATGGATGACGTGATCTACGAGGAATTCAAGGGAACCGGTAACATGGAACTCCACTTATCTCGGGAACTCTCGGAGCGTCGCATCTTCCCAGCCATCGACATCAAGCGTTCTGGTACCCGCAAAGAAGAATTGCTGATGACGGCAGCTCAGTTGGATGAAACCTGGAAGCTGCGCAACAATATGATCGGTGATGCCTTGGAATATACGGAACAGTTCCGCCAACTTCTGAAGAAAACCAAGAACAATCAAGCGCTCTTTGAAGCATTTTCCGAAGTTTCTTTCGGTCATAAAAATAATAGCCGGAATCAAAAAAGATAATTGCATCTGATTTTGAATCATGGTAAGATGTTCATGTTGTAAATCAGACAAAATGAACTCTGGTGCAGCAGATGGACCAGGGCAAAGGAGCGAAAACGACTATGAAAAAAGATATCCATCCGGATTACCATCCAGTTGTATTTATGGACTCAACAACAGGTTTTAAATTCTTGTCAGGTTCTACTAAATCTTCACAAGAAACTGTTGAATGGGAAGACGGCAACACTTATCCGTTGATCCGTGTCGAAGTTACTTCCGACTCTCATCCATTCTACACTGGCCGTCAAAAATTCACCCAAGCAGACGGACGCGTGGACCGTTTCAACAAGAAATACGGTCTCAAGGACGCCAACGCTGCGGAATAATTCTAACTTGCTTAGAATACTGTTGTGTCAACAGTTCAGAGGTTCTTCCTTTACCCGGAAGAGCCTCTTTTTTGTCTACCTATTGATCTCAATAGTTAACCCTTCCATAAGTAGACTACTTCTCGCCTGTCGTGGGGGCAACGGATCAACTTAGAAAGTTCAGATTAAACTGAAGGTACGGCTTTAACCATTTATTTTGTAAGGCAAAGAGCCAAAAGAAATTCCGTTCTTTTGGCTCTTACTCCAGCTAAAATATGGTTTAATACAGTCTCCTCACAGCAAAAGTTCATAAGGGGCGATTCTTTTTGCGAGATCGATCATAGCGGCTATTTGCTCTGGTGTTTCCGTGGCGCCTTTGCGAATCCAAACCATAATAATGGCGATGATGCTGGATAAAAGAATTTCCATGGCATAGTCTTCCGGGATTTCTTTTTTGGGAAACAGCAGTTGATTTGTGGTTTCAAGTTGGGCATGAATCATTTCTTCCATCACTTCTTTGATAAGGGTGGGAAAGTTAGGATCACCGCCTTTACTCGCCAGTGCCGCGACAAAGGGGAAGTCATCTTTTATATAATGCATGGCAGTTACAATCCGATCATAAGGGACTAAATCAATGGTTTGGCCATGCATGGTTGGAGTGGATGCATCATCTGACAACATAATTTGTTTTAAATCATAGATAATTTCCATTTCCAATTTTTCTAATAAGTCATACTTATCTACATAATGAAGATAAAATGTTCCCCGATTAATCTCAGAACCACGGGCAATGTCGCTGACGGTTAGATTATCAAATCCTTTCGTGTTTAATAAATCGATAAAGGTTTTCCGAATATCATTTTTTGTTGATGTTTGACGTTTTTTCAACGTAGTCACTCCTTAAATGAACACTTCGCTTAGTAGTGTCAATTGCCAATTTCTATTACTCATTCTATACTGAGTCCATCGTTAAATCAACACGGTGTTTTAATTACAAGGAGTGAGTCAAATGAGTTACATCGAGGTAAAAAATAGTTGGAAAAGATACCAGATGGGTGACACGATTATTGCTGCAAATAATAATGTCAGCTTTGAAGTTGAAAAAGGTGAACTAGCGATCATTTTAGGGGCATCAGGTGCAGGAAAATCAACGATGCTGAACATTTTAGGTGGCATGGATACCAATGACGAGGGCCAAATTCTCATTGACGGCAAGGATATTTCAGGTTATAACGCAAAACAGTTGACCCGTTATCGTCGCGAGGATGTAGGCTTTGTCTTTCAATTTTACAATTTAGTTCCCAATTTGACGGCTAAAGAAAATGTAGAGTTGGCCTCTGAAATTGTTGAAGGGGCGGCCGATCCGGTGGCGACTTTGAAGAATGTCGGTTTAGCTGATCGGATCAATAACTTTCCTGCGCAACTTTCAGGTGGGGAGCAGCAGCGTGTTTCGATTGCTCGAGCAGTGGCTAAAAATCCTAAAATTCTATTGTGTGATGAGCCAACTGGTGCATTGGATTATGAGACTGGGAAACAGGTGCTGCAAATCCTACAAGACATGAGCCGGGTGCAGGGGGCGACGGTGATCATCGTAACCCATAATGCAGCAATTGCACCGATTGCGGACCGGGTAATTCGCATGCGAGATGCCAAGGTTCAAAGTGTCGATCTAAACCCAAATCCAACGGCAATCGCAGACATCGAATGGTAGGTGATACAAAATGAAGAAGAAAATGCTTTGGAAGGACGTTTTCAAATCTATTTCAAAGTCTAAAGGACGATTCTTTTCGATAGTTGGACTGATGTTGTTAGGTTCCTTTGCATTGGTCGGATTAAAAGTGACCGGACCCGACATGCGGGCAACCGGCGAAAATTATGTGAATAGATTAGATAGTGCCGATATCACTGTAATCAGTCCGCTTGGCTTGGATGATTTTGACGTAAAGACTCTCAATAAAACCAAAGGGACTCAGCATATTGAATACGGCTACTTAAAAGACGTGGTTATAAAAGGCAGCGATGAAAGTATTCGTCTGTATTCAATGGGAAAAGACTTATCTGGCTATCACTTGGTGAAGGGCCGGCTGCCGGAGAATGCCAATGAAATTGCCTTAGACAATATTCATAATGAAAAGTACCAGATTGGTGACACCTTTAAAGTGGCTGAAAAAGCGGATGCTACGGGGACGAAAATCTTAAAAACGAATAATTTTAAGATTGTGGGCTTCGTCTATTCAGGAGAAATTCTCTCCAACGTTAATATGGGCCAGTCCACAGCTGGTAGTGGTGAATTAAAAGGGTATGGTGTTGTTACGAAAGAGACATTTGATTCTCCATACTACATGCTTGCCAGGATGAGTTTTAAAGATACAGTTGCTGTGGATCCGTATTCGGATAACTACACGAATAAGATTCAAGCCCATAAAGAGGCATTAAGTAAATTGTTAGAAAACCAACCCGAAATTCGGTTGGCAGCTATTCAAAACGAGTATCAACAACAAATTGACGCTGGACAAAAGAAAATCAATGATGCAAAAAAACAATTAGCAGATGCTAAAAAACAATTGACTGCTGGTGAGTTGAAAATGAAAGCTGGTCAAGAACAGATTCAGCAGGCGCAGGACGCCATAAGTCAAGGGGAAACGCAATTAGCCAGTGCAAAAGAAGCCTTGTCGTCAGGCAAAACAACGCTAGACGAAAAATGGACACAACTACAAGTAGGAAACAGTCAGTTAGCCAGGGCTAAAAGTTCATTAGATGTTGGGGCGGTCCAATTATCTGAAGCCGCAAATGCAATTGCAGATGGCAAAAGCCAACTGGATTCCGGGCAAAGGCAAATTACTCAAAAAGAAGCCGAGCTAACCGCAGCAAAACAAGAATACGCGGATAAAAAGGCCCAACTTGACACTTCACAAGTAACGTATAGTGCTGGAAAGAGCAAATATGATGCGACAGAAAAAGAAATTGAAAAAAATGAGCAACAATTAGAGGCCGGAAAGGATAAGTATGAATCTGGCTTGCAACAATTATCCACTGGTATCGATCAGGTCAATGCCGGACTCAGCCAAATCCAGCAACAATTAGCAGATATTGAAAAAGCTCTGGCACAGCCGGATTTACCAGAGGACCAAAAACAGCAATTAGCAGCCCAACAGCAAACCCTAAACCAGAAAAAAGCGGAAGTTCAAAAGCAATTAGCTGCTTTGACAATAAAGCAAACGGCTACTCAAGCAGAATATGATGCCTTTAAAACGAATACTTACACTCCTGGTAAAACGAAGCTGGAGACGGCGAAAAAAGAATTGGCAGCTCAAAAGAAAGCGTTGGACCAAGCAGCTGAAAAAATCAGGACAGGACAACAACAGCTGACCGCAGGAGAGGCTCAGATAATTAACGGCGAGCAGCAATTAGCAGCAGCCAAAGAAACGATTGCTGCAAATCAACAAGTGTTGGCTGAAAAAGAACAGGAGTATCAAGCAGCTCTTGCCCAGTACAATAGCGGCTTGGCCAGCTATAACCAAAATCAAGCGGCCTATTATGCGGGCTTAGCCCAATGGACCCAAGGAGTGGAGACGCTAGATACGAAATCAGCGGAATACCAAGCAAATAAAGACAAATTAGCAGCTGCCAAGTCAGAACTGGCAGACAAGGAAACGGATTTGTCAGAAGCAAAAGATGAATTGGCGGAAAAGCAAAAAGCGTTTGCTGAGAAAGAACCAGATGCCAAAAAAGGAATCGAAGAGGCCGAGGAAAAACTAAACGACGCGCAAGAGACACTAGACAAGTTGAAGGCGCCAGTTTACAGTTTGGATAGTCGCCGTGAAATTCCCGGTAGCGAGGGGTACAAAATGTATAGTACCATCTCAGAAATTGTCGATGCTTTAGCCAATGTGTTCCCGATTTTCTTGTATTTTGTTGCGGCATTAGTCACCTCGACAACGATGGCGCGTTTTGTTGATGAAGAGCGAATCAACTCAGGAACACTGAAAGCACTGGGTTATTCCAATAAAGATGTTTTGAAGAAATTCACTTTTTATGGATTAGTATCAAGCTTACTAGGAACAATCATCGGGATTATTCTGGGGCATACGCTATTACCTCTTATTGTGTATAATGCTTATCACGATGGATTTGTGTTCCAAACTATTGAACTGCATTTCAATCCGGGAATTTCTCTGGTTGCTATATTATTGGCGGTCATCAGTTCTGTTGGTCCCGCCTGGTTAGTCGCAGCAAGTGAGTTGAAGGAGCAGCCGGCCACATTGCTATTGCCTAAACCACCGGCAGCCGGCTCCAAGATTTTATTGGAAAGAATGCCGTTTATATGGAAAAAAATGAGCTTCACTCACAAAGTAACTGCTCGAAATATTTTTCGTTACAAAAAGCGCATGCTGATGACGATTTTTGGGGTAGCCGGAGCCGTGGCATTGCTATTCGCCGGCTTTAGCGTGCAACATTCCATTGGTGGAATCAGTGAACGACAATTCGGTGAAATTATTCACTACGATATGATCATCGCTGAAACCGATCACCTGCTGACTAAACAAAAGACCGAGGTAGAAGATCAATTAAAAGAAACTGAAGTGAAGGAATCTTTGGGAATTCACTTTGAATCCATGACAAAAATAGCAGGAGCTAACAAAGATGCCCAAGAGATTAAGCTAATTGTTCCAAGTGATACGAAAAAACTGCCAAATTATGTGTCTTTAGATAATCGCAAAAGTGGGGCAAACCTGACACTCCCAGATGATGGTGTGGTTGTCTCAGAACGATTGGCAAAATTATTGAACGTGCAAATAGGAGACACAATTACTCTGCAGGATGGCGAGAATATTAGCCGCAAGCTGAAGATTAGCGGGATTGCTGAGATGTATATGGGACATTTTATCTTTGCCAGCAAGACAAGCTATGCCCGTATTTTTGAAACGGATTATCAAACGAATGCCTATTTAGTGAATTTAGAAAATAACTCCCTTGGCAATACAGAAAAACAAGCGGCGAAATTCATGAATCTTGCCGGTGTAAAAGGCGTCGTCCAAAATACGACAATGATCAATCAAGTGCATACTATCGTGAATTCATTAAACAAAATCATGAAAGTCTTGATTGTGATTGCCGCTCTATTGGGTATTGTTATCCTGTATAATTTGACCAATATCAATGTCTCCGAGCGAATTCGTGAGCTTTCTACGATCAAAGTTCTTGGATTTTACGATGGGGAAGTGACGATGTATATTTACCGAGAGACGATTCTCTTAACGATTCTCGGGGTACTAGCAGGATTTGGGATTGGTGAAGTACTCCATCGTTATATCATTACGGTTGTGCCGCCAGATGATGTCATGTTTAATCCGGCTTTAGGTACAACAAGCTTTGTGATTCCAGCGATAATTATTGCATTGGTGACTGCAATTTTAGGCTTTGTTGTCAACTATCGCTTGAAAAACGTGGATATGTTGGAAGCATTGAAGTCCGTGGATTGATTTTCTTACGACGAGAGGCCCACTGATTTGGATACTGGGAAAGCCTTCAGTCTGACAGTCAATTAGCGCTTTACAGAAAAGTAAAAAGAGGTTCTCTCAATTTCGAGGGAACCTCTTTTTGCACGAGCAGTTACTTAGAGAGTCGGTATTTTTGCAAAGGGACTTCTGATGTTTAGCGATTTTCCTGCGAGGCGCTGTGGACCAGTTCGTTAAAGAAGAGTCTGGCTACATTTGAAAAAGTTCCATTTTTCTTCCAAATGACACTGGTGTTGGCCGTCAGAGGAGGGGCAAAGGGAATAAATGTCAAACCGAGGTTTTTAGTGTTGATGATCCCATCAATACAAAGCGCGATAGCTTGGCCGTATTTTACTAAGACTGAAGCGTTGTAAAGCAGATTATAAGTTCCAACAACGTTATAGTTGCTTAGGTTTCCACCTAACCAGTCAGCTAGCTGATTGTCCACTAGAGACTGACTGGAAATTAAGAGTGGTTGATCAACCAAATCTGCCGAAGTAATTTGCGTTTTGCAGGCTAACGGGTGACCATCGTTAATCAAAATACCCCAGCGATCAGAAAGTGGCAAAGGCAGATAATCATATTTTTGCTTTTCAACAGGATCAATGACTAACCCAAAATCCAACAGGCCCTTATCAATTTTTTCTTTGATGTCATCGGCATTTCCACTGTAAAGATGGACGTTGATCTCAGGGTATTGTTCTAATAAAACATTTAAAATACGAGAAATAAATTGAAACGCTTGAGTTTCTCCACCACCGATTGTGATATCACCACCGATGATATCATTTTTTTTCAGGTTGGCAGTGGTGGTTTCTACCAGTGAGAGGATCTCTTTTCCACGATTCACTAAGTAAGTTCCTTCTTCGGTCAAAGTGATTTCACGGTTGCCCCGGATAAAAAGTTGTACGCCAAGTTCTGCCTCCAATTCTTTTAATTGCTTGGAAAGAGCAGGTTGTGAGAGGTATAAAGTCTCTGCGGCTCGACTGATTGTCTTTTCTCGTGCAACAGTCATGAAATAATTTAAAACACGTAAATCCATTGGCAGCTCCTTCTATAATAAAAAGTTATATTTAGGTATGTTCTATAAGTATTATTCATTATTAGTGTACCTGATTATACTTAAACTGACAAACCAACAAGGAGGCAAATAGATGACTGAAGCGAGCTTACTCGAACAAATAAGCAATAAAGAAATTTTGGCTGATTCAGAATTATTTAAGGAGATCCATCGAATAAAGCATCAAAACGAAGGCGTAATTGCAGAAATGAATACCGGCTACCATGATGCGGTAGAGACGTTACAATATTTCGAAGCTATCACAGGGAAAAAACTGGATTCCACTGTGACAGTGTCGCTACCTTTTTACACTGACTTTGGTGCTCACATTATGCTGGGCAAGAATGTTTTCATCAATCAAAATGTTACCTTTGTAGATCTAGGAGGGATTGTGATTGAAGAGGATGTGTTGATTGGACCAATGAGCCGGCTGATTACAGTAAATCACCTATTGGATCCGCAAAAGCGCAGAGGTTTGCTGACCAAGCCAATCACAATTAAGAAAAATGCATGGATTGGTGCAAATGTTACGATCTTACCAGGGGTCACCATCGGAAAAGACAGTGTAATTGCTGCCGATTCAACTGTAACCACAGATATTCCTGAGGGGGTCATTGCCGCAGGAACACCAGCCAGAGTAATCAAGCAGCTAATAAGCGATGAGGAGGAAAAAAATGAAGACTTTAAATGATACAGTAATTGTAATTCTTGGTGCTTCTTCTGGTATTGGGGAAGCTACTGCAAAAATATTAGCTGAAAAAGGTGCGCAGTTAGTAATCGCTGCTCGGCGAGAAGATCGACTGAAAAACTTGGCAACAACGTTAGGGAGAAATGTCTATTATAAAACTGCGGATGTTACAAAAAGAGAACAGGTACAACAAGTTATTGACTTAGCGATGGAAAAATTTGGCAAAATTGATGTCATCTTTAATAATGCTGGGATCATGCCCCAAGGTAATTTAGCAAAACTAGAATATGAACAATGGGAGCAGATGCTAGCGGTCAATATCATGGGTGTCTTAAACGGAATCGGAGCCGTTTTGCCAATCATGCAAAAGCAGCAGGCTGGTTTGATCATTACGACAGATTCGATAGCTGGGCATGTCGTTTATCCAGGATCAGCTGTTTATAATGGAACGAAATATGCGGTGAGAGCAATTATGGAGGGGTTAAGACAAGAGGAGCTAGAAAATGGCATTCGCGCAACAATCATTTCCCCGGGCATGGTTGCATCTGAATTGTTCAAAACAGTAGGAAATCCTGTATTAGAAGCCTCCTTGCGGCAAACCGCTAGTCAACCAGGAAATAGTTTGCTTCCACAAGACGTAGCTCGAGCCGTTTTATATGCGATTGAACAGCCGGCCCATGTTACTGTCAGTGAAGTGCTTATCCGGCCAGCAAAACAATTGATCTAGCTGAGGATAGTGAAAATGACGAAACGAGTAAACAAAGCCTATCTTTTTTTATCTTGCATGGGATTGAGTGGTTGTTGCAGTGTAGCAAAGGAACAGGTAAATGTGGATGATATGGACAGAACGCCGCCTTATATTTCCTCAGAAAATGAAAATACTCTGACTTCTGGGGGTGATAAACAGGCGAGTCTAACCCTGTGGATTGAAGATGAAAAATTTGAAATCTGCCTAGCGGAAACCCCTGCAGCCGCGCAATTGGTGCAACTATTACCAAAATCATTTATAATGCATGATTTGAACCAGCAGGAGAAGTATTATGTGCTTTCGCAAGCGCTACCTGAAGAGCCAATAAGTGTTGGCCAGATTCAAGCTGGCGATGTGATGCTATACGGCCGTGATACGCTGGTAATTTTTTATAAAAAATTTGAGACTTTCTATTCCTATACTCGACTGGGAAAGGTTGTGAATCCCGTTGAGTTAGCAAAGCTTTCTAGAAATGGCCCACTTGCTGTGGAAATCAATAATTAAGATCCAGAACGTTGGAAAACTGCTAGAGAGAATTTTTCATAAAGAAAGATGCGAGCTAAAATCCGACACAGTATTTCATGAAGCCGCTTTTTTGACGCTTCTTTTCATCCGTGTTACGTTTAAAGTAGCACTTAGCAATTTCCTAAGGAGGCCGAGGATGAAAAGATATGACAAGCTTTTTTATGATGGTAATTGGCAGGCAGCACACTCAGAAAAATTGGCAGAAGTAATCAATCCCACGACAGAAGAAGCAATCGCACAGGTAATTCAGGCAGACCACGAGGATATTGACCGGGCAGTGGCGGCAGCTAAGGAGGCTTTTCCAGCTTGGAATGAGACAGCCCCTTTTGAGCGAGCCGTTTATTTGAAAAGAATTCTAGCGGGATTGACAGCGAGAAAAGAGGAAATTGCGGATGTAATCGTTCAAGAGTTAGGAGCTAGTCGATCATTTTCGGAACAGGGGCAAGTGGGCCTAGCTCTTAAGGAATTGCAAGCAACGTTGGAAGAATTGGCAGATTTTGCCTTTGAAGAAGAAATCGACAATGCGACAATTATTAAAGAGGGCTTTGGCGTGGTAGCTTGTATTACACCATGGAACTATCCCCTAAATCAGATTCAGCGGAAGATCACGCCGGCTCTTTTGACTGGGAACACAGTGGTTGTCAAGCCAGCGTCCAATACGCCGTTAACCGCGATTTTATATGCGGAGATCATCCAAGAAGCAGGATTACCGGCTGGGGTCTTTAATTTGGTGACAGGCAGTGGCAGTGATGCCGGAAACTATTTGGCTGAACATGAAGACGTGGCGGTGGTTTCTTTTACGGGATCAACAGCAGTTGGGAAAAAACTATCTGCCAGTGCGGCTGCTACGGTCAAAAAAACAGTGATGGAACTAGGAGGCAAATCTGCTATGATTTACCTTCCTGGCGGGGATCTGGCGCTTGCCGTCAAGCTGGCAGCAAGTACAGTATTAGACAATCAAGGGCAGACCTGTTCGGCCCTCACTCGATTATTGGTTCCAGAAGACATGCTGGCTAAAACCAAAACAGCGCTGAAAGACTACTATGAGAACGTCACAGTCGGGAATCCGGCAGAGCCGACAACTCGAGTGGGCCCGGTGGTTTCGGAAGAACAGTTAAAGACTGTGTTGGATTACATTGAAATCGGAAAAAAAGAAGGAGCCGAAGTTTTGATCGGGGGCAAGGCCATTGAAGGGACTGGCTATTTCGTAGAACCGACTGTCTTCATTAATGGAAATAATCAGATGCGTATTGCTCGTGAGGAAATCTTTGGACCGGTTTTGACAGTCTTGACCTATAGTTCAGTTGCAGAGGCCATCACTATCGCCAATGATTCCGACTATGGCTTGTCTGGTGGGGTCGTTGGTCCAGAGGAGGCTGCCTATGAAGTGGCTAAAAAAATGCGAACCGGCAATGTCATCATCAATGGCAGTAATCGTACACCGAAAGCTCCTTTTGGCGGCTATAAACAGTCAGGTATTGGTCGAGAGAATGGCCGTTTTGGATTGGAAGATTACGTAGAGATTAAAGCAGTCTTTCATGGATGAGTAGAAATAAGTTTTAAAAGGGTGAGTGTCTTTTCAGATGCTCGCTTTTTTTTGGATACATTTTGCCACCGATGGATTGTTTTATTTATCACAATTATTTCTAAATTCACGAATTTGAAAACTTCTTTAATTTGTTTCTTTATACCTTTAGTTTGTATCTGTAAGTTTCCCTCTGGAAGCGGTATCTTTGGATTGATCACAAGCTACCTAGTTATGACATAGTGAAAGTCTGGCGATTTGAACTGCTTGTTCTATAATCTTACGTTATTTATCAGAAAACAGCTTTTATTTTAAGAGATTGCAGAAAAATCTCATTACGTTGAGAGTTCGTTTTTTTTTGTCAGTACCTTAGTCTTTATAACCGGTAAGTAATTGGGATCTGGTCAGTGTTGACGAATTTTCGTGGGCACAAAAAGTTACGAGGAGGAGAAACATGAAAAACATTCGCTTCAAAAGTGTGGCAGTTTTGACATTGTTGGCAGCGCTAACAATAGGAGCAGCCGGCTGTCAGAAGAACACAGGTCAAAGTCAGACCAAGGATGAAACCAAGATTGTGTATTCCGAAACCGAGGAAGCCAAATTGAATCGTGGGATGGACAATCAGCCCCAGTCTTCTTATTGGTTCCCAGAAGATCTGTTGAAGTGGGATTTTGCCAAGGATCCTGATGCCAAATATAACGTCAGCACCACACCATTGGCAAAACGAGCAGATAAAAAATCGTTGGCAACTGTCAATGATACGCAAGATCCGGATATGCAGGTAGTGGCACTGTCCATCATGAATTCCAGCACGAGCGGCAATGCGCCTCACGGGATCAATACCTTTGATGCCAACATCTTTTCATCTTGGCAATACATCGACAAAATGGTCTACTGGGGTGGCTCTTCTGGTGAAGGAATCATCGTGCCGCCAAGTGCTGATGTAATTGATGCTGCCCACAAAAACGGCGTACCGGTTTTGGGAACGATTTTCTTCCCGCAAACTGCCCACGGTGGGAAAATTGAGTGGTTATCACAATTTTTGGAAAAAGACAAAGACGGGAATTTTCCAATCGTAGACAAGATGATCGCAGTGGCAGATGCTTACGGATTTGACGGTTGGTTTATCAACCAAGAGACAGACAATGAAGTCACCAGCTTTGACGAAGCCGCAGAAAACAAGACAGAAACAAAAGAGGATAAAGCCACTTCTGAGTTGAATAAAAAACATGCCGAGCTGATGCAGGAACTGATTAAAGCCTACAAAGCCAAAGTCGGGGATAAGCAAGATCTCATGTGGTACGACTCCATGACCAAAGAAGGTAAGATGGATTGGCAAAATGCGTTAACCGATAAAAACGATGCTTTCATGGTGGATGCCGAGATGAATCCGGTAGCTGACAATATGTTCCTGAATTTCTGGTGGAATACCGATGAACTGGCTGGCGACAAACTGTTGGAAAAATCTGCCGCCAAAGCTAAAGAATTGAACATCGACCCTTACGAGCTGTTTGCCGGTATCGACGTTCAAGCAGATGGCTACATGACACCAACGCGTTGGAGTCTATTTACTGATAAAAATAACAAACCTTACACTTCTCTTGGACTATACGTACCGGATTGGACGTATTTCTCCGGTGGCACACCAGATGATATCCAAGCCCGGGAAAATACCTTCTGGGTCAATGGTCAAGCTGATCCAACTTTGAGCGTTCCAGTAGAAGATGGTGCTTGGCCGGGGGTTTCCACCTATGCAGTGGAACAGACGGCCATCACAGACATGCCTTTTGTTACTAATTTTAATTTGGGAAATGGCTACAATTACTTTATTGATGGTAAAAAAGTTTCGGGTCTCGACTGGAACAATCGCAGTCTGCAGGACATTTTGCCGACTTACCGTTGGATCTTCAATCACGGCAAAGGCAATGATTTAGACGTATTGATGGACTATGCAGAAGCTTATCAAGGCGGAAATTCCTTGAAGCTGCGGGGCAACATGAATGAAAAAACTGCTAGCACAATTAAGCTTTATGCCACTGATTTTGAACTGGCAAAGGATGCAGTCTTTACTACGACCGCCAAAGCGACAGAAGATACTGCCCTTGATTTAGTTTTGACACTGGCAGATGGCAAAGAAGAAACCTTCAAAGCCGATAAAAAAGTTGGCTCAGATTGGACGACAGTCACTTACGATGTTGCCAAAGCAGCCGGCAAAGAGATCAAAGGTATTTCTTACAGCATCACCAGTGAAAAAACCAGCGACGTTTACGAGCTGAATTTCGGTCAAATTTCCCTCACTGGTAAAGAGAGCAAATCTGAAATGGCTGTAAAAAATGTCAAGATTGAGGATACACTATTTGACGAAGAGGAAAGCAATTATGCCGGCGTGCGTTTGACTTGGGAGGCTGTCGATAGCGATAATTTTTCGCATTATGAAATCTATCGGATTAATAAAGACAACAGCCGCTCATTTATCGGTGCGACACCGGCAGCCAACCATTATATCAATGCGCTGGAACGAAATGATGACACCAATAAGACGAGTTTTGTGGTAGTGCCAGTAGATATCTGGGGCAACCGGGGCAAGGATTCCGATAAAGTGACAATGGAGTGGCCGAACAACGCGATTCCAAAAGCAGCTTTCAAAGCATCCCGGACCTTGATTGCACCTGGTGACAGCGTAACCTTTACCAATGCGTCTTCTGCCAATACCGAATCAGTTAAATGGGAATTTGAAGGAGGCAATATCAGCGACAGTACCGACGATGCACCAGTCGTAACTTACGACAAAGCCGGTACCTACGCAGTGAAATTGACGGCTAAGAACAAAGCCGGTGAAACACCTGTTGAAGTCAAAGAATTCATTACTGTTTCTGAAGATGCTAAAGGAGACTTGGCCTTGTTGTCAGCAGGAGCCAAAACAGAGGCATCCGGCTTCACCAACGATAACGAAGCGCCACAAATGGCAGTTGACGGCAAGTTGGATACCAAGTGGTGTGCCACTGGAACACCGCCTCATGAAATTACTTTGGATCTAGGGGCAATCAAGACCGTCAGCGAAGTACACTTGGCTCATGCCGAAGCAGGTGGTGAAAGCCCAGATATGAATACGAAAGCTTACACAATTTTTGTCAGTGAAGACGGCAAAGAGTTCACGCAAGTTACCCGGGTCATCAATAACGCAGCACCGGAATCGGTCGATACGTTCCCGGCAGTCAAAGCTCGCTATGTAAAACTTGCTACTGACAAACCGACACAAGGCTCTGATTCAGCAGTTCGTATTTATGAAATGGGTGTGTACGGATTGAAATAAATGACGACAGGTTGAAAGGCTCACTTAAATGAAGCAATGACAACTGCTTTGTCACCCCGCCTTTAAAGGGAATATGACTAAATGACAAGCAACTTCCATTGAAAAGCAGTGGAAGTTGCTTGTTTTTTCGCTTCAGAATACTTGATGTCACACCTGTTTTCTTGTGAGTCAAGGCTAACAGCACGGGTCTATTCAAGACAGAAATCAGCTTCTGGGATTGACGGGCTGGTAAAGAAGCGGGATAATCGCTTTATGTTGAAAAAAAGAGGGCAGACTATGAAAAAGATCATCAAACAGACGCTGACAGCAGCGGCGTTGCTTTTATTACTGGGGGTTGCCGGTTGTGAGAAGAGAAACAGCAGTGACCAATCGACTGCCAAAAACAGTACTGAGACAACGGTGCTACAGGAGAGTACAACGGTTACTGCAAAATCCTCAGAAGCATCCGCAGACAAGACTCTAAGCACTACTTCACAATCAACAAGCTCAGATTCAGCTACTGACGCGACAAAAACGACACAGCAGCTGCAAAAATTGCGAAATGAGACGCTTGAGGAATTGGCAGCGAAAGATTACAGTGGGACTCAGACGATTGAAGTCAATGGGAATCGGCCCTTTTTCTCTGATACGGATCTTTCCACCAAAGCCGGCTCTTGGGAAAAATATGGTGAGCTGGATCATTTGAATCGAGTCACGACCGCAGAAGCCCTTTTAAATCAAGATTTGATGCCTACGGAAAAAAGAGGGGATATTTCCAGTGTTACTCCCACCGGTTGGAAGAATAAAAAAATCAATGGTGCCTATTTGTTCAATCGTTCTCATTTGATTGGCTATGCACTGGCCGGAGAAAATGCCAATTGGAAAAATTTATTTACTGGTACCAGGCAACTGAACTCCCCGGAAATGCTGCGATATGAAATGGATATCAAGTATTATTTGGAAAAAAGTTCCGAGAATTACGTTCGCTATCGGGTCACACCGATTTTCCGCGAAAATGAGTTGGTGGCTCGGGGCGTACAGATGGAAGGACAGTCGATAGGCAGCGACGCCATCTGTTTTAATGTCTATATCTTCAATATACAAGACGGAGTGACGCTGAATTATGCGGACGGCTCTAGTACCATTACCTCTGCTGGTTCTGATGCGTCTCAAAGTAGCGATACAGCACCAGCCACTTCTAAAAATGATGCTGCTGCAAATACGACAGAAGCAGCAGAAAAACAATATGTTGATGAAAACGGCAAAGGTCTAATCAAAGGATCTAAATCCAAAATCTACCATATTCCCGGCTCAAAACACTATGAACAGACCACCAACCCTAAAGCCTGGTTTAAGACTGTCAAGGAGGCCGAAGAAAACGGCTACCGGGCACCAAAAGATCAGTAACTGTTTGGCAGTGCCAATTCTCAAAAAGGATAGCCGGGTGCAGAAAACCAGTAAAAGTTAAGCGAAGTAAATCCGTAGCTGACGATTGAAGCAATCGACAGCTACGGATTTTTTTGATTTTGGCAAAAAGTCTGGGCAATACAAAAGACCCGGCGTAAGCGCACCGGGTCTTTCAAGGAAAATAAAGAATATGGGGTTTAAAGAAATGAACACAAGGGTTAAATCAAATTACAGATTAAGGCAATTTGATAACTTCTTCAGATTCTTTGTCGAAGAAGTGAGCTTTGTTGATGTTGAAGGCCAAGTCGATTTGTTCGCCTGGTTTGTGGAAGTCACGAGCATCAACTTTAGAAATGAACTCTGTATCACCAGTTCTAGTGTACAACATTGATTCAGCACCCAACAATTCAGATACAACAACTTCAGCGTTAACTGTTGCTTCAGGTGAAGCTTCAATAGCCACTTGTTCAGAATGGATATCTTCTGGACGGATACCGAAGATCAATTGTTTGCCTTCGTAACCTTTTTCTACTAAGACTTTGTTTTTGCCTTCAGGAATGCGCAAGTTCAAGCCGTGGCCATCAGAAATCATGCCATTGTTCAAGGTAACGTTGAAGAAGTTCATTGCTGGAGATCCGATAAAGCCTGCAACAAAGACGTTAACTGGAGTATCATAAACTTCTTGAGGTGTACCGATTTGTTGGATGAAGCCGTCTTTCATGATAACGATACGGTCAGCCATAGTCATCGCTTCTGTTTGGTCATGGGTTACGTAGATAGTTGTTGTGTTCAAGCGTTGGTGCAATTTTGCGATTTCAGCACGCATGGCTACACGCAATTTTGCATCCAAGTTTGACAAAGGTTCATCCATCAAGAAGACTTTTGCATCACGAACGATGGCACGACCCAAGGCAACACGCTGACGTTGACCACCAGACAATGCAGCTGGTTTACGGTCCAAGTATTCAGTCAAGCCCAAGATTTCAGCAGCGTTGTCAACACGGGCTTTGATGTCTGATTTGTCATATTTACGCAATTTCAAACCGAATGCCATGTTATCAAAAACAGTCATATGTGGGTACAATGCGTAGTTCTGGAATACCATGGCGATGTCGCGGTCTTTAGGAGCAACATCATTCATTACAGTGTCGCCAATGTACAATTCGCCTTCAGAAATATCTTCCAAACCAGCGATCATACGCAGAGTAGTCGATTTACCACAACCGGAAGGACCTACGAAAACGATGAATTCGCGGTCGGCGATATCCAAGTTGAAGTCTGTAACGGAGTAGTTATCGTTATTGTCGTATTTTTTGTAAACGTGTTTTAATGCCATTTCTACCATAAGTAGTTACCTCTTTTCGTTTTTCTGTACCCATAATATAACTGAAAACGCTTTTCTTGTCCTATGACAATCTGCACAAAAGAACAGCTATTTTTTTGTATAGTTTGTTGAAAACGCAAACACCACCGGCTTTATCTGATAGCCGATGGTGAAAGAGATACTGATATAAAAGGGTTTATACTAATTTTTAGCCCAATTGGAGGATCTGTTGGTTTTCTTGTGCAGGTTTACCAAAAAGTGAAGAGGTGGCATTGTAGATGTGTCGAGCCGTGGTGGCGTTGTTCATAGTGTACAAATGAATACCAGCGACATCTTGGGTCACCAGATCCACGATTTGATCAATGGCATAGGCCAAACCAGCATCTCGCAGTGCCACTGGATCATGTTCATACTTGTCCAAAATTGCTAAAAACTTGCGAGGCAGCTTGGCTTCAGAGGTTTTGATTAAGCGCAGTGCTTGCTTGCGGTTGATGATGGGCATGATTCCCGCCAAAATTGGTGCTTGGATGTCTGCTAGTTGGCAGTTTTCTTGAAAGCGATAGAAGATTTCATTGTCGAAAAACAGTTGGGTAATCAGATGTTCACAGCCCTGGTCCGCTTTGTGTTTCAAATGCTTGATGTCGGTCACCCGGTCACAAGATTCTGGATGAACCTCGGGATAGCAAGCCCCGCTGACTTTGAAGTGAGGGGCGGTTTCTCGAATGAAAGAAACCAGGTCTGATGCATAGTGAAAATCAGTTTTCGGCGGGACATCAGGAATGATATCTCCTCGCAGGGCTAATATCTGATGGATTCCCAGTTGATCCAGAGCTTTTAGAATATCGGTTACCTGCTGACGAGTAAGATAGGCTGCCGGCAGATGGGCGATGGTAGCAACCCCCAAGCGATTTTTTACATAACCAGCGACTTTCAAAGTCGTCTCTTCAATGTTGCGTTTGTTATTGGAACAGGTGACACTGATAAAATCCGGTGCCAAGCCGCCCAACTCGGCCAAAGTTCCCATCAGTTTTTCTTCTCCGACTTGGGTATTGGGTGGAAAGATTTCAAATGAAAGTGTTGCGTGTTTTTGTTGAGCAGCTGACATGGCAGGGATTCCTTTCTTGACTACCGTTATAATCAATTGCTGAGGGCAGCCGAGTATTTTTGTAGTGACGTGTTTATTTGTAAATTCTGTAATGAGAAAGCTTGGCGCTTTGAAAGAATTTCAGAGACTTCAGCAATCTCAAGAAACAGGTCGTATCTTTCAGAGCGGGTGTCTTACAATTCATCACGGACTTGCTTAGCAGCAGTGGTCATATGGATGAGGCTGGCGCGAGTTTCCGGGATACCTCTGGTTTTTAATCCACAGTCGGGATTGATCCAAACTTTGCGGGCCGGTACTTTGGCCAAAATTTTATGGATGGTTTCAGCGATTTCTTCCACTGCCGGTACCCGAGGAGAGTGGATATCATAAACCCCTGGCCCCACTTGTGTTTGGAAGTTCTGCGCTTTGAGTTCATCCAAAATCTCCAGATTGGAACGAGACGCTTCAAAAGAGATGACATCTGCATCCATGTTGTCGATTGCGGGGATGATGTCGGTGAACTCGCTATAACACATATGGGTATGAATCTGAGTCTGCGGTTGGACTTTGCTGTGAACCAGACGGAAAGCGGGAATTGCCCAGTCAAGATATTCGCTGAACCAGTCGCTTTTACGCAGCGGTAGTTTTTCCCGCAGTGCAGCTTCGTCAATCTGAATGATGCGGATGCCATTTGCCTCTAAATCCAGCACTTCTTCTTGGATTGCTAAAGCAATCTGTAAAGTTGATTCCTTCAATGAAATGTCTTCTCGCGGAAATGACCAGTTCAAGATAGTTACCGGTCCTGTCAGCATCCCTTTGACAATCTTATCGGTTTGCGATTGGGCATATTTGGACCATTTAACAGTGATCGCCTGTTCTCGTTTGACATCGCCCCAGATAATCGGTGGCTTCACGCCGCGGGTACCGTAAGATTGGACCCAGCCATTCTTACTAAAGAGATAACCGGAAAGATTTTGACCGAAGTATTCCACCATGTCATTGCGTTCAAACTCACCGTGGACCAGGACGTCAAGTCCAATTTCTTCTTGCCAGGCCAACCAATCGTTGATTTGTTGTGCGACAAACGTGTCATAGTCTTCTTGGGAAATCTCGTTGCGGTTAAATTGAGCCCGAGTCCGCTTAACTTCCCTGGTTTGGGGGAACGAACCAATCGTAGTCGTCGGCAATAGCGGAAGTTGGAATTGTTGGGCTTGTAGCGCTTCTCGTTTTGAAAAGGCCGGTAAGCGGGTAAAGTCCGCTTCTGTTAGACCGTTGACTTGTGCTTGGACGCCAGCATCTTTTTGGATACGCTCTTTTGTAAAGAGCTGGTGATTTCTTGTCAGCAGGTCCTGTTTGTCTGCGGATAAGATAGCGGACAGCTCGACGAGTTCGGTCAATTTTTCTTTGGCAAAGGCAAAATGTTCCAATATTTCTTGTGGAAAAGTTTCATTTTCGGTTGTGAAAGGCACATGCAACAATGAACAACTCGTGGAAAGAACGATCTGTTTAGCTGGTAACTGTGCAAGGATAGCCAGGCTTTTTTCATAGTCGTTGCGCCAAATGTTTTTGCCATTGACGATGCCGGCAAAAAGGATCTTATCTTCAGGAAAGCCTTGTTGCACCAAAGCTTGTGTTTGGACACCTTCCACAAAATCTAAGCCAATCCCGTCAAAGTCTAGTGCGGTAACGGTTTTATATGCATCTCGAATATCACCAAAATAGGTTTGGAGTAAGACCTTTAATCCGGACTTGGCTGCCAAAAGCGGGGTATAAAGAGAAACAAAGAGCTCTAAATCTGCTGAGGTGAGGTCTTTTACCAGGGCGGGCTCGTCGACTTGAATCCAGTCGGCACCTATTGAGGCCAACTTGGCAAAAATTTCCTGATAGGCACTGATTAGACCCTCGAGATAATCTGCAGCAGTCTGGCCATCAGCATACTCTCCTAATGCCAATAGGGTAAATGGCCCCAAAATTACTGGCCGCGTGGTAATACCCAGCTCTTTTGCTTCAGCAAATTCGGTGAAAATCTTGTCGCCGGTGACTTTGATTGCGGTGTTCTTTTCAAATTTCGGTACCAGGTAATGGTAATTGGTGTTGAACCATTTTTTCATGGGGCGTGCTTTGATGTCCCCTTTTTCTCCTTGGTACCCGCGAGCCAAGGCAAAATATTTATCTTGAGAAGACAAATCGATAGCTGCCACTTCTTCGGGGATAATATTTAACAGAAAAGCAGTATCCAGCGTTGTATCATAGAAGGAAAAATCATTGGAAGGAATCTGATCGATGCCAGCTTCTTTGACTGTCAGCCAATGTTTTTGCCGCAGCTCTTTTCCCAGCTGTTGCAGTTGGTCTTGGTCGATTTCTTGGCGGAAATATTTTTCAGTCGCAAATTTCAGTTCTCGGTGTTCACCAATCCGAGGAAAGCCGATGATGGTTGTTGTCATAGTATCTGCTCCTTTAACATTTTCTGAAAAAATTCAGGAAATGTAAGATTCAATTGCTTGTTAGCAATTTACCACGTTTGAGAAACCTTGGATAACTGAAAAAAAATATCACTGGTTATAGCTTTAAACTATAGATTGGATTAAACTATAAGAAAAATAAGGGAGAAGGTAGACAAATGCGCATTCAGCAGCTGGAATATTTAGAAAAGATTGTCGAGAAGGGCTCCATCAATGAGGCTGCCAAAGATTTGTTTTTGAGCCAGCCCAGTTTGTCTAATGCATTGAAAGATCTGGAAGAAGAGATGGGAATCAAGATTTTGCGGCGACACAAATCCGGCGTTAGTTTGACAGATGAGGGGCGGGAATTTATGGTCTATGCTCGCCAGATTTTAGACCAGGTAAATCTATTGGAAGAAAAGTACAAACGAGGTACTCCCCGCAAACAGGCTTTTTCGGTTTCAGCACAGCACTATGCCTTTGTTGTCCATGCCTTTGTCCAACTGATTCGGGAAGTAACGACAGAAGAATATCAGTTTACTTTGCGAGAAACGGAGACCCGCAATATTCTCGATGATCTGACAGCTTTCAAAAGTGAATTGGGGATCTTGTATCTCAATCGCTTCAACCGGCAAGTTATGGAAAAGCTTTTCAAGGAGCTGGATTTGGAGTTTCAGCCGCTGTTCACTGCAACCCCTCATGTGTTTGTCAGCCGCAGCAATCCTCTGACCACGCAAAAAACGGTAGCCTTGGCAGATTTAGCGGAATATCCTTATTTGTCTTATGAGCAAGGGGATGCGGAATCTTTTTATTTTTCCGAAGAAATACTCAGCACGTTAAATCGTAAAAAGAACATCAAAGTCAGCGATCGGGCGACGATTTTCAACTTGATGGTAGGCTTAGACGGCTATACAATCAGCTCCGGAATCATTTCCAGTGAACTAAATGACGATAAAATCGTAGCCATCCCGTTAGAAGTCGATGATCCCATCCAACTAGGCTGGCTAAAGCACCGGCAAGTTATCTTGTCTCCTTTAGGGGAGCGCTACTTAAATCTACTGAAAGAACATATCCAGGGTTACGGATTTTCAGTAGCGCAAGAATAGCTGATAGTAAAAAAAGCCCCCGCTCAATTGAACGGGGGCTTTTTTAAGATAGTCGGAGCTCATGTCATGCACAGTAATCACTGTTCGGAAAAAACTGCGATTAACAAATGACAGAAGACAAGATCATCCATATTTTTCAAATCCAAACGAGTAGCTTCTTGAAACTTGTCGATGCGGTACAAAACGGTATTGCGGTGCAAAAAGAGTTCCTTGGCAGCAGAGCTAACATTGCCTTGATTTTCCCACAGTGCCCTGAGAATGGCTACCATCTCAGGGTCACTGAACCATTCTCGAAAAAGCGAGTTCATCAACGGGCTTTCTTTGATTGGCTCATTGATAAAAAAACTGATTGCAGAACGAGTAAAAGGAAATTCTTTTTGACGTGTGCTAGCTGCTAGTTCTTGCTGAAAAATCTGACGTTCTTCTAGGAAATTAGCTGCCAATAAAGCTGATTCATGATGAAAAGCACCAACGAAAACCTGAGTATACAAATCAAAGTCGCTGTCTAATGCTTGAAACAAACCGAAAATTTCTTCGACGGGATAGTTGGTATCAGCCTTTTCTTCCACCAGAATCAACTCAGTTTCGCTGATAAAAAAACTGTCCGCCAACTGTAAAAACATGTCTTTAATTTCTGCAAGCCACTCTGTCTGTAAAAAGGCACGAGGGGTCCGTATTCGAATCTGAATTACACGAATCGGAGTGGTTGTCACAGGCTTTTCGCCATCAAATAAAATCCGGTACCACTGGTGATTTCGAGCTGGGTTTTCAGTAGGTGCCTGTGGCATCAAAAGCTCGATCAGCTGCTGTTCTTTAGGCGACAGCCGCTCTTTTTCTAAAAGAAAAAAACCCTGATCGGTGGTGAAAGTAAAGACGGCATCACTTGTGGCGGCTTCATCTGAAAAGTGGCCTTCCGGAAAAAGGGTTTGTAATTTTTTACTGTCCATAGGGGTCATCCTTTTCTTGAGGGAGATCCGGCAACCAACAGCCGGTCATCATCTTTTTCATTCTAGCAGTAAAAAATAAAAAAAGGTAGCTGTCTGAAAAAAATGCGAAAGATCGGAAAATTTGCTTTAATTTTTTTACCTGTTAGAATAGATTGTAGCGCTTGTTATTTTTTGCGAGCAGACATGAATAAAAGGGGGTGATGAACCATGCATGATGATCACTTCCGGCAGGTCATCACCTGGCGGATCCATTGATAGAAAACAATAGGACAAAAAGACAAGCTTTCATATTTGAGCTTGGCTTTCTGCCTTAAAATCAGGAGGATTCCACCATATGTATATTATTGAAGGAAACGGAAGAAAAACTCAGCACGTCTGGGAACACATCAAACGGCGACACACCGGCGATAAGATTTGTGTCGTGGGCTTTGCCAACGCCCTGCCAGAAAACTATTTGCGGAATAAGCAAGTTATTTTTTATGAAGCATTACGGCAACAA
This sequence comes from Candidatus Enterococcus leclercqii, assembly GCF_009933135.1. Lineage (GTDB taxonomy): Bacteria > Bacillota > Bacilli > Lactobacillales > Enterococcaceae > Enterococcus_C > Enterococcus_C leclercqii. The sequence goes on from NZ_MAEH01000014.1 coordinate 90,454, forward strand.
GAGTGGTTGCCAGAAGCTGAAACCTTTATTGCCAAGTTTGAAGAACAGTTTGACGGTATGATTTTTTATGTTGATTGCACACCGGAAGAGGCAGCCGGCCTAGCCGAAATTGCAGCGAAATACAATAGCCGTATCACGGCAACTGTTGCCGGTGAAGGGGAGGTTGCAATCAAAAAGCTTCCATTAAAAAAAGCAGCCTAATCCTCTCCTTATTTGAAAAGGGGAGGTGAAAAGATGTATAAAGAAGTGATTCGCACGGAAACTGTCAAAAATTCAGTTCTCTTCGGAGGATTACGACTTTTCCAAAAAGCTGACTGGCGGCGCAGTAAAAAAGCGAAAGAACTAAATCGCTTGTCCCGTCAGCTTCAGAATATGATGCAGCTTCATCTGGCCACTGATCGTCTCGTGGTGGGAATACCTATGGCCAACTATGAGGTGATCTTGATGGAATTAGCTAGCAGTGAGCCTGGAGAATTTTATCATCAAGTAGAAAAGATTGTTGAATCCAACGAAGGCCATTTTGTCAAGGTGACGAAGATTGCCGCATAAAGAAGCACTACTGCCTGGCGAAAGTGAAAAGCAGTACCGCTGAATCTTCAAGAGAGAAGATTTAAGTGGTGCTGCTTTTTTGAATCCTCTTCTTACCAAAGTGATGAAAACAGCTATGGTGACAAAGTGTCACTTAGGGTGGTATACTGAACTAAGTTAAAAGAGGAGGTGATATGAATGGAAAAGCTTTATAAAACAAGCCGCAATTATTTGATTCTGGGATTGGTGCTGGGTGTTTTCTATCGAGAGTTTACGAAGTTTAATGATTATACTGATTTTACACAGCTAGCCGTTTTACATACCAATGCGTTGGTATTGGGGATGTTTTTCTTTTTAATCTTAGTCATTTTAGAAAAACTTTTTCGACTCTCAGAAGCCTCTCGTTTCAAATTGTTTTACGGCGTATACAATGCCGGATTAGGTCTAACGCTATTGCTGATGTTAATTCACGGTGTTTTGACTGTACTGGGAAAAGAAAGCGGAGCAGCCATTTCAGGAATCGCCGGCTTAGGACATATTCTCTTGACAGCAGGGTTTCTGTTGTTTTTCTCTGTCCTTCATGAAAGAATCAAAGCTGTTCACTTTTGAAAAGTTACTTTTAAAACTTGAACATAATAAAAAACGTACCCGTGGAATTTCTCCCATGTGTACGTTTTTTTATTAGAAACTGCGACCACCGCCGCCAAAAGTACCGCCGCCAGAAGAATGAGTGGTGGAGCCGCCGCCACCACCGGACCCGCCAGAGCCACCGGTATTTCGTGGAATCCGTCGTGTTGTAACAAAGGAATTGATCAACTGGTTTTCGTTGACTGTCAGATTGACATCTGAGTTTTCTTGGTAGGGGTAGGTGTAAGTACCAAGCTTTAGCTGATACTTGGACTTGATGACTATAAAGAAAGCTGCGGCGATTACCGCGGCCACTAGTAAAGCGATGACAGCTTCCAGTGGTGAAATAGTCCTGTAATAGGTAATTTTTCCGGTGTCTGCATCCACTCGATAATGCCCCCGTGGTACACCGGCCTCGACATAGTCAGCTCCTTGCTCATAAAAGGCCGTCGCTGCTTCATAGGGATTATCAGCTGACATGGCGTCGTACACCTGATCCAAGATATTGCTGATGCGATTATCATCTAAATAATCAATCATGTTACCAGAAGTTGAGATATAGAGTTCTCGTTGCCCCATATCCATGAGCAGAACCGCACCATTATTATCATTTCCCACTTTGTCTCGTAGGTATTCGTCTGCAAATTTCGCCGGCTCAAGAGTGTTGTTCGTATTGGTAACAATATAAACGTTCCCTTTGATTTTTTCGCCTAGAGACTGGGCCTTGTTTTCCAATGCTTGAATTTGTGCATCAGAAAAGAGGCGGGCACCGTCTTCGATATGGGTACTATCTGCTGTAGCATTGAGGGGCAGAAGAATCACAGTTAATAGGAACAATAACACTGGGGTCAAAAAATTCAGCCATTTTCTCATATCAGATACGCCACCCCCAAAAAGATTGCTGCCAAAACAGCGAAGATTCCGATGCTGACCAAGCCCAGCTTTTTATAGCTGATGGGGAGGATTCCGGCAACTTTACCGGTTTGTCCATTCATTGCATAATAGAAGGTTCGCTTTTGCTGGTCGTCAGCCTTATAAGTTACCAGCCAAACCGGCAGCAATAGGTATTCTTTTTGCTGATCCCGCAGTTCAAGGTGACTGCTGTTGGCAACAAAAGTAGAGAAGCTGCCAACAGTTCCCCGTAAGAGACTGTCCGCATATCCCTTCAGTTCTTTTTCGACATCCGGTTCCAATTTTTCGTATTCGATGTCTCGTTTTTCCGCTTGAAAACCCGACAAGTACTGATCTTTAAATGGGACTGCCCGCTCCAGCTGGAAAGGCTGAACAGAAGCCACCATTTTTTGCTGAACATTTTTGGACAGGGCATTTTTCACTAAATCGCGAAATTTAAAGCGCCCTGCTCGCCGAACAGAATACTGCTTGGTCTCCGTATATTCAATATCCCCTACAATCCAGATTCGAATAGAAGTTCCTGTCCCGTTTAAGCCACCCTCTGCTTCAGCGTTGACGTTCCAATAAGGAAAGTAGACACCTGTGAGCTTTTCAACCTGCGCTTTATTGAAGAAATCTTTGGGAACGAACCACTTCTTCTGAGACCATTCCAAAAATTTCGCTACGGCCTCATCTTTGGCGACTGCAAAAGGCAACACTTTGTCTGGCAGAAATTGACCGGACAAACGCCCCTTCAGCACTACCGGATTATGGCAGTAATAACAGTAGGTAGCTGCTGTTGTTGCATCGGTGACGATTTCTGCTCCGCAGTTAGGACAGAGGTAAAGCTCCATCGTTGCGCTGGCGGCTGTCTCTTTTTCCGAACTGACACTGCTTTTTGAAGCTGCAGTGTCACCTGGACTGTCACCTGAGCCACCAGAAGTCGTTACTGCCTCAGTGGTTTCATCAGCTAAGCGGGCTTTTTGCTGCTGCTCTTCAAAAGCTGTGACTTCTGCTTCGGTGAAAATGCTTAGGCAGTAGGGACAGTGGAATTTCTGATCGGAAGGTTCGAAGGTCAACGGACCGCCGCAGTTGGGGCATTTGTGTGTGATTACGTCCATAGTTTCGACCTACCTTCTGTATTAGTCATCCAAAGGGACCCCTTTGAAGGGTTTACCGCAATGAGGGCAAAACTTCGGCACACCATTGGATAAGTCCACGACTTCTCCACATTCGGCACACTTCATTTCAACTTTAGCGCTGCTAGTTGCCTGAGGTGCTGGCTTGGGCTCACCACAGTTGCTGCAGAATTTGCCAGTATTCTGAGTGCCACATTTTGGGCAAGTCCAAGTATCAGCGGCAGCTTGCTGATTTTGTTGTTGCATCTGTTGATTGTTGTTTTGAGATGCCTGGTTCAAAAAGCCACCACCGGCATTCATTCCCATACCCATGCCGACAAACCCCGTCGTTGCACCGGCTTCGTTTTTACCGGCAGCTTCCATGCCCCGGGCAACCGAGCCTTGAACGTATCCTTCGCGTACACTGGGATCACCCAACATCGCTCCTTGGTTGCGCATGTTAATTAACTGCATGGAGTCGTCCGTATAAGAAATGCTAGCCACGGCCACCGCTACGATTTCCATACCGCGCAATTGACGCCAGTTTTCGTCTAAGACATCCCCCATATACTTGGAAAGCTCCATGCTTTTTGATGGAACGTAGCTGATCCGTTGACCGTCAGCAGACATTTGGTTGATGGAAGATTGCAAGGCGGTCAGAAATTCATTGAGGTACTGTTCATTGATATCGTTGATGTCGACTTGCGTTTTATTTTTGGGAATCGCATTTGAATAAAACAAGATTGGGTCGGTAATCTTGATGGAGTAGGTGCCGTGAGCCCGCAAGAAGAGTTCGGCATTGTAGAAGTTGTCGAAATAATTCAAAGGCGCCGGTGTCCCAAATTTGATTCCTTTGATCTCTTGTAGATTGATATAAAAGACTTGTTGCTTTTGTGGTGTCACGCCGCCAAATTTAAAACGACTGAAGGTTTCTTTGACCGCTTCTTTTAAAGGTCCGTTGAACAGAGAAGGAGCGGCGTCATTTTTCACCGTATAGTAACCTTCTTCGGCAGTGTAATCGATGATTTTGCCACCATCTACCAACAACATCATCATGTTGGGATAGACATGGACGACTGAACCATCTGTGATGACATCTTCTGTTCCTTTACGGTTGGATCCGCGTTTGTCGTCTTGGCGAACTTTAACGCCTTTGGTCATGACGGTTGTGTCTCCCATGTCCTCTGGTTCGATAACCTCGAGCCACTGATCCGCTAAACCTCCGCCAATCGTACTTGTTGCAGCTTTGATAATACCCATGAATTTTTCCTCCTTTGGGAATGTTTTCTGTCGACCAGGAAGTAAAAAGCTTCGCTGTCTGACAGTAAGCGCCGGGAATTTTTGAGATGCCTGCTTCCGAAGCGCTAGTTTCTTCTAAAATTATAGCATAGCCTAGGTGTTTTCCCTTATCAGACGCAAGACTGATTTTCACCAATTCTGAAAAAAGGAGTTGCCTGCTAAAAGAGACTGTGGTGGAGGAATAAGGGGAAATTTTTTTGCAAAGGATTCCATGGGTAGTTTTTTAACTATATTTTGCGTATAATAATAGCTAGTGAATTTTGCAGTTTTCCGATGTCTTTAATGGAAAGCCTACAAACAGAAAGGGGGGAAATCCGTGGCGTATCAAGCACTTTATCGAGTCTGGCGTTCTCAGCGTTTCGACGATGTTGTGGGGCAAAAAGCCATTACCCAGACGTTGAAGAATGCCGTTTTGCAAAATCAGATCTCCCATGCTTATCTGTTTACCGGACCGCGGGGGACAGGTAAAACCAGTGCCGCCAAAATTTTTGCCAAGGCGATTAACTGCCCCAACAGTCAGGATGGTGAACCTTGTAATGAATGTGAAATGTGTAAAGCAATCACGGAAGGTTCCCAAGAAGATGTTATTGAAATCGATGCGGCTTCCAATAATGGGGTAGACGAGATTCGCTTCATTACGGATCGAGCCAAATATTCACCGACACAGGCCAAATACAAAGTTTATATCATCGATGAAGTCCATATGCTTTCCACCGGTGCTTTCAATGCATTATTGAAAACATTGGAAGAGCCCCAGGAAAGCCTCGTCTTTATTTTAGCCACAACGGAACCCCATAAGATTCCGGCGACAATTATTTCCCGGACACAGCGCTTTGATTTTAAGCGAATTGACACCAAAGATATCGCTGAACATTTGGCTTATATCTGTGAGCGAATCAATGTCCCTTACGAAGCGCAGGCGCTGACGGTGATTGCTCAAGCGGCAGAAGGTGGCATGCGAGATGCCTTAAGTATGCTAGATCAAGCCATCTCTTTTTCTGAGGGAACCATCACGATGAAAGATGTGATGGAAGTCACCGGTTCGTTGACTTATGAAATGATGGACCGCTTCATGGGGGATTGCTTTGCTCAAGATGCCACAGCGGCTTTGGAAGATTTGGCTGAAATTTTAGCCTCTGGCAAAGAAGCCAGACGCTTGTTGGAAAATCTCCTGGTCTACTGTCGAGATCTATTGCTTTATCAAAAAGCACCAAATTTATTAGTAGAAAAAAGCGGCTATTTGACAGATGAGTTTAAGAAACTGGCAGAAATGATTCCGGCAACCCAGCTGTTCACTTGGATTCAGCTGTTGAATGATACACAAAATGAAATCCGCTTTACCAATAGTCCTACGATTTACTTGGAAGTGGCCACGGTTAAGCTGGCGGGACCGCCGGCAGCTGCTCCGACAGCCGGGGCAGTGGAAGCTTACACACCAGCAACTAGCAGCCCCGACAGCCAGCTGGTCCAAGAGCTGCAGCGACAAGTTCGTCAATTGGCAGAAGAGCTGCAGCAATTGAAGCAAAATGGCATTACGACTACGAGTACCAGCGCCAACACGTCCCACAGTGCTATTCATGCCACCAAAGACAAGAGCGGGAGTAGTAGTAAATATCGGCTGCCTAAAGACAAGGTGTATAAAGTGTTGGAACAGGCGACCAAAGACGATGTGGTTAAAGTCCGCAATGTTTGGGGAGATTTATTGATGATGTTCAATGCACTACGCAAAGGACTTTTAGTAAATACCCAGATTAAAGCTGCGGGGCCACGGGGATTAGTCCTTTCTTTTGAGTCGGAGATGGTTTGTCAAAAGGCTTCCGAAGACGAAGAATTGGCGCTGATGATTTCTAATAATCTCAGTCGTCTGATTGAAGGCTATGCACCGGATACGGTTTTTATCCCTGAGTCTGCATGGCTTGAATTGCGGCAGGGCTTTTTGAACCAAAAGGATTCACAAACAAGCAGTGATGCTAACCAACAAGAAGAGGCTGCAGCTGATAGAGAAGACCAGGTGGCAGCGTCTGAAACAGGCATGGCTATGACGGAGTTGCAACCGCCTGAAAGCTGGGCGGATAGTGGTTTGTTAGAAGGCTTGGAAGATTCAACAGCTCCCAAAGAGGATCGATTGGTGACTAAAGCCGATGAACTGTTCGGTGATTTGACCACAGTTGTTGACGATTAACTAAAACAGAAAGCGAGTGATTGAGTGATGATGCGAGGAATGGGCAACATGCAAGGTATGATGAAACAAATGCAGAAGATGCAAAAGGATATGGTGAAGGCTCAAGAAGAGCTTAATGCAAAAAACTTTGTGGGGGAATCCACCAGCAGCTATGTGAAAGCCACGTTTACCGGTGACCGTAAAATGGTAGGAATCGAAATCGCTGAAGCAATCATTGATCCTGAAGACCCGGAAATGTTACAAGATTTGGTAATTATGGCTGTCAATGACGCCTTAACCAAAATCGAAGGCGAAACCGAACGTACAATGGGCCAATACACGAAAGGTTTGCCAGGATTCTAAACTGGCGCGATGTGTAATTTTGACAGGCAGTAGTGCCCTAGCAGGAGATGACGTGAGATGCAGTATCCAGAACCGATCGCAAAGTTGATCGACAGTTATATGAAACTTCCCGGTATCGGACAAAAGACCGCTACTCGTTTGGCTTTTTATACAATTGATATGAAAGATGAAGTCGTCAACGAGTTTGCCAAGTCGCTACTCAGCGTCAAACGAGACCTGCATTTTTGCAGTATCTGCGGCAATATCACGGAAGAAGATCCTTGTGAAATCTGCCGAGATACCACGCGAGACCGCAGCACGATTCTCGTCGTTGAAGAGCCTAAAGATGTGATGGCATTGGAAAAGATGCGAGAATATCATGGCTTATACCACGTCTTACACGGGGTATTGTCACCGGTGGAAGGTACCGGTCCAGAAGACATCAACATTCCTTCATTGATCAAACGACTTCACGATGATACCGTCAAAGAAGTAATTATTGCTACCAATGCAACCACTGAAGGTGAAGCGACTGCGATGTATTTGTCCCGCTTGATCAAACCGGCAGGCATCAAGGTCACTCGCCTGGCACACGGACTTTCCGTGGGCAGTGATATTGAATACGCCGATGAGGTCACCTTGTTGAAGGCAGTAGAGGGCCGCAGAGAATTATAGGTTTTGTGCAATTGTTTTTTTTCTAGTACAATAGAGATACAAGAGATGGAGGACACGCTTCGTGAACGGATTATTTATTACCATTGAAGGACCAGACGGCGCCGGCAAGACCAGTGTCATCAATGAGCTTTATCCGCGATTGCAGCTGATCGCAAAAAAGGGGATCGTCAAGACTCGGGAACCAGGAGGCGTCAAGATTGCCGAAAAGATTCGCCGTATCATTTTGGATCCTAAAAACGAAGAGATGGATGATCGGACGGAGGCATTGCTGTATGCAGCTGCTCGTCGTCAGCATCTGGTAGAAGTTATTTTGCCAGCATTGAACGCAGGCAAGATTGTGATCTGTGACCGCTTTGTAGACAGTTCACTGGCGTATCAGGGAGCAGGCCGTCGAATCGGGATGCCGGAGATTCGCAAGATCAATGATTTTGCAACAGAAGGCACCAAACCGGATTTTACCTTGTACCTGGATGTCGATAGTGATACTGGTCTGAAACGGATTGAAAACGAACGTTCCGGCCCAGCTGATCGATTGGAAATTGAGAGTCTTGAATTCCATCAGCGGGTCCGTCACGCGTATTTGAAGTTGGCGGAAGAAGAGCCGGTGCGTATTCATAAAGTGGATGCCCGCATGCCATTGACTGATGTTGTCGATGCCAGCTTTACGGCAATCACGGAAACCTATCCTCATTTCTTTTGAGTTCCATATGACCGGCAGTGAATTTCAGCGCAAGCAGGCTTCAATTAATTGAGGCACAGCAGAGTGTAACCAATACATTTATTACGGAGGGATTTTCATGAAACTGATCATGGCTATTGTACAAGACAAAGACAGCAACCGTTTGGCAAATGAGTTCATCGATGCTAATATTCGGGCGACAAAATTGTCCTCTACCGGGGGCTTTTTGAAGGCCGGCAACTCCACGTTCATCATCGGAATCGACGATGATCGGGTACAAGACACATTGGAGCTCATCAAAAAAACTTGTCAATCCCGTAAGCAATATGTTTCGACTCCGATGTCGTTGGATATTTCATTGGACGGACAAGTTCCTTACCCAGTGGAAGTAGAAGTTGGCGGCGCGACGGTCTTCGTGTTGCCGGTGGAAGGTTTCCATCAATATTAAAAGGAGCCGACAAATGGAAGAAACCGTCTTTTTGACACAGCACCAATCCTTTGTCTTCTCCCAAATCAGAAAAAGTGTGAAGCATGGGCGTTTGGCTCATGCTTATCTTTTTGAAGGGGATCAAGGGACCGGCAAGCACCTGCTGAGCAGCTGGTTGGCAAAGCGGCTGTTCTGTACCGATGTAACAGATAACGAACCCTGCGGCCAGTGCAATAACTGCCTGCGAATCGCAGCTGGCGAGCATCCTGATGTTCGCCTGATTGAGCCGGATGGGCAGAGCATCAAAGTTGACCAGATTCGACAGCTGCAACAGGAGTTTGTTCGCTCGGGCTTTGAATCCCGCTTGCAGTTTTTTACAATCCGACAGGCGGATAAAATGAATGCCAGTGCTGCTAACAGCCTGCTAAAATTTCTGGAGGAACCTCAGGGAGACTTTGTCGCTGTCTTGGAAACTGATGCGCCGGGCAAAATCTTGCCCACCATCCAATCCCGGTGTCAGATTTTGCATTTTGCACCGTTAAATCCCGCAGAATTAGCGCAGCGGCTGGTGACTGATGGTATAACCAGCGAGTCTGCCAAACTCTTGGCAGGGCTTACCAACAGTTACCAAAAAGCAGTTGAAATCTCTCAGGATGAATGGTTTAATGATGCTAAGGATGCCGTCGCACAATGGTACCTTTATTTGCGTAAAGGGGACTTGATGGCCTTTGTCTATATCCAAAAAAGGCTGATTGCCTTAGCGAAAGAAAAGGAACAACAGCGCTTGCTTTTGCAGATGCTAATGCAAGCCTTTCGTCATGAGCGCAACGAACTTTTGCGTCAGTCTCAGACTAGACAGCTTCTTGAAAATACCCGCAATGTCCAGTTGATCTTGGAAGCCGAGCAGAAGCTTGCAGCCAATGTCTCTTTCCAAAATGTCAGCGAGCAGTTGGTACTGCGGATATTGCGCCAAACAGCAGTTGATGATTGAACCAACAGCAGCCGAATCTGTCTATTGCCGAGGCTGCTGATACCATAGAAAACAGGGGGGAACAGCCGATGGAAGTCGTTGGTGTCCGTTTCCGCGAGTCAGGGCATATTTATTATTACGCCCCTGGCAAAGCCGAATATACTTATGATGAACAAGTGATCGTGGAATCTCAGCAGGCCAAGATGATGGCCAAGGTGGCGATCCCCAAAATTGATATCGATAAAAGCGACCTGCCCCATGAGGTCTTACAAATCCTGCACAAAGCCGGTGAACAGGAAATTCAAAAAGCACAGCAAAACCTGCTCGATGCCAAAGCCGCAATGGCAGTTGGTAAGAAAAAGATTCGCAGCCACAGTCTGGATATGAAACTCGTAGGGGTAGAATATACCTTTGATCGCAGCAAGATGATCTTTTATTTTACCGCTGACGGCCGGGTGGATTTCCGAGAGTTGGTGAAAGACCTGGCTGGAGAATTTCGGACGCGGATCGAACTGCGTCAAATCGGTGTCCGTGACGAAGCCAAAATGCTTGGCGGTATCGGACCCTGTGGACGACCACTGTGTTGTTCCACTTTTCTTGGAGACTTTATTCCCGTCTCCATCAAGATGGCCAAGGACCAGGGGCTTTCTTTGAACCCGACTAAAATTTCCGGACTCTGTGGTCGTTTGATGTGCTGTTTGAAGTATGAAAATGACGAATATGAGCAAGCCAAAAAGGAAATGCCTGATTATGGCAAAGAAGTCCAAACACCGGATGGCAAAGGGCGGGTCGTAGGTCTGAATCTATTGAACCGCATTGTGAGAGTCCGTCTGATTGGACGAGAAACACCGGTGGAATATTTAGCCAGCGAGTTGGAATTTACCAAAGGGCGGGGAAAACCCAAAGCAAAAGCAGGTGATCAGCATGTCCATGGATAAACGAGAACTTTATGATGGTCTGGCCAAGTTAGAGGGAGATTTGAGGATTTCTTTGGAGCAGCTTTCAGAGATGAAGGAATCCTTGCAACAGATTGTAGAAAAAAATACGACGTTGGCCCTTGAAAATCAGAAACTGCGGGAATACTTGCAGGAACTAGATGAAAAGAACACGCCGCCAGCACCAGAAGCCGATTCAAGACAAGAACCGGGAATGTCTAAATCCCGTATGAACTTGGAAAAGATATACGAAGACGGCTTTCATATCTGTCGGGAGTCTTATGGAGCCCGCAGAGAAAATGATGAGCAGTGCGTCTTTTGTTTGGAAGTTTTGTACCGGGAAAGTCAAGCCTAAAATGACTCTCAGATGTCCGCCACAGACCGCTGCGGCGGGCTTTTTACTGTTCTGCTGCTTGCTGTAAAGGTTCTGGAGGTATCGGACTGTCCCAGTCATTTGCCACCTCGAAAAAGGAGAATACTATGCAAAAACAACAAAGTTTTAAAGGAAAGACTGACTTAGGAACGCTTTTTTTGGTACCTACGCCCATCGGTAACTTGGAAGATATGACGATTCGTTGTCTCAATACGTTGAGATCTGTGGACTTGATTGCATCAGAAGATACCCGCAATACCCAAAAATTATTGAATCATTTTGAGATTACGACGCCTCAGAGAAGTCTCCATGAACATAATTATCAAGAGCGAATTCCCCAGTTGACTGCTTTACTTTTGGAAGGTCGCAGTATCGCTCAAGTTTCCGATGCCGGGATGCCTTCCATCAGTGATCCGGGTCATGAGCTGGTAATTGCCTGTATTGAGGCGCAGATTCCAGTGGTTTCCCTTCCCGGACCAACTGCTGGATTGACGGCATTGATTGCTTCAGGATTAAACCCGCAGCCAAATTTGTTTTATGGTTTTCTTCCTCGCAAGAAAAGTGAGCAGCAAAAAGCCTTAACTGAACTGCTGCCGCAGACAGCTACGATGATTTTTTATGAGTCGCCCCATCGTATCGGGGAAACAGTTAAGAATATGGCCGCAATCTTCGGAGGTGAGCGACAAGGAGTAATCTGTCGTGAACTGACCAAACTCCATGAAGAGTATCTGCGGGGAAGTCTGACGGAACTTGCAGCATATCTCAAAGAAACCGATTTAAAGGGAGAGTGCTGTTTGATGGTGGCAGGCAATCCCGATCCTGAAGGCTGGCAGGTGGTAACAGCAGTTGCTGAAGAACGAACCGTAAAAGAGCAGGTGGAGGAGCTAATTGCTTCGGGGATGAAACCCAATGGGGCAATTAAGGAGATTGCCCAACGCCTTTCCAAGAAGAAACAGGAAATTTATAACGAATACCATGAGTTAAACTGAGTCACTTTAGATTTTTAGATTTTGTATAAATATATGAAAAAGCAATGCCGGTCTCGTACATTGGGACAGCATTGCTTTTTTGATTTGACAGGCTTTTAAAGGAGACTGTTTGAGACTCAATTCTAGCCGGTTAGCTGTGAATTTAGTAAATCTGCGGTGAATGGTGACTGTATGTAATAAAATCTCACATGAAAAGCGATGAAAATTCAGAAAATTTCATTAATTTGCGAAAATCACTGGAAACTGCCGAAAACCAGTGTTATGATTTCTCACATAGTAATTCAAAAGATGACTGGACACCATCTTTTGCTGACTTGTGTGCACCAAGTCACTGTTACAAAGGGCAGATCAAGGAAATTGAGGAGGAGATTTTATGGACACAGGAAATATTGGATTTATCATCGTTTGTACGGGATTGGTGTTTATTATGACGCCGGCGCTGGCTTTTTTCTATGGGGGCTTGGCACGACAAAAAAATATCTTAAATACCATGATGATGGTGATTGCCGTCATGGGTTTGGCTTCGATTTTGTGGATAGTAGCCGGCTATAGTCTGGCTTTCAGTGGAGAAAATTCCTTCGTTGGTAACTTGGATAAAGTCTTTTTCAAAGGTGTCGAAACGACGGCTGTTAACGGCTTACCAGAGGGATTGTTTGCGGCTTTTCAGATGATGTTTGTTTTGATTACAGCAGCGATTTTGACAGGTGCGGTAGCTGGTAGAATGCGTTTTTCTGCAATCTTAGTCTTTTTAACGGCTTGGATTCTGTTGGTTTATGCACCAATTGCCCATATGGTTTGGGGCCACGGTTTTTTGGAAGAAATCGGGTCAATTGACTTTGCTGGCGGAAATGTGGTGCATATCAGCTCCGGAATCTCAGGCTTAGTATTGGCGGCAGTGCTGGGAAAACGTCACCGGCAAAAGGGTGAAGCATTTGCTCCTCACAATATTCCCTTTGTTGTTTTGGGGACTGGGCTTTTATGGTTAGGCTGGTTTGGCTTCAATGCCGGTTCGGCGCTAGCTGCTGACGGTACAGCAATCCACGCACTTTTAACTACAAATACAGCAGCGGCGGCAGGGATGCTTTCTTGGATGGGAATCGAGTGGGCGGTAAAAGGCAAGCCTTCCATCGTCGGTACCTGTACCGGTGCGATTGTTGGACTGGTCGCCATTACACCGGGAGCAGGATTTGTTTCTATCGGTGCGGCGTTGGTCTTTGGTTTGTTGGTTTCGCCAGTTTGTTTCTTTGGAATCCAGCTGGTCAAAGATAAGCTGGGCTTGGACGATGCGCTGGATGCTTTCGGATGTCATGGCTTGGGCGGCATTTTTGGCGGTATCATGACGGGGATTTTTGCCGATCCGTCAATTGGCGGCAAGACCGGCTTGCTTTTCGGTGAAACAACCCTCTTTATTGCCCAGATTCTCAGCATTTTATTTACCTTAGCTTTTGCCGGTGGCGCCAGTTGGGTGATTATTTCAGTCATCAAAAGAGTCATGCCGATTCGAGTGAGTACGGCCGAAGAAGTCGCCGGTTTAGATAATGTTCTCCATGACGAAAAAGCTTATAACACAACACTGGGATTGGAATAAAAGTAAATACCTGAATCTTTTTAACGCGGGACTCCCTATTGTTCTATACAGAACGTTTTTGCCAAGTAGTGTGTCAATCTCTGAAAAAAGAGCGGGACTATCCTTATATGGAGAAGGGAACGGCGTGGACTTTGTCAGATAAAGTCAGGGTTAGTTGTTGTTTGAAATTTTTAACAAGGAGAAGACGGGTCACTTCTGTTTTTTTAACGGAAGTGACTTATTTTTGTGTTTTGTTTTTGACAGTGCTCACTCTAAAAGGCGGTGAAACGACGATTATCAGGCTATCTTTGTGGATTGTACAGGAACGTTCGTTCGGTTATAATGGAGAGAAAAGAAGGGGTAAGGCGACAATCAGGTTTATGTCAGGAGGTGCCAGATGAGCGGATTGCAGTTTCCTTTAAAAAATGATACGTCTCGTAAGATCATTCATATCGATATGGATGCTTTTTTTGCATCGGTGGAGGAGCGGGACAATCCGGAGCTGGCGAAGCATCCATTGGTCATCGCCCGTCATCCTAGCGATACTGGCGGACGGGGGGTAGTGACCACTGCCAATTATCTGGCTCGCCAATATGGCATTCATTCAGCGATGAGTGCTCAAAAGGCATATGAGCTGTGTCCTCAAGCAGTTTTTATTCCGGGAAACCATGAGAAATATCGAGAAATCTCTCGCCAGGTGAGGGCGGTTTTTCACCGCTACACGGATATCATTGAGCCGGTTTCGATCGATGAAGCTTATTTGGACGTGACAGTCAATAAAATGCAAATTCAATCTGCGGTCAAAATCGCCCGTATGATCCAACGAGATATCTGGAATGAGGTTCACCTGACCTGTTCAGCGGGAGTCAGCTACAATAAGTTTCTCGCCAAGCTGGCTTCGGATTATCAAAAACCTCGGGGCCTGACATTGGTGGCCCCTGATGAGGCAGAGGAATTTCTGAGAGTTTTACCGGTAGAAAAATTTCACGGAATCGGCAAAAAAACGGTGCCAAAGATGCATGAATTAGGGATTTTTACTGGGACAGATTTGTATGAGGTCAGCGAAATGGAGTTGATTCGGCTTTTTGGTAAAATGGGCTATTCCCTATTTCGAAAGGTCCGAGGTATCCACGATTCTCCCGTCAATGTCACTCGCGATCGGAAATCTGTTGGGAAAGAACATACCTATGGCAATCCGCTGTCAACAGAAAATGAGGTCTTGGGCCAGCTGCGGCAGTTAGCAGAACAAGTCGCATTGGCGTTGAAAAAAGAAAGCAAGCATGGTCAAACGATCGTCTTAAAAGTCCGGTATGCTGACTATACCACCATCACGAAACGACACACTCTCAATCGCTACATTTCTGATAAAGAAGCGATTTTTTCAGAAGCCAGCTTGATCTTTGAAGAGATTCTGGGAGTAGAAAATGGTATCCGGCTTTTAGGCATTACCGTCACCAATCTCGATCCGATAACCTACGAAAATATTCTCTTACCTTTGTGGCAAAATGACGCTACGTCCGATAAGTCTCAAGCAGGCGCCGACGACAAAAAGGATTCAGAGCTATAAGTAACTTTCAAATAAAAGAAATTGCAGGGGCGAGTCGATTTAAGTGAGAACTGCTTTTTAGTCTGCCCTTAAAATAGTTAACAATAAAAAGCAAAAAGCCAAGCCACTTCCACTGTTTTTCAATGGAAATGACTTGGCTTTTCGTTGTGGCTCGCGTTTGATAGTGTTTGCCTCGTAAGTAGTTCATAGCAGGCTTGTTTGCCAGTTTAAGAAAACTTTCATAGCACCGCTTTAGAGTGAAGTTTCAGTTTTTTTTTGCCGAGGGAGTTAGATGAGATCTTTTTTGCGAATCTGTTCGTAGCTTTCGGCGGCATCTTTGCATTTATCCCAAATAATGGCTCGACCGGCAGCTAATGAGCGGGGCACATCAATGATCCGTTGATTGCTGCTGCCACGAAACTGCAAATTCAAGTTGCGTTTGCTCAGTTCAAAGCGGCCGTCCACTAAGATATCAATGCTATGAAGCAATTCTAATTTGTCAGGAGTCTCCAGAAGCAACTCTTCAAAAGTATAGCCGCTCCAACTCCAAATATCTTTTGTATCACCGAATGTTTCCTTGACTCGACGAACGACTTGCAGACAGACGGCTGTATTCAAAAAAGGTTCGCCGCCTAAAAGCGTCAGTCCTTGTACGTAGTCATGAGCCAGATCGGTGAGAATTGTTTCTTCAAGTTCCGGGGTAAAAGGCGTGCCGTAGCGGAAATTCTGGACGGCTTTATTGAAGCAGCCCTCACAGGCAAAAAGACAACCGGAGACGTACAGACTGTTTCGAACGCCTTCTCCATCAACAAAGTTAAAGGGTTTGTAATCGGCGATATGGTGTTGGCTGTAGTTTTCTGACAGCCATTCTTGTGGTTTGGGATTGCGCATGACAAGACTTCTTTCTATAGGGAATCTGTACAACTCTGTGGAATAGTAGGAATAAGAATAACCGAGAAACAAGTCGAACAGCTGCCTTCTCTAAAATTCAGAGGGCTGTCGTCAACGTGTTCCTCGGATAGTCGTTTCTGCCAAAGTTAGAGAATGACTCCTGTGTTTTGGCAATTGTCAGTGGTGATTACTTCATGTGTTTGACGCGAGAAGAAATTTCTTTGTGACGGCCGTGGACCATTGGACGAGCTTGTGGATTGCCAAGATAGCCGCAAGTCCGTTTCACAACGTCACAAGTTTTTGGATCATGGTTGTGACATTGAGGGCATTCGAACCCTTTTTCAGTCGGTGTGAAATCCCCTTCAAACCCGCATTCGTAGCAGTGATCAATTGGTGTGTTGGTACCCAAGTAGCCCACCTTATCGTAAGAGTAATCCCAGACAGCTTCCAAAGCTTTCGGATTTTGCTGCAGCATTGGGTATTCACAATAATGGATAAAACCACCGGAACAGTATTTCGGATAATCTTTTTCAAAGTCCAGTTTCTCAAATGGTGTCGGATTTTTGCGGACATCATAATGGAAACTGTTGGTGTAGTAATCTTTGTCGGTGATATTTTCAACTTTACCGAATTTTTCGGTATCCAAACGACAGAAACGATCCGTCAAGCTTTCAGAAGGGGTGCAGTAGACGCTGAAGTGATAGCCATATTCGTTGCCCCAAGCATCCGCATGAGCTTTCAGTTCTTTGATAATCGACAAGGTGAAGTCTTTAGCTGTCGCGTCTTGCTCCCAATCACCACCGTAAAATGCAGAGGCAACTTCGTACAAACCGATGTAGCCTAATGAGACTGTCGCACGTTTGTTTTTAAAGAGTTCATTGACATTGTCCCCACGGTTTAGTCGTTTACCAAAGGCACCGTACATGTACAAAATTGGCGCGTTTGCCGGTGTTGCTTCTTTACAACGCTCAACTCGATAGACCATTGCATCTTTGACAATTTCCAAGCGTTCTTCCAAAATCTGCCAGAATTTATCCAAATCTCCGGCAGCTTCCATAGCGATACGAGGTAAATTCAAGGTCACGACTCCCAAATTCATCCGGCCCACATTGACTTCTTGACCCTGTTCGTCTTTCCAGCCTTGTAAGAAGGAGCGGCAACCCATCGGCACTTTAAAGCTGCCTGTGAGTTCTACCAGCTTGTCATAATTCAAAATATCCGGATACATCCGTTTAGTGGCACATTCTAAAGCCAACTGTTTGATGTCGTAGTTGGGATCAGTTGGGGCATAATTGACGCCTTTTTTAATGGAGAAGATTAGTTTCGGAAAAATCGCTGTACGACGTTCGCTCCCCAGACCGTTGATACGAATCTGTAAGATCGCCCGTTGGATTTCCCGTTCAAACCAAGTGGTCCCCAGACCAAAACCCAGTGACGTAAATGGTGTCTGACCGTTAGAGGTAAAGAGGGTATTAATTTCATATTCCAAACTCTGCATGGCATCGTAAATGTCTTTGCGAGTCTTTTCTTTGGCGTATTCTTGCCGTTTTTGTGGTGATTCAATCCAACGATCGGCATCTTTCAGGTGCTTTTGATAGTTCAATTCAGCAAAAGGTGCTAACAGCTCATCAGTACGGTCAGCCGAGCAACCACCGTATTGGCTGGAAGCAACGTTAGCGATAATTTGTGAGATTTGTGCAGTGGCCGTCTGAATCGATTTTGGTGATTCTACTTCTGCATTGCCAATTTTGAAGCCGTTGTTCAACATCCCTTTGAAGTCAATCAGACAGCAGTTGGTCATTGGTGTGTAAGGATGATAATCGAGATCGTGGTAGTGGATGTCACCTTTTTGATGAGCATTTGCTACATGAGGCGGCAACATTTTCAACCCAATCGACTTGCCGACAATACCGGCAGTTAAATCCCGCTGTGTATTGAAAACATCAGAATCTTTGTTGGCATTCTCATTGACGACAGTCCGGTCTTTATTGATGAGTTTGCCGATGGTGAAGTTGATGTCAGTGGCTTTGCTTCTGGAAAAATCGCGACGGGTGCGGTAATTGATATAAGATTCAGCCAACTCATATTCATTTTTTTCTAACAGAATATGCTCCACCACGTTTTGAATCTCATAAATTTTGACATTTTCTGTAAAACGTTCGGCAATCTCGGAATCTACCCGCTCGACGATCTCTAAAATCCGATCGTGATCCAGGGGGGACAGGGCTTGATAATTGACAGCTTCACGTTTGGCTTTCACCAGGGCATCATAGATCTTCTGGTCATCAAAATCGACCAGACGACCGTCACGCTTAATAATCTTCATTTCACGAAGACGGGGATGAGAACCAAAAGCAGCGACGTTCTCGCGTTTTATTTCCATCATAGGGCATACACTCCTCTTCTGATCAACAAGTTGCGGCTGTAAAATCAGGCTTCTTGTTTTTCTTCACGTCCTATCATAGCGAAAAAAGTACAAACAGGCAACCTATATATAGTGCTAAATTTAACTGTAAGGCGTTGAAAAACACTAGATATTGTGTTTGGGCTTCTTGAAAAAAGAATGAAAGCACAAGGGGACAAGGTTTCAACCCCCTCGGCTTTTTATAAAAAAATCATGTAAGAAAAAAACTGTTTTTTGTTTAGCAAAAAAATCCAGTTGGAAAAATTTACCCCAGAACAAACAATCAGTAGCCTAATCTGTCACTTCTTGTAGGAAACTTCTAGACTGTACTATATATAGAAGAAAACCGTCGCTTTGTGGAGTGCAACTGCCGGTAAAGTTGTCGATTTTCTGAATTCTTGATAGTATGAAGCAAAGATCGCCAGAGGTTCGGTGGCGGAAAGGAGCAGTTATGAAAAAAATCATCGATGTCAAACACCTTAGCAAAACCTATGGCAATCGTTTCAATGAGACCAAAGTTTTGGACAATTTATCTTTTAGTGTAGATGAAGGAGAATTCGTGGGCATCATGGGTCCCAGTGGTGCCGGGAAAACTACGTTGATGAATATACTGGCCTCTATCGCGTTGCCGACATTTGGAACAGTGGAAGTCGCCGGTAAAGATGTGACCAAAATGGGGGAGAATCAGTTGAGCGATTTTCGGCGGCAAGATCTGGGATTTATTTTCCAGGAGTTCAACTTATTGGACACACTGACTGCCAGAGACAACATCATCTTACCCATGGCTATTGACAAGCTGCCGGTGAAAGAGATTGATACGCGCCTTGCCCACGCAGCGGAACTGTTAGGAATCAGCCACTTGTTGGAACGCTATCCGGCAGAATTGTCAGTGGGGCAGCGTCAACGAGTGGCAGCGGCGCGAGCAATCGTGGTTCGACCAAAAGTCATTTTTGCCGATGAGCCTACCGGGGCGCTGGATTCAAAATCAGCTACCGAATTGCTGCATTATTTGGCCACTGTCAATCAGGAAGAGGATGTCACCATTTTAATGGTGACTCACGATCCTTATACCGCCAGTTATTGCAACCGTATTTTATTCATCAAAGATGGGGTGTTTTTCTCCGAAATCGTCAAACGAGGCAGTCGCAAAGAATTTTTCAATCGGGTGATCGATATGCAAGCGACGATTGGCGGAGGGGGTAAGCGTCATGCTTACTAAGATCTCTTGGCGCAGTTTTTTGCGCCAGTATCGGGATTATAGTATCTATTCTATCTGTATGATGCTCGCAGTAATGATCTATTATTCCTTTGGGGCGATGACCAATGACCAACCGCTGGTGCAACGTGCCCAACCGGACATCCAGATATCCTATGTATTGAGCTTGGGCAATCTGTTTATGCTGCTGATACTCGCAGGATTTATGCTGAGTGCCAATCGTTTTTTTGTCGTTAAGCGTTACCGGGAAGTCGGCTTGTATCAGCTTTTTGGTTTGCGCAAGAGCCGCATTATCATGCAGTTTGTGATTGAGAACTTCATAATGAATACGCTGGCTTTTGTTTCTGGAATTGTGATGGGAATTATTTTTTCAAAATTTTTCTCCATGATTTTGATTAAAGCGATGGATTTAGAGCTGGCTAGTCATTTTTTCATCTCGTTGCGGTCAATTTATGCGACGATGATCGTCTTTTTTTGGATCTCGCTGGTGATTGCCGGGCAAAACGCTTGGTTAATTTATCGCCATCAGCTAATCGATCTGTTTGAAGCCAAATCTCAGAACACAATTCGCAAAATGCCGGCAACCCTTTGGACCGGAATCTTTGGTGGAATGGGCCTGTTTTTTTTGGTAGGAGGCTACTGGCTGTCATTTTTCAGCCGTGAGTATATGATTCATTACATCTCGGCTACGGGAAGCTACGGCATTGTCTTCTGGTTGCCCTTTTTGGTGTTGGTGCTGTGTATTATTGGCACCTACCTGTTTTACCGTTTTACATTGAAGGCATTGTTTGAATGTCTGCGGCGATTGCGACGACGGTCGTATCAGTACCTGCGTTTTTATGCGTATGGTAGCGGGCGCTTTCAGATGCTGAACAATTGGCGCTCGTTGGCTTTTGCAACGTTAGCGACGGCTGCGGCGATTACAGTGATCGCTGGGGCAATTTCAGTCATTAGCATTCGCTCCCAGATTTTGTTCAATAGCAACCCTACTGATTTTCAGATCAGAGGAGAGGAGAACAAAAAACTGGAACAAGAGATCAAAGCAGTAGGCGGTGAAGTCACCGAGGAGACCCAACTGCATTTCAAGGTAACGGTGGCCCATATGACTCGCCGCTTTCTCCATAATGATGAGAGTCAACAAGAACAACTCTACGATCTTTTAACAGAAGAAGAATATGCCGCTTTTTCAAAGCAACACAAAGAGTTGCCGGAGATTCATTTGAACACTGGGCAAGAAGCTGTCTTATTTGACTATGAGTATAATATTTTTCGTAATTTAACAACCGTTGACCGCAAGTTCATACTTCCTAATGGACAAGCGGTACAAGTCAATAAGATCTATCCGGATTATCTGGGGGATTCGAATATGCGCTATGGTGCTGGTGTGTTGGTAGTGAAACAGTCTGTCTATGAAAAGGCGAATGGTATCATTTATCCGGTGGCAATGATTGATGCCAAAATGCCATCAGACCGTAGCTGGTCACAAAAGTTGGGAGATCGCATGACCACCGAATGGGGGGACGAGATTCGCTACAACTATCAGTATACTACAGGACATTTGTCAGCTGAATTCACTAAGGAGAAAATAGAAGATTCAACTGCAGACACCACTTCTTTTAGTTACAATCGGCTGAATTTTACTAGCCGTTATCGAGAACTGCGGCGGTTTCGACGAGAATCCGGGATTTTTGTCTATGTTGCTATTTTTATCGGTGTGACTGTCTCGGTAACCACTGCCGGTATCATGATGTTGCGGCAGTTTTCTCAAATGAGTAACGAGCGTGAGAACTTCCAACTGTTGAAAAAATTAGGTATATCCCGTGGCTCCATTCGCAGTCTGATCTATCGCCAGCTGTCTTGGGTCTTTTTACCGCCGGTGCTGCTGATTACGGGACATTCATGCTTTGCGATTCACCTGTGGGCACAATTCATCCACAGTGACGCTTATTGGCTGGCCTACCTTTTCTGTTTGGTTATGGCGTTATTGTATGTGATTGCCTATCTGATTACGGCTCATTTTTATATTCGTTCTGTTGAAAGCCAATAATTCTGCTAAGGGATGGAGTGGGGACAATCGTTGAGTCACCGTCCTACGAACCGAATCATGCCAAATGTGAGAGGCAAGCAAAAGCCGACGATCTTCCATTAAAATCATTGGAGGATCGTCGGCTTTTGCTTGCTGTAAATTTCAAATGCTGGCTATAAAAATAAATTTAAGGAAAACTCAGGAAATAATCCGGGCTTTTCGGAATGTGACGAAAGTGTTAGGGAGAAAGCGCTTGTTGATAGGGGCAATCACTGTTCATTTTTTTGGAGAGCCTCTAGAATGGACTAGAAGAATTAGAAAGTGGTCTGTTTTTTCGAACCTTCCCTAAAGACTGTGATCTATAAGCACTTCAAGTGATGTTTAATCGGTCTCAACAATGAACACAGCAGAGTTACTGATGTTCGAGAAGTTGCAGTGAGACCAAAAAAAGGCTTGCTGAAAAAATGCGAGGAGGAAATGACATGAGGCAATGGTTGAACAAGCCCAAGACACTGTATTGGCTGTCTTTTATCGGCAAGACGTTGTTTTATTTTGCGGTGGTCCTCATATTGATTTATCTGTACCATTATCGCAACATCCAAGGTGGTAATTTTATCTATAACGAGTTTTAGAAAGCAGGTGATTAGATGCCAATTACAAGTATTATTGAAGCCATCGACAGCTGGCGCAAGCAAACACCAGAAGCCTTCTGTTACCAAGATGGCACCCTGTCTTATACGTATCGTCAGCTGGGGGATTTCTCAGAAAGATTGGCGGTTCATTTCGATGAGCAACTGGTGCAAGGTGCGCCGATTATGGTATACGGTGATTTAGAATTTGACATGCCGGCGGTCTTTTTGGCAGCCATCCGCTCTGGTCATGGCTATATCCCCATCGAAGCTGGCACCCCGAAAGAACGCATCCAGTTGATTCTTGAAGTAGCCCAACCGGCCCTGATTGTCGCCGTCGAAGCTTGGCCGGATATCGAAACGTCAGTGCCTGTGTTGGCAGCAGAACAGTTGCAGGCAATCTTTTCAAAAGCAGTCTCAGAGGATGCGGTTGCACAGTTGACACCTTTACAACCGGATGAGACTTGTTACATCATCTTTACCTCGGGGACTACAGGAGTGCCTAAGGGAGTGCAAATCAGTCATGAAAATCTGTTGTCCTTTGTAAATTGGGAGCTGCAGGATTTCCCTATCGAAAGCGGCATGCGCTTTATGTGTCAGGCACCGTTTTCCTTTGATTTGTCCGTGATGGATTTGTATCCGGCGTTGTGCTCTGGCGGAACATTGGTACCGATGAAAAAAGCGGTTATCGAAGATTTCAAAGAACTCTTTGTCCGGCTACCGGAAATGCAGTTGGATGTCTGGGTCTCCACGCCTTCATTCATGGATATTTGCCTGATGGAACAGACCTTTAATGAAAAGACAGTTCCAACGCTGAAGGTCTTTTTATTCTGTGGCGAAGAGTTGACCAAGCAGACGGCCAAGACGTTGTTGGAACGTTTTCCTAACAGTCAGATTTTCAATACCTATGGACCCACAGAGACGACAGTAGCTATTTCAGGTGTTCAGGTAACGCCGGAAATTTTGACAGCCTCTGACCGGATTCCTATCGGGTATGTTAAAACAGACACCCGCGTGGTAATCATGGAAAAAGAGCAAGCGTTGCCTCAAGGAGAAGTCGGTGAGATTGTGATTGCAGGGCCCAGTGTCTCAAAGGGCTACATGAACAATCCTGAAAAAACGGCAGCAGCCTTCTTTGTCTTTGAGGGACAGCCTGCTTACCGAACCGGTGATGCCGGACGTTTAGCAGAAGACGGATTGCTATTGTATGAAGGTAGAATGGACTTTCAAGTGAAGCTCCACGGGTTTCGTATTGAGCTGGAGGACATTGATCACCACCTGACAGAAGTCTCTTATGTTCGTCAAGCCACAGTGGTTCCTAAGTATAAAGAGCATAAGGTGCAACAGCTGGTGGCATTTATTGTCAAAGATCAAGATCCTTTTGACAAAGAATTCCGTTTGACCAAAGCAATCAAAGAAGAGCTGGCCACACGAGTGATGCCCTACATGATTCCACAGCGCTTTGTTTATGTGGATCAGCTGCCCCGAACGGCCAACGGTAAGATTGATCGCAAAGGACTGATTCAAGAGGTGAACAGCTGATGTTATTTCCTCATATGATTCCTTATGCTGATCCCACTTATTTTGTAATCCTGGCTGTTGCGCTATTGCCTATGATCGTCGCTTTGTTGTGGAAGGGCAGACGCTTAAACGGCTATCAAGTGCTGTTGACATTGTTCTTCTTGTACATGAGTTTTGGTGGTAAAGACTGGCATCAGGGAGTTGCACTGATTATCTATGTCTTCTTCCAGACACTCTTGGTATGGGGCTATTTCAGGTATCGACAGGAAAAAAACAACAGCAAGGTCTTTTATCTGGCTGTTTTTCTCGCCATCTTGCCATTGGCCATTACGAAAATCACGCCCTTTTTTTCAGGTGGTGTCGCATCGATTCTGGGCTTTTTGGGAATCAGTTACCTGACATTTAAGTCCGTACAGATGATCATGGAAATTAGAGACGGCATGATTAAAGAGTACCATCCGTTTCGCTACATCCAGTTCCTGCTGTTTTTCCCCACGATTTCTTCAGGCCCGATTGATCGCTATCGGCGCTTTGAAAAAGACTTATTGGCAGCACCTGCCCGGGAAAAATACGTTGAGCTGTTGGAAAAAGGCATCCACAATATTTTTCTGGGCTTTTTGTACAAATTCATCATTGGCTACTACTTTGGTTCTGTAATGCTACCGGTGGTTTCTCGGGATGCCTTGAGCCACGGCGGTTTATCCTGGGCGCTAGTGGGCTATATGTATGTTTACAGTATGTACTTGTTCTTCGACTTTGCCGGTTACAGTTTATTCGCTGTCGGAACCAGTAATCTGATGGGCTATGAAACACCGCCAAACTTCAACAAACCATTTTTATCTTGGAACATCAAAGAATTTTGGAATCGTTGGCACATGACCTTGTCCTTTTGGTTTCGGGATTATATCTACATGCGCTTGATGTTCACACTAATCAAAAAGAAAACCTTTAAAAGTCGGGTCGTGGCCTCAAATGTCGGTTACTTTGCCTTGTTTATGATTATGGGTGTCTGGCACGGACTGACTTGGTATTATCTGTTGTATGGGTTTTATCACGCTCTGTTGATCTGTCTGACAGATGCTTGGCTGCGTTTCAAGAAAAAACACAAAGGTTTGCCGTCAAATCGCATAACTCATTGGTTGTCGGTATTTCTGACTTTTCAAGCCGTGTGTTTTAGTTTCTTGATTTTTTCCGGCTTTTTAGACAAACTGTTTTTCGGCCGCTAATCTAGCAACTATCAGAAAAAAGCCGCCAGCATTATTGAAATATTACTGGAAACACTGTTAGCAATTGGTGCAATCAAATAAAAAAGGAGCAATCATCATGGAAGAGACAATTTTTGACATTTTAGAAGAAATTACAGGGACTGACGAGGTTCGGGAAAATCCTGATGTGAATCTGTTTGACGAAGGGTTGATGGATTCGATGGCAACAGTGCAGCTGTTAGTCGAGATTGACGGCCAATTAGGCGTACAAGTGCCCGTCTCTGAATTTGATCGGACACTGTGGGACACACCGAATAAAATTATTGAACAAGTCAAGAAATTGCAGGCTTAGTTATGAAAAAAAAGCTATTGTCGATTTTCGGGCCCTTGGTGTTGGCTGGCTTGCTGCTTGCGGCATTGTTCTTTTCCCCCTTCAAGATCGATGCCGACAATCCTTCTTTGTGGGCCAAAGCCGCCAGCTCCATGTCTGGGAATGTCTTGCGGGGCAATTCCATCAAAAACAACGCCATCCGTTCAGGAAAATATGTACCGTTTTTTGGATCTTCTGAATTGAGCCGAATCAGTCCATTTCACCCTTCTGTTCTCGCGCAAAAATATCAAAGAAACTATACGCCTTTTCTGTTAGGCGCCCCGGGAACGCAATCTTTGACTCAGTATATGATGATGCAGTCTTTGGGAAGTGATCTGACAAATAAAAAGATCGTCTTTGTTATTTCCCCTCAGTGGTTTGTCAAAGGTGGCGTGACCAGAGCCTACTTTGATGCGTATTTTTCTGAGTTGCAGACTTATATCTGGGCTTCTGAGATTCAACAGGTGACGGGGGAGGACCGTTATTTGGCAAAACGCCTGCTGGCTTATGACAAAGTAACCCACGATACGGGTTTGGAAAGCATGCTGCGCTTGATTGCAGAGGGTACGCCACCTTCTTCACAGCAAAAAGAGTTGGCACAGTTGCATATCAATTTGCTAAACAGAGAAGATGAGCTTTTCAGTGAAGTCGGCTTGACCTCCAAACAACAGAGTATCAACAAAGCGGTTGCCCAACTGCCAAAAAATTATGACCCTGTCACTTTAGATGCATTGGCTAGTCGGATTGGGGCGTCAATGACGAAAAATAATTCTTTTGGGATTTCAGACCAGTTTTATGACAAGCGCTTGAAACACCAACTGGAAAAACTAAATGATTCTCAACGTCAACTGGATTATCGTTATTCGGCAGAGTTTTCGGATTTTCAATTGGTGTTGAATCAGTTGGCAGATGTAAATGCCGATGCGTTGTTCATCATCCCGCCAGTCAACGAAAAATGGTCAGATTTCACAGGATTGTCGCAAAAGATGCTGCAGGAATTTGCGCAAAAGATCAAGTTTCAATTGAATGAGCAAGGATTTCATAACATCGCTGACTTTACTGACCGTGCGGCTGAACCTTATTTTATGGAAGATACGATCCATTTGGGTTGGCGAGGTTGGCTAGCGGCTGACCAAGCCATTGCACCGTTTTTGGCAGACGGGAAGACAAAGAAAACCACGTATCACCTGCAAGATTATTTCTATTCAAAAGAATGGCAGCAACTTTCTCCAGAACAACTTACGGCTAAGAAACGATGAGCCACTGGTTAAATACAACTCTTTTTGTCGCTGACACGTAACAGTCGTCGGGGCCGCGACAATCGTTGAGTCACCGTCCTTTGAACCGTCTTTTGACGCGGACAATACCAAACGTGAGGCCCCAAAGCCGATTATCTTCCATTAAAATCACTGGAAGATAATCGGCTTTTCATTGCTAAAAATTTCAAAAGCTGACTGCCCTTGATTTCATCAAGGGCAGTCAGCCTAATTCACTTTTTCTCTTTATACGTATGGTCATGTTCTTTCTTCGGACTAAGACATCAAGATCGTCACAATTTTTTCTCGTTCATATACTTTTTAATAATTGTGGTTAAACATCCGCTGTTTAGCACTTGAAAATTACTCAGGTCACATTCCCAACGAAAAAAGTATCTGATTTTGCAACGAGGAAAAAACGAGTCTTTCCGGCGCTTTTGAAGATAGCAAACAGGCTACAACTGCCGTAACACGATAGAATTAGCCACAAAGAAGCGCGCTGTATAACCTGCTTTTAAGCAGCTAAATGTGCGAGCTCACGGCAACGGTAAAAGCGGGGGTGTTTTTGTGATGAAAGAAGATAAAAAATAACAAAACGGTTTTTTTCGAAAACGATCTTGTGCATGTTATAATAGCTTTTGATCAAAGGATCGAAGGATTGTCGCTCTTGGTTTTAAAGCCGGAGCATTGAAGGGATGAAAAAAGATTGACACAGACCTTTGGCGATTTTATCGGCTACTGTTGGTAAAGCTGCCCAAAAACGGTAACCCTGTCTATTTTTGCTTTTTCCAACAGCAATCATTCAGTATATTTTTAAAGGAGCAGATAAACAATGCTTGAACAAAAAGACGAACAACTCTTGATCGATCTGACCAGTGCCAGAGGGGTTCCCGGCAATGAAGAAGAAGTGCGAGAAATCTTCAAAGCCTATGCCAAACCTTTTGCCGAAGATATTTTCTTCGACGGCCTGGGCAGTGTGATTGCCAAACATGTGGGAGAAGGCGGCGGTCCGAAGATTTTTATCTCCGGTCATATGGATGAAGTTGGCTTTATGGTCACAAAAATCACTGAAAAAGGGTTTATCGAGTTCCAGACTCTCGGAGGCTGGTGGGGCCAGGTGATGCTAGCTCAACAAGTGGAAATCAAAACACAAGCCGGAAAATTGATTCATGGTGTCATCGGTTCAAAACCACCGCATGTCTTGACGCCTGAAGTCCGCAACAAACCTTACGACATCAAAGATATGTTCATTGATATCGGCGCTTCCTCTGCTGAAGAAGCAAAAGGCTGGGGCATTCGACCTGGAGATATGATTACGCCTTACATCCAATATCAACGTATGAATGACAGTAAATTCTTGCTGGCAAAAGCTTGGGATAATCGTGTCGGCACGGCTGTTTCTTTGCGAGTATTGGAAAATTTGGCTAATGAAGGGCACCCGAACTGCCTGTTTGCTGCAAGTGATGTGATGGAAGAGGTTGGTTTGCGAGGCGCTCGTACCAGTACTCATTTGGTAAATCCAGATATCGCTATCGCATTAGATACCGGAACTGCTGGGGATACGCCAGGTATGAGTCCAAAAGAAGCAGATTCCGTATTAGGGGACGGGCCACAAATTTTGATCTTTGATGCCTCAATGGTTCCTCATAAAAAACTGTTGAATTTTGTAATCAATGTCGCAGAAGAATTGGAAATTCCCTTCCAATACACAGTGATTGCCGGTGGCGGGACAGACGCAGGTCAGATGCATTTGACTCGCGACGGTGTCCCTTCAGTCGCGATTACAGTACCAGTTCGTTACCTGCATTCCCACACCTCTGTAATCCATGAAGATGACTACTTGAACACGGTAAAATTGGTGACAGAAGTTGTCCGTCGCTTGGATGATCAAACAGTCGAAGAATTGCGTAGCTACTAGTTTTAATCTGAATGTAACGATTGACCGGGCCACTGTGCCCGGTCTTTTTTTGTAACTGCTGTGGTTGGACGAATAGCAGGCTTCAATGATAAAGTGGATGGGAGCTAATCACTGAAAATTCGAATACAGAAAGGTGCGATTAGATGAAATTGACAGTCTTGGGATGTCTTGGAGCATATCCTTATAAAGGACAGGGAACCACAGGATACCTGCTACAGTCGGGAGATTTCAATTTGTTATTGGACTGTGGCAGCACGACATTGGTCAGATTGGAAGAAATTTTGGATCCGTTGGCGCTGGATGCGGCGATCATCAGCCATTACCATCACGACCATATCGCAGATCTCGGTGTCTTGCAGTATTATTGGCAACTACATCCAAACCGAGAGCCAAAGAAAGTATTACCGATTTATGGTCATACTTTGGACACGGTTCACTTTGAAGAATTGACCTTGCCAAATGTTACAGAAGGCCGGCCCTATTTCGAGACGGAACAGTTGGAATTGGGTCCGTTTTCTGTTACATTTATGAAGACGATACATCCGGTTGTTTGCTATGCCATGCGCTTTGTAGAAAATAGTACAGGTAAAATATTTGTATTCACCGGTGACTCCGGTTACCTGGCAGAATTCTCGGAATTTGCCGCGGAGGCCGATCTGTTTTTGGCGGATACTTATCTGTTTGCCGGTAATGAACACCACAAAGCCCATTTCACTAGTAAAGAAGCCGGTGAGTTTGCCAAAAAAGCGCAAGTGAAACGTCTGGTTTTGACCCATCTGCCCCAGTTTGGCGATTTGAACCAACTGCGCAACGAGGCGATTCAGGCTGCGGGAGAAGAAATTCCTGTAGACTTAGCCGAAGTCAAAGGGGTCTTTGAAATCTGAGATGTTCAGCTCTTTGGCGTAAAAAAGATTCGACAAACTAGCCGAATCGACCGGCAAGTTGTCGTCAAAAATCGAATGAGGAGACGATCTGAATGATTTTTGTACCGAATGAAAATAACGACCCTCGGGTAAATCTGGCTATTGAGCATTTTTTAGTCCATGAAATGCCTTTGGAAGAACCGATTTTACTGTTTTACATTAACGAACCTTCCATTATTATTGGACGTAATCAAAATACGATTGAAGAGATTAACAAAGATTACGTGGAAGAACACGGCATCCATGTTGTGCGACGTCTTTCAGGCGGCGGGGCAGTTTATCATGATTTGGGAAATTTGAATTTCAGTTTCATCATGCCCGACGACGGCAACTCATTTAGAGATTTTGAAAAGCTCACGAAACCGATCGTGGCAGCACTTCATGAAATGGGTGTCGAAGGGGCACAACTCAAGGGCCGCAACGACTTAGTAATCGATGACATGAAGTTTTCTGGCAATGCGATGTACGCTACCAATGGTCGGATGTTTGCTCACGGAACAATCATGTTTGACTCAGATATCAATGAAGTTGTTAATGCATTGAAGGTCAAAAAAGATAAGATTGAATCAAAAGGCATCAAATCCATCCGTTCTCGGGTAACGAATATCAAACCGTTTTTGCCGCAAGACAAACAAAACATGACTACCAAAGAATTTCGCCAGGATATCTTGTTGAAAATCTTTGGTACGGACACTATTGCTGACGTGAAAACCTATGAACTGACAGCTGCCGACTGGGAAAAGATCAATCGTATTTCTGAAGACTTCTACCGTAATTGGGATTGGAACTACGGCAAATCACCAGAATTCGATATCGAAAAGCAACATCGGTTCCCAATTGGTTCCATCGAAATCCGGTTGAATGTGCAGCAAGGTAAAATTACTGATGCCAAGATCTATGGGGACTTTTTCGGACTAGGAGAAGTCAAAGATGTTGAAGAGGCATTGGTGGGCACAAGATATGATAAAGAAGCGCTAAAAGCTGTTATTGATGAAATTGACGTGAAAAAATATTTTGGTAATATTGAAAAAGCAGATCTGTTAGAATTAATCTATTAACTGCCGTCAAGAGACGGTGACCATCGTCTTATCATCCTCCTGTAAAGGAAATAGTAAACGTAAGCCACAGGGAAGAGGCTGACAGTAGTTGAGTCACCGTCCTGTGAAGGAAACAATACCAAACGTGAGCCCCCAAAAGCCGACGATCTTCCATTAAAATCATTGGAAGATCGTCGGCTTTTCATTGCTAAAAATTTCAAACACAGGCTTTCCTTGATTTCATCAAGCAAGGTCAGCGTCATTCACTTCTCTTGACACGTAGGGTAATGTTCTCTTTTCGGACTAAGACATCAAGATAGTCAAAGTTTTCTTCATCCGTATACTTTTTATGAATTGTGGTTAAACATCCACTGCTTAGCACTTGGAAATTACTTATGTCACATTCCCGTTCCTACGATTAGTCAAGAGAAAACTCACCTTTCACTTGCTTGCACAAGTGAGTTGAGTCACAGACGTTTGTCCGGTAAAGGAATCCGACTATTGTAGATTGTATCGAATTTTAAGCTTGAATGACCTGGAGTGGCTGTCTTTTTCTGGGAAGAGGTATTTTATACGACAAGGGACTTTTGCGTTTGCCCGTCGGAAAGATTCCCGATACAATAGGGAAAAGAAGTTGTCTGTGAAAGTGAGGAAATGGCATGAGAGAAGAACAGTTTCAACAATTGCAGCGCTTGACAAATGAGATTGAAAAGGTGGTCATCGGTAAGCGGGAAGTCATCCAGATGACCTTAACTGCGATGCTGGCAGGTGGACATGTCTTGTTTGAGGATATTCCCGGTGTCGGTAAGACCGTATTGGTTAAAACTTTGGCAAAAGCCATCCAAGGGCAATTTTCCCGCGTGCAGTTTACGCCGGATTTGCAGCCCAGCGATATCTCTGGTGTGTCAATCTACAACGAACAGAGTGGTCAATTTGAGTTTCGCCCAGGACCAATCTTTACGACAATCCTATTGGCAGACGAAATCAATCGGACGGCACCGAGAACCCAAGCGGCTTTACTGGAAGCCATGTCTGAAGGTCATGTCACGATTGACAATCACACCTATGCTCTCGATCAAAACTTTTTTGTTTTGGCTACACAAAATCCGATTGAATATGAAGGCACCTTTGCACTACCGGAAGCACAGCTGGATCGTTTCTTATTTCGTTTGGCGATTGGGTATCCTGTGTTGGAAGATGAGCTGCTGTTGATGAATGGTCAACAGGAACGCGCGTTAGCAGACGTGCGGCCAGTCTTAACCACGACGGAGCTGTCTCAACTGAAACAAGCCGTGGATGACGTTTATACCGATGAGCTGGTGACTCGCTATGCGCTGGATTTGGTACGGGCTAGCCGAGTGTTTCCCGGTGTGCGTTTAGGGGTCAGTCCTCGAGGAGGGATCGCCTTTATGAAAGGAGCACGAGCTTATGCTATGATTCAAGGCAGAGATTACGTCACGCCAGAGGATCTGCAAAAAATTTTGCCGGCAGTGTTCAGTCACCGTTTGATCCTTCAAGGCGGCAGTGTTTCACAAGCTCAGACAGCGGAGGTCTTGAGGGGGATAATCCAGCAGGTAGCTGTTCCCGTCAAGAAGAGAAAATGAGACATTTTAAGCAGGGTTTAAAAATTCTGTTGGTGTTGATTGGATTGGGGCTGGCAGCTGCTTATGCAATCATTTTTAACGATACTTCCGGTTGGCTGTTGCTGCTTTTTTATCTGATTTTTGTTTTGGTGAATCTCGTGACGCTCATTTTTCCATTGAATAGGCTGTTTTTTATTGCAGATTCACCGGTCTGGACGACAGTGGGGCAATCTTTTTCCCTAGTCGTTACAGTCAAAAGTCGGAGTGTGTATTGGGCGCCGGGGCTGAGTCTGCAACTGCCGGATTATTCCACCAAAAAGACTTTTGCCAGTTTTTATCACGGGCAGCCTTGGCAGACGGTGTTCGAATTGACTGCAGCCAAGCGGGGAATTTTTCAGAAAACCAGGGTAACCGCAGAAGCAGTCGACTGGTTTGGCTTGTTCACCAAACAGCGGCAGTTCTCTCTTTCACCAGAAATCATCGTTTTACCTGCAAGGGATTCAACTGCTGAACAATGGGCTCTCGAAATCAGCCAAGCACGACAACGGGCAAGCTTTGGTGAGCGTTCGGCGAACATCAGAAATTTTCGAGAGTATCGTCGTGGCGATTCCTTGAAGCAGATGGACTGGAAACAAAGTGCTCGTCAGCGGGAGTTGATCATTCGCGAGTATGAAGAACACGAGGAGACGCCGACGCTTTTGTTATTCTGGGGAAAGCGTACTAGCACATTTGAACAAAGCTTGAGCCGCTATTACACGTTGCAAAAAGTATTTAAAGGCCAGATGGAGCAATGCTTGGTAACAAAAACGGGGATCGCACCGCTGCAAGACGATCGACAGTTTGCCCTGGCAGCTGGTTTTGAAAAAATACCGGCACTGCCAGCCTTTAAAAATAGACAACTGTTAATCTTTACTACGACGCAAGATCCTGAGTTGAAAGAGCAGGTGCGGAGTTGGCAACGCAACAATCAAGTAGCGGTCTATGATCTTTCCCAAATGACGCCAGTCTTGGTGGAAACTTTTGCAGAAGTACCAGACAAAGGGGGGCAGTTTTCATGATTCAGCGACTCCAAAGAAAAGGTCCTTTTGCTCTTGCGGCGTTTATTGGCTTAACAGCGGTTTTGCAACAATTTTTGACCGTTTATCATTTTGAGGATAAAAGCACTGCCGTCTTGGTAACAGGCGCTGTCTGTTTGTCATTGGCGCTATTGCCCAAGGGCTGGTTACGTCTGTCGGCAGTCTTATTGCTATTTGCATTTGGGGTGTATCGCTATTTTCCGTTAGGTCAATCGGTGGGGCTGGATTGGCTCGCAGCGATTTGGCGGCAATTGCGTCCATTGATAAACCTGGTCCAGTCAGAAGGCTTCGGCCGAACCCCGTCATTGTTGGCGTTTAGTCTGATTATGGCAGCCTTGGTACTCCTGAGTGTACTGATGATCGAGTATGAGCACTTTCTATTTAGCTACCTGACGATGCTGGCTTATTTATTGATTCTCGTTGTTTTCAATCACTTGGAGCCGTTGCTGCAGATCTTTCTTGTGGCCGCTTGCGGCTTGTTTTCTTACGGATTGAAGCAAAATCGTCGCCGGGGACTATCCCATGAAGGCAGTTATATTCTGGTTGCTGTTTTATTGCTCTTTTTGATGGCTGGAATTGCCCAATATCTGCCGGATACTTTTTTGCGAGACCCACTTGCCAAACAGACGGTGGCTGTTCGCAACTATTTTAACGATGTCGGGCTTTACAATTATATTGAGAGCATCGGTGTCGGTAGCAACACCCGCACCGGGTTCAGCGAAGATGACGAAGCGCTGGGAGGAGCTATGGTGGATGATGATACGCTGCTTTTCACCGCTCAACAGCTGCGGCCGCATTATTGGCGAGTAGACAGTAAAGATAACTACACTGGCAAAGGGTGGCAGCGACAGCAGTCGGAAGAAAGCAGTGTCCTTTTGGAAAATCGTTTTACAGTGCAAGCCTCTGATGCGCCATTGTTGAAATATCCCCAACAACAACGAATCAATTTGGAATTTATGACCCGAAATACCTATCTGCCATTGCCTTACGGGAACACTACAATTGGATTGGTTTCCGGATTTCTCGGGTTTGAATACGCCCAGCTCAATCAGCGAGTGGATTTGATTTTAGAAGAGGCAGAAAAGCAGCAGGTCTATTTAGATACGCAGGAGCCGGATTACAGCGTCGATTCTTTACGTGGTGTTTTGCTGGAGCTGCCTCCAACCGAAAGCGACTATCTGCAATTGCCGGAAGAGTTACCGAAGCGAATTCAGTCGTTGGCTGAGCAAGTCACCAGAGAGCAACGAACGCTCTACGAAAAAGTCACTGCGGTAGAAACGTATTTGAGCACCTCAAAAGACTTTCGTTATTCCAAAGTGGATGCAGTAGCCCCTCTGCCGGATCAAGATTACGTCGACCAGTTTTTGTTTGAGACACGGGTGGGTTACTGTGACAATTTTTCTTCGGCGATGGTGGTGATGCTGCGAACACTGGGCATTCCTGCGCGCTGGGCAAAAGGCTTCAGTCAAGGAGAAGCCCGTCCGAGTTTTGAAGAACAAAAGGTCTATGAAATCAAAAACCTCAACGCTCATTCTTGGCCAGAAGTCTATTTTGCAGGCTATGGTTGGGTTCCTTTTGAACCGACCCCTTCATTTATAAACCCAGATCGACCGGGGACAGCTTTGGCTGAGGAAGGTACGCAGACAACCCAAATGACAACAGACAGCTCTCTTACGCCCCAAAGCAGTCAAACGTCAGAGACAGCAGAGAGCACAAGTGCTACGACCACTGAAAGCCAGCAACAGCCAGCGACTTCTGTAGGTGAAAAGGCCGACTCAAAAGAAAACAGCAACAGTTCTTGGGGGTACAAGACCGTGCTGCTAATTGCCGGCGGGTTAGCAGCTGTCGCCTTGATTTTCCTTGTTTGGCATCGGCGTCTAAAGTTTGTACTTTTTGTAATCAGTAAGTGCAGCAAGCAGCCTTTTTCAACTGGGTACTTGTATTTATTGAAGGAATGGGAGAAACTGCTTTCTCGGCAACCTTCAGAAAACCTCAAAGAATATGGCCGCCGATTGACAGAGACCTACCCACAGCAGACAACGAAATTTATTGCTTTAACTGAGGATTACGAAGCCCATCTTTACAACAAACAACAGCCACTAGAAAACAGTGGGTCTCTTTTACAAACAGCCGCACAAGAATTGCGGCAGGCACAAAAAGCGACTGCTGAAAAACAGCGTTCTATACGTAAGAACCGCTAACTGCAAGATACAAAAAAGCTGAATCACAGATTGCATCTCCCAACGATTTTCCTTTAGGCGATCGTTAGATGAAGAAAGCAACTGTTGTTCAGCTTTTTTTCGTATCTTTTTAGATAGTGGACGTCCTTGAGCCATCGAATTTTCGTTTACAAATATTGTAAATTGTGCCAAGATGATAGAAATCACAGAAAGGAATGATGGGACATGATCGAAATCCGTGAAGTTCAGCCGGAAGATGCGGCAGAGCTTTTAGCCATTTATCAGCCGTATGTTTTGGAGACACCAATTACTTTCGAGTACGAGGTGCCAACAGTCCCAGAATTTAGAAAACGTATTGTCACCACGTTGTCCCGCTACCCATATCTTGCGGCGCTGCAAGAAGGCCAAATTATCGGTTATGCCTATGCGGGAGTCTACAAGGGACGGACGGCGTATGACTGGAGCTGTGAAGTGACGATTTATTTGAAGCAAGACCGTGCTGCGAAAGGTGTCGGAACACTGCTGTACCAAAAATTGGAACAGATTCTGCAAAAGCAGGGACTGATAAATTTGACAGCGTGTATTACAGAAGGCAACCAGACTAGCGTGGCTTTTCATGAAAAATTCGGGTACCAAACCGTGGGCTGCTTTCCAAAGATTGGCTATAAGTTTTCCCGTTGGTATGACGTTTTGTGGATGCAAAAAGAGCTGCAGCAGCCTGGCGACGACTTGCAGCCCTTTATTCCTTATCCACAATTGACAGATCTTATTTGGTAAAAAACTTAAATTCCCAACAATGAAGCGCCAGCAATGGCAACGGCAACCGCAATCAGTAAAATGCCTAAGTCAAAAAGTTCGTGGCGGAAGGTCCCTTTTCGCAAGTCGCCGGCTGCCGGTGCGGCTACCCAAATTCCGCTAAGAGTAAAAACGATGCCTATTACTAAGCTGATAAGACCAATCGTATTCATGACTTTCCCTGCTTTCTCTACATTTTTTCTTAGTGTAGCAGTTCTTTTGCAAAAGACGGCATGCTTTAGCTGACAGCTTGCGAACAGTTTTGTAAGGTTCCAAGAGTAAAGCAACCATGACCGCAGCAACAAGAAAGATTTAGGGAAGGTGGATTCCTGCAAGTCGTTTCTTTTTACATTTTAAATAAAAGTGCTATGATAACTATGTTGACCGAGGGAAATCGGCGGACATGACCTGTTAGTCAAGGGGTTAAGACGCCACGTTCTCAGCGTGGAGGCACGGGTTCGAATCCCGTACAGGCTATTGACTTTTATCAGACGATACACTAAGCTATGGGGCTGGTGAATCGTCTTTTTTGTTTTTCTGAACAAGAAATGGTGGTCCCATAAGGTTGGTGTCTTACGTCGACAAAACTCATAGGAAAGTAAATCGCTTTGTTTCTCTTGAAAAAACAGTATAATAGATACAAATGATACACTAGCGCTGACGGTCAGCTCTTTAGGTAGCTTTGGCTGCCCAACCGATGACCGGAAAACGCAGAAAGGAACGGCTTATGAAACGTATCGAGCGGGTCTATCAATTTGTATTTCAACAAGCAGGTGACATGAACTCTTCAGCTTATGGTGTAACAACCCAAGATGTGGCGGAGTGTCTACAGATTCAACGACCAAATGCCAGTAAAGATTTAAATGAGCTGGTTCGCCAAGGTCGGGTTGAAAAGTCAGAAGGGCGGCCAGTTCGCTATCTGCCGGTGACAACTTCCCAAAAGGAACTTGAGGTTTTTGACGAGACTGACGTTTTCTCTGATTTGCCGGCTGAAAAGAAATATGTACCCAGCTACAAAGAATCACCCGACAGCCCCTACATGCGGCCAGTGGGAAGTCAGCGTTATGCGGCGGTACCGGAAGTGCAAGATATTTTTGCCCGCTTGATCGGTACCAGTGGCAGTATGCGCAATGCTATCGAACAGGCAAAAGCGGCAATTCTCTATCCACCGAAAGGCTTGAACTGTTTGATTACCGGTCCCACGGGATCAGGGAAAACCTATTTTGCCCATGCGATGTTTCGCTTTGCTGTAAATAGTGGCGTGATTGCTCGGGAAAAAGAGTTGATTGTGTTTAACTGTGCGGACTATGCCAATAACCCGGAACTGCTTATGAGCCATCTTTTCGGTTATACGAAGGGGGCGTTTACAGGCGCCGATCAAGATAAAAAAGGAATTATCGATCAGGCGGATGGTGGGATGCTCTTTTTGGATGAAATTCATCGCTTGCCGCCAGAAGGCCAGGAAATGGTCTTTTACTTTATGGATCATGGGACCTACAGTCGATTGGGAGAAAGCACTAAGACCCATCAAGCGGATGTGCGAATTATTGGTGCGACGACGGAAGATCCTGGTTCCAGCCTGCTGGCGACATTTGTCCGTCGAATCCCTATCAATATTACACTGCCGGCTTTTAGTCAGCGACCAGCGACAGAACAAGTGGAACTGGTTAAGTTAATGATTGCCCAGGAGGCAGGACGAATCCAACGACGAATCTCAGTCACGGAAGACGTAGTGAAGGCGTTGATTGGCAGTGTCAGTTATGGCAATATCGGGCAACTAAAATCAAATATTCAATTGGTTTGTGCTCGGGGCTTTTTGAACCACATGCAGCACGAAGAAATCGCAATTACTATGGAAGATTTGCCAGAAGGGATTCGCTCCGGGATTGTAGCGTTAACCAATGAGCGGGTCAAAAGTGCCGATTTATCCAAAATATTGGCACCTCGTTTAGTGATTGATCCTCATGAAAGCATGATGGAAATCAAAACTGATTCTTATGAACTGCCTTACAATTTATACGATATTATCGGTGACAAAGCAGCACTTTTAGCCGCGGATGGTTTGGATCAAACAGCCATCAACCAATTTATTTCTACAGATATCAACATTCATCTAAAATCTTTTTATAAAGATCACGGCTTCACTTTCCATGCCGATAATAAGCTGGCGGAGTTCGTGGATGAAAAAATCATTGAGACCACCAATCATATTTACGATATGCTCAAAGAACGGTTGGGCTATGAGCTGCAACAGAATTTTCTGTATGCCATGAGTTTGCATATCAGTTCTTTTCTAAAAAAGTTAGCTACCGGTGAAGAGCGTCATACCAATGACAATATTCGCCAAATGGTGGCAGCTTACCCGGAAGAATTTCGAATTGCCCGCTCCATTCGGGAATATTTGTCACAGGTTTTTCAAGTCCAGATTCCCGATAGTGAAGACTATTATTTGGCGGTGTTGTTGATTTCATTAGCTGCCAACCAAAAAGACGGCAAGATTGGGGTTGTAGTGGCTGCCCACGGGGATACTACGGCTAGCAGCATGGTAAAAGTCGTTACCCAGCTTTTAGGAGCAGATCATGTGCAAGCAGTGGATATGCCACTAGATATGCCACCTCAGATTGCACTGGAAAAAATCAAACAAGCTGTCCAACAAGTCTCAGAAGATAGCGGAGCACTGCTGTTGGTAGATATGGGTTCGTTGGCGACATTTGGTGAAACAATTACCCGAGATACCGGTATCGAGGTTCGAACCATGGATATGGTGACGACAGCCTTAGTCTTAGAAGCGGTGCGAAAAGCTTCCGTGCTAGGCAGTGATCTTGATTCCATCTATGATAGTTTGCGAGCGTTTAACGGTTATGGCAGTGGCGATTTGACGCAAATTGCGCCGCCACCTCATAAACAGCCGGCTATTTTGGCCATCTGTGCTTCCGGAGAGGGGACAGCGATGCGGGTCAAGGAGTTGATTCAGCGAGCATTGGCACCAGAACAGAAAAAAGAATTAACTGTGTTGACGCAGTCTGCTGTTGAGCTGAAGTCGCAACTGCCGGCTCTAAAAGATACCTATCATATTATTGCTTCGACTGGGATCATGGATCCAAAGCTGGCAGCACCGTTTATTCCTTTGGATCAATTCATCGATTCTGATGTCGGTGATTTGGTGAATCGATTGTTATTGGAACAAGCGCAATGTCCAAATGCTCAAGTAGCGCAAGGATCAGATGAGATTCAAAAAAAGGCCATTGCTTTTATGGAAGAAAACTTTACCTTCTTAAATGTTGGTAAACTGTTTCCGGTGATTTGGAGTTTTGTCGAAGAATTGGTGACAGCTTATGGTCTGCCAGGAGAACAACAAGGACTGAAGATCAACTTGGCGATGCACACTGCGGGGATGATTGAACGAGTTTTAGTCAATGAACCACTGACGGTAACTGCTGAACAAGAGGCAGGACTACTTGGGGAAGAATTTTATTCGCGACTACACTTGCATCTGCAATCCTTTGAAAGATTGTTGCGACTGACAGTTCCAGTCAGTGAAGAGTATTATCTGATGGAAATCTTGAAACTCAAAAGTAGTGGCGCGACTGTGAGCGATGATGAGATTGATCTTTTTGAAGAAGATGTCATTTGAAGAGAAATATTAAGTTTAGACACACTATAAAATACACTATCGCTAGTGTGTTTTATAGTGTGTTTTTTATTTAGACCTTCTTAAGGCTGATTTAACAATAGTGTATCGATTTGGAAGTTGGCACGGTCCTTGCTTATATAAGAGTGATACGGAAATACCGTGTCAGTCATCTGTCCGGTTGTGTCACTTTTGTGATGAGGGCCTGTTGTGATAGGAGGGAGTGAGATGGAAGCGGATATTCGTTTAGCACGAATTGATGATCGTTTGATTCATGGTCAAGTAGCTACGGCCTGGTCGAAGCAAACCGGTGTCAACCGAATCATCGTCGTCAGTGACGAGGCGGCCAATGATTCATTGCGAAGCTTCTTATTAAGAGAAGCAGCACCGCCAGGAATCAAGGTCAATGTCATCGATACCGAAAAAATGATTCGTCTGTATTTTTCGGAACTGCTGATTGGCGAAAAGCTGATGCTCTTGTTTACTAACCCGCGGGATGTCCTGCGGCTGGTCGAAGCGGGCGTTGGTTTACAGACAATCAATATCGGCGGCATGCGCTATATCGTCGGAAAACGAATGATTACCAATTTTATCTCGGTGGATACCGAAGACATCCGCTGTTTCAGAATCCTGGCCCAAAGAGGGATCACCTTGGAGGTTCGCAAAGTTCCCAGTGACCGTAAGCTGGATCTAATCGAGCTTTTGGACAAGGATGACGCCAAATCGTCGTTGCAATAGTCACCTGTAAGCTGCAATTATTTTTTTCGGAGGCTGTTGTCAATGAATAGAATCACCGTTGGCCAACAGAAAGCCAAAAGGAACTGTTGTCTGACACAAAAATGAAATAGGAGGTAGAAAAATGGTAGGAATTATCCTAGCGAGTCACGGAGAATTCGCTGAAGGTATCCTGCAATCGGGATCGATGATTTTCGGTGAGCAGGAAAATGTCAAAGCAGTTACATTGATGCCTTCAGAGGGTCCCGATGACATCAAAGCCAAAATGAAAGAAGCAATCGCCTCTTTCGACGACCAGCAAGAAGTTTTGTTCTTAGTGGATCTGTGGGGCGGCACGCCTTTCAACCAAGCCAACAGCTTGTTTGAAGAACACAAGGAGACTTGGGCGATCGTTGCCGGCATGAACTTGCCGATGGTAATCGAAGCCTACGCATCCCGTTTCTCAATGAACAAAGCGCAAGAAATCGCAGCCCATATTCTGGAAACTGCAAAAGAAGGCGTCCGGATTAAACCGGAAGAGCTGGAACCAAAAGAAGCTGCGGCACCAGTTGCAGCTGCCGGTACAGAACCTAAAGGGGCACTGAAACCGGGGACTGTTCTTGGAGACGGTCACATCAAATTTGTATTGGCTCGTATCGACTCTCGTCTGCTTCACGGACAAGTGGCCACAGCATGGACCAAATCAGTACAGCCAAGCCGGATCATCGTTGTTTCCGACGCAGTTGCCAAAGACGATCTGCGAAAGAAACTGATCGAACAAGCTGCTCCTCCTGGGGTTAAAGCCAATGTTATTCCGGTTCAAAAAATGATTGATATCGCTAAAGATCCACGATTCGGTGCAACCAAAGCATTGTTGCTGTTTGAAAATCCGCAAGATGTGGTTCGTGTATTGGACGGCGGCGTAGACATTAAAGAAGTCAACGTGGGTTCCATGGCCCATTCAGTCGGAAAAGTTGTAGTAAGTAAAGTATTGTCAATGGGTCCAGATGATGTCAAAGCCTTTGAAGACATGAAGAGCCGCGGCATCGCATTTGATGTTCGTAAAGTACCAAATGATTCAAAAGACAATATGGATGACATTTTGAAAAAGGCCGAAACTGAGTTGAAAGCTCAAAACGGTTAATCAGAGAAATAGGAGGTTAAGAAATCATGAGTGATTTGAATTTTATTCAGATGATTTTAGTTGTACTCGTGGCTTTCCTGGCTGGGATGGAAGGGATCCTCGATGAATTCCAATTCCACCAACCATTAGTTGCTTGTACATTGATTGGTCTGGTGACCGGTAACTTAGAGGCAGGGATCATGCTCGGTGGTTCATTGCAAATGATCGCTTTGGGTTGGGCTAACATCGGTGCGGCAGTTGCACCAGATGCTGCATTGGCCGCAGTTGCATCCGCAATTATTTTAGTTTTGGGTGGCGAAGGCAAAGCCGGCATTCCGTCAGCAATCGCAATTGCGATTCCTTTGGCAGTAGCTGGTTTGGTATTGACAATGTTTGTACGTACTTTGGCTGTGCCAATCGTTCATATCATGGACGCTGCCGCTGAAGAAGGTAACATTCGTAAAGTTGAGATGTGGCACATCATCGCAATCTTAATGCAAGGTGTTCGGATCGCATTGCCAGCAGCATTGCTGTTGTTCATTCCGGCAGAAAGCGTACAAAACTTGCTGCACGCAATGCCTGCTTGGTTGACTGATGGTATGGCAATCGGCGGCGGGATGGTCGTTGCGGTTGGTTACGCAATGGTTATCAACATGATGGCGACTAAAGAAGTATGGCCTTTCTTCATTATCGGGTTTGCCGTTGCGGCAATCTCTCAATTGACACTGATCGCTTTAGGTGCGATTGCAGTCTCCATGGCACTGATTTACTTGAATTTGTCTAAAATGGGCGGCTCAAGCAATGGTGGTGGCCAAGGCGGTACTGGCGATCCATTGGGCGACATTTTGAACGATTATTAATCTTGAAGGAGGAGAAAGAAAATGGCAGAAAAACTTGAATTAACGAAAAAAGACCGTTTGGCCGTAGCATGGCGCTCTACCTTCATTCAAGGTTCTTGGAACTATGAACGGATGCAAAACGGCGGCTGGTGTTTCGCAATGATTCCAGCTATTCGTAAACTATACAAAACAAAAGAAGAACAATCCGCAGCGTTGAAACGCCACTTGGAGTTCTTCAATACTCACCCGTATATCGCATCTCCAATCATCGGGGTAACTTTGGCACTGGAAGAAGAACGGGCCAATGGTGCACCAGTCGATGACGTAGCGATTCAAGGGGTAAAAGTCGGCATGATGGGTCCTTTGGCCGGTGTCGGCGACCCTGTGTTCTGGTTTACTGTACGTCCAATGTTGGGTGCGCT
Source organism: Candidatus Enterococcus leclercqii (assembly GCF_009933135.1). Lineage (GTDB taxonomy): Bacteria > Bacillota > Bacilli > Lactobacillales > Enterococcaceae > Enterococcus_C > Enterococcus_C leclercqii. The sequence goes on from NZ_MAEH01000014.1 coordinate 133,340, forward strand.
GGGTGCTTCTTTGGCACTGACTGGCAGCATCTTGGGTCCAATCTTGTTCTTCGTTGCGTGGAACATCATTCGTTGGGCATTCATGTGGTATACACAAGAATTTGGTTACAAAGCCGGTTCTAAGATCACTGACGACTTGTCTGGTGGTTTGTTGCAAGACGTAACTAAAGGCGCTTCGATTTTGGGGATGTTCGTGTTGGGCTCGCTAGTCCAACGTTGGGTAAGTGTTAAATTTACTCCGACTGTTTCAGAAATTGAATTGTCTGATGGTGCCTATATCGAATGGGACAAGCTTCCTGGCGGTGCAGAAGGCATCAAGAAAGCCTTTGAAGAAGTGGCTTCTGGTAAAGCATTGAGCAACATCAAAGTCACTACTTTACAAGATAACTTGGATTCACTGATTCCAGGGCTGGCAGCATTGCTGTTGACTCTGTTGTGCATGTGGTTGTTGAAGAAAAAAGTTTCTCCAATCGTTATCATTTTGGGCTTGTTCGTTGTCGGTATCGTTTTCCACGTTATCGGTTTGATGTAAGCTTAGTTACAAGGGAGACCGAATTTACGGTCTCCTTTTACATAGGAAGTCTGTTTGTAACAGGACAGACAGCTGATTTTTGCGTATACTGGAAGTGTTCAGTGGGTAGTAAGTCGGCAGTGCCATCGAGCATTTGTGAAATCGAGTCAAAGATTTTGATAATCCTGTTCGGCAAAAGGTGGCTTTCAGGTGGCCGACAGTGTTCTTGCTGTCGCTGCAAACCTATCAAAAAGGAGCGTTCAACATGGTAGAATCATTGAATACAAAAGTAGATCTGGCGATTGCCGCCACTTCTTTTATGGGAATCAACGAATATGGACAAGTGATGGTAGGAGACAACGCCTTCGAATTTTACAACGATCGGGACAAGAATAAATTTATTCAGATTCCCTGGGAAGAAGTCGATTATGTGGTGGCTTCCATCATGTTCAAAGGAAAATGGATTCCCCGCTATGCGATTCAAACGAAGAAAAACGGCACCTTTACGTTTTCTTCAAAAGAGCCGAAGAAGGTGTTGCGAGCGATTCGGGAATACGTACCAGAAGAACGGCTTGTACGGTCGCTGAGCTTTTTTGATGTCATCAAGCGGGCCTTTACTTCAAAAGGCAAAAAGCAGGCGTAAATCATGATGGCAACCTCTAAGCAGGGTGTGACAACTGATAAAGTTCACCAATTGTTATCAAACTAATCATAAAATCGATAATCAGCCAAGAACTGTTACAGCAGTTTCTTCAGGTTGGTTATCTTTTTTTGCATTGTCTTTGCCGGTAGTTTGTATTTCAAGGGAGCATTTTGTTGTGGTATGCTGTTGAAGTGATGTGAAAAAGATGCGCAGTTGTTAAAAAGTTACAGTCGCGTGTTTAGGAAGCGGAGGAACAGTGGATGATTTGGACCTTGATAATCGGTGCCGTGATTGGCGCTATCGCCGGCATGATTACCGGTGAGAAACGAGGCTGTCTGTACAATATTGTTGCCGGACTGATCGGCTCTTATATTGGTGAGCGGTTGTTTGGTGAGATGGGGCCGCAACTGGCGGGGATGGCGATTGTACCGGCAGTCTTGGGGGCAGTGATTTTTACAGCGGTTATCACGTTGGTTTTCGGGCGCAGCAACGAGCATTAATGGAAAAAGGTGCAATGTTCCTGGCTCGCAAAAACATCAGTGTTTGTTATAATAGGACATGATGAAAACAGAAAGAAGGAATCGTATCATGATGTTACGTGTTGAAAATCTGCGAAAAGCAATGAAAAAAGAACAGGTAGACGGGTTTTTGGTCACCAGTCCTTATAATCTTCGCTATTTAACTAACTTTACCGGCACTACTGGTCTGGCAGTTATTACCTTGGACAAGGCCTTTTTTGTAACGGATTTCCGCTACACAGAACAAGCAGCAGCGCAGGCACAAGGTTTTGAAATCATCAAAAACGTCGGCCCAATCTTTGATGAAGTCGCTAAGCTTTGTGCCCAAGAAGAGCTGAATGGGTTAGCCTTTGAAGAAAACCATGTTAGTTTTGCTGAGTATTCTGTTTTAGAAGAAATTATTGAAGAAACACCCTTGATCCCAATTTCAGGAATGATTGAGAATCTGCGGGAAGTCAAAGACGAAGAAGAAATCGCAATTACACAAAAGGCTTGTGCCATCGCAGATCAAGGCTTTGATTATGTGCTAAAAACCATCAAACCGGGAATGACAGAAATCGAAGTCGCTAACCAGTTGGACTTTTACATGCGTTCTTTAGGTGCCAGCGGTGTTTCTTTTGACACCATCGTGGCTTCTGGTCTCCGTTCTGCAATGCCTCATGGGGTGGCCTCTGAAAAAGTGATTGAACAAGGAGATCTGATCACCTTGGATTTCGGCTGCTATTACCAAGGCTATGTTTCAGATATGACTCGGACGTTTGCCATTGGCGATCCTGGCGAAAAATTGCGGGAAATTTATCAGGTCGTTTTGGAAGCCCAATTAAAAGTGTTGGAAGCTGCAAAACCAGGGCTGACTGGCATCCAATTAGATGCGGTTGCTCGGGATCATATCACTGCGGCCGGCTATGGAGAAGCATTTGGACATTCAACAGGCCACGGGATTGGCTTGGAAATTCATGAAGGACCAAATGTTTCCTTTAGAGCCGACAAACAATTTGTTCCCGGAAATATCATCACGGATGAACCAGGAATTTATCTGCCGGGAATTGGTGGTGTCCGTATTGAAGACGACCTGCTGATTACACCAGATGGCAACCAGGTCTTGACCCATGCACCAAAAGAATTGATCATTTTGTAAGAAGCATTTTTGGTAATAGGATTGAATGAGGATAAAAAAGCAGCAGCGACTAAAAAGCCGTCTTTTTCCAGTTGGGGTTATTCCCAATCAAAAGAAGATTGGCCAGATCCTGCTGCTTTTGTCTATTGTGTCATCGAAGAAAATTCGAGAGAGCCCGCTTTTAAATCGCGCCTCACTAATACAGGCTGTTTCATCCGCTGTTTAAGAGAGCTTTTGTAAAGAGAAGTTTTAAGGAAGAGAACAAAACAGCTGGTAACCATGAGTTGACTATCTTTCAAAAAAACGATTCCAAGTGGCTTACATCCGCGGCTCACTGATGGTTTTGTATAGCCTAACTGCTGAAAGAATGATAAACTAGGAAAGAAGAATGTCCCTTTAAAAGGTCCATTTGCGAGGAATTTAAAAGGAGGATGGCCATGATTTCAGTAAATGATTTCAAAACCGGCTTGACCATCGAAGTAGATGGCGATATCTGGCGAGTTGTCGATTTTCAGCACGTAAAACCCGGTAAAGGGGCTGCATTTGTTCGCTCCAAACTGAAAAACTTGCGAACTGGCGGTGTACAGGAAAAAACTTTCCGTGCCGGTGAAAAAGTCGGAAAAGCGCAGATTGATAACCGAAAAATGCAGTATTTATATGAAAGTGGCGGCAGTCATGTCTTTATGGATCTGGAAAGTTACGAACAGATCGAGATCCCGGAAGAACAAATCAAAGACGAGTTGAAATTCATGTTGGAAAACATGGAAGTCAACATCATCATGTACGGATCAGAAATCCTGGGAGTCGACTTACCCAATACGGTGACACTGACAGTGGAAACGACGGACCCAAATATCAAAGGGGACACCTCGTCTGGCGGCTCAAAACCGGCTGTGATGGAAACAGGGTTAACCGTCAATGTGCCGTTTTTTGTGAACCAGGGTGATAAACTGATTATCAATACAACCGACGGGACGTATGTTTCTCGGGCTTAGAAACGGAGGAAGTTGTTGTGGCAGATGAAAAAAATCTGGTGTTGAACAGCAATCAGGAATTAGGAGAAATCGTCATTGCGCCGGAAGTAATCGAAGTGATCATCGGGATTGCTGCTTCTAAAGTAGACGGTGTTTACGATATGCAGGGGACTTTTGCTAACAATGTGACTGAATTACTAGGTGGTTCGGCTCACGGAAAAGGGGTTTACCTGAGTATCGATGAAGCAGGTCTTAAAGTGGACCTCTATTGTTATATTAAATATGGCATGTCGGTTCCTAAAGTTGCGATGGCGATTCAAGAACGGGTCAAAGAACAAGTTTTGTTCATGACGGATGTGGCGTTGTCAGAAGTCAATGTCCATGTGGTGGCTGTCGTTCCCGAAAAGATTGATACCCCTGATTTGGAAGAATTATTTGGAAGTGAAGAGGAAGAGAATGAGTAGTAAAGAGATCTCACGGCATATGATCCGGCAAATGGCGCTGCAAGCTCTGTTTCCGTTGGACTTTAACGCCGATTTGTCAAAAAAAGATGCCATCTATCATGCCATCGAATTGGAACACCAAGACATGTTGGATGAGGAGCAGGAAAATTTCGTGCCCGTCTATCTGGATGAGCTGGTGGCAGGTGTTTGCGATCATAAAACCCAATTGGACGATATGATTCAAAAGCATTTGAAAAAAGGCTGGAATTTAAAGCGACTACCGAAGATGGATTTGACAATTTTGCGCATTGCCATCTATGAAATGGTTTATGAAAAGGATGTCCCCAACAAAGTGGCCCTCAATGAAGCCATCGAGTTGGCGAAAACTTTCAGTGATGACCAGTCGCGAAAGTTTGTCAATGGACTCTTGTCAAACATCAATATCGAGCTGGAAAAAGTAGAACAACCAAAAGAAAACGCCTAAGTAAAAAAGCGACACCGCAGAATGAAACTTGCTGCTGGTGCCGCTCTTTTTTCTTCAGAGGCATCGGGGGACATAAGTAGGGGATCAAAAGTTCCGCAAGAGCGTCTTTTCTTCCACTGATTTTTAATGGAAATGACTTGTCTTTTACTTGTGGCTCACATTTCGCGCGGTTCGCTTTGAAAAACCGCGGCAGAAGGATGATTAGAGCCCATTCTTCTGCAGTTAACGGTTATCGTAATGAAAAAGGCAAGCAATCAGTAGGCGCGGGCGATCCAGACTGTGTGTTGTGCCGGTTTTCCACTGACGATATCGACAGTTTTTTCCATTGGTGCTTCAAATGGGATATTGCGGGTGGTAAAGCCGGTCTCTTCTTTGATCTTGGCTTCCGTTTCCTCGCTGCCATCCCAACCAATCAGCACAAAACCAGTAGGGCGGCCGGATTCTTTGCAGGCTTCGATGTGTTCTTTCAATTGCTCTAAGGTATCAATATTGAAGTGTTCGTTTTCTTTGTTGCGGGCTCTGGCTGCTTCCAGCAAACGCTTAGGCATGATTGCCAACTGTTCGCTGACGTAGGCTGCCAACTCTGAAAATGGTACCGCAGTTTTGTCGCTGAGGTCGCGAATTTTCACCATCACATGGCCATTTTCCAAGTCGCGAGGGCCACATTCAATCCGCAAGCAAGCGCCTTTTAGTTCCCATTCGTTAAACTTGTAACCAGGAGAATTGTCGCTGTCATCCATGCGAACCCGGTAGCCGGCTGCTTTGAATTCTTTAAAGAGTTCATCCAATTTTTCCATAATGGCTGGGTTCTTTTTCCAAGGACCTACCGGCATGAGTACAATCTGTGTCGGTGCTACAGTTGGTGGGAAGACCAATCCATTGTCATCCCCGTGGGTCATAATCAGTGAACCCAACAGACGAGTTGAGACTCCCCATGAAGTGGTGTGGACGTGGGTATGCTGATTTTCTTTGGTCAAGTAGGTGATATCAAACGCTTCAGCGAATTTTGTGCCCAAGTAATGGGAGGTACCGGCTTGAACGGCTTTCCCGTCTTTCATCATCGCTTCGATGGAATACGTGTCAACGGCTCCGGCAAAACGCTCAGAGGGCGTTTTTTGGCCCTTGTAAACTGGAATCGCTAAAAATTCTTCTGCCAAACGGGCATATTCGTCCAGAATACTCATGGTCCGACGACGAGCATCTGCTTCATTGGCGTGAGCGGTATGACCTTCTTGCCATAAAAATTCAGAAGTGCGCAAAAAAGGCAGTGTTTTCTTTTCCCAGCGGAAGACGTTGGCCCATTGGTTGATTTCATAAGGCAGGTCGCGGTAAGAATTGATCCAATCAGAAAATGCGGAACCAATCATGGTTTCTGAGGTTGGACGCAATGCCAAAGGTTCTTCCAGTTTATCATTGCCGACTTCTGTCACCCATGGCAGTTCTGGCGCGAAGCCTTCTATGTGATCGGCTTCTTTCATGAAAAAGCTTTTAGGAATCAGCATTGGGAAGTAGGCGTTGCGGATATCTTCTGAACGCAGGAATTTGTTGAATTCTTCTTGGATATGTTCCCACAATTCAAAGCCGTCGGGACGGAAGATGATGGAGCCTTTCACTGGGGAATAGGCCATCAGTTCTGCTTGTTGGATGGTTTGGACATACCATTCGGTAAAGTCGTTGGTTTGCTTTTCAGCCATGTTATTTCCTCCTTGGATTTGGTTGTCAATCGAAGCGCAGGGGAGCCAAACAAAAAACGCACCCCGTCCTATAAAAAGGACGAAATGCGTGTAACATTCGCGGTACCACCTTTGTTGATCGATGTGTGTCATCGACCCCCTCGAAGGAGTGCTAAGGGACTCCGGCCCGATCGTTTCTGGCGATCTATAATGTTGGCAGGTTCTTCTGACCAGTGGGTATCGTTCTTTCAACCGAGGAACGACTCTCTGTGACCTTGTTTAGAATACTAATCCAACTGCCTCTATGCTACCGGCAAACAGTAAAAAATGCAAGTCTAAATTCCGTTGCTGGCTGAATTTGCCAAACCCATCAAACGACCATACGGATTTCGACACTGTCTGTTTTTTCTGTCACGGCTTTTTTCAAGTGACCCGCATATTTTTTAGAGATGGATTCTAAGACCCAAAGATCGAATTCTTCTTTTTCCGGTAACTCGGTATCGATGCCGCGGTCAAAGATATTTTCCTGATAGTTTGCGGTGTGCTCACAAAACAGATACAACTGGTCTTGATCACAAGTCACTTGCAGACGAATCTTTCGCTGTCTGGGATCAGCAATTGCATAGGTTTCTCTAGAGGCATGCTCCAACAAGTGTGCTAAAAGCTTGGTGAGATCATCATCAGAGATATTGATCTCTTCAGGCAGCAGGACTTGAAAATCAATAGCAATGCTGCGTTTTTGTGCTAATTTTTGGTAGCGAGACAAGATCAGATTGGCTAGTGTGTGGTCAGTGTACCTCGGGATGCCGTCCATCAGACGGGTGTCCTTCATGAGCTTATCAAGGTATTCTTTGGTGCCTTCAAGATTGCCGTCCTCTGCTAACAGTTGCATCATCTGCAGATTTTTTTGGAAGGCGGTTTTCATTTGCTCTAATTCGGCCATGTGTTGCTGCATTTCTTGGCGGCTTTCTTCTAATAGGGTCGTTTTGACTTCCAAAAAATTGACTTGTCGTCGGTTTCGTTCCTCACTGGCCATGAAGTCTGTGACAGTGTAGCCAAAGAGAACTAAAAGAATTGCCCCGAAGAACAACCCGCTGAAGTTGATCTGAGTGTACTCAGTTCCTAGCAGACCCATGATATACAAAAAGCAGTGGGCCAACGCCACTAAAACAATCCATGGTGTACAGACAGCATAAAAGTGGTTTTTATAATGACTCTCACGAATAGCGGCAACAGTGGCGGCCAATGTACCAAACATATTCATTGTATCCACCCAAGGTTTGATCTCTGGCAGGTCCGTTTTGGTGAGAATGGCGATAATCAGCATGGCAATGCTAAAGCAGATATGAGGAATTACCCAGAATTTATAGTACTTTTGAACGTGAGTCATTTTTAAACAATAGTAGGAAATCAAAAACAAAGGCGTCATAATCGCCAATAAAGTAGCGAGGGTGGAATTGACTGTGGGGCTAAACAGCAGACTAGAAAAAATATCCCCGGCTGCAGCTTCCAAGCCAATAGTCATGGCAAAACAAGCCAGCAGCAGCATTTCCAGTTCCAAAAACTGTTTTTTCAAAAGTGTCCGTCCCACAAAAAACAAAAGAACGATGCTGATAGAAAGGGCAACAATCATCATCAAAATCTGGGGCATCGACACACTGAAGACATAGGCCATAACTGAGTTGGCCTCACCGACAAAAACACGAGCAGGCAGTCCTGAATAATTTTTATAAGGACTGGAGACTTCTATTTCCAGTGTGCGGCCGACATAATTGCGGGGCAGGTGGATTTCTTGTAGGGAGTTGCCCGGGTTATCCGAAGGTTGCCCCCCAGTCGAAGCAGGACTGTATTCGTAAATCAACTCGTCATCAATCCAGACCTTGATCCATTGATGATTTCCTTGAACCAGCAGCATGGGGTTGTTCACTTTTCTGACCATTTTTCTTTCCATGATCATGGCTTCGCCAGTTTCGATTCCTGGCATCTTTTTTATGTAGCGACTCTTGAAGGTTGTAACCGGATCATCTTTTGGGAAATAGGTCCAAGTATCTTTGATCTCTGAAAACTGGGATTGGGTGAAAGGATGGGTCAGTGCGTGACCAAAAAAAACGATGATCGACAAGAATAAAGCGATGACCATTGTAAAGAGGATCCAACGCCAGCCTTTTTTTGAATTTAACTTATAATAGTTATTTATTGTATCCATAAAATAAAAGCACATCCTTTCCTAGATTCAGTTTATTTTGTTTTTATTTACAAGTCAACCGGGTTAATGAATTAATATAGTTGATGTTTGACGGATTTACACAGAAATCCTAAGATTAAAATATAACTTAAGTTACAATTGAAAAAATTTCTTTTTAATTATAATATAATAAATATTGAAAGCAGCATTCGCCTATCTTCTTAGCGCAAACTTCAGGAGACTTACAAACGAGAAGGATGGGGAGAGCGTGGGTTTTAATCACCAAGGGTTTTATCCAAGAAAGGAAGCCGCCTTATGAAGCGTCTGAAACAACTCAATAGCATCAGCTCATTTGCGCTGATTTTTTTTATGGCTCTGGCGCTGGCAGTGACGTTGTTGCCGCATCTGATGGGTTTGACTGTCGCTGTGATTAGAGACAATAATATGCAAAATGTTTTCCCAAAAGGCAGCTTGATTTTTGTGAAGCATCAAGAAATTGAGGACCTTCATGTGGGAGAGCTTATCACTTTTTATGTTGATCAAGGAGAAGATATCAAGACGCGACGAATCGTGGCAAAAGATTCTTCTAACAACACCTTCTATACAAAAGGAGATAATCAAAAGCAACTGGACTTTGGGTCTGTTTCAAGGCGTAACCTGATTGGACAACCAATTTTTCATCTTCCTTACTTGGGTTTGATAGCTACCAGCAGTTTTGTCAAAACTGCGCAATTGTTGTTTTGGTTAGCAGCCGCGTTTCTGACATTAACCACCATCAGCGCTTTTTTCAAGCAGGTCCGGCCTAAACCAGAAAAGCAGACATTATGGAAAGCAAAAGAAGGGGAAGACGCTCCTTGATTGCACCAGTTAAGTGGATTGATTATAATAAAGCTGTCCTAGTGGGCGGCTTTTTTTGATTGCAAAAGAAGGATAGCATTTCAAATACTGGAAAGTTGCGTTTCTTATTTGAAAAGGTACCTGGTGTCAGTGATGCTAGTGTAAATATCAGCTGTTGTTCGTAAGAAAACAGAAACTTGTTCATCAGTTGAATGATCCCAAAGCCGCAACTTGGAATGGAGCCAAAGAGAGGATTCGAAAAAATGAAAAATGAAATGATGCACCGGCCAGTGGTGAAAAAAGAACTGGTGGATTATATGCGCAGCAAACAAAAGCCTTTGACAGGTAAATTAGGTGAACTGGAACGTGATGCCAATCGCCGAGGGGTTCCGGTAATTCCCCATGAAACTGTGGTCTTCATGCAATTTCTTTTGGGACAACTGCAACCAAAACAAATTTTGGAGATTGGGGCAGCTATTGGTTTTTCTTCCAGCTTGATGGCCCAGTTTGTGGGAACTGACGGCCATGTGACCACCATTGATCGCTACGACGTGATGATCAAAGAAGCCAAAGAAACTTATGTACGTCTGGAATTAGAAGACAAGATTACGTTATTGGAAGGACAGGCGAATGAAATTCTGCCAACGTTGACAGGGCCCTACGATTTTATTTTTATGGACAGTGCAAAGTCTAAATATATCGAGTTTTTACCGGAATGTCTGCGTCTTTTGAAAAAAGGCGGCGTCTTGATGGTAGATGATGTCTTTCAAGGCGGTACGATTTTGGATCCAATCGAAGAGATTCCACGGAAAAATCGTGCCATTCATCGCAAGCTAAATGAATTTTTAGATGTAGTCACGGAGCACCCGCAGCTAACTTCGACACTGCTTCCTCTGGGAGACGGCGTTCTGCTGGTCACCAAAGAGGCAGAGGAAATCCTTTTGTAGAAAGTCATTTAGTTTTTCGAGAGTAAATGTGTTAGAGTGTCTCTCAAACGCAGGTGATCAAAAGAGTGGGAGAAGCGTAAGATGAAAAAGCTGACGGAGCTTTTGGCAGCTGCAAGAGCCAAGTGGAATAAAAAGGAACAGGTGAAAGAAGACTATTCGTTAGCAACGCCTCCGCTTCTTTTGGTGCCCGGAACCGGCGGGAAAATCAGCCGGTTCGACAAACTGATCGCTTTACTGGAAGAAAAGCAACCGGTGGCGGTTTTAAAAATAACTGTACAAGAAGATGATACTCTCCTTGTCAGTGGCAGTCTGGCCATTGACAATACTCGTCCGGTGGTAGTTATTGCCTTTAGTGATGCTTCTGGGGCGGCAGTCCCCAAACAGGCCCATTGGTTTCGCAAGGCACTGATGTATTTGGAAAAACACTATCAGGTGAGAGCATATGATTATTTTGGTCATTCAAACGGTGGATTAGTCATCACCGAATATTTGGAAAACGTCTGCTTGTCCATTGATCCTCAGGTGCGATTTTTGCTGCTGACAGGAACGCCCTTTGACGGTGTGCGTCAGCAGATTGTTTCCCAGGCTGCTAATCAGCTACAGCAAAATCCTTCAGAAAGCTTGAAAAACTATCTTGTTAAACAGTCGCGTCTTCCCAGTAATCTCGATGTGGTCTTGGTAGCAGGAGAGAAAAACGACAGCAACTCTGATGGAATTGTTCCGGTGATAAGTGTTGCAGCGGGTCTTCAGTTGTACGCGGAGGCTAACAGTTGTCGATTTGTCCTCGTGAAAGGAGCTGGCCATAGCCAGTTAGTCACCCACGAGACCGTCGTCCATCTGATTGCAGATGAGCTTTGGCATGAGACAGTAAAATAACGTAAATCTTCATTGGTAAAGCTTAAATGTTCAGCTCAACTCCTTTTAAAAAAAGTTTGACAAGGCTTAGCTCCTTTTCTATAATGAAACATGTTGCCGCTATGTCGCAGTAGCTCAGCTGGATAGAGCATCCGCCTTCTAAGCGGACGGTCGGGGGTTCGAACCCCTCCTGCGATGCTAAAAAACCCCGTGATCCGATGTTGGATCACGGGGTTTTTGATTTTTGCCAGTGAATATTATCTGTCAGCGCCCAGTTTTTTTGATTCGATAGGTTTCAAAATAGGCAAGGTCTTTGCGGCTTTTAACCCCAGCATAAAGGCCCATCAAAAGCGCTCCGGCAGTGTTTGTAAAAAGATCTCCCATCGTATCCATCAAAGCAGCTCGACCGACTAATGGCGCACCGCTGCTGTCCGGAGAGTCTAAATAGCGTTGTAAGTTCATATTGGCAACCGAATCGCAGAGAAATTCCCAAAATTCCCAAAAGACCCCACAAACGCCGGCAAATGCAAAACCGAAGACTAAAAATAGCCAAGGGGAAACCTCTTTTGCGACTGTTTTTTTCAAAAGCATCCCGCAAATCCCATAGCCTAATGCCGTCAACAGCATTGGACTGACAGTGTGGAGCACTTTATCCCAGCCGTTGATGAAGCGAATCAAATGCAGGCAGGTTCCCATAAAGACCGACAGCCATAAGAAGAACCAATAGAAATAAACAATCGGCTGTGGAATCTCAATTTTCAACAATTTACGAGCAATCTGCGGCAGATAAATCAGCGCAATTCCTGCCAAGCATTCCAATAAGATGACCGTCATCTCTGGGCGGGGTAGACGGACAGTAATGTATTCGTAAAGATTGAACAAGAAGACCAACAGTCCAAAAATCGTGAAGGCCCGTTGAATTTTTCGTTGATTAGTCATAGGTACCTCTCCTCTCATAGTATCGATTTTACCATAATTGCCAAAAGGGACTAACTGATAAGGTAATAACTGGTCTGTACAGGTCTGGTGCCAGACTGCCAATCAGCTGCTCAAAGAAATCCGACGCCAGTCTGATTTTTAGTTTTCCGACAATGTGCTATAATAGTTGTCAATGATTAAATTACAGTTGTGAAAGGAATATCCATGATCAGAATCACAATGCTTTCCCGAGCAGATACCGTTAAAGGACAAGGAGTAGGCAGTGCCTATAACGAATTACTGCGCATGTTGCAAGAACGATTTTCAGACGAATTTCATATTGAAATTAATTCTGCAAAAAAAGCAGATATTTCTCATTACCATACGATCAACCCTGAATTTTATCTGTCGGCATTGACACCCAAAAGTCGTGGTGTACGGGTTGGCTACGTTCACTTTCTGCCAGAAACTTTAAAGGGTAGTATTGAATTGTTTTGGCCGATTCAAAAGATCTTTGACTGGTATGTGATGTCTTTTTATAAGCGGATGGATGTTTTGGTGGTGGTCAATCCCAGCTTTATTCCTCAGTTGACGGCAGCGGGAATCCCGGAAGAAAAAGTTTGCTATATCCCGAATTTTGTTTCCACCACAGATTTTTACCCCAAATCAGCTGGCGATAAGCAGATGGACCGTGAGCGATTAGGTTTTTCACAAGATGATTTTGTCGTTTTAGGTGTGGGACAGATTCAAAAACGTAAGGGAGTGGATGATTTCATCCAGCTGGCCAAAGATAACCCACATATCCGATTTGTTTGGGCGGGGGGCTTTTCTTTTGGAAAAATCACCGACGGCTACGATGATTACAAAGAAGTCTATGAAAATCCGCCGGCTAATCTGATGTTTACCGGCATCGTTGACCGTGAGGAGTTAGTGGATTATTACAATGCAGCAGATGTTTTCTTGCTGCCTTCCTACAATGAATTATTTCCCATGAGTATTTTGGAAGCCTTCAGTTGTCAGACACCAGTGATGTTGCGGGAGCTGGACCTTTATGAGTCAGTCATTTCCGGCTATTATATCGGCACCAAAGATCGTAAAGAAATGTCTGAAAAGCTCAATCAACTAGCACAAGATCCCGCTCAGTTAACCCATTTTAGTGAGCTTTCAGCTGAAGCAGCCCAACATTATTCAGAAGACAATGTCGCAAAGATTTGGCATCGTTTCTACACTGAGTTGGCTGCTGGACGCAAGCCGGAGTTAAACCCGGCCAATCGTGAAGTCAGACCCTAATAAAAATGGGTAAAACAGCGACTGACGAGTATCTTTTGGCAAAACGTTTTTGTGTCTGTCTTGTAGTCAATGAAAGCTAAACAACAGCCTACTTTAACGAGCTTGCTATTAAGACTGCGACGAGAAAGCCCCTGTTTTTCTCGTCTGTCTTTTTACAAGGCGCGTTGAAATAGGCTGTTTTTAGTTTTTGAGTGGCTGTTCAAAGCGGAACAAACAAAGACGAAAATTGGCAATTTCGACATATTAAAGGAAAAATTCAGTTGTTTAATAACTGTCCAACCTGTTGCCAGTCTTTTTGAATTACCGGTTCCAATTTGCGATTGTAAAAAACGGCGGCTGGATGAAAGAGAGGAATCACCTGATAATTCTGGGAAGTCCACTGGTAGCCAGTCTCTTTGGCATCCAATTTTTGAATTGGGCCAACCAGCAGCTTGCCGTGCTCGTCTGTGATCAGATGCCCCGATCCCAACAAGCGTTGCAGCCCGATATTGCCTACCGTTGCAATCAGCGTAGGGGCCACCTGAAAAATCTCATAGTCTAAGATTGGAGCGTGAGCCAGGACTTCTTTTTTGGAAGGGGTTCGATTAGGTGTGCTAGTTTCGAGCAGTCCGGTTCGTTTGTTTAAGCGTTCTTTAATACTGAAAGGGCGGCTGCGAACCGCACTTGTAATGTACACGTCTTCGCGGGTGAGTCCAGCTAGCGCTAAGCACTTCATCAATTCCACGCCGGCTTGACCGCTAAAAGGAATATGTGTAGTAATTTCATTTCTACCAGGCGCTTCGCCGACAATCATCAGCTTGGGAAAAAGTGGGCCTTGACCTGCCACAAAACCTTCCAGCTGCATCCCTGTTGAACGCTGTCGCACATGTTCAACTAACTCTTTTGGATAATCCACCAAAATCCCTCCGTTTCTTTCTTCTTCATTATTATAGATAGAATTCTTTCGTTTGAAAAGTTTCACGAAAACAGGCAAAACTTACAGTTGACGGCCAACGTTTTTTTTGATAAAGTATTCTTGTTGTAATTGTGGGCACCACAGCTACAACCGCACAGAACAAGTCATAAGCAACGCTGTTTACTGGCGTTCACTTGGGATGGCGAGTCTAAGTCTAAATAAGGAGGTGCTTTTGAGTATGTACGCAATCATTAAAACTGGTGGCAAACAAGTCAAAGTGGAAGTCGGTCAAGCAATCTACGTTGAAAAATTGAACGTAGAAGCTGGCGAGAAGGTTACTTTTGATGAAGTAATCTTGGTCGGTGGCGAATCTACGAAAGTTGGTGTACCAACTGTCGCAGGTGCAACTGTTGAAGGAACTGTTGAAAAACACGGCAAACAAAAGAAAGTCGTTACTTTCAAATACAAACCTAAAAAACATTCACACCGCAAGCAAGGTCATCGTCAACCTTACACTAAAGTTGTCATCGATGCCATCAACGCATAATTCTTAGAAAAGCAGGTCGAACTATGATCATCGGGACATTCAAACGCAATGACTCTGGTCGGATCATTTCCTTTGAACTGACAGGCCATGCCCAATCAGGTGAATACGGCAAAGATCTCGTATGTGCTGCAGTATCGGCATTAGCCATTAGTGCAGTCAACGGAATTGATGCTTTGGCAGGGAGTACACCTGTCATAGATGCCAATGAGGAAGACGGCGGTTATCTCTATGTGGAGATTCCCCGGGATTCTACTCAGGAGCAGACCAACATCACGCAGATTTTGTTGGAAAACCTTTTGCTCGGTCTGCAAGCTGTTCAGGCGGAATATAGCGAATATCTGCAACTGAAAACCATCACGAAATAAAAAACTATCACAGGAGGTGCTTTTCCATGTTGATGAAAATGAACTTACAATTCTTCGCCCACAAAAAAGGGGGCGGTTCTACTTCCAACGGCCGTGACTCAGAATCCAAACGTTTAGGTGCTAAACGTGCGGACGGTCAAACCGTTACTGGTGGTTCTATCCTTTACCGCCAACGGGGCACTAAGATCTATCCAGGTGCGAACGTTGGTATCGGCGGTGACGATACATTGTTTGCTAAAGTTGACGGCGTCGTACGTTTCGAACGTAAAGGCCGCGACAAAAAACAAGTTTCCGTTTACCCGGTAGCGCAAGAAGCATAATCAACAAACGGCTCTAACCCTTACAAGCTAAGGGTTGGGGCTTTTTTGTTTTCATCAAACTTTTTTGGGCTCTTGTTTGAGCGTGGTTTAAAGCGTAGGGGTAGTGGCTAATAAAAAGAGTCTTTGAGACGGAAAAACGGTTATTTGTTGCAAGCTTTGTTACACTATCAAATGAGGTGAGTTTTGTGGAAGAAGAAAAACATTGTCGAGAGTCACGGGTTATCCAGACCCATCGGATCTTTCCTTTTGATTTAAATCCATTTGGCTTTTTGTTTGGCGGCAAGCTGATGACGATGATTGATGATGCCGCTTCGATTTCAGTGACCCGCCACTGTCGTCGAGGAGCGGTCACGGCTTCTTTGGATAGCTTGAATTTTTTGAAGCCGCTGCATGAAAATCATTCGGTTTGTGTGAAATCTTATGTTTCGGGAGCCCACAACAAGTCGATGGAGGTTTTTGTGAAAATTATCGGGGAAGATTTAGTTACTGGGGAACGCTATTTAGCCGCCACCTGCTTTACCACGTTTGTTGCGATTCCTTCTCACATGAATCCAGAAACGACATTTACAGTTCCAAAGATTATAGCGGATACACCGGAAGAAAAAATGGTATGTGCCGGCTATGAGAAGCGGCGCAAGGACCGTCTGGCAGAACGAGAAGATTACAAAAAATTTGCTGCCACATTATCGACGCGCCTTCCTTGGTCGGATGAGGAAGCTGGCGATTAAGAAGCTGAAAATGTTCAAAATCAAGCTCTGAAAACAATAAGAAAAGTTTCGCAAAGACAAGGCCTGTGCTAGAATATAAAGAAAAATGAAATCGAAAGGGTGTTGGTTGTGGGAGAATTAATCGATGGGAAAAAGCTGGCTGCTTTGATGCAAGAGCAGATGAAAGAAGAAGTGTCGCTTTTAAAAGAAGAAGGACTGACTCCTGGATTGGTCGTTTTATTAGTAGGGGAAAATCAGGCGAGTCAAGTTTATGTGCGTAATAAAGATTTGGCGGCAGAGCGGATTGGGATTCGTTCTACCGTTGAACGCTATCCGGAAAGTATCACTGAAGAAGAACTGCTTGCAGAAATAAATAGATATAACAATGACCCGTTGTTTCACGGGATTTTAGTGCAATTGCCACTGCCGGCCCACATTGATGAAAACAAGGTACTCTTAGCTATCGATCCCAAAAAAGACGTTGATGGGTTTCATCCTTTGAATTTGGGCGCCCTCTTTGCCGGTAATCCAGGAATGATTCCTTGTACACCATTTGGGATCATCAAGATGTTTGAATACTATGGCATCGATTTGGAAGGGAAAAATGCTGTCGTAATCGGTCGCAGCAATATCGTGGGTAAACCGATGGCGCATTTGCTGTTGCAAAAGAACGCTACCGTTACTATTGCTCATTCAAAAACAAAAGAGCTGGCTGCCCTTTGCCGACAAGCAGATATCTTGGTTGTAGCTATTGGACGGGGGCATTTTGTTACAAAGGACTTCATTAAAGAAGGGGCTGTCGTTATTGATGTCGGCATGAACCGCAGTGCTGCCGGCAAATTGATCGGTGATGTAAAATTTGATGAAGTTGCTCCTTTAGCAAGCTATATCACGCCGGTTCCTGGTGGTGTCGGTCCTATGACCATTACGATGCTGATGTATCAAACGATTGAAAGCGCCAAGCGGCATCGGGCGCAATCTTAAAAGAAATCAGGTGAAAGAGTTGTCTCAGCAGTATTTGACTGTAACGGCGTTAACCCGTTACCTCAAACGTAAATTTGATGCAGATCCTTATTTGGAGCGAGTCTTTTTGACCGGTGAAATTTCTAATTTTCGCCTGCGTCCCAATCACCAGTATTTCAGTTTGAAAGATGATGGTGCCAAAATTTCAGCAGTCATGTTTAAAGGCGCATTTGATAAGATCAAATTTCGTCCAGAAGAAGGGATGAAGGTTTTGGTTGTAGGGCGGATTTCGTTGTATGAATCTAGTGGCAACTATCAAATTTATGTCGAGCAGATGCAGCCAGATGGAGTTGGGGCTCTTTACCAAGCCTATGAGCAGTTAAAAGCGCAGCTGACCAAAGAAGGACTTTTTGCCGCACCTAAAAAACAGTTGCCCCGCTTTCCTAAGCGAATCGCCGTTTTGACCAGTCCCTCTGGTGCAGTGATTCGTGACATCATTACCACCGTCAAGCGTCGTTACCCTATTGCACAGCTAGTCTTATTTCCGACAATTGTTCAAGGCGATCGTGGAGCTGATG
Source organism: Candidatus Enterococcus leclercqii (assembly GCF_009933135.1). Lineage (GTDB taxonomy): Bacteria > Bacillota > Bacilli > Lactobacillales > Enterococcaceae > Enterococcus_C > Enterococcus_C leclercqii. The sequence goes on from NZ_MAEH01000014.1 coordinate 151,110, forward strand.
ATGTGGTTCGCAACATTCAGCGAGTCGAGGAAGATGGCGGATTCGACACGATGATCATTGGCCGTGGGGGCGGTTCAATAGAGGATTTATGGCCATTTAATGAAGAGCGGGTGGCTCGGGCAATTTTTGCTGCACAAACACCGGTAATTTCATCAGTCGGTCATGAAACGGATACGACGATTGCCGATTTGGTAGCCGATGTGCGAGCTCCTACACCCACTGCAGCAGCTGAGCTGGCAGTGCCGGTGTTGTCAGATGAAATCCTAAAGCTTAGACAGCAACAGGCCCGCTTGGAGCAAGCCTTCCGTATGCAGCTGCAACAAAAGAATGAACGCTACCAGCGAGCCTTGAGCTCTTATGTCTTCCGGCAACCGGAACGGCTGTATGAAGCGCAGACTCTCAAGGTGGACCAATTAACACAACGGTTGGGGCAAAGCCTACAGCAGCTTCTTTACACTAACGAGCGGGGGTATCAGCAGACAGACCGGCGTTTACGACAGGTTTATCCGTTAGCCAGAGTGCAGGCTGGAAAACAACAAAATGACTTTTTGACAGCTCGTTTGGAGCAGCAAATCCTTCGTTTATTGGAAAATAAACGCAACGCTTTTATAAGTACGGTGCAGTCTTTGGATCTCCTCAGCCCGTTAAAAATCATGGGGCGAGGGTATACCTATACGACAAAAGAGGGACAAGTAGTCAAGTCAATTGAACACCTTCATCCAGAAGAGGTTGTCACCATTCATTTTCCTGATGGTCAGGCTCAGGCAACGATTACAGAAATTCTGGAAGAGTAAGACTGATGCGGAACCGGGACTAAAGCTGCCTGATTTACACGTATCGTCTGAGTAAGAAGATAGCAATCGAGAGAAGACGTAAAGGAGCATAAAAAATGGCACAAGCAACATTTGAAGAATCATTGCAGGAATTAGAACAGATTGTCACCCGCTTGGAAAAAGGGGATGTCCCACTGGAAGAAGCATTGGAAGCCTTCCAAAAGGGCATGGCACTGAGTAAACAATGTCAAGAGACCTTGACCAGTGCCGAAGAGACCTTGACGAAGATGATGCAGGACAATGGCCAGGAAGCGGACTTTGAAGAGCGTGATGCATGATGACACCAAAGGATTTACAAACAACACACCTGCCTCGTGTGGAAAAAGAGATGATCAACTTTTTGACTGGGGTCACTACAGATGAGCGTTTGTTGGCAAGTATGCTATATTCTATCAGAGCCGGTGGCAAACGAATCCGGCCGCAACTGTTGCTGGCAGTGGTTTCTGGATTTGATAAGCCGGTGGAGACAGGCGTTTATCAGACAGCAGCGGCTTTGGAGATGATCCATACTTATTCCTTGATCCATGATGATTTACCGGCGATGGACGATGACCCGTTACGTCGGGGGATGCCGACTAATCATATCGAATACGGAGAAGCAACAGCGATTCTTGCTGGGGACGGCTTGCTGACCGAGGCGTTTCATTTGTTAAGTTCAGCGGTTTTGCCTGCTGAGGAAAAGCTGCTGTTGATCCAGTTGTTGGCTAAAAGAGCTGGCAGTGGTGGTATGGTAGCAGGCCAAGCTGCCGATATTCAAGGAGAAAATCAACGCTTGTCATTGGCAGAACTGCAAAACATTCATCAACGCAAAACTGGGGATTTATTGAGTTATGCACTGGTAGCTGGCGGTATCTTAGCACAACAACCAGTGGAAGTCTTGGCGCAGTTGGAGCAATTGGCAGCCCACGTTGGCCTAGCCTTTCAGATTAGAGACGACTTACTGGATGTCACAGCAACAACGGCGGAATTGGGCAAAGCAGCTCATAAAGATGCCGCCGCCGGTAAAAATACCTATCCGGAATTATTAGGATTAGACAAAGCCAAAGAAGCGTTGAGTGACGAGTTGGCGGCAGCGGAAAAGCTGATTAACGAGTTGACGGCAACACTCCCTTTTTCTGGCGAGTTGTTACAAGAACTTTTGTTGAAATTCCGATTGTGAGGAGAAACCATGAAAAAAGAGCGAGTGGATGTTCTGGCTGTCCAGCAAGGATTGTTTGAAACCCGAGAAAAAGCGAAGCGAGCTGTGATGGCCGGCTTAGTGGTGATGGAAAAAAACAACTTACGCTTAGATAAGCCTGGAGAAAAAATACCGCAAGACACCCCCCTCAGAGTCAAAGGTGAGGTCATGCCATATGTTTCTCGTGGTGGACTGAAATTGGAGAAAGCTTTAAAGCAATTCGACTTCAATGTACAAGACAAGATTTTGCTGGATATCGGCTCTTCTACCGGCGGATTTACAGATGCGGCATTGCAAAATGGGGCTACACTCAGTTATGCACTAGATGTTGGTTACAACCAATTGGCCTGGAAACTGCGCCAAGATCCCCGGGTTGTCGTCATGGAGCGAACCAATTTTCGTTACAGCAAACCGGCTGATTTCTTGGAAGGTCTACCAGATGTAGCGACAATCGATGTTTCTTTCATCTCCTTAAAGTTGATTTTGCCACCGCTGCATGAGATTCTAGTGCCAAATGGGTTGGTGATGGCGTTGGTGAAGCCGCAATTTGAAGCAGGGAAAGAGGCTGTTGGCAAAAACGGAATCGTCCGTGATCCGAAGACCCATGAACGGGTGGTCACTGAAATCTGCGACTTTTCTCGGGAAACTGGCTTTGATGTGTTGGATCTGGCTTTTTCACCGATTACTGGTGGCGAAGGCAATATTGAATTTTTGCTCTTGCTGAAAAAAAGTGCCGATAAAGGTATAATTTCAGAAAAAGTGAATATTTCTAGCGTTGTAAAAAGTGCTCATGAAATACTAACATAAGCTGATAACACGCTGTTAAAGAAAGGTAAAAGAGTTATTTTTCTCTGGGACCTTTCTTTCTTTTTGCATAAAAATAAGGTATGATAGGGAAGTTAAAACGCGGGGACAGCGTGGCTTACGCCGTTGTCTTCTTGCCGATAAAGGCGGGTCTGCCAAGGACTCTTCAAATCAAATCCTACAAATATTGGCAGTGAACGTGTTGAAGGGAGCAAAATATGCGGAAAAAAGATCGTCATCGGTTGATTACCCGATTGTTGAACGAACACAATATCCAAAAACAAGAAGACTTCGTGGGTCTGTTACAAGAACGTGGAATAATGGTGACTCAAGCCACCATCTCACGGGATATCAAAGAGCTGAAATTGATTAAGATCCCTTTTGAAGGTGGTTACCGGTATAGTTTGCCGGCTGAAACAGCAGAAGACATTGGTGAAAAGTTGGCTAAATTATTGCAAGATGCCTTCGTTTCAGTGGATCAGTTGGAAAAGTTTGTAATCTTAAAGACGTTACCAGGAAATGCTTCAGCAATCGCTAATTTGATCGATCGACTTCATAAAGCACGACTATTTGCGATTTTGAACGACGATGACTCTGTATTGATGATTGCCAAAACCGAAGCGGCGGCGGCGGATATGAAGGCCGAGTTTTTAGACTATATCTGATAGCTGGCGAGTTTGCTTTTTGGCAGATGAGTTAGCATTTTGACAGGAGGCATGGGGATGCTGTTGGAATTGGCGATTGAAAATTTTGCCATCATCTCACAACTACGATTAATATTTCACGAAGGTATGACGGCACTAACCGGTGAGACGGGGGCCGGAAAGTCCATTATCATCGATGCGATGGGGCTATTGGCTGGTAGCCGCGGCTCTGCCGACTACATCCGTCAAGGGGCTGATAAATGCCGCTTAGAAGGGGTCTTTGATATGCCGCAACAACCGGGTTTCACCCAACTATTGCAAGAGTTGGGGGTAGAGACTGAAGCGGGGGATCCTTTGATTTTGCAGCGGGACATGACGACAGCTGGAAAAAATGTCTGCCGAGTCAATGGACGAACAATGAATTTAGCCAATTTGAGACGGATTGGCGATTTTTTAGTGGATATTCAAGGACAAAACGAACATCAAGAATTGCTGCAACAAGAGCGACACTTGCACTTGGTAGATGAATTCGGCGACAATAAGTTTCACAAAGAATTAGCGGCTTACAAAGAAGAGTACCAGGCTTATCGTCAGTTGGAAAAGCGGGTACACAAAATCCAGACCAACGAGCAGTCCTTTGTTCAGCGACTGGATATGTTGCGTTTTCAACAAGAAGAAATCAGCCAAGCGGACTTACAACCAGAAGAAGAAGCTCAGTTGACAGAAGAGCGGGAAAAACTGGCCAATTACCAAAAAATTGTGGACGCATTGGGGCAAAGCTACCAAATCTTAACCGCCACGGAAATGAGTCCAGTAGACGGAGTCGGTGCTGTTTTAAGCGAGCTTCAGGAAGTGGCTCATTTGGACAATGAATACAATGCGATTGCTGAAAACTTGCAAAGCGCCTACTATCTTTTGCAAGATGCGGCCGGCGATATTTCTCGGCAATTGGATTTTCTAGAGTTGGATGAAGAACGATTGGAAGAAGTGACGCAGCGTTTGGAACTGATTCGCCAATTAAAGCGAAAGTATGGTGATTCGATTCCAGCGATTTTACATTATTTCGAAGCCATCAGTCGTGAGCTGTCCGCCTATGATGATTCTGATAACCAGTTGGAAGAACTCCAACAAAAATTGAAGCGCGACGAGGCTGCGCTGTGGAATACTGCTGAACAGCTCCATCAACAACGCAAAGCCATCAGTCATCGCTTAGAAAAAGCCATCATGCAGGAACTAAAAGAACTGTATATGGAAAATACTCAGTTTGCAGTAGTTTTTGAAAAAACACGGGTATTAACAGAAACCGGCTTTGATGAGGCCGCATTTTACTTGACTACCAATCCTGGAGAACCGTTAAAACCATTGGTGAAAGTCGCGTCAGGCGGGGAACTTTCACGTATCCTGTTAGCATTGAAGACGATCTTTTCGCAAAATCAAGGGATCACCAGCATCATTTTTGATGAGGTAGATACGGGTGTCAGCGGACGTGTGGCTCAAGCAATCGCTGAAAAGATTGCCAAGATTGCCCGTACTTCTCAAGTGCTGTGTATCACCCATCTGCCACAAGTGGCGGCGGTTGCTGATTATCAATATGGAATCGCCAAAGCAGTCAGTCACGGACGCACGGAAACAACAGTCACTCAGTTGGATACAACCGCCAGAGTCAATGAAATTGCCCGAATGCTTTCAGGCGCCGAGGTCACACCATTGACCTTGGAACATGCCAGAGAGCTTTTGACGATGGCAGGGCACGGCTAATCCAGAGACAGAAAATCAAATGCAACATAATGAATAACTAGAAGAAGACTATAAAAGCAAGATGTAAAACGGCTGTGACAATCGTTGAGTTAGCGTCCTCTGAAGTGAACACTACCAAACGTGAGACCTCAAAAGCCGATGATCTTCCATTAAAAATATTGGAAGATCGTCGGCTTTTCATTGCTAAAAATTTCAAACACGGACTTTCCTTGATGACATCAAGGAAAATCCGCATCATTCACTTCTCTTTACAGGCATGGGATTGTTCTCTCTTCGAACTAAGACATCAAGGTAGCCACAAATTTGTCCTTATCCGTATACTTTTTATTAATCGTGGGTAAGTCTCCGCTGTTTAGCACTTGGAAATTACTTGTGTCACATTCTTATTTGGCAGTGACACTGAATTTTTAAAACTTTGCTGGAACTGTTCTGGCATTTTTTGCGATACCCTGCAGTGCTAATCTAGCACCCCAAGATTTTCTGCGAGTTCGTTTGCCTCAGACAGCTGATAGCCCCAAGATATTAAACTGGTACGCGCATGACAATTTTTCATTAAAGATGAAAAAGGCACCTGTTCCTCAGCTGTGCTGAAAGGAACAAGTGCCTTTTTACTGTCTTTTACATAAAACTCATCAATGCAGTCAAAACGACGCCGCCCACTGTCAGGATCAGCATCATCCAGATCACGATTTTTGTGATCTTAGAGAAGGTACTCGTCTTTTTTTCGTTCATTGTTATCCATCCTTTACCGGTCTTTGCAATGAACAGTGTAACCGCTATTGGCGGAATCTTCAAGGCAGGTCTGTCAAAAATCACAAAAGATTCTTTTTTCTTAAAAATCGGATGGCTAAAACACATAAGAGAATTGTTCCGCCCATGATCAATAAAAAGGCACCATCGTTATCAGCAAAGGGTAGTTTGACATTCATTCCATAAATTCCGCCAATAATGGTAGGGATGGTCAAGACAATAGTCAAAGAGGTCAAAATCTTCATGATGTTGTTGAGGTTATTGGAAACAATCGCCGAAAAAGTATCTGTCATTTGACTGACTAATTTCATGTAGATTTTAGAGGTGGTAACAGACTGTTTAGTTTCTACCAGAATATCATGGAGATGGTTATGATATGCGTGGTGGCTATTGAATTCAGGCGTATTCCACAATTTTTGCAAGGCCTCATAGTTGGCAGAAGTCGCGGCCTCAAAAAAGACGAGGCTCTTTTGGATATCCATAATTTGATACAATCGTTTATTCTCAGTGGAAACCTGAATCTGCGACTCCAAGTGATTTACCTGGCGATCAATTTCTTCCAGATGTTGATTGTAGCTGAGGACCAGCTCCCATAAAATCATCAGCAAGATATTCATACGGGGACTCATATCATTTTGCAGAACTGGACTTTGCAACACTTGATTAAAAAAAGGCGGGCGCTGATTGGCGACGCTGATTAAATGTTTATCAGGTGTAATAATCAATGAAATAGGGTATGTCTGGTACTGTAGATACCCGCTGGGACTAGTGGAGACAAAAGGAAACTCCATTACTAACAAAACGGGGCGTTTAAAAGTCTGTTGGTCCAACCCCTCCGTTCGAGCGTTTTCCATGTTGTCTAAAACCGCTGTCAGATAATCGGCAGGCAGTTGAAATTGCTGACATAGCTGAGTGATCTCAGCTTTTGTAGGGCTGTCTGCATGAAGCCAGGAGACGTCAGAACTATTTTCTCGAACATCTTTAATTTGATTGTCAGCTACTGCGTAATAAGTGAGCATCGTATCTCCATCCTTTTGAACGTTTTATTGAAAAAATGTAAAAGATAACCATCCTTACCTGCAAAAACCTTATGAAGACCGGTCATCGCTATGAATTTTTAAAAGAACTGAAACATTCATGTAATGAAAATAAAGTATAGTTAGCCTGTTATGGCAGGTTTTCTGAAGGGGTTAGTACCTGTTAAAAAATCTGCGGATAAATGAATGCGCCGAACCGAAAGACCAGTCAATCGTTTTTTTAATGCAAGCCGCCAGAAACAGTCTCGTAAAAAAGTGGCTGGCTTTTTGGTAGTTTTCGGTGCCGGAATTTGTTGCAAAGGAGCAATTATGAATACAACTTTTCATCCGATTATGGTCTTATGGTATGTGTTTCCAGTCATCGTCTTGTTGGCTGCAAGCTATCTGACTTCGGCGTTATCTCTTCAAAAAAAATGGCAGATCAAAGGGGCAGATTTAGCCGTTCCGTTTTTGTGGTTGGGATTACACCAGATTTCTGTGAACAGCTTTTCAGTCTCTATTTTACCTTATTTTGTGATTGCCGTATTGTTTTTAGGTATCCTGCTGGTAATCTTTCAAGCCTATTATTATGGAGAAATCGCTTATAAGCGTTACTTTAAGATGTTGTGGCGCTTGATTTTTCTCTTCACTTTATTGTCTTATCTGCTGCTGATTATAGTAGATATTGTACATTATTTGTAGTTTTGAAGAGACTTTTAGAAGTCTTAAAATGCATGAAAAACGCTTGTTTCCGCTTTGGTTAAAAAAAGTCAGACAACTTTTCCAGCACTTTTGTATAAAAAGTGGTAGGAAGTGGGGGATTGTGGTAGACTGTGTATATCGAGTGGAGACAGGGGGTTATTTGTCGATGTTTATGGGCGAATTTCAGCATACGATAGATACCAAAGGCCGCCTGATTGTCCCTTCAAAACTGCGGGAGCAACTAGGCGAAAAGTTCGTTGTGACCCGAGGGTTGGATGGCTGTTTATTTGGCTATCCTTTAAATGAATGGGAAAAGTTGGAAGAGAAGCTCAACGAAATGCCGTTGGCGAAAAAGGATGCTCGTACCTTCGTTCGCTTCTTTTATTCTGCTGCCACCGAATGTGAAATCGATAAGCAAGGGCGCATCAACATCCCGCAAACATTGCGAAATCACGCCGGTTTGACGAAAAATTGTGTGATTACCGGGGTAGCCAATCGCATCGAAATCTGGGATGAAGAAAAATGGCAAGCTTTCTCTGAAGAGGCGGAAGCAAGCTTTGATGAGATCGCCGAAACGATGATCGATTTCGGACTGTAAAACAGAAAGAGGCACACCATGAGTGAGGATTTTCAACATTATACTGTCATGAAAAAAGAAACCGTGGACGGATTGAACATCAAACCTGACGGCGTGTATGTCGATTGTACGTTAGGCGGAGCCGGACACAGTGAGTACCTCCTCAGTCAACTAGGCCCGGGCGGACATCTTTATTGTTTTGATCAGGACCAAAAAGCCTTGGATCACGCCAAGCTGCGATTAGCTAAATATGTGGAAAACGGCCAAGTGACCTTTATAAAGAGTAACTTTCGCTATTTAAAAGAAGCCTTGTTGAACCATGATGTTTTTAAGGTTGACGGCATTTTGTATGATTTAGGTGTTTCGTCACCGCAATTAGATGAAGCCCAACGAGGGTTTAGCTACCATCAAGATGCACCGTTAGACATGCGTATGGATCAGAGTGCTGATTTTTCAGCTTACAATGTAATCAACGAATACGATTATCATCAATTAGTTAAAATCTTTTTCCGCTACGGTGAAGAAAAGTTTTCAAAGCAAATTGCGCGTAAAATCGAAGAAGCCCAAAAACATGGGACAATCGAAACCACCGGTGAACTGGTGGAGTTGATCAAAGAAGCGATTCCCGCGCCGGCCCGCAGAAAAGGCGGACATCCTGCCAAACGGGTCTTTCAAGCTGTACGAATCGCTGTCAACGATGAATTAGGTGCGGTGGAAGAGTCCCTGGAAGAAGCGATCGATTTGTTGAAAAAAGATGGACGGATTTCTGTAATCACCTTCCATTCTTTAGAAGATCGCATCGTAAAAACGATTTTTAAAGAACACAGTACACCAAAGGATCTGCCGCCGGGTCTGCCAATGGTGCCGGAAGAATACCAACCGGAGCTAAAGGTCATCACCCGCAAGCCACTAGTGGCAGGCGTAGAAGAATTAGCAGAAAATAATCGGTCTCGCAGCGCCAAGTTGCGGATCGCCGAGAAGATTAAAGACTGAGAATCGAAATTTGCTGTTTGCTTTTTTCGATTATGGAACAACTACAATGCTTAAACTGGAAAGGAGTGTCGCACATGGCCGAAGTCAAAAAGCTGCCGGAATTTGATTATGAATACTACACCACCAATGAACCGCAGCCGCCTGTGCAAACACCGCCTAAACGACCCGATATTATCAAGATTCCCGCATCACCGGCTCGCCGATTAAAGCGAATCAGTAAAATTGAAAAACTGATTGGAATTTTGTTGCTGTTTTCAGTAATCGGGCTGGCAATCCTGACAGTTTATGTTCGAACCGATATTAGCCAATTGGAACATGAAATTTCTCAAATCGAAGCTCAGACCAGTCTGCAAGGACAGGAAAAGGTACGGCTGGAACAAGAAAAGGCCGAGCTCTCTAAAACAGAGCGGATTAAAGAAGTTGCAGAAGAGGCCGGTTTGAAGATCAACGATGATAATTTGAGGACAGTGAAGTAAATGCGTTTTAAACGAATCAGAAATTTTTTCAAAAAAAAGAATTCAACACCATGGAACAATCGCAAAAAAGTAGGTATCCTGTTGTTTGCTACGAGTATTGGGTTGTTCTTTTTGTTTGCCGCTCGCTTGACCTATGTAGTTGTAGTGGGTGACGTGGCAGGACACTCATTAAAAAAGATGACGGCCAACCTCTATCAGGGTTCTCGTGTCGTCAAAGCCAAACGAGGGACCATCTATGATCGCAACGGTGTCGTGATTGCGGAGGATGCGACCTCGTATTCGATTTATATCGTCTTGAGCGATACCTATGTTTCCGGCAAAACAAAATTATACGCAGAAGAAAAAAACTTCGAGAAGATTGCCGATGTGCTCCATGACCAGTTGGGCTCGAAAAAAGAAACGGTGCTCAAAACACTGGAAAATGGTAAGAAAAACAAGGCTTATCAGATTGAGTTGGGCAATGAAACGAAAAATTTGACCTTGGAAAAGAAGAAGAAGATTGAAGAGCTGCTTCAAGGAGACAAAGACGATGACAAAGATGATATCGCGGGAGTCTATTTTAAAGACCATCCTAATCGAATCTATCCAAATGGGACGTTTGCTTCTCACTTGATTGGCTATACTGACACAGAGACAAAAGACAACCAGGAAAGTGTTGTCGGCCGTATGGGAATCGAACAGGCCTATGACGATATCTTGAAGGGAACTGACGGCAAGATCGTCTATCAACAAGACAACTATCAAAACCCATTGCCAGGAACGGTTGCAGAAGAAAAACCGGCCAAAGACGGGCAAGATATCTATACGACCTTGGATAGTCGGTTGCAGATTTATTTGGAAAGTCTCATGGATGAGACTTTTGCTGAGTACAAGCCTGAAAATATGACAGCTATGTTAGTGGAAGCCAAAACCGGACAAATCGTCTCAATGGCCCAGCGACCGACTTTCAATCCTGAGACTCGGAAAGGCATTGAAGACAATTGGATGAATATTTTAGTGGAAGATCACTATGAACCGGGTTCTACTATGAAGCTGATGACTGTAGCCACCGCCATTGACCAGGGCGTGTTCAATGAAAATGAGACCTTCCTTTCCGGCGAAATCAAAGTGGCGGATACTACAATCCGCGACCACGACTTAGGGGCTAAGGGAATCCTGACCATGCGCCAGGCGCTTTCTTGGTCGTCAAACGTGGGGATGGTCACATTAGAAGAACGAATGAGTGACGAACTACAGCAGCATCTGAAATACTTTGGCTTTGGAACGAGTACCTATTCTGGTTTAGCCTCGGAAAATGCGGGAACTTTGCCGAATGACAACGTCGTGGATAAAGCCATGAGTTCATTTGGACAAGCAATTAACGTTACCAACTTCCAAATGATGCGGGCGTTTACTGCAATCGCCAATAACGGTAAGATGTTGAAGCCGCAATACATCTCGAAAATCATCAACCCTGAAAGCAACAAAGAAAAAGTGTTCCAAACGGAAGTCGTCGGCAATCCGGTGTCGGCAGAAGCTACTAAAAAAGTACGGGAATACATGGTAGATGTGACACAAAGTGCTAATTACGGCTCTGCGTACGGGGTTTATGATGTGCCAGGCTATAACATCGGCGGGAAAACCGGGACAGCTCAGATCTACAACCCGGAGACCGGAACTTATTATGATACCGGCAGCAATTACTTGTATTCCATCGTTGAAATGATACCGGCTGAAGAACCGGAATACATCTTGTACATGACCATCAAAAAGCCTGAAAAATGGTCTCAAAAAGCTTTCGGCAGTATCGGAAATCCCCTGCTGAAACGGGCAATGGATTTCAAAGAAAGCGAAGAACCGTTGCCTTCTGAAAAAGAAGAGGAAAAAATTGATGTTGCTGATTATCGTAAGCTGGGAACGGATGCGGCAGCAACGGATGTCAGCCGCTCTGGTTTGGTTCCAGTAGTCATTGGGACCGGAAAAGAAGTGGCCGCACAATCCACACCCCACGGGACGGAATTGTTACCTTCGGAAAAACTGATTTTAAAAACGGATGGCAGTGATTTTTATATGCCGGATACTACCGGCTGGTCAAAGGCGGACTTGATGAAGATTGGTAAGCTTTTTGATATTGAAGTGAAGTTTGAAGGAGAAGGGTATTGTGTTGCACAAAGTATCAAGCCGTATGAACGTATCGAAGGCAAGACATTGACCTTTACCCTGAAATAAAATGAGTAGTAAAATTGAGGAGTAGTTAAATCATGGAATGGACCCAAATGATCATCCCAATCGTCAGTAGCTTTGCAATGACATTTTCAGTGATGCCACTGTTTATTGGTTATTTTCAAATGAAACGCTATGGCCAAGAAATCCGTAAAGAAGGCCCCAATTGGCATCAAGCCAAATCTGGTACCCCAACGATGGGGGGCTTTGTCTTTTTGATTGGTATCTTATTGACGGCAGTCTGGGTGGCCGCATGGCAAAATGAATTGACACCGACACTGTTTATCCTACTGTTCATCATGGTGCTTTACGGCCTTTTGGGTTTCCTAGATGATTTCATCAAGATTTTTAAAAAACGTAATGAAGGTCTGACTTCGAAACAAAAACTTTTTGGTCAGATTGCCGGCGCAGTGGTTTTTTATGTCGTCTATCTTCTGGATGGAAATAGCAATGTGCTAAATGTCTTCGGGTTTGACCTGAATTTATCCTATGTTTACGGGCTGTTTGTTTTGTTCTGGCTGGTGGGTTTCTCCAATGCCACGAACTTAACGGATGGAATTGATGGCCTTTTAAGTGGCCTCGGCGTGGTTTCCTTTGCGACCTATGGAATTATTGCTTTTCATCAACAGCAAATTGACGTATTATTGATTTGCTTGAGTGTGATTGGCGGACTGGTGGGCTTTATTCCCTACAACCACAAACCGGCAAAAATTTTCATGGGTGATGTAGGTTCTTTGGCTCTGGGCGGACTCTTAGCAGCAATTTCCATTTTGCTTCATCAAGAGTGGACGTTGTTGCTGATTGGACTGATCTATGTCGTAGAAACTGCCAGTGTGATGCTGCAGGTCACTTACTTCAAAAAGACTCGTAAACGTCTCTTCAAGATGGCTCCTTACCATCATCATCTCGAGATGAGCGGCTGGAGCGAGTGGAAGATCGATATCATCTTTTGGGGGATTGCAGTAGTTATGTCTGCAATCACACTCTTAATCGTCTTGTAGGAGCTGAATGGAAATGAAACAAATTACAGACTATCAAAATAAAAAAGTTCTTGTGCTGGGTTTAGCCAAGAGTGGATTCAGTGCGGCCAAATTGCTTCATGATTTGGGCGCACTTGTTACCGTTAACGACGGAAAGCCATTTGATGAAAACCCTGAAGCGCAAGATCTTTTGGCATTAGGGATCAAAGTTATCACTGGCAGCCATCCCATTGAATTGTTAGATGAAGATTTTTCTTTGATGGTGAAAAATCCAGGAATTCCCTATGATCAACCATTGGTACAACGCGCAATCGAAAAGAAAATCCCTGTGATTACCGAAGTCGAGTTGGCTTATGAAATTAGCGAGTGTCCCATCATCGGAATTACCGGTACAAATGGGAAGACCACGACCACGACCATGATTGCTGATATCCTCAATCAAGGTATGGATGTTGGGACAGCTCGTTTGTCCGGAAATATCGGTTTTCCAGCTAGCAGCGTGGCACAAATTGCGACAAAAGATGATGTATTGGTAATGGAGCTTTCCAGCTTTCAACTAATGGGCATCACTGCATTTCATCCGGAGATTGCGGTTATCACCAATCTCTTTTCAGCACATCTGGATTATCATGGCAGCCGCGAAGAATATATTAAAGCCAAGTGGCATATCCAACAGAATATGACGGCTGCTGACACGCTGATTCTTAACTGGAAACAGCCGGAACTTCGTCAGTTGGCTGCAGGAACCAAAGCGGTTGTTTTGCCGTTTTCTTCTGAGGAAAAAGTCGAAGGAGCTTATTTGTCTGAAGGTGTTCTTTATTTCAAAGATGAAGCCATCATGGCAGCCAAGCAACTGGGTGTACCTGGCAATCACAATATTGAAAATGCGCTGGCTGCGATTTGTGTAGCTAAAACTCGAGGTATCGCAAACGAAGCAATTATAAGAGCTTTAACCAGCTTTACTGGTGTGCCGCACCGGACCCAATTTGTGATGCGCATCAACGAGCGGACTTTTTTTAATGATTCCAAAGCTACCAATATTTTAGCTACAGAAATGGCGTTGGGCGGATTTGATCACAGCAAGCTGATCTTATTAGCCGGTGGGTTGGATCGCGGCAATGGATTTGAAGAATTAATTCCTTCTTTAAAAGATCTGAAAGCTGTCGTCTTGTTCGGAGAGACCAAAGACAAGCTGGCTGAAGCGGCGACCCAAGCGGGTATCGAAACCATTCTTTTTGCCGAGAATGCTGAAGTTGCTGTACCCCTTGCTTATGAGTTGAGCGCTGTTGGCGACACCATCTTGTTGTCACCGGCGAATGCTTCTTGGGATCAATACAAGAATTTTGAAATCAGAGGCGACAAATATATGGCGGCAGTCCATGAACTGGCACAAGCCCTGCAGTGAGTAAAACTGCGACATTTTAATGCAGAAATGAGCGAAGAATAAGTGAAAATTTTAGTGACCGGTGGCGGAACAGGTGGACATATCTATCCTGCTTTGGCCTACGTAGAATACGTCAAAAAAAATGATCCGACGGCTGAGTTTATGTATGTCGGTGCCAAACGTGGATTGGAAAATAAAATTTTGCCGAAAACCGGTATTCCTTTCAAGACATTAGAGATTCAAGGGTTTAAGCGCAGTTTGAGTCCGTCGAATTTCAAAACGATTCAGCTTTTTTTGAAAAGTATCAAAGAAGCTAAAAAAATCGTCAGTGATTTTGCGCCAGATGTTGTGATTGGGACAGGGGGGTATGCTTCCGGTGCGGTGGTTTATGCTGCCGCAAAATTGAAGGTCCCTACGATCATTCACGAGCAAAACAGCGTTCCCGGAGTTACCAACAAGTTTTTAAGCCGCTATGTCGATAAGATTGCTGTGGCCTTTCCTGATGCAGCCGGCTTTTTTCCGAAAGAGAAAACCGTGTTAGTGGGAAATCCTCGAGCGACTGAGGTTGCTGACGTGTCACCTTCAGCAATTTTAGCCGAATATGGTCTAGAACCGGAACAACCAACGGTCTTGATTTTTGGTGGGAGTCAAGGGGCGTATAAGTTAAATCAAGCCATGGCAGAAGCAATCCCACTGTTTGCTAAAAAGAGCTACCAAGTGCTGTATGCTTCCGGTGATCGCTATTATCAAGAAATCCAAGAAAACCCTAAAATTGACTGGCAACAATTGACAAATGTCAGTCTCCGCCCCTATATTGATAAAATGGCTGAAGTCATGGTCAACTGTCACTTATTAATCGGACGTGCTGGTGCGACATCCATTGCCGAGTTTACGGCACTGGGGTTGCCAGCCATCTTGATTCCCAGCCCTCATGTAACCAATGATCAGCAAACGAAAAATGCTGTCAGTCTGGTGAAAGCCGGCGCTGTTAAAATGTTGACTGATGATGAGCTGACCGGCAAGTTGCTGGTCCAAACCATAGATGAAATTATGTCCAACGAAACGCTCCGACAACAGATGGCAGAAGCCTCCAAAAAAGAAGGCCTTCCTGATGCAGCTGAGCGGCTGCAACAACTAGTAAGGGAAATCGTCAAATAAATAATAGATATACGTTCAAGAAAAGGTGGTGATGACGATCAGTAAGAAACCCAATGACCCAAAAAATAAAGAAGATGTAAATCCGGAGTCGCCACAAGATCTCAGCCACCTGACTCCTTGGCAACAAGCGAATTTAGAGTACAAAAAGCAAAAAGGGGAAGATACCAACTGGTCGCCTACAATCATCGAAGGTAAGCAAGAGGCAGAAGAAACTGAAGAAAAAATGACTGAAACAAAAGCAGAGCTGGAACTTGGAACTCGTCCAAAGACAAGTACCTCGGAGTCTTTTGCTGATCGGTTGCCCAAGGTTAAGTATCAGCGACATACAGTCTTGTATCGGCGGATGGCCATTATCATTTTGTTATTGACAATCCCCTTGGCTGGGGTCATTTATTATGTCTCTCCCTTAGCTAAGTTGGCAGGTGTCACAGTGACCGGTACGCAAAAGGTCGCTGCTGCTACCGTGGAAAAAGAGGCGGATTTTGTTACCGACAGTGACATCTGGCCGCAATTTATCAAGCGTAGTGAACACATCGCCGCCGTTAAAAAAGCGGAGCCTCGTGTCAAATCGGTGTCAGTTGAGATTAATTCTTTCAATCATTTTGTGATTCATGTGAAAGAATACCAGGAGGTTGCTGTTTTGGCGCATGCCAATTCCTATTCGCCGATTTTAGAAAATGGCGTAGTCTTGAAGGAAAATATGAAAAATCCAACCGAGAAGATGCCGATTTTAGAAAATTTCAAAGAACAAAAAATGATTTTGCGAGTGTTGAAGGCTTACCATGGGTTATCGCAAGAATTGCAAGAGGCAGTTTCACAGATTAAATATGCTCCTACCTCCAGTAATTCAGAATTGTTGCAGTTGTATATGAATGACGGCAATCAGGTAATTGTCAATATTTCTAACTTAGCAGCTCAAATGAAGTATTATCCGCAAGTAGCTAAGGATATGAAGGAAAAAGGCGTCATCGACATGGAAGTGGGTATCTTTTCTTATCCTTACGAAAAGACCACTGACTCCAGTAGCGAGACAACAACGTCTTCAACTGAAGAAAGTTTGACACAACCGCAATCACAACAGTAAAAAAATCAAATAATTTTCAATACGTATTTCTAAATTCCGGTGATTTATGGTATCATTGATAGCAGTGAACAAATATGTAAATGATATAGCGCAAGGGGCTCAGTGCCCTGTTTCGTATATGGATTTATTTTGTAGGAGGGAATCCCATTCATGGCAAAAACGGGAATGTATGTAGGCCTTGATATCGGTACAACGTCGGTTAAAGTCGTTGTTGCCGAGTATGTAGAAAACCAAATGAATATTATTGGTGTCGGGAACGCCAAGTCTGAAGGGATCAACCGCGGGATTATCGTCGATATCGAAAAGACGGTTCAAGCGATTCAACGGGCTGTCCGCCAAGCTGAAGAGAAGGCCGGCATCCAAATTCGCAGCGTGAGTGTAGGAGTTCCTGCTAATCTGCTGGAAGTGGAAAGCTGTCAGGGCATGATTGCTGTCAATAATGATTCTAAAGAGATCACTGATGATGATGTCCGCAACGTTTCTTCTGCGGCATTGGTCCGCTCTGTGCCTCCTGAACGCCAAATCATCGGAATCCTGCCACAGGAATTCACGGTAGACGGATTTGAAGGTATCAAAGATCCTCGCGGGATGATTGGTGTTCGTCTGGAAATGTTCGGTGTTGTCTTTACCGGACCGAAGACCATCTTGCACAATATCCGCAAATGTGTTGAAAAAGCTGGTTTGACCATCAATGAAATGGTGATTACACCACTTGCTTTGACAGAAAGCATTCTCTCAGACGGTGAAAAAGACTTCGGCACTATCGTCATTGATATCGGTGGCGGCCAAACGACCACTGCTGTCATGCATGACAAGCAGCTGAAATTCACCCACGTTAATCAAGAAGGCGGCGAGTACGTCACGAAGGATGTATCAACAGTCTTGAATACTTCCTTCAATAATGCAGAAGCCTTGAAGATTAATTATGGCGATGCCTATCCTGAACGGACTTCTGCTAGTGAAGAGTTTCCGGTAGATGTTATCGGTAAATCCGAACCGGTGAAAATCGACGAACGCTATTTGTCTGAAATCATCGAAGCCCGCATGGAACAAATCTTCAATAAATCAAAAGAAGTTTTGGATGAAATCGATGCCTTGAGTCTTCCGGGAGGCGTGGTCCTTACCGGTGGTGCAGCCAGCCTGCCAGGTGTTGTAGATTTGGCACAAGAAATTTTTGATACAAATGTAAAACTGTATGTGCCAAATCATATGGGATTGCGTAATCCGGTCTTTACCAACGTGATCAGTATCGTAGACTATTCTGCTAATTTGAGTGAGGTTTATCACCTGGCTAAATCAGCCGTTACCGGTGAAAAGTCAACACCACAAGTCAAGCAAGAAGCAGTCGTTCCGCAAGAAGTACGTTATGAAGAATATGACGATGCGGTTGAGGAAGATTACACTGAACCGGAAGAAAAATCCGGCGAAAGCGTAAAAGACAAAGTAAAAGACTTCTTTTCCAATATTTTTGACTAATCTATCCGGGAGGAAACAGACATTATGGAATTCTCAATCGATAATAACATCAATGAAGGCGCCGTGATCAAAGTCATCGGTGTCGGCGGTGGCGGTGGCAATGCCATCAACCGCATGATCGAAGAAAACGTCAAGGGTGTCGAATTCATCGCAGCCAATACTGACGTTCAAGCATTAAAAAACTCAAAAGCAGAAACAGTAATTCAATTAGGACCAAAATATACCCGTGGTTTAGGTGCAGGTTCTCAACCAGAAGTTGGCGAAAAAGCAGCTGAAGAATCAGAAGAAGCAATCCGTGAAGCTTTAGACGGTGCAGATATGATCTTCATCACTGCCGGCATGGGTGGGGGTACCGGTACGGGTGCCGCTCCAATCGTTGCCAAAATTGCTAAAGATTTAGGTGCATTGACAGTTGGTGTCGTAACTAGACCTTTTACTTTTGAAGGACCAAAACGTGGCCGCTTTGCTGCGGAAGGAATCGCAAAATTAAAAGAAAATGTAGATACTTTGCTAATCATTTCCAACAACCGTTTGTTGGAAGTCGTAGACAAGAAGACACCGATGTTGGAAGCTTTCCGTGAAGCGGACAATGTCTTGCGTCAAGGTGTTCAAGGGATTTCCGATTTGATTACAGCACCGGGTTACGTAAACTTGGACTTTGCCGATGTGAAAACCGTTATGGAAAATCAAGGAACGGCCTTGATGGGTATCGGGGTTGCTTCTGGCGAAGACCGCGTAATCGAAGCAACGAAGAAAGCTATTTCTTCACCATTGTTGGAAACTTCAATCGATGGTGCAGAACAAGTGCTGTTGAACATCACAGGTGGTTTGGACATGACTTTATTTGAAGCACAAGATGCATCTGATATCGTGGCAAATGCTGCGACTGGTGATGTAAACATTATCTTGGGTACTTCAATCAATGAAGAACTTGGTGATGAAATTCGCGTGACAGTAATCGCTACCGGAATTGATCCAACAAAAAAAGAAAATAAGACCCGCACGACTCGCCAAAGCCAAATCCACAGCATTCCGCAAAAACCAGTCTTGGATATGGAACAGGCAAAACCGAGTCAACCGGAAGACGACAATGCATTCGGTGACTGGGACATCCGTAAAGAACAAACTGTTCGCCCTAAAGTGGATGACACCCAATTTGAAACCATCGAAAAGAAAGATTTTGAAACATTCAATCGTGATGAAGTAAAATCAAATGACGATGACGAATTGAGCACACCGCCGTTCTTCCGTCGCAAACGATAACATGGAGGCAGAGCACATGATTTCTGAGAACTTGCGGGAGGTCCGACAAGAGATACAGAAGTCCTGTGCTCTTGTTTCACGTTCTGAAGAGGATGTCACATTGGTTGCAGTGACCAAGTCGGTTGATGCTGGTGCAACCAAGTCGATTGTTGCTGCCGGAGTTTTTCATTTAGCAGAGAATCGCGCCGATAAATTCTTATTAAAAAAACAACTTTTTTTAGATTTTCCGGAAATCCAATGGCATTTTATTGGTAATTTGCAGCGGAGAAAGGTAAAATCTATAGTAAATGAAATTGATTTTCTGCATTCTTTAGATAACTTAAATTTGGCTGAAGAGATTCAAAAAAGGGCCAATAAAGTGCTGAAGTGTTTTGTAGAGGTCAATGTTTCGGGAGAAGAGTCCAAACAAGGCATCTCTCCGGAAGAACTTGCGGATTTCATTGCCAAGTTGGCTGCCTATGACAAAATCAAAGTCGTGGGATTAATGACGATGGCCCCGGCTGTGGCAACTGTGCCTGAGCAGCATCAACTGTTTCGACGATTGCGAGAACTGCGGGATGAAATCCACAATCAGAAGCTCTCTTGGGCCCCATGTACAGAACTCAGTATGGGGATGTCCCATGACTACCAAGCAGCGATTCAAGAAGGTGCGACATTTGTACGAATTGGTACCGTACTGTTCAAAGAGTAGCTTCATCTAAAGGTCGGTGTGGTTACCGAACTTTTTTTCAAAACAGTAGCGTGTCGTGTTGGGATACGATGAACTTAAAAGGAGGAAACCAAAGTGAACTTTTTACGTAAAGCCGCTGATTTTTTTGGTCTTTCTGATGAAGAAGCCTTTGAATATGAGGTAGCATCGGCAGCTGTTGAAACAACTGAAAAAGCAGTTGCTGAACCAGTTGCGTCAATGCCGCAAAAGAAAGTCAAAGTTAGTGAGAATCAACAGTACCAAATACCATCAGAAACTGTTGCACCGGTACAGGAAGAAAAAGTTGTGTCGATCCACCAGCCTAGCCGTGTACAAAATGTCAAACGTAACCCCAGCCGCAGCCGTAGTGAAAGTCTAGCTGCTGCCGGAAAAATCACCATTTTGGAACCTCGTAACTACAACGAGATCCAAACAATTGCTAAGCGTTTGTTGAATGGTGAAGCAGTTTTGATTAATTTCCATAAAGTGGAAGAAGACCAGGCACGACGAATCGTTGATTTTCTGACAGGTACAGTCTATGCCCAAGATGGCGATATCAAACGGGTGGGAGACGAAATCTTCCTATGCACACCAAAAGATGTCGAAATCGAGGGTGCCGCTTCTTTGTATGGCGAGGCAGCCGATGTATTTGAAGTCTGATTTAGGAGGAAATGACCATCATATTCAATCTGTTGAACTTATTTATACAGGCTGTTGATCTTTATTCGATGATTTTGGTTATCTATGCACTGTTGTCTTGGATGCCTGGAGGTTATGAATCAGGTATCGGACGGTTTTTGGCCAAAATCTGTGAACCGTTTTTAAACTTATTTCGCAAGTTGCCATTGACTTTTGGTCCGGTGGATTTCAGTATTATGGCCGCGATTTTGGTTTTGAACTTGGGGGGACGGCTGATTTATCAGCTGCTGTGGAATCTGGCTGTTCGTGTTCTTTACGGCGGCTGATCGTGAAAATGAAAGAGAAAGGGGTGATTTTCTTTGAATGCAAATGTGTATCAGCACTTTCGCAATGAAGAACGCCCCTTTATTGATTTGGTGGCAGATTGGGTTGAGCAGGTGCAGATGCAATATGCACCTTATCTAACCGATTTTTTGGATCCTAGACAAGCGTATATCACAGAGACATTGATCCGTCAGGAAAGCGACCTTAAGTTTAGGTTTTACGGCGGCTATCAGTCAGCTGAACGGAGGCGCTGTCTCATTTATCCTGATTATTACGAACCAAATGAAGAGGAATTCGATATTCAGCTGTTTGAGATTAATTATCCTACCAAGTTTGCAACATTAGGCCATGGTCGTGTATTGGGAACATTGATGGGAACCGGCGTCAAGCGGGAATATTTCGGTGATATCATTAGTGACGGGGAAACTTGGCAATTCTTTGTAGCAAAAGAGGTAGCCTCTTATGTTCAGC
This sequence comes from Candidatus Enterococcus leclercqii, assembly GCF_009933135.1. Classification (GTDB taxonomy): domain Bacteria; phylum Bacillota; class Bacilli; order Lactobacillales; family Enterococcaceae; genus Enterococcus_C; species Enterococcus_C leclercqii. The sequence continues at coordinate 172,509 of NZ_MAEH01000014.1, forward strand.
TGCAGGTAGATAAGATCGGCAAAATTTCGGTGCGTTTAGAAGAACGGCCGTATACAGCGATTATTCGACCTTTGGATGCTTGGACTGCCGAGAAAGAAACCGTCAGCTCACTTCGTTTGGATACCGTGATTTCCAGTGTTTACAATATTTCTCGTCAACGTTCAAAACAGCTTATCGAATCTGGAAAAATCAAGGTCAACTGGACTGAGGAGACTCGCCCAGATTTTATGTTGGATTTGTTGGATATCGTCTCAATCCGAGGATTTGGTCGCATCCAGATTCAAGATATCGAAGGTGTGACTAAGAAAGAAAAGATCCGTCTCTCCCTAGGGGTTTTGCGGAAATAAAGAGCAAACAACTAACTAACGATAAAGGTGGTAATAATTATGGCATTAACTCCATTAGATATCAATAACAAGAGTTTTTCCGTGAAAATGCGGGGCTACAGTCAAGATGAAGTCGATGATTTTCTAGACTTGGTCGGACGGGATTATGAAACAGCCGTTCAAAAAAATCGTGAGATGGAAAAAGCGCTAAAACACGCTGAAGAAAAATTGGAATATTTCAATGAGTTGAAAGATGCATTGAACCAATCCATCATCGTGGCCCAAGATACAGCGGACAAAGTAAAAACATCTGCTAGCAAGGAGTCTGAAGTAATCATCACATCGGCTCAAAATAAAGCGGACGAAATGGTGGCTACTGCTGAAAAACGCGCCCACGAATTGACGACAGCGGCGGAGGCAAAAGCGAAGGAAATCTTGAACGATGCAACAGTCAATGCCCGTCAGTTGGCGACAGAAACCAATGATTTGAAGACCAAGACCCGCGTCTTCCATCAAAATCTATCACTGATGTTGCAATCCCAATTGGAGCAGGTGAAGAGTCCGGAATGGGATGAAATCTTGAAACCATTCTCCAGCTATGTGCAGGACGGCCATGAAGTATTCAAGGAACTGGTGGCAAAAGACCTTGACAATAGCGATGACTCTGAAGTAAACTCGGATTCAGAACCGACTGCAAGTGGCGTTGAAGTTGTAGAAGCTTCTGAAAAAGTGGTTGCTGTTCCTAAACCGGAAGACAAAGAACCTATCAAAGTCAATACTTTGGATGATGCCAAAGAATTGTTGAACAAGATTGAAGAAAAAAACTAGAGTAAAACAGAAAAGTCGCAGGTAACTTTTCAGCGAGCCGGAGAGAGGTGGGAGTCCGGTAAAGCACTGTCTGCGAAAAGATCCTTTACTTTGAGGTGTGGCTGAAATGACAGTAAGCTGCAACGGGTGATGACGTTATCCATCAACGAGAGACTGTTTTTAGCAGTCTGAATTCGGGTGGTACCACGACACGTTCGTCCCTTTTGGGATAAACGTGTCTTTTTTTATCTGCTGTGTCAATAGCAGCTTTTGTTTTGCAACAAGATTTAGTAAGCATCGCTGTTTTAAACAGCAAAAAATAAAAAGGAGCGACCATACATGAAAATGAAGGAAACCCTGCATTTAGGGAAAACTGAATTTCCGATGCGCGGCAATTTGCCGACACGGGAAGCCGATTGGCAGAAAGAATGGGAAGATGCCAAGATTTATGAACGCCGGCAAGAGCTGAATGAAGGGAAACCATCATTTATTCTCCATGACGGCCCTCCTTATGCCAACGGAAATATCCATATCGGTCACGCATTGAATAAGGTTTCAAAGGATATTATCGTTCGTTCAAAATCCATGTCCGGTTTTCGAGCACCTTATGTTCCCGGCTGGGATACTCATGGATTGCCTATCGAACAGGTTTTGACCAATAAAGGCATCAAACGTAAAGAAATGACGATGGCAGAATATCGAGAAAAATGTAAAGAGTACGCCTTGTCACAAGTGGATACGCAACGAAACGATTTCAAACGCTTAGGTGTTGCTGGTGACTGGGACCATCCCTATATCACATTAGAGCCTGAATATGAAGCGGCAGAAATCCGTGTCTTCGGTAAAATGGCAGAAAAAGGCTATATCTATAAAGGGTTAAAACCGATCTATTGGTCACCTTCTTCGGAATCATCTTTGGCGGAAGCTGAGATTGAATACAAAGATGTGAAATCACCTTCTATCTATGTTGCGTTCCAAGTTGTTGACGGAAAAGAACTGTTAGATTCGGACACCTCCTTTGTAATTTGGACAACTACGCCATGGACGCTGCCGGCAAACCTGGGGATTTCAGCAAATCCTGACTTTGTCTATGTTCAGATTCAAGCTGACGGTCGTAAATTTGTCGTGGCGAAAGATTTGTTGGAAACTGTAAAAGCAGCTATTGGCTGGGAAAATGTTGAAGTGCTGCAAGAATTTCCGGGAAGTGCCCTGGAATACATGACAGCAAAACATCCGTTTTATGATCGGACATCACTGGTACTCCTTGGAGACCATGTTACCTTGGACGCTGGTACTGGTTTGGTTCATACTGCTCCAGGACACGGGGAAGACGACTACATTGTCGGTAAAAAATACGGTTTGGACGTCTTGTCTCCAGTAGATTCCCGTGGGGTATTTACAGATGAAGCACCGGGCTTTGAAGGAATTTTCTATGACAAAGCCAATCCAATGGTTACCCAATTGTTGGAAGAAAAAGGTGCCTTGCTGAAGCTGGATTTCTTTACCCACAGTTATCCTCATGACTGGCGGACGAAAAAACCGGTTATTTACCGTGCCACACCGCAATGGTTCGCATCAATTGACAAGTTCCGTCAAGACATCTTGGATGAAGTTGAAAAAGTTGATTGGATTATTCCTTGGGGGAAAACTCGTCTTTATAACATGATCCGCGACCGGGGAGACTGGGTAATTTCTCGTCAACGGGCTTGGGGCGTACCATTACCAATCTTTTATGCTGAAAATGGAGAAGCAATCCTAACACCGGAGACTACTGAACACGTAGCCGCATTGTTTGCAGAACACGGCTCAAATATCTGGTTTGAACGTGAAGCCAAAGAATTGCTGCCGGCTGGATTTACTCATCCGGGTTCACCGAATGGAGAGTTTACGAAAGAAACTGACATCATGGACGTATGGTTTGATTCCGGTTCATCTCATGAGGCTGTTTTACGTCAGCGACCAGAACTCAGCTTCCCGGCTGACATGTATCTGGAAGGTTCTGACCAATACCGAGGCTGGTTTAACTCTTCCATCACAACGAGTGTGGCTATTAACGGCGTTGCTCCTTACAAAGCGGTCTTGTCTCAAGGCTTTACCTTGGATGGAGAAGGACGCAAGATGAGTAAGTCACTGGGGAATACCATTGCCCCAGAGAAAGTCATCAAACAAATGGGAGCTGATATCCTGCGTTTGTGGGTAGCCAGTGTTGATACAGAGGCCGATGTGCGGGTGTCTATGGATATCTTGAACCAAGTATCGGAAGTGTATCGCAAAATCCGTAATACAATGCGCTTTTTGCTGGCTAATACCAATGATTTCGATCCAGCTAAAGACACGGTGGCTTATGAAGAGTTGCGCTCGGTAGACAAATACATGATGGTGCGCTTGAATGAAACCATTAAGGAAATCCGGGAAAATGGTTACGATAAGTATGATTTCTTGACCATTTACAAGACAGTTATGAATTTCATGACCACCGATTTGTCCTCCTTTTATTTGGACTTTGCAAAAGATGTGGTTTATATTGAAGCAGAAAATGACGCCCAACGTCGCTGTATGCAGACAGTCTTTTACCAAACAGCTGTCGCATTAACCAAACTGTTGACCCCAATCATTCCCCATACAGCAGAAGAAATCTGGAAACAGTTGAAAGAAGAAGAAGACTACGTCCAATTGGCCGAATTCCCAGGCTATGAAGAATTTCCGAACCAAGAAGAGTTGCTAGATACTTGGTCAGCCTTTATGGACTTTCGTGACAAGGTACTCAAGGCACTGGAAGAAGCGCGTAATGCCAAATTAATCGGGAAATCGCTGGAAGCTAAGCTGACGGTATATCCTAACGAACAAGCAGCTGTTTTGCTGAAAGCTGTCGATAGTGATCTGGCACAATTGTTGATTGTTTCTCCAGATTACTTGGAAATCAAAGACGCTGGCACACAAGTTCCTGCTGAGGCTCAGGTCTTTGAAGATGTTGCAATCTTGGTAGAAAAAGCAGAAGGCGAAGTTTGTGAACGTTGTCGTCAAGTTCGTGAAGATGTCGGTACCGATGAAAAACTGCCAACATTGTGCGGTCGCTGTGCTCATATCGTCGAAGAAAACTTTCCTGAAGCTGTTACAGAAGGTTTTGAAACTAAATAAGTTTATACCGGTAAACAGTCGCTTTGAAACATGAGAGCTTTTACCAACCCAAACAAGCAGTCCGCCTTTTTAAGAAAAGGGGACTGCTTGTTTTTATGGTTTTCTAAAACGAAATTGTTATATTATTAGTTATAGAATAATGTTTGAAGTGTGAAAATCAGCGCCTTTGATTTTGAGAGTTGCAAATGAGGATTGTTTTCAACAAAAAAGTGTTTCAGAACAAAAATGACTTTTCTAACATGGATTGTTAGTAAACTACCTATATTTGGCGTAAGAATGTCGCGAAATTAGGAAATAAATCCGAACGATGGCGGCAGTTTTACTTTGAAAGCAGCTGAAAACTATTTACATGTTTTGCAAAACAATGTAAACTATTGGAAATTAGAATTTTCAGACTATTACTACAAAGAGGTGTGAGGATGAATCAAAAACTGTCAAAAGAAAACCTGATGTATGATCCTTCTTTTGAAAAGGATGCCTGTGGAATGGGTTTTATCGCGCAAAAGGACGGGATTGCCTCCCACCTTTTAGTAAAGCGGGCACTGACAATGTTAGAGCGGATGAATCATCGTGGGGGCACTGGAGCAGAACCGGATACCGGGGACGGCGCGGGGATCCTGATGGCCTTGTCAGATAACTTCTTCCAGCATAAAGCCAGTGAAGCGGGTGTTTTTTTACCTGAGCAGGGAAATTACGGGGTAGGGATGCTGTTTCTACCTAAAGAGGAAAAGAAGAAAGAACAATTGACTAAAGCCCTGGTGCATGACATTTTCTCAGCGGGGTTTGACGTGCTTTGGACCCGGGATGTTCCTTACAATTTTTACAACTGTGGGCCGGGAGCACAAGCCGTGATGCCAAGTTTTTTGCAGATTTTTGTGGAAAAACCGCTGGACATCAAAAAAGGACGAGAGTTTGAAGATCAGCTTTTCCGGCTGCGTCGCAAATTGGAGAAATCTTACGATGCTGCAGAAGTTTCTATCTGTAGCCTTTCTTCTAAAACAATCGTCTATAAAGGAATGCTCCACGCGTATCAGGTAGGAGAATTTTTCCCGGATTTACAGGATCCTGAGATGACTACCAGTATTGCGCTGACCCATTCACGATTTTCCACCAATACTTTTCCCAGCTGGGACCGCGCGCAGCCCTTTCGCTTTTTGGCACACAACGGTGAAATCAATACTTTGCGGGGTGCCGAAAACTGGATGCACAGCCACAAGATCGAGGTTTACAATGAAGACAATTCAGATTCTGCCAAGCTGGAGAACTGTCTGGAATATCTTTATAGAAATGGGCGAGATATTCCCCATGCCTTGATGATGCTGGTACCAGAAGCTTGGTCAGAAGAAGCCAATTTATCGGCTGAGTTGAAGGCTTTTAATGAGTACAATGCCAGCTTTATGACGCCGTGGGATGGCCCGGCTGCTTTGTGTTTTACAGACGGTGAGATTGTAGGGGCGGCTTTGGATCGTAATGGATTACGACCGTCTCGTTACTCCATTACGAAGGATGGCTTTATCATTGTCGCCTCTGAATCTGGAGTAGTGGATCTGGCACCTTCTCAGGTCATTGAAAAAGGAGTCTTGGGACCAGCTAATATCTTTTTGGTGGACACTCGCAATGGCAAGATTTTTCGTAATGAAGAGATCAAGCATAAATATGCCAAGGCTAAACCTTATCAGAAGTGGTTGAATAAAAATCGTTTGGAACTGCAGGAACTGGTTGAAACGTTTCCGATCAAGCAAGATTTTAATGAGTCAGAACGGAATCGATTGTGGAAGCTAAATGGCTACACCGAGGAAATTTTACGTACGGTAATTGCCCCGATGGCGGAAAAAGGGGAGGAACCGGTGATTTCCATGGGGTATGACTCACCGCTAGCTGTCCTCAGCGACAAACCGCAATCATTGTTTACCTACTTCAAGCAACAGTTTGCCCAAGTCACTAATCCTCCTATTGATGCGATTCGTGAAAAAATGGTAATCGGAACCGAACTATTCCTGGGTCGGGATGGTGATATTCGTAAAGATACTGCAGACAACTGCTGCAAGCTGAAAGTCGCCAATCCGATTTTATCCACGACTGATTTTGAAAAAATGTTGGCAGTGGATCGTGGCAAACAGAAGACCAGCTGTCAGTCCTTGTTGTATCAGATGGATCCAGATAATCCGAATGCATTGCAACAAGCTCTCGAAATGCTATTCAAGGAGGCAGAAGCTAAAGTTGATGCCGGTGCTACAATTTTAGTATTGAGTGACCGTGACCGCAGTGAAGGGCAGTTGGCGATTCCAATCCTTTTGGCAGTCAGTGGGCTGCATAATTACTTGGTGAAGCAAGGCAAAGGGGCGCTGGCTTCTATCGTGGTGGATTCAGCAGAAGTCTGTGAAGTCCATCATTTTGCGATGCTGATTGGTTATGGTGCAAGCGCCATCCATCCGTATTTGGCCTATGCTTCACTGACGGCGTATGGCTTATCCGATAAGGCAGAAAACTATCGGAAGGCTTGTGAAAAAGGGCTCGTAAAAGTGATGAGCCGAATGGGGATTTCGACGGTTGCTGGCTACCATGGGGCGCAGCTGTTTGAAGCAGTCGGCATTTCAGCGACGGTGGTTGATCAATACTTCACCGGAACAGCTTCACGAATTGGTGGACTGAACTTACAGCAAATCGAAGCCGAATATATGGCACGTTATCAGGAAGCATATGGTCCCCACAGCAATGATTATCTGCCTTCTGGTGGCAGCTTCCAATACAAAGCCGACGGTGAACATCATCTGTTCAACCCAAAGACGATTTATAACTTCCAAAAAGCGGTCCGCTCCGGTGATTATGGCCTGTATAAAGAATATGCCGCAGCCATGAATCAAGAAGCCTTGGCAACGCCGACAACTTTACGGGCAATGTGGGAATTCACAGCAGAACGTCCAAGTATTCCGCTAGCAGAAGTCGAGCCAGCTGAGCGCATCGTGAAACGATTCAAAGTAGGTGCCATGTCTTACGGTTCCCTCAGTGAAGAAGCACATAAATGTCTGGCTGAAGCAATGAACTCGATTGGTGCAAAATCCAACTCTGGTGAAGGCGGTGAAAACCGTGATCGCTTTAAACCAACACCTGACGGACGCAATTTCAACAGTAAGATTAAACAGGTGGCTTCCGGACGTTTTGGTGTTAACGCCGAGTACTTGATGAGTGCAGAAGAGCTGCAGATCAAAGTCGCTCAAGGGGCAAAGCCCGGAGAAGGCGGGCAACTTCCCGGCAACAAAGTTTTTCCGTGGGTAGCTGAGATCCGTGGTTCCACACCGGGAGTTCGCTTGATTTCACCACCGCCTCATCATGACATTTATTCTATTGAGGATCTGGCACAGCTGATTTACGATTTAAAGGCGATCAATCCTTATGCTCGCATCAACGTCAAGCTGGTGTCTTCCACTGGTGTGGGTACGATTGCTACCGGTGTTGTTAAAGCCGGTGCCGACGTGGTAGTAATTTCCGGATATGACGGTGGTACTGGGGCTTCACCTCGTAATTCTGTAAGGGATGCCGGCCTGCCTCTTGAAATGGGTCTGGCGGAGGCTCACCAAACCTTGGCGCTGAACGATTTACGTCAGCGTATGACCTTAGAAACTGATGGGAAGCTGATGACCGGTCGGGATATCGCCATAGCGACACTTTTAGGCGCGGAAGAATACAGCTTTGCTTCATTGGCTCTAGTGGCAATTGGCTGTGTTATGATGCGAGTTTGCAGCTTGAATACTTGTCCTGTAGGAGTAGCTACCCAAAATCCAGCCTTGCGGAAATTCTTCGTGGGTAAGCCAGAGCACGTGGTGAATATGATGCTGTTTTTGGCGGAAGATTTGCGGGAAATCATGGCTGAACTGGGTTTCAAAACTATCGATGAAATGGTGGGACATACCGAAGTCTTGACGACCCGCTTTGTAGCTAAAGGCAAGGCGAAGTCATTGGATTTTTCAAAAATGCTGGGAACTACTATTGGAATTCAACGAAAAACAGTGGATCCCTTCTTGGAAAAACGACAGTGGCCGCTATTGGACGACTATGGGCAGGCGGCTATTGAAAATGCTCAGCCGGTGACGGTCACAGAAACAATCAATAACGTAAAACGCTCTGTCGGTGCTCGCATGGGTGGATGGATTGCGGAACGTTTCGGTAATTATTCACTGACTCCGGGGTTACTAAATTACACCTATACAGGAATTGCTGGGCAGAGTTTCGGTGCCTTTACAACACAAGGAATGGAATTGAAGCTGATTGGTGAAGCAAATGATTACGTCGCCAAAGGACTCAGCGGTGGGCGCTTGATTATTATACCTCCAGAAGATGCTGCCTATGATGTGGAACAATCACCAATCGTCGGCAATGTTGCCTGCTTCGGTGCCAACAAAGGTGAAGGGTATTTCCGCGGACTGGCGGGGGAACGATTCTGTGTACGAAACAGTGGGGCCAAGGTGGTTGTTGAAGGCGTTGGCGATAATGGCTGTGAATATATGACCGGTGGCGTCGCCGTGATTCTCGGCAAGACCGGCCGTAATTTTGCTGCCGGTATGAGTGGTGGTGTCGCCTATGTTTACGATCCTGAGGGTGTTTTCCCCAGCAAGTGCAATCTGGAGATGGTGGACCTGTTTTCAGTTGGAGACTGTGGCGATGACAGTATCTTGAAAGAAATGGTGGAGAATCATTTTGCCTTTACCGGCTCATTGAAAGCAAAGCAGCTCTTGCAAGAGTGGGAGAGTACAGTTGACCATTTTGTGAAAGTCTATCCACGAGAATACCATGCGGTGAATGATGCATTGGCTGAGTTTGCTGCCGAAGGAATTGCTGGTGCTGAATTAGTGAATCGCGCCTTTGAAAAAGTCGTTGGGCAACAGGCTGTTCCGGTAGTTGCTGCAATGGGAAAGGAGGGGGTCTAAATGGCTGATCCATTTGGTTTTATGAAATATCCCCGTAAAGATAATCTGTATCGGAACGTAGCAGAGCGTATTACAGATTGGCATGAACTACAAGTCCCATTATCGGCAGAAGAACGACAAAAACAAGCCGCCCGCTGCATGAATTGTGGGATTCCATTTTGTCATGCCGGTACCTTTTACGGCGAGCAGCGGGCCGCATCAGGCTGTCCCAATGACAACCTGATCCCTGAATGGAACGATTTGTTGTACCAGGGATTGGAGCAAGCCGCATTCGAACGTTTGGCTCGAACCAACCCTTTACCTGAGATGACCGGCAGAGTCTGTCCCGCCCCATGTGAAAAGGGCTGTACCGAGTCTTTAAACGGCGATGGAGTTACCATTCATGACAACGAGCGCTACATCATCGACACTGCTTTTGAAAATGGCTGGGTCAAAGCTAGCGGCGAACCAGTGGAACGGACTGGCTTCAAAGTCGCTATTGTTGGTTCAGGCCCGGCTGGACTGTCTGCCGCATGGCGGTTGAATCAGTTAGGACATTTAGTGACAGTTTATGAACGCAGTGACCGCTTTGGTGGCCTATTGATGTATGGTATTCCGAATATGAAGCTGGATAAAGATATCCTGCAGCGGCGGATTGATTTAATGGTCGAGTTGGGCATCACTTTTGTTGCAGATACCGAAGTCGGCGTGGATGTGACCGTCAAAGAGCTTTCCGAAACGTTTGATCGGATTATCTTATGTACTGGAGCTGGTGTTCCACGAGATTTGGCAGTGACCGGTCGCCATTTGCAAGGAATTCAGTTTGCTGTGGACTATCTGACAGAAGCTACCAAAGACGTCTTGAAGCATGGCAAAGATGCCACTTCGAAAAAATTGGCGGGTAAGCACGTGGTTGTCATCGGCGGTGGTGATACCGGCAATGATTGTGTCGGAGCTGCTATTCGACAAGGAGCAAGTTCAGTCAAGCAATTGGAAATCACACCAGCATTACCTGAAGACCGACCGACAACTAATCCTTGGCCAGAGTATCCTTTTGTGGCAAAACTAGGCTATGGACAAGAAGAAGCCGCCTTTGTCACTGGAGAGGCAGTTTCTCGCTACAGTACGTCTACGACCGGATTTATCGGTGCTGAGCGGGGACAGGTGATTGCTGTCGAAACAGTGAGCGTCGGTACTGATTTTCAGCCTATAACAGGAACCGAACAAGTGCTAAAAGCAGATCTGGTCTTGCTGGCGATGGGCTTTACCGGCGCAGAGCAAGCGCTGTTCGATCGGTTTGAAATCAAAGAAATATATGATGATTACACCACCAATAATGAACGGGTGCTGGTGGCAGGCGATGCTAAGCGGGGACCAAGCCTTGTAATCTGGGGAATTCGCGAAGGTCGTAAAGCAGCAGAAAAAGTCGATGCCTCCTTAAGAGCATTGATCTATCAGTAAATAAAAGCGTACTAAGCTATTGGTTCCATGAAGACTGCAGGTCGAGTCAGAAATGACTAGATTCTGCAGTCTTTTTTAGAGGCTTTTGAGTAAAGGAGAAAGTATAGTGCTCAAAGTAAGCCAGTATAGTATTCTTAGTTAAAAAGCAATCATTGCGGTGCAGTCAGGAGCAGGTTATGCCAAAAAAAGTAAGTAGAATTTTTTTCAGTATTTTTCTTTTGATTCTTCTCAGTCTGTTGTTTTTGATAGGAGTCCTGCACTTTACTCCTACTCCTTTGTTTAGATTAATTAATTTAGTCCCTTGGAATACTGTTCAAACAAAGCCTAGAGACTATTCAGCTATAGAAGAAGGGATAAAAGTTGAAAAAAATGTGAGTTATTCTAATGACTATCCAAAAAGCAGATTGGATATCTATTCTCCAAAAGAAATGAAAGAAAAGCTGCCAGTGATCATTTTCATTCACGGGGGTGGTTTTTTTAAAGGAGAAAAAGAAATGGCCCGATTTTTTGGCCCAACTTTAGCCAACAGTCAGTATGTGTTCGTTAGTGTGGATTACAATCTTGCGCCAGATTCGACAATTTTTGATCAGGTGAAACAGATAAATGAGGCCCTTCATTTTATTGTCTATGATGGTGAGAAATATGGGATGGATAGTAAAAAGATCAATTTATCAGGCTCTTCTGCAGGCGGATTTTTAGCATTACAGCTTTTGTCTGCTTATCATGATGAGTCCTACGGGAAAACATTAGGAATCCAGCCAATCAATGACTTGAGACTTCGAAGTCTACTGCTTTACAGTAGTGTTTATGACTTATCGAAATTTCAACAGCCCAATCAAAATAAACTGGTGGACTACTTGATGACAAAGACTGGTTGGGGGATAACCGGGGAAAAGAACTGGCGAGCAGATGCCTCACTTGGACGAAAATTAAACCTAAACAACTTCATCAGAGAAGATTTTCCACCAATCTTTATTACTGATGGAAACTACCAAACCTTTACCACGCAAGCAAAAGAGTATGCTGACAACCTGAAAAAAACCGGAAACAATGTAGAGACACTTTTTTTTGATTCGAATGAGCAAATTGGTCACGGTTATCAACTAAAAATGGACACTGTTGCGTCAGAGCAAGCAATTAAAGCGTCTAGCCTATTTTTGGAAAAATGGAATAAATAAAAGACCGTATCATAAGCAACAGAAAACTTAATTGTTCCTCCCAACTTTAAAAATTGACAGGTTTTACGTAAACCAAAAAGACTCCGACAAAGGCTGACGCATGTCTTAGCCCTTGTCGGAGTCTTTTTCAATGAAATAATTGGAGGAATTAAAGCAGGCCGCGTTCCCGGTACCATTCATCAGGTTCCCAAATCCATTCAAAGCCGTCTTTTTCTACCAGCTCAAAGGCAGCATCCGGGCCCATCGTACCCGCAGCATAGTTGGGAAAATCAGGTTCAATATGGTCCCAGACGTGACGGATAGCGTCCACGATTCGCCAAGATTGAGCAACTTCATCCCAATGTGTGAAGTTGGTAGAATCCCCCTTCAGTGCGTCCAAAATCAAACGCTCATAGGCTTCGGGACTATTTTCTACAGCATCGGCACTGTTACGGTAATCCAACTTCACCGGTTGGGTATCGAAACCTTGGCCGATCTCTTTGCCGTTTAAAGTCAGGCTAAAGCCTTCAGTGGGCTGAATATAAATGGTCAGGATATTCGGTGGCAGCTGGCGTTCTTTGCAGTCGGCATTGATCTCCGCTTTGAATAAGTTCAACGGCACCTGCTTGAAGACGATGTTGATACGAGTTCCTTTTTCAGTTAGGCGCTTACCAGTACGAATATAAAAAGGAACTCCGGACCAGCGGAAATTATCAACAGTAAATTTACCGGCAACAAAGGTTTCTGTCACTGATTCTGGTGCTACGTTTGGTTCGTCACGATAGCCGGCAAAATCACTGCCATTGATGCGGCCAGATTGGTATTGTCCACGAACAAAATTGGCTTTGACTTCTGCTTCGTTGTAGATACGAACCGCATTTAATGCTTTGATTTTCTCAGCCCGGATTTCGCTGTCAGAAAAAGCTGCAGGTGGTTCCATCAACAACAGCGAAAGAATCTGCAGGATATGGTTTTGGACCATGTCTTTTAAAGCACCGCTCTTGTCATAGTAGCCACCGCGGTCTTCTACGCCGAGGCTTTCTGCCAATGTAATCTGGACATTATCAATATAGCGATTGTTCCAGAGTGACTCAAAGATATTGTTGGCAAAACGAATGGCTGAGATATTCTGGATCATTTCTTTACCCAAGTAATGATCAATGCGGTAGATTTCATCTTCTGAAAATACTTCGCCGATTGCACGATTCAGCTGTGTCGCTGACTCTAAATCTGACCCAAAAGGCTTTTCAATGATGACGCGATGGAAGCCACTGGAATTCTTCATTCCATGTTCCTTCAGATGAGTAACAATGGTGCCAAAGAAGTTGGGGGACATTGCTAAATAATACAGTCGATTGCCTGACAGCTGATATTTTTGATCCAATTGGTCAGTCAACAGCTTCAAGGTGTCATAGTGAGCAGCATCCTGAACATCATGGGCTTGATAGTAAAAATGGCTGGCAAAGCTCTGGGCTTCTCCTGATGTTGGTTCAAGATCGGCGATGGCTTTCCGGACGATTTCACGATAATGTTCATCGCTCCATTCGCGGCGGGCAGTTCCGATTACGGCAAAATTTTCCTGCAAGTCACCTTTGCGAAACAAGCGGAAGAGGGAAGGATAAAGTTTACGGAAAGCTAAATCTCCGGTAGCACCAAAGATAGTAAACAAAACGGGTCTGTTTTCAGGCATAACAGGGACATCTCCTTTATAATTGATCGACAAAAATCGTGCTGGCCGCTTTGTAGCTGACTTGGCGGCTACGACCATCTTCACCGACGATAGTAATCGGGCCTTCATAAGCAGCCACTTCCGAGATTTGACAAACATCACCAATCTTGATATCCAATGAAACGAGGTAATCAAGAAGTTCCCGCTCATCCAAAACCCGCGCAATCCGAATGTTGTCGTCTGCTTGGTAGTCTGCCAATGTCTTACGATCTTGTTCGTGGACAGTTTCATTTGCTTCAGGAATCATCCCGCCATGTGGGCAAAAACGGGGCTCGTTTAAATAATCGGAAAGCCGTTCTGCCAGTTTTTCTGAAGTCACATGCTCCAAAACTTCGGCGTCGTCGTGGACTTCATTCCAAGAGTAGCCCAAGTGTTCTACCAGGAAAACTTCCCATAAGCGATGCTTTCTGATCAACGTGCTGGCTGTCTGTAAGCCGGATGCAGTCAACTGAACGCCTTGATAGGCAGTGTGGGAGACCAATTCTTCTTTTACCAGTTTGGACAACATCTCGCTGACGGAAGCCGGCGCTACCGACAAACCTGCCACAATCTGCTTGTTGCTAACTTTTTGGCGGTCGCCTCCCAGTTCCAAGATAAGCTTCAAATAATCTTCACGATTAGGGGTCACAGGTCTCATTCCTTTCGTCGAATGCGTTAAAAATCATCAGTAAATAGGGCAAATACTCAGTGATACAGTAATTGAGAACTGTTCTCGTCAATTCTACCAAAAAATGTCGCCAGTTGCTATTTTTCCTTTTCAACCACTTCTCGAATCAGCCAAATTTTAGGTAGATTCCGAATGTTAGCGGCTCGCTTCTAGGAATATGGAAAAAATAGGTCTTTACTGGAATTTTCTCATGTAAAAAGCCGAGGACACGGTTTAGCTCAGGGAAAGTAACCAGTTGGCGGTCCCCGTGAGTGGTCCGTATTCTTCGGCTAGATAAAGCACTTCTTTGATAAGGTATTGCTAAATTCAATTAACGTCAGGTAGAAAATCGGCTCGCCCGATTATGCCCAGTCACCGTTACGGAAGACTGGAACCAAGGTGCCGTCTGCTTTGATTCCGTCGATATTCATCTGATCAGAACCTACCATAAAGTCTACATGGGTGTGGCTGCGATTCAAACCAGCAGCGTCTAATTCTTCCTCTGTCATTTCGGTGCCGCCTTGCAGGTTGAAAGCATAAGCAGAACCAAAGGCCAAGTGGTTGGAAGCATTTTCGTCAAACAAGGTGTTGAAGAAGATGATGCCAGATTGTGAAATAGGGGAAGGATCAGGAACCAACGCGACTTCGCCTAAGTGTTTTGCTCCCTCATCGGTATCCAACAGTTTTGCCAAGACATCTTGACCTTCTGCAGCAGAAAATTCAACAACTTTTCCGTCTTTAAACGTGAATTTCATTCCAGAAATGATATTGCCGGCGTAACTCAGTGGCTTGGTACTTGAAATGACACCATCTACACGCCGGCTATCGGGAGCAGTGAAGACTTCTTCTGTTGGCATATTGGCCATGAATTTTTCATTGCGGCTGTTAAAACTGCCGGCGCCTTCCCACAAATGGTTTTTTGGCAGACCGATAGTAATGTCCGTTCCCGGTGCCGTGTAGTGCAGTGCCGTGAATTGTTCTTTATTTAATTCGGCTGCTTTTGAAGCTAGTTTTTCATCGTGGGCTTTCCAGGCAGCAACAGGGTCATCGCTGTAGACGCGGGTGGTTTTAAAGATTTCATCCCAGAGTTTAGCTTGGGCATCTTCGGCGGAAAGTTCAGGGAAGACTTTTTGTGCCCAATCTTCGCCAGCTGCAGCTACGACTGTCCAACTGATTTTGTTGGCTTGGGTTGCTTGCCGGATATTTTTCAATGCTTTTCCGGAAGCTGCTTGGTATTTAGCTACCCGGTCGGTATCTGTTCCTGCCAAGGCATCTGGGCTGGATGAAACAACGCTGATTCGACTAGCTCCTTTTGCAATCCAGTCATCGCCGCGATCAACGATGTATTGGGGGATGTCAGTCAAGCGGTCTTCTGCTGCATGCAGGAAAAATTCTTTGTTGATTTTGTCATCTGTCCATTGCAACACAACTTCCGCTGCTCCAAGTTCATAGGCCTTTTTAGTGATTAGGCGAGCCAAAGGAGCTTGGTCTACTGCAATCGATAGCACAATCGTATGCCCTTTTTGCACATTGACGCCGACTTCTACGATCAATTGTGCGTATTTTTCTAAGTTTTTCATAAAGGTAGATTCAGTCATGATATCCCTCCGAAATAAATTATTATAAACAAAATTATGATAACATTGTGGCGCTGTTGGAACAACAATAAAGGACGCTGGCGTATTTTTTGTCAAAAAATTGGTAAGGTCTGTGTTAATAACGAATTATTTAAAGATTAAATGACGAAAATTCGAAACTGGTTTTGAGTTTAAAAAAAAAACATGATACAATAAAGACAGCTGAAATGTAAGCGATGTACATAACTTGTAGGGGAGAAAAAGTATGGCAAGAAAAAAGACAATAACAAGAGAGCAGATTTTGGATGCGGCTTATGCCGTTGTTTCAACTGAGGGATTTTCCCGCTTTACTGCTCGTAATATTGCAGCAAAAATGAACTGTTCTACGCAGCCAATCTACTTGGAGTTCAAGAACATGGAGGATCTGAAACGCGCACTGATCAAAAAGGTCCATGACTATTTGGCAACGGAAGTATTTCCAGTGGAACATACAGGGGAAAAGATTGTCGACTTGGCTTTAAATTACATCGGATTTGCGACTAAAGAACGTCGACTGTACCGGGCGATGTATTTGGAAGAGTACGGTGGCGGTCGTGAGATGCAGGAGTTTTCTTATGCTTTCTATAAGAATTTGGTGCGCTCAGATCCAGATTTTAAAGACTTGACTGAAGACGAGATCGAATCACTCCACACTGGGACTTGGATTATTGCAACTGGGATTGCAGCATTGATGTCTTCGGGAATTATTAATCCTTCTGAGGAGCAAATTATTCGTCTGATGCAAGAAAGCATTCAAGGAATCCTAGATCGAAAAGAAACAATTGAGGTGTCTTGATTTTAAAATGAGCCGGCGACTTGAGGGTTGCCGGTTTTTTGTGGTGTTTTGCTTGCACTATTTGAGTCAAGCTATTTTCAGTTAGATTGGTTTTAATGGAACTGTTAGTAAGAGCTGGCCTCCTTGCCGTGGGGAGTTGTTGAATGGCTCACAGCATTTTAAAAGATGTTTTTAAAAGACAATTTAAAAGAACTGCTAGCCAGCTTGATTATTTTTCCGCAAAATTGGCGCAAAAATCTTTCCTATGATAGAATAAGAACGATTTTATAAGAGGAGTCTGAACAGAATATGATAACATTAAAATCACCACGAGAAATTGAGACAATGAAAGAATCCGGTGCTCTTTTGGCTGATGTCCATAAACAGCTCCGCAGCTTTATCAAACCTGGTATCACCAGCTGGGATATCGAAGTGTTTGTCAGAGAGTATATCGAATCTCACGGAGGCATCGCCGCTCAGATTGGTTTTGAGGGCTACGAGTATGCCACTTGTTGCAGCATCAACACTGAAATCTGCCACGGTTTTCCTCGTAAGAAAGTATTGAAGAATGGCGATCTGATCAAAGTTGACATGTGTATCGACTTGAAAGGCGGCATTTCTGACTCCTGCTGGGCTTATGTAGTGGGGGAAAGTAACCCAGAGTTGGATCACTTAATGGCTGTTACTAAAAAGGCACTGTACCTGGGGATTGAGCAGGCGCAAGTCGGTAAGCGTATCGGGGATATCGGTCATGCTATCCAAACGTATGTAGAAGCCCAAGGACTGTCGGTTGTCCGTGATTTTATCGGCCATGGGGTAGGTCCAACAATTCATGAAGAACCCGCTGTTCCTCATTACGGTGAAGCAGGCAAAGGCTTGCGTTTGAAAGAAGGAATGGTCATCACGATCGAGCCGATGGTCAACACAGGAACCTGGAAAATGAAGCTGGATCCGAATGGTTGGACGGCTTACACATTGGACGGCGGTTTGAGCTGCCAATACGAGCACACCATCGCTATCACTAAAGAGGGGCCAATGATCCTGACTTCCCAAGGTGAAGAAGGAACATATTGAGGGTTCAGCTCCTCGCAAAGCTGTACTGAACTTTGGAGGAGATCAATGAAACTGGTAGAAAAAATCAAAAATAACAAACGATTAATGACGCTTTTGACAATCAGCAAAGAGCGTTTTTCAGAAGCGGAATTGAGCAACAGCGGGGTAGTAGTTTCTTACTATCTGCTGTTGTCGCTGTTTCCGCTTTTGATTGCGGTAGGAAATATCCTGCCGTTTTTACATATCGATCCCAACGATGTGCTTCCCTACATCGAAAACATCATTCCTAAAGAAATCTACAGTTTTTTAGGACCGGCTATCACCAGCTTACTGACGCAAGGTTCCGGCGGGCTTTTGTCGGTTTCGGCCTTGGCTACATTGTGGTCTGCCAGTCAGAGTATCAATGCGTTACAAGGCGCTTTGAACAAGGCCTATGGAGTCGATGGTCGGGATAACTTTATTGTGACTCGGGTGGTTTCGGTGGTCATCATCGTCTTTTTGTTTCTGGGAATCATCGGGGTAACACTAATTCTTGGTGTGGGTAAGAGTATTTTGGATGCCTTGCAGCCGATTTTTGGTTTCTCAGAAGGCATAATTGGTCTTTTTCAGACCCTCAAGTGGCCAGTGACTATTATCGCACTACTAGCGATTATGACGATTATCTACTGGTTGGTGCCCAACGCCAAAGTCACCTTCCGCTCGGCGTTTCCTGGCGCAGTGGTGGCGACAGTGGGTTGGATGCTATTAGGTCAGCTATTTGGCTTGTACACCCGCTTTTTTGCCTCCAAAGTCAGCGGCTATCAGATCATCGGGAGTTTTATTGTCTTGATGCTTTGGCTTAACTTGGCATCTACAATCATCTTGGCAGGTGGCATTTTGAATGCGGTCATCGAAGCTTATCGTTCCGGAGGAGAAGTAGCGGAGCGAAAAGGGCCTGTTTCAAAGCTCACCTCGAAAATCAGCAATAAGTTCAGCGAACATAGCGGCAATGATTCGGACAGCTAATAGTTCTTGCTTCGGCTTACAGGGAACTACTAATTACAGCCAAATCTGGTTGCACTACTGTGTTGTTATATTGTTGAATATTCAGTCGTGAATCTGCGACAGACTATTTATCTACAGAAAGAGAGAAATCGACGTGCCTCATTTTGCCTTTAAATTCATCATTCAAATGTTCATCACGATGATCCTGTCATTGGTTTTAACCCCTTTAGTCAAGCTTCTCGCCTTTAAGATTGGTGCGGTAGATATGCCAAATGCTCGGCGAATCAATAAAAAGCCGATGCCTTCTGCCGGGGGCCTGAGTATCTTTCTGGCTTTTTCGATTTCGATGCTCTTTGGCTTTCAGGACATTCAATTGTACAAAGTCACGGGACCTATCGTATTAGGGGCGGCAATCGTTGTTTTGACAGGGTTAATTGATGATGTACGGGAACTAAAGCCTTGGCAAAAAACGCTGGGGATTACGTTGGCAGCCTTGGAAGCCTATTTCGTAGCTGGTATCCAGATGGACAGTATCAGCTTTCCTTTTTTCGGAAAGTTTGAACTAGGCTGGCTGAGTTTACCGGTAACGATTATTTGGATCCTCGCCTTGACCAACGCTGTCAATCTAATTGACGGCTTGGATGGGCTGGCTTCTGGTGTTTCCATCATCGGCTTGTCAACGATTGGGATTATTTCCTTTTTCTTCTTGTTGCCAGACGCCAGCTTGGTAACGACCATTATTATCTTTACGCTGGTGGCCGCAATTTTGGGCTTTTTCCCTTACAATTTCTATCCGGCAACGATCTATCTGGGGGACACAGGTGCGCTTTTTCTCGGCTATATGATCTCTATTGTCTCCATGTCCGGTTTGAAAAATGCTACTTTTATCTCAATCTTGACGCCGATGCTGATTTTAGGGGTACCGATTACAGATACTGTTTACGCTATGATTCGCCGCAAGTTCAATAAACAGAAAATCTCTTCCGCAGATAAAATGCACCTGCACCACCGTTTAATTTCCTTGGGCTTCACCCATCGCGGGGCAGTTTTAACCATCTATGCGCTGGCGTTGGTCTTTTCGTTTATAGCTTTGTTGATGAATTACGCCAGCACGCAAGCCATGATCTTATTGATTATTTGCACTGTTATTGGACTGGAATTATTTATTGAACTGATTGGACTGGTTGGTGAAAATCGACAGCCTTTGATGAAGGCGCTGAAGTTTTTAGGAAATCGCAGTTATCGCCAACATGTGATGCATCGGGAGGAAACAGCTGAGGACCAAGACCAGACAGAAAACCACGATTCAGAAAAGCTAAAGGATCAGGAGCCTGGGATTTCTAAACCAGGCAGCTCTGATGATAAGGCCCATGAGTCTGACAAGCAATAAAAGGGGCTTCTAAAAGGAGTCATCACCTTAGAAAAGATAGCTTAAAATCGAGGATTGATACACTACTTTCAAAGCTTCCGCTATTTTGCGGAGGCTTTTTTCAATGTAGGGGACGACGGTTATTCATGTTGGTCTTCTAAAAAAGTTCGCTTTGCTTCTCAACTCGATACTACATTCTCCTAGAATTGTGAAGTTCATGGATGAAAGTCCTTTTTTTCGTCCCTTTTTCAGTCTAACAATGATACAATAGCAACTGATTTGACAGAAAAGGCGCTGGCAATTTTGCCCGTTTGAAATTTTTATCTGTCTTGAATGGAGGAATCAGCTTTGGAAGCTGCACAGACTGACCTCAGTTTGAATAATATTAGTTACCGAACCGAAGAGAAGACGATTTTATCAGAGATTTCGCTGGGCCTTGCTTCTGGAGAAATTTATACCTTGATTGGCCCATCTGGAGCTGGCAAGACGACTTTGCTGCGGCTGTTGGCAGGCTTGTTGCAGCCGACAACTGGCAGCTTGGAGTTGGGAGGCAATCCTTATGACCCCCGGCAACACCGTATTGCACTCGTACCCCAGGATTACGGTCTACTGCCGTGGCAGACTGCTTGGCAGGCTGTGACGGAAGCTGCAAAAATCAGTCGCCAGACCAAAAAACTCTCTCTTGCTGAGGAAGAAGATATCCGTCAGCTATTTCGAGACATGGAATTGGAGTCCGAAAGTCGTCGCTATCCTGGACAGTTGAGTGGTGGCCAAAAGCAACGAGTAGCGATTGCTCGGGCTTTTGCCTGCGACAGTCAACTGCTTTTGATGGATGAACCCTTTTCTGCTTTGGATGCTTTAACGCGAGACAAAGCTCAAAATTTGTTTATCAAAAACTGGTTGAAACGGCCCACGCGAACCTTGTTTATTACCCACGATGTCACCGAAGCCCTCCTAGTGGGGCACCGGGTAATCGTTATGGCTAAAGAACCTGGCCGAATCAAAGAAATCATGACTTCTCCTTTGACTGACAAAGAAAATTTGGAGCATGCCCGCCAGTCACAAGAGCTGTTTGCGGCGGCAACCTATCTAAGGGGGCAGCTGTTATGAAAAAGAAAATTATGACTCGTTATCGTACCTCTTTTGGGTTTGTCGCAGCACTTTGTTTTTTATTTGGCATCTGGCTGGTTGCCAGTCTGTTAGTTCAAAAAACGGTCCTGCCATCGCCAATCACGGTTTTGGAAAAGTTGCCGTTGCTGTTCTCCAAAGGAATGCTGCAGCATGTGACTGCCAGTCTGTATCGAATTGCTATAGGAATGGGAGTGGCTGTTTTATTGGGGTTCTTGCTAGGCTTGCTGATGGGGAGCCTTCCGAGATGGCAAAGTTTCTTCTCGCCTTTAATCTATTTGACTTACCCGATTCCCAAAATGGCACTGTTGCCTATTGTAATGCTATTGGGGGGCTTGGGAGATCTTTCGAAGATCATCATGATTGTCTTAATTGTAACTCCTCAGGTACTGGTTGCCGTGCGAGATGCGGTGCTGGAAATTCCGGCACATTATTACGATGTGTATCGGTGTATCGGTGGCAAAAAGAGCAAACTGTTCTACAAGATTACCCTGCCGGCTTGTTTACCGGCAGTCTTTAGTACTTCCCGAGTTTCTCTGGGTACAGCCATTTCGATATTGTTCTTTACAGAAAACTATGGAACTGAATACGGAATGGGCTATTTCATCATGGATGCTTGGATGCGTATGGATTACCCAGCAATGTATGGGGGCATTTTGCTGCTGAGTTTGCTGGGGTTGATTCTGTTTATATTATTGGATGTACTGGCGGATAAAACGATGCGTTGGCGCAATCATTAATTGAAAAAGAGAAAGATATTCTAAGACTGACTGCAGAATTGGCTGTGGGCAGTCTTTTTTAGCGAAATTAGCTAACCTGTGAAAATTTGTAAATACAACAAAAACAGTTTGACATATGAGTCTCTGTTCATTTATAATACAAATGAACAGATATTCATGTATTCGCTTTAAGTGCGAGTGGTTCTCTTGAATGAAGAGAACCTATAGAGAGGGGGAACTATACATGGAAAAGAGTTATTATTTAAAAGGCCTGGACTGTGCCAATTGTGCGGCAAAAATCGAGCGGGCAGTCACTAAAGTAGATGGTGTAAAAACAGCCAATGTCGATTTTATGAGTCAAAAAATGTCGATTACCTGTGAACAAGAGAATCTGCCAACTGTTGAAGCTCAGGCATATAAACTGATAGGGCAGCTTGAACCAGATGTTGCAGTTGTTCCCACAGAAAGTGAAGGTTTGCAAAACGAGCACAGCCACGGGCATACTCATGACCATCAGCATAGCGGCGGTGAAAATGGCAATCTTTGGCGAATAATAGTCACAGGGCTGGCACTGGCACTGCTTTTGTGGCTCAATCCAACCGGTCTGCCACGGGTAATTGCCTATGTTGTCGTTTATGCTTTGATCGGTGGCGATATCGTTAAAAATGCAGTCATGAATATTTTCCACGGGGAAGTTTTTGATGAAAATTTTTTGATGACTGTTGCCACGATTGGTGCATTAGCTATTGGTGAATTTCCTGAAGCGGTTGCGGTCATGTTTTTATATCAAATTGGCGAGTATTTCCAAGACTTCGCTGTGGATCGTTCCCGTAAGAACATTCGGGAATTGATGGATGTCAGACCAGACTTTGCGCGTTTATTAGCCGATGGTGTTGAAAAAGAAGTTTCACCGTCTGCCGTTGAGGTGGGCAGTTTGATTGTGGTTAATCCAGGGGAAAAAATCCCACTAGATGGGCTGATTGAAGAAGGCAGCAGTAGTGTAGATACTTCAGCTTTGACCGGCGAATCAATGCCCCGCCAGTTAGCGACAGGTGATGAAATTTTGAGTGGGATGATCAACCAAGATGGGCGCCTTGTGATAAAAACGAGCCGCAGTTATGGTCAATCAACGGTTTCTAAAATTTTGGAGTTGGTGGAAAACGCCAGCAGCCAAAAAGCACCGGCTGAAAAATTTATTACCAAATTTGCTCGTTACTATACGCCGGCGGTAGTGGGTTTGGCGGTACTCTTAGTCGCAATTCCAACGCTGTTTTTGGGAGGAGATTTTAAAGAATGGCTGTATCGGGCATTGACCTTTCTAGTGATTTCTTGTCCGTGTGCCTTGGTGATTTCCGTGCCTTTGAGCTTTTTTGCAGGAATCGGTGGTGCCGGTAAAGCGGGGATTTTGGTTAAAGGCTCCAATCACTTAGAAACGCTAGCCAATGTCGATACGGTTGTCTTTGACAAGACAGGGACGTTGACTGCCGGTAAATTTGCAGTAGAATCAGTTTCCGGACCACTTCCTACCCAAGAAATTCTATACTATGCGGCAGCATTGGAACAACATTCCAGTCACCCTATTGCACAGTCAGTTATGCAGGCTGCGGCCTCTGAATCAGTGGCTAGCGTGGCTGACCTGAAAGAAGTCGCCGGTCACGGAATCACCGGAGTCGTTGACGGAAAATTAGCTGCTATCGGAAATCAAAAATTGATGCAGATGCTGGGGGTAACTTATCCTGAAAATGATGCTGTGGGAACCGTGTTGTATCTGGCCATCAATGGAAATTATGCCGGCTTGTTAGTAATCAATGATCAGATCAAGTCGGATGCTAAGGAAGCAATCACCGGCTTACAAGCGGCAGGTGTCAAAGAAACAATCATGCTGACCGGTGACAGTCCCAAAGTTGCTGCTGCAGTTTCTCAAAAACTCGGTTTGAGCCGCTTTTTTGCCGGTTTACTACCAGAAGACAAAGTCAGTCATTTGAAAGAAATCATGGCACAGTCTGTAGGAAAAGTCGCTTTTGTAGGGGATGGGATCAATGATGCCCCTGTGTTGGTAACGGCGGATTTGGGTGTAGCTATGGGCGGACTGGGAAGTGATGCTGCAATTGAGGCGGCAGACATCGTCATTATGAACGATCAGCCTTCCAAGTTGACCCAAGGAATCAAGATTTCCCGCAAGACGTTAAAAATCGTCAAAGAAAATATTCTCTTTGCTTTGGGTGTCAAAGCGGTTGTCCTGGTTTTAGGAGCATTGGGGTATACGTCAATGGCGGTTGCCGTCTTTGCTGATGTGGGTGTGACACTTTTAGCAGTCCTAAATGCGATGCGTTGTTTACGAGTGAAGTGATTCAACCAACTGAAAACATTTCTGGTGCTAAAAGCACATGACTGGAGCTGGATAACAAGTACGAAGCTGTGGCAGGGCTCATTTTTGAGTAGTCAGCTGAAATATTTATAAAAAAGACAAGCAACTTCCACTCTTCTTGAAGGAAAGTTGCTTGTCTTTTTTTACTAGTATCTGATAGTTGGCAGTGTTCGCTTCGCCGGGTGGTGACTGGACTGGAGGATTATCACAGCCCCAGAACTGCCACCGCTCCTAATGGTTTATACGAAGGTCTAGTTTACAGAATCAGTCATTTTTTATGCTCGGTTTTTATTGCGTATCAATGGTTTCTAGAGCGCCATTTAATCGTATGTTTTGTGGGACGAGTCTTTTTGACATCGACCCCTTTTTTGTCAATGTTTACGATATAGTCATTGTTTTTCAACATGTAACGAACCCGCTCGGCTGTATCAGCGACAACTTCTTTGATTTTCATATTGCATCCTCCTCGTATAACTCAGTTTTAGCCTCTCTGATAATCGTAGCCCAAGTCGGCTTTTCAGGCAACTGATAAGAAGTCAGCCCTCAATCTCGATGCCAAGGACAGTCAAATGACCATTGCCCACCAATTTGATTACCAGCTTTGCCAAATGATCTGGGGTCATGTCCGAATCAGTGGTCAACCACCAATGCAGTGTGCCAATAAAGATGGAGGTCATGTACTCGATGATGAAATCCATCGGCACTTCAATGTCATTTTCGGTGATTTTCAGACGGTCAAAAATATGGGCGTACTGCTCGTACAAAATATCGGCGATTTTTTTGCGCAAGATTTCCATTGAAGCCCCGTCCATGACAGTCAGGTAAAACTTGCTGTTTTTTTGGATGTTTTGATAGATGTGGGTCATGAGAAATTCAATCTGTTTGACCCGCAGACGATTGCCCTGCAATAAATCGGTAGGGGATAAAACGGAAGTGAAGGCTTCAATCGCCAAGTCAAAGATCCTTTCGTAGAGATCTTGTTTGTCTTTGTAGTGGGCATAAAACGTCGCGCGATTGATCATGGCCTCTTCGGCGATATCCTGTACGGTGACTTGTTCGAAGCCTTTTTCTTCTACTAAGCGAATAAACGCTTCGACGATCATTTTATTCGTACGTTTGACGCGTAAATCGGTTTTCTTCATGAAATTCCTTTCTTTTCCGACAGAATCCGACAATGTGTTGTTTAAATCACAGATTGCTGTTTATTGTGTATTGTCATTTTTTTCACAAGTCTATAAAATATACATGAGTATTATATCAAACATCGCGTAAGATATTCAACACACTGTCAATTAAAAAGTAAGAGGGTATGTAAACATGAAACTACGAGCGGGGATCGATGTGGGCTCTACCACAGTGAAGCTGGTAATTTTGGACGAGCAGAATCAATCAGTATTTGCAAAATATGAACGGCATTTTTCCGATGTGAAAACTGCCACAAAAAAAATCTTGAATGAAGCACGGGACTTGATGGGGGATGTTCCGATTGCTATGAATATCACC
This sequence comes from Candidatus Enterococcus leclercqii, assembly GCF_009933135.1. Classification (GTDB taxonomy): domain Bacteria; phylum Bacillota; class Bacilli; order Lactobacillales; family Enterococcaceae; genus Enterococcus_C; species Enterococcus_C leclercqii. Next base: position 198,192 of record NZ_MAEH01000014.1, read on the forward strand.
GGTTCTGGGGGGATGGGGCTGGCAGACGTCTTGGACATTGACTTTGTTCAAGAAGTAATCGCCTGTACCCGGACAGTAGAAGAGGTGATTCCTCAGACCGATGTCGTGATTGAGCTGGGGGGCGAAGATGCCAAGATTACCTTTTTTGAAGGTGCCTTGGAACAACGAATGAACGGGAGCTGTGCCGGTGGGACCGGTGCCTTTATCGATCAGATGGCGGTTCTTTTGAAGACGGATGCCAATGGTGTTAACGAGCTGGCTAAAAATTATAAGCAGCTGTATCCGATTGCTTCTCGCTGTGGCGTGTTTGCCAAAACGGATGTTCAGCCATTGATCAATGAAGGAGCTGCCAAAGAGGATATTGCGGCGAGTATTTTTCAAGCCGTCGTCAATCAGACGATTGCCGGTTTAGCAGCTGGACGTAAAATCAAAGGCAACGTCGCATTTTTAGGTGGACCGCTATTTTTCATGTCAGAGTTGCGTCAACGCTTTATCGAAACGCTAGCTATTCAACCAGAAAATGTTGTTTTCCCGGAAAATCCTCAGCTGTTTGTAGCTATGGGTGCGGCTTTTTATGCGGAAACTGCCGATGAAAAGACACTTTCTCAACTTTTGGAAGCATTGGATTCCGGCGATCAAAGTCAACTAAAACCCAGTGATACCTTGCAGCCGTTGTTTTCCAGTGAAGAAGAATTGGCGGAGTTTCGTGCCCGCCACGCACAAGCAACGGCTGAAGAAAAAGAGCTGGCTACGCATTCAGGTGCTGCTTATTTGGGGATTGATGCGGGTTCTACCACCACTAAGGTCATCTTGATTGACGATGCTTGTCGGATTTTATTCTCCCATTACGGCAACAATGAAGGCCAGCCGCTGGAAACAACGATGGCGGTTTTGGCAGAAATGTACGGCAAAATGCCAGAAGATGTTTATATCGCCAAGGCAGCGATTACCGGCTACGGGGAACACTTAATCAAAAATGCGCTGAAGGTCGACATCGGGGAAGTCGAGACGATGGCTCACTACAAAGCTGCCAATCACTTCCAGCCGGGGGTTGATTTCATTCTTGATATCGGCGGACAAGACATGAAAGCGATGACCATCAAAGAAGGCGTTTTGTCTTCTATTCAGTTGAATGAAGCTTGCTCTTCTGGTTGCGGGTCTTTTATTGAAACTTTTGCAAAATCGCTAAACTATGATGTCAAAGACTTTGCAGTCGAAGCCTGCAAATCCAAAGCACCAGTGGATTTGGGTTCTCGCTGTACAGTCTTCATGAACTCCAAAGTGAAACAGGTTCAAAAAGAAGGAGCGACTGTTGCTGACATCTCCGCCGGCTTGTCTTATTCTGTAATCAAAAATGCCATCTATAAAGTTATCAAAATTCGCCGTCCGGAAGAATTGGGAGACAAAATTGTCTGCCAAGGGGGGACATTTTATAATGAAGCGGTGCTGCGGGCCTTTGAAGAAATCAGTGGTCGGCAAGTGGTCCGTCCCTCCATTGCCGGTTTGATGGGCGCTTATGGAGCAGCTATCATTGCCTTGGAAAATGCCGAGGTTGGAGATGAAAGTACGATTCTGGACAAAGAACAGCTGCAAAGCTTCACCGCTGAAAAAGAATTTACGCATTGCGGATTGTGCGAAAACAACTGCATGATGACAGTCACCATTTTTTCTGACGGGCGTCAGTTTATTACCGGCAACCGTTGTGAACGAGGGGCTCGAATCAAGATTGACCGCAGCCAGCGTAAAGTCAATCTGGTGGACTACAAGTACAAGCGCTTGTTCAAATACCGCCCGTTGAAGGAAAAAGAGGCCTTTCGTGGAATCGTAGGTATTCCACGAGTCCTGAATATGTATGAAAATTATCCTTTGTGGCACACGTTTTTCAGTGATCTGGGCTTTCGGGTTCAGCTGTCGCCTCGTTCCAATAAAGAGCTGTACGAACAAGGAATGGAGACTATCCCAAGTGATACCGCTTGTTATCCTGCCAAAATTGCACACGGCCATATCCAAGCGTTAATTGATGAAAAGGTTCCAATGATTTTTTATCCTGGTGTGGTTTTTGAAAGACAGGAATCTGCTGAGGCCGACAATCATTTTAATTGTCCTATCGTTCAAAGCTATCCGGATGTGATTCGTAACAACGTGGACGATATTCGTGAGGGGAAAGTTGATTACCGCAATCCCTTCATCAATTTGTCCGATGAAGAGTCTGTCGGTAGTGTATTGGCGAAAAACTTTGCTGATTTGAATATCTCGGAAAATGAGATCCGTCAGGCCTTGCATCATGGTTACGAAGAGTTGGAAAAATTCAAAGCGGACATTCGCCGCAAAGGGGAAGAGACGCTAGCCATGCTGACCGCCAAAAATCAGCGGGGTGTCGTGGTGTCTGGTCGTCCGTATCATTTGGATCCGGAAATCAATCACGGGATTGCAGAAGTTATCACACAAGAAGGCTTCCACGTATTGACTGAGGACAGCATTTCTCATTTGGGCGATGTAGGGAATCTGCGGGTAGTCAATCAGTGGGTCTACCATTCCCGTCTGTATGCGGCTGCTCGAGTAGTAGCAAAATCCAAACAATTGGAATTGGTTCAATTAAATTCTTTTGGCTGCGGGTTGGACGCAGTAACCACTGACCAAGTAGAAGAAATTATGGATCAGTACGGCAAGATTTATACCGTATTGAAGATTGACGAAGGCTCAAACTTAGGGGCCATCCGAATTCGGTTGCGCTCCTTAAAAGCGGCAGTCAACGAGCGGGACAAGATGGATTTCACACCAACCAAGCGCTATGAAGAGCCGGAAAAAATCGTCTTTACCAAAGACATGGCCAAACGCCATACGCTTTTGATGCCAATGCTGTCACCAATTCATCAAGAAGGTTTGGTAGACTTGGCGTTACAAGCTTCCGGTTATGATGTTGTTTGTCTGCCTTCAGAAGACAAAGAAGCAATCAATGTCGGCTTGAAGTATGTTAACAATGATGCTTGTTACCCGGCAATTATCTCTATTGGGCAACTGGTGGAAGCCTTGCAAAGTGGCGAGTACGACCTGAACAACACCAGTGTCATGATGACTCAGACTGGTGGCGGTTGTCGGGCTACCAACTACATTCCGTTGCTGCGAAAAGCTCTGAATGATGCCGGCTTCCCACAAGTTCCTGTGGTTTCAGTCTCCATGGGGAATAAAGGGGTCGAGCAAAATCCTGGCTTTAAATTCACGCTGCCGATGCTTAAACGAATCATCGTGGCCTTTTTATACGGAGATCTTTTTGAACGGTTGGTTTACCGAACCCGTCCTTATGAAATGCAAAAGGGCCAAATCGACCAGCTTCACGAAGCCTGGCTGAAAAAAGTAGCCAAAAATGTTCGCAACGGTTCCTTGACTCAGTTCAATCGCAACATGAAAAAGATCATTCGCGATTTTGACACCGTGCCATTGACGGATGAAGTCAAACCGCGAGTCGGTGTCGTTGGCGAAATCTTGGTGAAATATTCACCAACTGCCAACAATGACATCGTACGCTTGCTGGAAGCAGAAGGTGCCGAAGCGGTGGTACCAGACATTATTGGTTTCATGAACTACTCCCTATACAACCAGATTTGGAAGTATCAAAACCTGGGGATGGCCAAACGTAGTAAAATTTTGGCGGAGCTCGCCATCAAGATTATCGAGGTTGTGGAAAAACCGATGGACAAGGCTTTGCGCGCCTCTGAACGATTCGACGGAATTCATTCCATTTATCAGTTGGCGGATGATGCCAGCAAGATTCTCTCCATTGGCAATCATACAGGGGAAGGCTGGTTTTTGACTGGTGAAATGATTGATCTGTTGAAATCAGGCGTTCACAATATTGTCTGTATGCAACCTTTTGGATGTCTGCCAAACCATGTGGTAGGTAAAGGTGTCATCAAGGAGCTGCGTCATCAGTATCCGAAAGCCAACATTGCGGCTATTGATTACGATCCAGGGGTTTCCTTGGTAAATCAATTGAACCGGATTCGTCTGATGATGGCGACTGCCAATAAGACGCTGAAAGCAGAGCAAGTCAAAGTTTGAGATGTACCAAATGAGGGACTGTTTTTTTCGAAGGTGAGTAAAAGCAGAACTTGCGGAAAAACTAACGGTTAAACCTATCCCGAACCTGAGTTGAAATGTTGTTAGAATTCTAAGGAATGTCTCCGGCATCCCTTGGAATCATTCATTTCAGTCGCTGGGTTCGGGTCTTTTCTATTCTCAAAAAGTGATTGCTATACTGTTGTGTTGTTACGGCTTCTTAAAGATGACACGATAACATTTGCTAATGAGGTATATACCAGTTATAATAAATCCATTATAAAACTCAGGGAGAGTGCAAATGGTGTCAGATAACTTACCAGTATATATTCAGATTCACGACCAGATTAAAAATAAAATCGAAAGCGGATTCTGGAACATCGGTGATCGATTGCCTTCTGAACGGGATTTATCCGTACAGTTTGGTGTCAGCCGCATGACTTTACGTCAAGCCATTCAGACGTTAGCTGATGAAGGAATTTTGGAACGTAAAATCGGTTCAGGAACCTACGTTGCTCGCCAAAAGGTTCAGGAAAAAATGTCCGGAACCACCAGTTTTACCGATATCATGCTTTCACAAGGGCGAGTGCCTTCCAGCAAAGTGGTGTCGTATTTTTATACGGCTCCCAGCTCTTCGGAAATGGAAAAACTCCAACTCCAGGAAAATGAACAGATTTTGCGAATGGAGCGGGTTCGGTATGCCGATGATGTTCCCATTTGTTTTGAAGTAGCTAGTATTCCGGAAAGCTTGATTAAAGATTTCAGTAAAGGCGAAGTGACTTCTTCTTTGTATAAGACCTTGGAAGACAAAGGCGGCCATAAGATTGGTGGTGCCAACCAGACAATTTCAGCGATGTTAGCCGCTGAACAAATTGCTGAGTACCTGCAAATCAAACGAGGAGATGCCATTTTACGCATGCGTCAAGTTTCTTTCTTTGAAGACGGGCAGCCCTTTGAATATGTGCGGACCCAATATGTCGGCAATCGCTTCGAATTTTATTTGGAAAAATAGCCGCCATTTGAAATGAGGAAATTACCTGTATCATGGTGGAATCTGGTGTAGTTGCCAGAGAAATGAATTTTGCTAATAACTGCAAGACAAATGAGGAAATGTGACATACGTAATTTCCAAGTGCTAAACAGCAGATATTTAACCAAAAATAATAAAAAATATACGGATGAGGTAATTTGTGACCCTCTTGATGTCTTAGTTCGAAGAGAGAACATGACCAACCATGTAAATCAAGGAAAGTCTGTATTTGAAATTTTTAGCAATGAAAAGCCGACGATCTTCCAATATTTTTAATGGAAGATCGTCGGCTTTTGGGGTTTCACGTTTAGTATTGTTCACTTCACGGAACGGTGACTTAACTATTGTCACAGCCCTGTTTAATCTTCTAAAAAGAGCTCTTCCTTCGCAGTTTCTAAAGGAAGCTCCTGGTAGCTGGTAGGACCGACGTCAATCGTTACTTGTCCGCTTAATAAGTCGATTACTGCGGCTTCAAAAAGGGCTGTCTTATCCTCGTCAATTAGACAGACAACCGTCACTTTTTCGGCAAAGGATGTGTCTTTTGTGAACCAGTCGTTGTCAAGAAAGTTTTGGAGTTTGCCTAATAAGCTGTAGTCAATCGTCAAGCGAAGCTCCTGTTGCAGTTTACCGATAACTAGGCCAATGTCTTTTAAACCTTGGGACACCGCATGGGAATATGCACGAATCAATCCACCGGCTCCCAGTTTAGTTCCACCAAAATAGCGGGTGACCACAACGCAGACATTGACTAGCTGATTTTTTTTCAAAACTTCCAACATGGGGACGCCGGCAGTTCCGCTGGGTTCTCCGTCATCAGAAGAACGCTGAATCTCACTGTTGTCACCGATGAGATAGGCACTGCAGTTGTGATTAGCTTTCCAGTGCTCCTTCTTCAATCCGGCGATAAACGCTTTGGCTTCCTCTTCAGAATAGACCCGTTTCAAACTAGTAATAAAGCGAGATTTTTTGATCTCAATTTCGGATTGACCGTCACCACGGATTGTTTGATAAGTATCACGCATCACTTTCACCTCTGACCAACTTGTGTATTCTTCAATTTAGTATAGGAAAAAGCAGCTGGCAATGCAAACCCTGATTGGAATGCTTGTCAACTTTTTGAAAAACAGTGATAATGGATGTAAAGACTTACCAATTGGGCAGTTGTTGGTTTTGAGGAAGGGGAATTATATGACATCCCGCAAGAAAAAATACGATATCATCACACATTATTTAAAAACAAATGGTGGATCGCAAGTTACCCTGACCTTTACCCAATTTGATGAATTGTTATTTCCAGCTACCGGCTTGCCAAAAACGGCGCGAACGCAGACTGATTGGTGGGCTAATGACTACAATCATCCGGAAAAAGGCGCTTACGCCTGGCTTAATGCGGGATATGAAGTAGTTCATATCAATTTGGAGAAAGAATACGCCGTTTTCAACAAACTTCTTAAGAGCAGTTGGCTGTTTTAATCTCGGGTTGGCGGCTGTTTTTTGCTGTTACTTGTGAAAACGCCTTGATTTGGTGGGCTTTGTACCAATTAAGATAAATCCGGCTGAATAACTGCCGATTTTGCCAGGCTTACAAAACGTTAGAACGTTGACAAATATAACAGAAAAACTATAATGAGTAATAGGAATGTAAGTGCATTCCTACAAAATCGAAGGGGCGATGATCATGGCTAAAAAAACCATTATGTTAGTATGTTCTGCCGGAATGAGTACCAGCTTGCTGGTAACAAAAATGCAAAAGGCAGCTGAAGCACAAGGAGTAGATGCTGATATCTTTGCAGTTTCCGCATCCGATGCCGATAACAACTTGGAAGCTAAACCGGTAGACGTTTTACTTTTAGGCCCACAAGTTCGTTTTATGAAAGGCGACTTTGAAAAACGTTTGGCAGGCAAAGATATTCCTTTGGATATCATCAATATGGCCGACTACGGGATGATGAATGGCGAAAACGTGTTGAAACAAGCACTGACACTCATCGACAAATAATCAATGCAAGCTTTTCCGACGAATTTGTCGGATTAAAAGCGGTCTTCCTCTTTGGAAGGCCGTTTTTTTTTTTAAAGACAAGTCATCTTATTTTTTTGCGTACCTATTTGTGAGGTGGGGGATGAAAAATGGTGATATATGGCAAACAAGAAGTGTATAAAATAGGCGTGATGATTCAAGCTGCTGCGGATGAGACTGTGCGATATAGAGAGGCTGTGAAGATAACTAAAGGCCAACTCTACTGCAATCGCTGTGGTAGCCATTTTTCTTTACGGGAAGTTCGGCTGCCTGCAGGAAGTTATTACTGCCCGGGGTGTGTGCTATATGGTCGTTTGACTGATCAAGACCAGCTGGTTTCGATTCATCGAAAAGAGGAGGCGGAAGTTCTTCAGACAAAGCCTCAAATCCACTGTCGATGGTTAGGGGAATTAACCAGACAACAAAGCAGAATGGCAGAAGAACTGATTCGCTGTGTGGATAGCCGGGAAAATGTGTTGTTGTGGGCTGTTACCGGTGCCGGCAAGACAGAGATGTTGTACCCTCTAATCGAGAATGCACTTAATGAAGGCAAGCAGATTGCCATCGCGAGTCCCCGCATCGATGTTTGCCGCGAGCTTTATCCTAGACTTGTGGCAGCTTTTCCTGACGTTGCTATTTTGTTGCGCTATGGAAAAGCCTTAGAGCAATGGCAGGAGTTTGAGTTGCTCGTTTGTACGACCCACCAATTATTGCATTTCTATCAGGCTTTTGATCTGTTGGTAGTGGATGAAAGTGATGCCTTTCCTTATGAAGGCGATCCGCTTTTGGCATTTGGGACGACCCAAGCGCTAAAACCGATGGGCGTACGGGTTTGTTTGACAGCGACACCTACGAAGAACCTTTTACAGAAAGCAAAAAGTGAGAACTGGCAAGTTTTGCATCTACCCCAGCGTTACCATCGCCGACCTTTAGTAGTGCCGGAATTATTCTTTTTAGAGGATTGGCGAAATCTTGCCAAATATCCCTTGCGATTAGCGCGGGTTCTGAGAATTTGTGAACAGCTACTCAAAGAAAACCAAGTATTGTTCTTTTGCCCAGATATCGCATTTATGAAGCACATTACAAAAGTTTTGCAAGAAAAGTTGCCGCAAAAAAAGATCACTTTTGTTTCTGCCCAGGATCCGCTGCGGGAAGAAAAGATTTTGCAGCTGCGTAACAAGCAGTGGGATATCCTTTTGTGTACGACAATCTTGGAACGAGGTGTAACTTTTGAAAGGGTTTCGGTAGTTGTGATGGGAGCTGAACACGAGGTCTTTAATAAGTCCGTGTTGGTGCAAATCGCTGGCCGAGTGGATCGTAAAGGAACACAACGAAATGGCCGTGTGCTTTTCTTTTTTCAAGAACAGACACTAGCGATCAGAAAAGCCATAAAGGAAATCATTCAAATGAACCAATTGGCAAAAAAAGAGGCGAAAAGATGATCTGCGGCTATTGTCAAAAAGCGGTGATTCGCAATTTGACGGTCAAAGAGCTTCTTTTTCCTTGGCGACTTTCAGACTTTGAACTCTGCAAGGACTGTAGTGGGCTTTTTTCTCGGATTGATCCGGCTGCAAATTGTTTGTATTGCAGCAAGTCGGGAGTGACAGGTACTTGTCCGGATTGTCAATGGTGGCAAGCACAACGACCGGCCCATTTGTTGCATCATCACGCATTATTTCAATATGATGAAGGATTCTCCGAATGGTTGAGTCGTTATAAGTTTTCTGGGGACTTTCGTTTGCGGCATACCTTCAATCAGCAAGTAAAAAAGCATTTACAAGCTTATCATGGTTATCTAATCTGTCCGATTCCACTGTCAGAAGAGCGTTTTTTTGAGCGGGGGTTCAATCAGACCAGTGCGTTTTTACAAGCTGCCGGTATCCAAACGACTGAATTGCTGGTGCGCAGTCGCCACAGCGCGCCACAATCAAAAAAGAATCGGCAAGAGCGTTTGCAAATGCCGCAGCCCTATGAAGTTTTGCCAACCATCAAGCACATCACGAAACGCAAAATCCTGTTGGTGGATGATGTCTATACTACTGGTCGAACGATCCGTCATGGAGCCGAACTTTTATGGGCATATGAACCAGCTGAGGTTCGCAGCTTTTCACTGGCTCGCTGAGGCAGAAGAGTAGTTAAGAATATACTGAAATTGGTAGCGTTTAAGTTTGCAAAACAGTGAGAGTCCGCTATAATAAAAGTAAGAAGAGGGAGCGAGAGTGGTCCTCGTTCTTTCTTTAGTGGTAGATGAAAGGGGCAATTGTTATGTTTAGATACAATGTACGCGGAGAAAATATCGAGGTTACAGATGCTATTCGTGATTACGTGGAAAAGAAAGTTGGAAAATTGGAACGCTACTTTAATGACGTACCAAATGCAACTGCTCATGTGAATCTGAAAGTATATACCGAAAAAACTGCGAAAGTGGAAGTAACTATCCCACTACCATATCTGGTATTGCGCGCTGAAGAGACATCACCGGATCTGTATGCCAGCATCGACTTGGTGGTCGACAAGTTGGAACGCCAGATTCGCAAGTTCAAAACTAAAATCAATCGGAAATCCCGTGAAACCGGTGTTCCCAATAGCGATGCACAAGTTTTGTTCAACAATGAACCGACTGAAGAAGAAAATGGCACCGATTTGGATATCGTGCGGACTAAACGTTTGTCCTTGAAACCAATGGACAGCGAAGAAGCGGTGCTGCAAATGAATATGTTGGGTCACAATTTCTTCATCTTTGAAGATGCTGAAACTAACGGAACAAGCATCGTTTATCGTCGCAAAGACGGCAAATATGGCTTGATTGAAACTGATTGATCCTAACAGTACCGCGGGGGCGCATAGCGTCCCCGTTTTTTGCGTTTTGAACAGCCATATTGGGGGACAGTGGAGGCTTTCTTCATTGTCAAAAAACCTGTGAAATGATGGTGGAGTCCTCAGAGTTTTAAGAATTTGTACTTTAGAGCTTCCAAGCTTGTTCTAACTGTTTCATTTGTAGAAAAGTAATGATAAAATAGTCTGGAGAGTTTCTGCATTGAAACAATTTGACTTAAAGGAGAATCATCACTACATGGCCAATTTCCTACGTAAGATTATTGAAAATGATAAAAAAGAATTGAAGCGCTTAGACGCTATCGCCAATAAAGTCGAAAGCTATGCCGATCAAATGGCTGCTTTAACAGACGAACAACTGCGCGACAAAGCAGACGAGTTTCGTGGACAACTGAAAAGTGGTAAAACATTGGATGACATCTTGCCAGAAGCTTTCGCTGTCGTTCGTGAAGGTGCTCGTCGTGTCCTAGGTTTATATCCTTACCACGTACAAATCATGGGTGGTATCGTATTGCATGATGGGAATATTTCCGAAATGCGTACCGGTGAAGGGAAAACCTTGACAGCAACGATGCCGGTTTATTTGAATGCATTGAGTGGCGAAGGCGTTCACGTGGTTACTGTCAACGAATACTTGGCAACTCGTGACTCAACGGAAATGGGTGAACTGTACAGCTTCTTAGGTTTGACAGTTGGATTAAATACCAATGCCATGTCCGCAGAAGAAAAGCGTGAGGCTTACGCTTGTGACATCACTTATAGCACCAATAACGAATTGGGCTTTGACTACTTGCGAGACAACATGGTAGTTTATCGCAACCAAATGGTGCAACGGCCGTTGAACTTTGCCTTGGTGGATGAAGTTGACTCCATCTTGGTGGATGAAGCTCGGACCCCGTTGATCATTTCCGGTCAAGCAGAAAAATCCACCGCCCTTTATACCCGTACGGATAATTTTGTGAAACGTCTGAAAAATGAAGAAGACTACAAGATTGATATTCAATCTAAGACTATTGGATTGACCGAAGCTGGGATTGAAAAAGCTGAAGAAACATTTGGTTTGAATAACTTGTACGACATCGAAAATACCGCCTTGACTCACCACATGGATCAAGCATTGCGGGCCAACTTTATCATGCTGCGAGACATTGATTATGTGGTGACAGAGGGTAAAGTCATGATTGTTGACCAATTTACCGGGCGAATCATGGATGGACGTCGTTACTCAGATGGTCTGCACCAAGCAATCGAGGCCAAAGAAGGCGTTGAGATTGAAGACGAAACCAAAACGATGGCTACTATCACTTTCCAGAACTACTTCCGGATGTACAAAAAATTAGCAGGGATGACCGGTACGGCCAAAACTGAAGAAGAAGAGTTCCGTGAAATCTACAACATGCAAGTCATTCAGATTCCAACCAACCGTCCAGTGATTCGTGATGACCGCTCAGATTTGTTATACCCATCTTTAGACAGCAAGTTTAAAGCAGTCGTTCAGGACATCAAGGATCGTCATCGCAAGGGCCAGCCGGTTTTGGTAGGTACCGTGGCAGTGGAAACTTCTGAATTACTCTCTAATTTGTTGGATAAAGAACAAGTGCCTCATGAAGTGTTAAACGCAAAAAATCACTTTAAAGAAGCCGAAATCATTTTGAATGCTGGACAAAAAGGTGCAGTAACCATCGCCACCAATATGGCCGGTCGTGGTACCGATATCAAATTAGGCTTAGGAGTGGCTGAGTTGGGTGGCTTGGCAGTCATTGGTACTGAACGCCATGAATCTCGTCGTATTGATAACCAGTTGCGGGGACGTTCTGGTCGTCAAGGTGATCCAGGGGTTTCCCAATTTTATCTGTCCTTAGAAGATGACTTGATGAAACGGTTTGGTTCTGATCGCATCAAATCCTTCATGGAACGGTTGAATGTGGCTGAAGAAGATCAAGTAATCCAGTCCAAAATGATCACCAAACAAGTCGAAGGTGCTCAAAAACGCGTGGAAGGCAACAACTATGACACTCGTAAAAACGTCTTGCAATATGATGATGTGATGCGTGAACAGCGGGAAGTTATGTATGGTCAGCGCCAAGAAGTCATCATGGAAGAAAAGGATCTGAATCGCACGCTGATGAACATGGTGAAACGCACAATTGAGCGGGCCGTGGATGCTCATACGCAGCTGGAACAGCCTGAATGGAATTTGGAAGCAATCGTGGACTTTGCCGGTAATACGTTGGTCCATGAAGATTCCATCACAGTAAAAGATCTGAAAGACAAAGATGCACAACAGATTAAAGATGAACTTTACAGTCGTGCAGAAGAAATCTTCAATCAGAAAAAAGAACAGTTGAATTCTCCAGAACAGCTACTGGAATTTGAAAAAGTTGTGATCTTGCGAGTGGTTGACTCCAAATGGACCGACCATATCGACGAGATGGACCAATTGCGTCAATCCATTGGTTTGCGTTCTTATGGTCAAAACAATCCATTGGTTGAATATCAGACAGAAGGCTACAACATGTTTGAAAACATGATTGGTGCCATCGAATTTGAAGTAACCCGTCTGTTTATGAAAGCTGAGATCCGTCAAAACGTTCAACGGGAACAAGTAGCACAAGGACAGCCGGAACAGCCAGAAGAAGAACAGGCGCAAAAACAAGCCCCAGTTCATGTGGAAAAGGTTGGTCGAAACGATCCATGTCCTTGCGGCAGCGGCAAGAAGTATAAAAATTGTCACGGCAAAGGCTTGTAAGTTCGTCACCTTTTGACAAATTTCGCCAAAGCTGTCACAATAATCGAAGGATGCAGACAGGCTGGTGCTTTTACCAGCCTGTTTTAATGAAAAAATCTCAACTGCGATTACTTTTTTCGAAGAATCGTTGAGGCAATGGGAGAATAATCAGTTTAGAATAATGAGTTTATAAAGAGGAGCGATCAAGATGGAATTAGCAGAAATCCGCAACACCCTTGACGAAATGCAAACAAAAATCACAAGCTTTAGGGGGTCTCTTTGACTTAGATCAGTTGGAAGAAGACATTGCTGAAGCAGAGCACAAGATGGCTGAACCGGGCTTTTGGGACGATACGGAAGCTGCCCAAGTAGTCATCAACGAAAACAATGCCAACAAAGAGGCTTACGACTCTTTCCAGCATTTGGCCGGAGAAGTCGAGGAGCTGGTTATGATGGAAGAAATGATTACTGAAGAGCCCGACGAGGAGATGCAGCAAGAGCTGGAGGAACGTCTGGGACAAGTTGCCGAACAGATGAATACTTATGAGCTGTCGATGCTGTTAGACGAGCCTTATGATCATAACAATGCCATCGTTGAATTGCATCCAGGAGCCGGCGGGACCGAGTCTCAAGACTGGGGCAGCATGCTGTTGCGTATGTATACCAGATGGGCTGATCAACATGGCTATCAGGTGGAAACGCTGGATTATCAAGCGGGAGATGAAGCCGGTATTAAGAGCGTGACCTTGTTGATTAAAGGGTACAATGCCTATGGCTATCTAAAATCGGAAAAAGGGGTCCATCGTTTGGTTCGTATCTCACCTTTTGACTCGGCAAAACGTCGCCATACCTCTTTTTGCTCTTGCGATGTGATGCCGGAATTGGATGCCAATATTGATATCGAAGTTAACCCAGATGATATCCGTGTAGACGTCTTTCGGGCTAGCGGGGCTGGAGGACAGCACATCAATAAAACCTCCTCCGCCGTCCGTATCACCCATATTCCTACCGGGATCGTAGTTGCCAGCCAAGCACAGCGTTCTCAATTTCAAAACAGAGATACAGCGATGGGAATGTTGAAAGCTAAGCTGTATCAATTGGAGATTGAAAAACAAGAACAAGAGGCAGCCGCCCTGCGAGGGGAACAGTTAGAAATTGGTTGGGGTTCCCAGATTCGTTCCTATGTGTTCCATCCTTATTCAATGGTGAAGGATCATCGGACGAATTTTGAAACTGGGAATGTGCAAGCAGTCATGGATGGGGAACTGGATGGTTTCATCGATGCCTATCTGAAGTTGAAGCTCAATCGGGAATAAATACAAGAGTGATCATCGGATAAAATGGCAGTTGCCGTTTCTTTCGATGATCTTTTGCAAAGTGCCATGCATTAAATAAAGCTATTTGCTATCTTCTTTGGAAATAATTCGTGAGAAGGAGGATTTCAAATGCCGCTTCCCACTGGTTTTTTTGCTGTATGCCAATAATTGACACATAAATGTAACCTAATGAAAGAAAGTTGCAATATTCATGTGCTATACTACGTGAGTATTGAAATCTATCAAGATGGAGAGATAGCCATGATTGAAATGAAGGATGTAATGAAAAAGTACTCCAACGGTACAACTGCCATCCGTAATATCACCATCAACATCGATCAAGGTGAATTCGTGTACGTGGTAGGTCCTTCTGGGGCTGGTAAGTCCACTTTTATCAAGTTGATGTATCGAGAAGAAAAAACAACAAAAGGCACATTGAACGTTGCCGGACACGATTTGGTGGGAATCAAAAATCGTGAAATCCCACTGATGCGTCGTGAAATTGGCGTTGTCTTTCAAGATTATAAGCTGTTGCCGAAAAAAACGGTTTATGAAAACGTAGCTTATGCAATGCAAGTCATTGGACGTAAACCCCGTGAAATAAAAAAACGGGTTATGGAAGTATTGGATCTGGTGGGACTAAAGCATAAGGTTCGGGTGTTTCCAAGTGAACTTTCCGGTGGGGAACAACAGCGGGTATCAATTGCCCGGGCAATCGTTAATACGCCGAAAGTTTTAATCTGTGATGAACCAACGGGGAACCTTGACCCGGAAAATTCGTGGGAAATTATGAAGCTCTTGGATCGTATCAACGCCCAAGGCACGACAATCGTGATGGCGACACACAATTCGACCATCGTAAACACGATTCGTCACCGAGTGATTGCCATTGAAAATGGTCGAATCATTCGAGACCAAGCGGAAGGGGAATACGGATACGATGATTAGAACTTTTTTCCGTCATTTACTTGAGAGTATCAAGAGCCTGAAGCGTAACGGGTGGATGACAGTTGCCTCAGTCAGTGCTGTGGCTATTACTTTATCCTTGGTGGGGATCTTTATGGCGGTTATTATGAATGCCACCAAGTTAGCTGAGGATATCGAAAGCAACGTTGATGTCTCAGTCTTTATCGAGTACGGGACGAAAAAGCCCGAAATCGAAAAATTAGAAACCGAGCTAAAGCAGCTGAGCAATGTAAAAGATGTTAAATTCTCGAGCGCAGATGCTGAGCTGAACAAAATTAAAAAGACAATGGGTCCGGAATGGGATTTGTTTGATGAAGACAGCAACCCGCTATATGATGTTTTCATTGTGAGCACTACTGAGCCGAAGTTGACGAAAAACGTCGCAGAGGATGCCGGGAAATTGGCCAATGTGTACAAGGCAGATTACGGTGGTTTGGAGTCTGAAAAAATCTTTAAGATTGCTGACTTAGTGAAAACTTGGGGACTGGCTGCGGCAGCGTTACTGCTGTTTGTCGCGATGTTCTTGATTTCCAACACGATCCGAATCACGATTATTTCTCGACAACGAGAAATCCAGATTATGCGCTTGGTAGGGGCCAAAAATGGTTATATCCGTTGGCCTTTCTTCCTTGAAGGCGGTTGGATTGGACTGATTGGTGCGATTATTCCTGTTTTGTTGGTAGTCTTCGGTTATGGCAAGGTTTACCAAATTATGAACCCGATTTTGCTGCGTTCAAATTACAGTATGGTAACGCCAGATGCATTGGGGTGGAAAATTTCTCTAATGATGGTACTGGTTGGCTTCTTGATCGGTTCTCTGGGATCTGTTCTATCCATGCGCCGTTTCTTAAAAATCTGATTGTAAAAAGCGATTCGATCATTCGGATCGCTTTTTTTATGTCTGCATCAACCGGAGTCAGCTTGACTCAAAATTCCGGCTAAAGTTGCAATCTGAAAGCTGGAAACAATGGATGGATAAAACTGTAGGCCTGCAGCTTTACAAGCTGCTATTGTTCCGCTATCCTGAAAGAAAAGTGTTCAAGTTGGAGAAAAAGAATGCAGCTTATTACCGAAAATATTTTTACAATCATTGTCATTGCTAATATTTTATTATCTGTTGTAATCGTTTTCCGGGAGCGGCGGCAGACAGCCCAGACTTGGGCTTGGCTATTGGTATTGATGTTCATCCCTATTCTGGGTTTTGTTCTCTACATCTTTTTTGGTCGCGGGATATCAAAAGATAAAATTTTTGATTTGAAAATGCAAAGCAAGCTGGGGATGAATGTAGAGATTGAAGAGCAACGACAAGCGCTGCAGCGAGATCTGTTTCCTCATCCGCCAACAGCTCAAGTGGACGTCCGGCAGTTGGTCTACATGCTGACCGTTTTTGAGCGCTCGTTGTATACCACGACTAATGATGTCAAGCTATATACGGATGGGCGGGAAAAATTTGATGCCCTCATCGCAGATATTGAACAGGCCCAAAATCATATCCATATGCAATATTACATCTATCGCAGCGATTCATTGGGGATAGAAGTCAGAAATGCACTGGTGCGAGCAGCTAAAAGAGGAGTGGCGGTGCGAGTTTTATTGGATGCTTGGGGATCGACGCAAGTTTCCTTGAACTTTTTTGATGAATTGAAGCAAGCCGGGGGTGAGGTGGCGCTGTTTTTCCCACTGTTTGTTCCTTATATCAACCCGCGCATCAATTATCGTAACCACCGCAAGATCGTTGTTATCGATGGTTGTATCGGCTATACTGGCGGCTTTAACGTGGGGGATGAATATTTGGGGTTGGTGAAAAAATTTGGCTATTGGCGGGACAATCATCTGCGAATTAAAGGAGAAGCCATTTATTCTCTACAAAATCGCTTTTTGATGGATTGGAATTCACAGCATACGGATGAAGTGCATTATGCAAAAGAATTTTTTCCTGAGATTGCAGATCAAGGAAAAGTTTCCTTGCAAGTTGTTACCAGTGGCCCAGATTCAGAATTTGAGCAGATCAAAATGACTTATTTGAAGATGATAAGCATGGCAAAAAGTGAGATTTTAATCCAAACCCCTTACTATATTCCTGACGAATCGATCCATGAAGCGTTGAAATTGGCCTTGCTTTCAGGTGTTTCTGTGCAATTACAGATCCCCAATAAGCCAGATCACCCCTTTGTTTATTGGGCAACCTATTCTTTTGCTGCGGAATTACTGGAATATGGGGCGGTGGTGGAGACCTACGAGAAGGGTTTTATGCACGCCAAAACAATGATTGTTGACAACGGCATCGTGTCCGTCGGTTCGGCAAATATTGATGTCCGCTCTTTCAGATTGGACTTTGAGGTGAATTGCATTTTGTATGATGAGCAGATGGCACAAACGGTGCGGGACGCCTTTTTCCAAGATAGTCGAGATTCGAAACCGATGACTATGACAAGTTATCAAAATCGAGGACTGATAATCAAAATCAAAGAAGGGTTAGCTCGGCTGATTTCGCCATTACTTTAAAAAAAGACGATCATAAGCATTGAAGGATGCTCTGATCGTCTTTGTTTCTATGTATTACCGAAAAGAGGAACCGGGGTAGGTCCTCTTTTCGAAATCAGCGGGGACTATGGGGGAGTCACTGCTGATTGAAAACGTCTAGAACAACGGGAGTAAAAGGGTTTTCTCGTTTGGGGAAGCAAGAAAATACGTTCGTTCTTTTTTAGGGACGTTTTTCAATGGACAGTATAGCATATCCCAAGAAAGCAGCCTAGTCTTTTTTTAGAGACGTTGTAAAAATAATACCGGCTACAAGATGGATTTGAGATTTTCAATAATCACTGCTAATGTTAAAATAGATTTATTTGCAGCAACCCTGTTCTTTTTAAAAGAGGGTGCTGGTAAAAATGAAATTATGAGAAATCCTTTACGGTAAGTATGTAGCCTGTTACAATAATGAACAGTTTTAAAAACGGTAATGCTGAATGAGTTGAAGCATAAAAAGGAGATTGCTGAATTATGAAAAAACGAATTTTTCTTACGCTGGCTTTAGGTGCTTGCGTACTTTTGACGGGATGTGCCAAATGGATTGATCGCGGAGAATCCATTACGGCAGTGGGATCTTCGGCACTACAGCCTTTGGTAGAAACTGTAGCAGAGGAATACCAGAACAAATTCCCAGGCAAATTCATCAATGTCCAAGGGGGCGGAAGTGGGACTGGTTTGAGTCAAGTACAGTCTGGGGCTGTTGAAATCGGTAATTCCGATTTATTTGCTGAAGAAAAAAGTGGGATTGACGCTTCTAAGTTAGTTGATCATAAGGTAGCGACTGTTGGAATTACGCCAATCGTCAATAAAAAAGTTGGTGTAACGGATCTAAAGATGACGCAATTGCGGGATATTTTTTTGGGTGAAATCAAGAATTGGAAAGAAGTAGGCGGCGCAGATCAGGAGATTGTCATCTTGAACCGAGCAGCTGGCTCTGGGACTCGGGGAACTTTCGAAAAATGGGTATTGGAAGGAAAAACTGCCATCCGTGCTCAAGAGCAAGATTCCAGTGGGATGGTTCGTCAAATCGTCGCAGACACACCGGGAGCAATCAGTTATGTTGCTTTTTCCTATGTTTCAAAAGATGTCGCAACGTTGAAAGTTGATGGTGTGGAGCCGACAGATGAAAATGTCACCACCAATGATTGGAAGATTTGGGCTTACGAGCATATGTATACAAAGGGAAAACCTGATGCATTGACGCAAGATTTTTTGGATTATATCTTGTCTGCTGAGGTACAAGAAGAAATCGTAGGCAAGTTGGGTTATATTCCGGTCTCCAAGATGAAGGTAGAACGAGACTGGCAAGGAAATCTGATCAACTAGTAGGGATTTTTCAAGGAGCACTGTGAAGACATTGTGATTTTTCGGTCTTTTGATTCTACAAGCTGCCCTTATTTTTGGATCTTTACACAAAATTTACAATAAGTTTATCCAAAATTGATGTTGGTCACCTAAAATAAAACAGTATTCTGTGCAGGAAGACAACACCTGCTTCTCGCTTGTGTAGCGATGGAGTACGGCGGTTGTTTTTTTGTTGAGAGCGGAAAAAATCATGTTGGTAGCCGAAATAGCTTTTCAATCGCGTTGTGCTTGTAGTCCAGATGCCAAAAGGCGCCCAGGGATAGGTCGAAAAGGACAAGCCGGCAGCAACATGGTATTCTGAATTTGACGTAAACTGTTCCAAATCTCAATATCAATGAGCTCAAACCGAGTGTTCAGGAGGAATCATTTTGGAAGAAGATGTTAAAAAAGCGTTGACCACTAAGTCCAAACGGGCACGGATGGAGCAACGGGGAAAGTTCATCAGTTTTCTGTGTATCGCATTGATCGTAGTGGTAGTTGTTTCAATCTTCTATTTTGTTGCCAGCAAGGGATTGGCAACATTCTTCAAAGATAAGATTAGTGTCATGAATTTTTTGTTTGGCACGGATTGGAATCCCAGTCAGCTAGGTCCTGATGGGAAGCCACAAGTTGGTGCACTCCCGATGATTGCCGGCTCATTTATTGTAACTTTCTTATCGGCAATCGTAGCTACCCCCTTTGCAATTGGGGCGGCGGTCTTTATGGTAGAAATCTCGCCAAAACAAGGACAAAAAATTCTCCAGCCGGTTATTGAGCTGTTGGTGGGGATTCCTTCAGTCGTCTATGGTTTTATCGGTTTGTCGGTGATTGTTCCGGCAGTTCGTTCCGTTTTTGGCGGCACCGGTTTTGGTATTCTTGCGGGGACCTTTGTGTTGTTCGTTATGATTTTACCAACGGTGACGACCATGACGGTTGATGCCCTAAAGTCTGTTCCTCGGCATTATCGAGAAGCTTCATTAGCATTGGGAGCCACTCGTTGGCAGACAATTTACAAGGTCGTTTTGCGGGCAGCGGTACCGGGGATTTTAACTGCCGTGGTTTTCGGCATGGCGCGCGCGTTCGGTGAAGCTTTGGCTATCCAGATGGTCATCGGTAATGCTGCTTTGATGCCAACTTCTCTGGTAACACCAGCATCTACGTTAACTTCGATTTTGACCATGGGAATCGGGAACACCATCATGGGAACAGCGGAAAATAATGTGTTGTGGTCGCTGGCATTAATTCTCTTGTTGATGTCATTAATCTTTAATATTATTATCCGTTTGATTGGGAAGAAAGGGGCCTTTAGCAAATGAATGCAAAACGCTCAGACAAGATTGCAACCGGAGTTTTGTACGGCATTTCAGCAACGATTGTTTTGATCTTGGCGGCTTTACTGCTATACATCTTAGCTCGGGGCTTGCCACACATTTCATGGGAATTTTTGACACAGCCTTCCAGAGCCTATCAAGAAGGCGGCGGGATCGGAATCCAGCTGTTCAACTCCTTTTACTTGTTGTTTATCACGATGTTAATCAGTTTTCCAATCTCTTTAGGCGCAGGCATCTATCTTTCAGAATATGCCAAAAAGAACTGGGTGACAGATATCATCCGAACCTCGATTGAAATTTTGAGTTCCTTGCCTTCAGTAGTTGTGGGGTTGTTTGGTTTTCTGGTCTTTGTTATCCAGTTTGGTTACGGTTTTTCCATTATTTCTGGTGCGTTGGCATTGACCTTTTTCAACTTGCCGCTTTTGACCCGGAATGTCGAAGAATCCTTACAGGCTGTTCATTACACCCAACGTGAGGCGGGCTTAGCTCTGGGACTTTCTCGGTGGGAGACGGTTTTACGAATCGTAGTTCCAGAAGCGACACCAGGAATTTTGACAGGTGTCATTTTGAGTTCGGGTCGGATATTCGGGGAAGCGGCGGCATTGATCTACACAGCTGGTCAAAGTGCGCCCGCCTTGGATTTCACGAATTGGAACCCGTTGAGCGTATCCAGCCCTATCAGCATCTTCCGGCAGGCAGAAACATTGGCTGTGCATATCTGGAAGATCAATACTGAAGGTACGATGCCTGACGGCGCAGCGGTTTCTGCCGGTGCTTCGGCAGTGTTGATCATCGCTGTCTTGTTGTTCAACTTCGGCGCCCGAGCTGTCGGTAAGCGTCTGTACAAGAAAATGACTTCCGCATAAGATTGGAGCAAACTCATGAGCTACGATATCAATGAACGCAATATTATCACTTTTGATAAACCCGATGATGTTGCTTTGCATACTGAAGATTTGAAGGTCTGGTATGGTGAAAATGAAGCAATCCACGGGGTTGATTTACAATTTGAAAAAAAATGCATCACCGCTTTAATTGGACCATCGGGATCCGGTAAGTCCACCTACCTTCGTTCACTTAATCGCATGAATGACGGGATCTCAGGAACGAAAGTCACTGGCTCAATTATGTACAAAGGCGTAGATGTGAATCGATCCGATATCGACGTCTACGAGATGCGGAAACGAATTGGAATGGTCTTTCAACGACCTAATCCCTTCAGTAAATCTATTTATGAAAACATTACCTTTGCTTTAAAACGACACGGTGAAAAAGACAAACACAAGCTAGACGAAATTGTAGAGACCAGCTTGAAGCAAGCAGCACTGTGGGACCAGGTGAAAGATAGCCTGAATAAAAGTGCGTTAGCCTTATCCGGTGGACAACAGCAACGCCTGTGCATTGCCCGGGCGATTGCGATGAAACCAGACATCTTATTGCTGGATGAACCTGCGTCGGCACTAGATCCGATTTCTACCGGGACAGTTGAGGAAACACTGGTAAATCTAAAAGAAAACTACACGATCATCATCGTGACCCACAATATGCAACAGGCGGCTCGAATCAGTGATTATACTGCCTTTTTCTATTTAGGTCATGCGTTGGAATATGATGAAACCCGTAAAATCTTTACCCGACCGAAGATTAAAGCCACTGAAGATTATGTCTCAGGGCATTTCGGCTAAGAGCAAAGGCTACGGCGGCCGGTGGCTGTTTGTTTCCGGTGGCTTGCCTTTTCAGGAGGAAAACTATGTCTGAACAGTTGATATCATCACAGGACTTGCATCTGTATTATGGAAAAAAAGAAGCGCTAAAGGGTATTACCATGGGTTTCAACCGTAATGAAATCACCGCTATGATTGGTCCTTCCGGTTGCGGGAAATCGACTTATCTGCGAACGTTGAATCGAATGAATGACTTGATTCCCGGAGTGACTGTCACCGGCAATGTGCAATACAAAGGCCAGGACATTTATAGTCCTCGACAAGACATTGTCGAGTTGCGCAAGGAAATCGGCATGGTCTTTCAACAGCCAAATCCCTTTCCATTTTCCATTTACGAAAACGTCATCTATGGGTTAAAATTAAAAGGTGAAAAAGACAAAGAAAAGCTGGATCAAGTGGTGGAAGAAAGCCTGAAAGCCGCCTCTGTTTGGGAAGATGTTAAAGACAAGCTCCATTCAAGTGCCCTTTCTTTATCCGGGGGACAGCAACAGCGGGTGTGTATTGCACGGGTATTGGCGGTGGATCCAGATATTATTTTGCTGGATGAGCCTACCAGTGCGCTGGATCCCATCTCTTCAGGGAAAATCGAAAACACGCTTTTCCAATTGAAAGAACGGTATACGATGATTATCGTGACTCACAACATGTCACAAGCTTCCCGGATTTCTGACCGAACAGCCTTCTTTCTGGACGGCAATTTGATTGAATTTGATAACACCAAAAAGATTTTCTTGGATCCTAGTAAAAAAGAAACTGAAGATTATATCTCCGGACGCTTCGGCTGATATCAGCGATTTTTCGTGAGACGAAAGTGAGGAATGTACAATATGTTGCGGACACAATTTGAAGAAGAATTATTGAATCTCCACAATCAGTTTTACGAGATGGGGATGATGGTGAGTAATGCGGTCCATAAATCGGTAAGAGCTTATATCAAGCACGACAAGGAGCTTGCCGCTGAAGTTATCGCAAACGATGTTCAAATCAATGATATGGAGGTCAAGCTGGAGAAAAAGAGCTTTGAGATGATTGCTTTGCAACAACCAGTGACAACAGACTTGCGTATGATTATCACAGTTATGAAAGCCAGCTCAGATTTGGAACGGATGGCCGACCATGCGGTATCTATCGCTAAATCAACGATCCGAGTCAAAGGGGAAACACGAATCCCAGATATCGAAAAACAAATTTCAGATATGTCTGACTACGTGAAAAAAATGGTAGACAATGTCTTAGTGGCTTATGTGAAGACCAACGAAGAAGACGCACGTCTGATTGCCGATATGGACCAGCGAATCAATGATTTCTATAGCCAAATCTACTATAAAGCAATCGACGCCATGAAAGAAAACCCTGAGACCGTCATCAGCGGAACTGACTACTTGTCAGTAGCTCAGTACTTGGAGCGTATCGGGGATTACGTGACTAATATCTGCGAATGGATCGTTTACTTGGCTACCGGTAAGATCACAGAACTAAATTCCAATCACGACGAAGAGTTTTAATCAAAGAAGCGGCCTCAATCCTTTACTTTTGGGATTGAGGCCGTTTTTGTCTTATTTTAATTTAAGTAAGGTAAGGTAGTCAGCGACTCTGCTTTTTCAAAAAGATAATCAGGAAAATCATCGAAAAAAAGAGTCCCAAGAGCCGTAAGAATAAAAGCCACGGAGAATCAAAGTGACGATGGTTGAGGACTTGATAAATAAAGAAAAACACGACAAGTGACAATCCGGCTAATGTGATCCGGTCTTTGCTCCAACGCACAAAAAATAGGGCGATTGAAAAAAATAAGACAACTGGTATCCAAAAGAGCAATCCGCTGATTTTTTCCATAACATCTACTCGTTTCAATAAAGGTAAGGTTATTATTGACTAATGCGATTGGAAATAGTTATTAATGAGTGATTTTTAATCGTAATTTGAAGAAATTTATTTTTAGCGGCAAAAAGAGTAAGAGGACGCATGAAACCGGAAGCAATCATTTCTACATCGATAGTTGGGAAAAAGTTCGGTCTTTAGTCCTATGACAAAGGGAAGCATTCTTGGCATAATAGCAATGTAAGGTAATGACAGATACCTGCAAATATGAAACACTCAAGGAGGCTCCTAAGCCATGAATGAAAGAGAACGTGTACTGGACTTAGTGAAAAAAGGTGTGCTTTCAACAGAGGAAGCCTTAGATCTGCTGGAAAGCATGGCCAAGGAAAAAGACGAAAAGCAAATCAAAAAAGCAAACGATGAAGTGACAGCCGAAAAACAGGAAACGGTTGAAACATTACTGGAAGATCCTGAAGAAAAAGATTTCGCTCAAACACTCCAAGAAAAAGAAGACGAAGATCGTAAGCAGTTGGAATCAATCTTGGATGACCTGGCTACAGAAGCTAATCAAGCCTCAGCCGAACTGGACGAGTTGAATGTGGAAATCGCGGGACTGAATACCCAAAAAGAAGAAATCCAAGGGCAACTGATGGAATTGAACACCAAAGAAGAATTAGGTATTCTTTCGGAAGAAGAACTAACTGAACGGCGAGAGTTAGAAGGGGAACTGCAAGCATTGGAAGCAGCTGCTGATGACCTCGAAGTTGAAAAATCAGAGTTGGAAAACCGTTTGAAAGGTCTGAAAAAAGATCAATGGTCCCAAATGAAAGATGATTTTCGTAATAAGTTTAATGATGAATGGAAAGATCAAGCAACTGAAGCTTTCAGCCAGGCCGGCGAAAAAATGGCAGAAGCTGGTAGTCAGTTGGGGCGCTTCTTCAAGCAAACCATCAATTCTGTTTCGCAATCGTTTAACGACAACGTAGAATGGAAAGATATCAGCATCCGCGTACCAGGCGTTGCCAATACTAAATTTGACCATACATTCGAGTTTCCTGCCTCAGAAGCGACAATTCTTGATGTCAAAGCCGCTAACGGAAACGTGACTTTCGATTTTTGGGAAGAAGATCATGTGAAAGTAGACGCGAAAATTACGTTGTATGGGAAGATGGATGCAGCGACACCAATTGATGCCTTCAATGATCGCAGCAAGATTGAAGTTGATGACGATCATATTCTTTTCCATGTGCCTAACAAACGAGTGCGTGCTGATTTGAGCTTCTATTTGCCAAAACGGATGTATGATCATGTGTCAGTCAAACTTTTGAATGGCAATATCCTCGTCAAGGATTTGGAAGCGAAGGATGTCTACACCCAGTCAACTAACGGCAATATTGATTTTGAAAAGATCAGTGCAACTATGCTGGAGGTTGCCGGTGTCAATGGCAATATCAAGATCGCTGATGGCGAAATCATGGACACAATCATCGAAAATGTCAACGGCGGAATTACAGTACAGGCGACCCCACAAACTATCGGCGCCTCACTGGTCAACGGAGATATTAAATTGACCTTTAAGGAGCGTGGCTTGAAAAAAGTGGACGCCAGTTCGGTGAATGGCAATGTGAAAGTTGCGTTACCGGCTGATCTGGGAGTTGAAGGCGTGGCTAAGACTAATCTGGGTAAGATTAATTCCCGAATGAGTGAAGTCGAGATTGTACGGGAAAAAAGAGAAAAACTGAACCAATTGCTGCAGTTCCGTCGCGTAGTGGAAGATAGCTTGGCACAATTGGACCTATCTACAACTACTGGTAATATCTTATTGAAAGATACAGATAAATAAATTTCAGACGTTTTTGTTTCCTACAATTAAAGTAGGAAACAAAAACGAAAAAAATCTGAGGTGAAATCCTCTGGAAAATACGGTAAAATTGAAGGGATAGAGGTGAAAGAATATGAGAAGAAAATTGACTAAATCTACCGACAATGTTGTGTTTACTGGTACCTTGGGTGGTATCGCTGAATTTTTGGGTATTGATGCAACGATCATCCGTGTGATCTACGTCTTCTTGTCTTTGGTGACGGTGGCGTTTCCCGGCATCACGTTGTACATCATCTTGGCGTTGATCATCCCTTCTGGCCGTAATCATACTACTGGCGGAAATGGCCGCAATCCTTATTACCAAAACCGCAATACCCAAACGAACCGGGACTACAAACAGTTTAAGCAAGGACCGCAAAAACGTAAAGAAGCTGAAAAGATCGACGATGACGACTGGAGTGATTTCTAATGACTTATTTCCAGCGTCTGTTGGTCAATACACTGACTTTTATCGGTCTAACGGTGCTCTTCCCCAACATGGTGCATGTGTCAAGTCTTTTGACAGCTCTTTTGGCAGCTCTGATTCTGTCGTTTCTTAACGGCTTTTTAAGACCCATTCTCTTGGTGTTGTCTCTGCCTTTGACCTTGTTGTCTTTGGGCTTGTTCACTTTTGTGATCAATGCTGGGATGCTGGTGATCACTTCAAACTTGGTGGGAGCCAACCATTTCGGTTTTTCATCCTTTGGGTCGGCAATCTTGGTGGCAGTGATTATGTCTGTTGTCAATTTGATCGTAACAGAGCATGCCTTACAAAAATACACCGATGAATAATCGATAAATCAAACGAGATGGTGACTCTCATTTTGCCACTATCCTCAAAAGCGAAGGCTGCTAAAGGTGTGTTATAAGTAAAAAAAGAAGCAACTTCCAATGTGGGAAGTTGCTTCTTTTTTTGTTGAAAGGCTCACTCTGTTAGTAGCATTCAGAAATGATTGAAATCACGCTTTTCGTTTTTCGGCTGCGATTCTTGGAATAAGCAGCAGAAAAAATTTTTCCAGAAATCCGCAGGTAGGAGCAGCTGAATAAAAAACATGTTACAATATATACAAGTCCTACATAAGTTGTAATTTTGATGTCCTGAGGCTGAGATAGATTTTACACACGATGTTTTATTTTGATGCTTTATAGTCGAAAATAGGGTGATTTTGGATGCGCTATCAATCGCAGCGCAAAATTATGATGTTTAGGGATATCAATAACGCAATCTTAGATAGAGCGGTCAAAGACAGGACAATCATTAGTCGATTAGGAAGTGAAGTGGATGGAAACATTGTTGGAAGGCGTGATTGGCATGGGGCAAGAACCCGGTCGAATTATCATGATGCTGATTGGCGGCCTGCTGATGTATTTAGGTATCAAAAAGGAATACGAACCGACGCTTTTAGTGCCAATGGGGTTGGGAACGATCTTGGTAAATTTTCCAAATTCCGGCGTATTGACAGCCGGAGGAGAGCCGGGCCCTTTTCAAGTGCTGTTTGACATGGGAATCAAGACCGAGCTTTTCCCGTTGCTATTGTTTATTGGGATTGGAGCGATGATCGATTTTGGACCATTATTGCAAAATCCTTTTATGCTGATGTTCGGCGCTGCCGCTCAGTTTGGGATTTTCTTTACGGTAATCATGGCAGTTTTGTTAGGCTTTGACATGAATGACGCAGCGTCAATCGGAATTATCGGCGCAGCAGACGGCCCAACTTCGATTTTTGTAGCCAATACTTTAAACTCCAAATATATGGGGGCAATTATGGTAGCGGCGTATTCTTACATGTCGTTGGTACCAATCATTCAGCCTATCGCAATCAAAGCAGTCACTACTAAACAAGAACGCCGGATCCGCATGAATTATCGCGCGGGAGAAGTCTCAAAAACGGCTAAGATTCTATTTCCTGTGGTAATCTGTATCGTGGCGGGGTTGATTGCGCCGGTTTCTTTGCCATTGGTAGGTTTTTTGATGTTCGGGAATCTTTTGCGGGAATGTGGTGTCTTGGATCGACTGTCGATTACAGCACAAAATGAACTGGTGAACATCGTCAGCATCTTGTTAGGTCTTTCCATTTCGGTGAGTATGCACTATGAAGAATTCTTGAAATTAGACACGCTGATGGTAATTTTCCTAGGGTTGATTGCTTTTATCATGGATACAGTGGGCGGTGTTCTTTTTGCGAAGTTTTTAAATCTGTTCCGCAAAGAAAAAATCAATCCGATGATTGGTGCCGCAGGGATTTCGGCATTTCCGATGTCCAGTCGCGTAATCCAAAAGATGGCTACAGAAGAAGACCCGCAAAACTTTATTTTGATGCATGCAGCCGGCGCCAATGTCTCTGGACAGATTGCCTCGGTGATTGCAGGCGGCTTGTTGTTAGCACTGTTGACTTGATGAAAGGGTGAAAGACCATGTCTGTGAATATGGAGGATCTGAAGCAGTCATTTGAACTGTTAGTATTGGGCTGGGGTGGCGTGTTTTTGGTGTTGTTCATCATTTACCTAGCCTCGAAAGCACTGAGTAAATTGTTCCCTGTAAAAAAAGCCAAACAATAAAGGGAATGTGGCATCAGTAATTTCCAATTGCTAAATAGCGGATGTTTAGCCACAATTAATAAAAAGTAGACGGATGGAAAAATTTGTGACAACCTTTATGTCTTAGTCCAAAGAGAGAGAACATGACCATGTGTGTCAAGAGCAGTGAATGAGGCTGACTTCCCTTGATAAAATCAGAGAAAGCCTACATTTGAAATTTTTAGCAATGAAAAGCCGGCGATCTTCCAGTAATTTTAATGGAAGATCGTCGGCTTTTGGGGTCTCACGTTTGGTCCTGTTGGCTTCAGCGGACGGTGACTAAACTATTGGCGCAGCCCCAGCCTTCTTATCGTTGTTTTGCCAGTGCTTTCAATTGTGTCCACTCATCTTTTGAGACTGTCTGTTGATCATAGCGAGCTTTTTCGTAAAGGCGGGCTAACTGATAAGCATAGTCAACTGGAAGCGGCAGAAGAGCCAAGAGTTGACGAGGGGTAGCATCTTTATGAAACTGTTTCCCCACTTCCTTTTTAAATAGGCGACGGACCCGCTGGTTGTAATCTCCTCGAGGTAAAAAAGGCGACGGACGTTTGGTCTTTTTTTTATCTAGCAGGATAAAGTCAGCTTCAGCAGGAGGATCTTCTTCTTGTATCACGGGCTGTTTCATCTTTAGGTAACGCAACATCCGATAGAGGGTAAACAATAAAATAAGAACCACAGCAATCAGTAAAATTAGTTTCATGCCAGTTTCCAAAAATGCCCAAACCTGCAGAAGCAATTGATTAGGTTTGTGTCCGGCAGCCAATTGATCGGTGTCAAATCCTCCTGGTTGTGGCTGAAAGACTTGCCCACTGTTAGAAGCGGCTGTTTGTTCAGGGGGTGTCACTTCTTTTTGACGAGACACAAACGTACCAAAAGGCTGTAGCCAGGCCATAAGACCCAAAAGCAATGACCCTAGTGTTGTGACTGTAGTTACCAAAAGACGTAGTTGCTGCCGACTGATCAGTAAAAAGCTGCCTTGGGAAGTGCCATCCAGTGCTTTGCTTAAATCTAAAGCCGCAGCGGTTTCTTTAAGATAGGCTTGCAGTAATAAAATCACCAGAATGACTACAACCATCAACAAAGCAAGTAAGCGCTGCTGGGTGCTGTTTTGAAAATAGCCCATCGTGTAAAGGGCAAGAGGGCAAAATACCATCAGCCGCGAGTAAGACTCTTGCGGAATGCTCCCTAAAACGCCTATCAAAATCAGGAAACCTGCCAATGAAATTGAAAAACCCGACAATGACCAGATACCAGAAAACAAGAGCAAAAGCGCAAGCAGTTGATAGACAGGTGGCCATTTTCGCTGTAGTCGGTTGATCAGAGGCACCCCCAAGAGACTCCCAAGGACAATCATCAGAGACCACTGAAGTGTCAGCGGTGATTTCATGACAGCCAGCCAGACGATCCAAAACAATTCTAAAACCAAAAGGCTGCGAAAGAGCATGTCCAAACCACTTTTCACGCGTTTGATGGCTGTCATTGAATCACCCACTCTCTGATTATTAGTCGGCCGTCCTGCTGAAGGTTTTGTGGCAATCGTGTGGCGATAACCACCGTTGCCGCTTCTCCGCCAGTTGCTTGTAGCAAAGCTGCTTTTGTGTTGTCCCAAGCAGCATCAGAAGTGAAAATATAGCAGCTTTTATTTGATGCCACGTTGTCTTGAAGATGGTCTGTTGTCGCTGCGGTCTGCTTTAGTACCAACTGACTAGCAGATTGTAAAATGGCAGCACGAGAGAGGAGGGTATCATTGAAAAGCAGCTGGCCTTCTTTGTCACGACCGTTGGAGCGACAGCGGGTCAAGTAGCCCAACTTTTGGCACTCTGCAGCAATGGTGGTAAATAACGAAATTGTGGCTTCTGCCAAGGGATCATTTTTCCAATCAGAGCTTTCCGGTAGATCCAAAATCAGCGTAACTTCTTGATTGGCGGTAGGATCATATTCTCGAATCATCCATTGATTCATTTGGGCGCTTTTCTTATGATCCAGTTGTTTGATCGGATCGCCGGTACGGTATTCTCGAATTCCACGAAAACTCAAAGGATCTGGCAATAGACCTTGTTGTGCGAGTTGTTCGCCTAATGATTGTTGAAAAATTTGGAAAACCTCTTGTGTAGAAACTTGTTTGGGAAACACGATAATCTCTTTGTTTAGCGGATATTTTTGCGTGACTGCTTCTGGGAATAACAGGCTGCGACAGTGGAGCTCAATTTCTGACAGGTGGTAGACCCCGCGCTTGGTTCCCCGGATGCGAAAAACTTTCTCAGAACGGGACCAACTGGCCAACGAAAAGACTTGAAAGAGGTCATTTACCGGTTTTTCTTTCGCAGCAGTCACTAGATAAAAGCTGTCTACAAATGGAATCAGTAAACGCAGAAAAGGCAGTCCGAATGCTTTTTCATTGTATACAATCTGGCGAATCGTGAAGGTTTCACCGGGGAAAACCCGGGCCTGCTTCATCTCAACGGCAACCGACAGCCCTTTTTGCCAATTGGCCAGCCAATAGTGCCGCAATCCGAAGAGTAGCAAAAGCAGCAGGAGCGAAAAGAACAGAATCATGATTTACTGCTCCCAATTTTCTGTGGGGACTGGTATTTTGTGAAGCAGCTCTCGGATCAGCTCTTCTTTGCGGGCACTAGTGGTAAAGGTATTTTGAAAGAAGAGGCGGTGAGCCAACACGGGAACTGCCAGCTCTTGAATATCATCTGGCAGTACAAAATTCCGTTCCTTCAAAAAAGCCAGTGCTTGGCAGGCTTTGGCAAATTGGATCAAACAGCGATGACTGACCCCAGTGACCACTCCTTCTAATGAGGGAATCTGCTCACAAAGGGTAACCAGATAGTCTAGTAAAACTGGATGAAGATAAATGTCGCGAACTTGTTTGCGCAATTCCAGGATCGTCTCGGCCTCAGTCACAGCTGTTAAAGGCTCTGCCAGCAGGCTTTCTTTTAACGCTGCCATAAGCATTTTTTCTTTGTCGGCATGGGTTAATTTTTCTAAAGAAAGCTGAAACATAAAACGGTCCAATTGTGCTTCTGGTAGCGGAAAAGTTCCGGCCGTTTCTAGCGGATTTTGAGTAGCGATAACAAAAAATAATTCAGATAAGGCACGACTTTGCCCGTCAACGGTGACCTGCCGCTCAGCCATGGCCTCCAAAAGAGCAGACTGAGTACGAGGAGTCGCCCGATTGATTTCGTCAACTAAAAGAATTTCAGTGAAGACCGGACCAGGATGAAATTCAAAGGTATTTTGATCCTGACGATAGACACTGATGCCGGTGAGGTCTGAGGGCAAGAGATCAGGGGTGGCTTGGACTCGCTGAAAACGCAAGCCCAAACTTTCAGAGAGTGCGCGGCTCAATGCGGTTTTTCCGCTGCCGGGATCATCTTCTAATAAGACATGTCCTTCTGCCAAAAGGGCAGTGAGCAAGAGCCGCTGTTCCTGTTCATTACCGATAACTTGTCGTTTGATCTCTTGGTGCAGGGTAGAAAAAAAGTGAGTTGTCATATTGCTGCCTCCTGAACTCCTGTAAAGTAAAAAGTAAAAAGAACTTTCCTTATTGCAGGAGAAGATTGGATCGCTCCTATTTGAAATCAATTGTAACCCTTTTCTTTCATTTGTAAAACCGGAAAAAAACTCCGCCGAAATAATCGACGGAGTCATCCATAATCGTCACGTTAAACCTTAAGCTTAATCCAGCTGGGTTTCAGGTACCGCCGCTAGATAATCGGCCACGGCTGCAATTGTATCATCCAAGGCACCTTCTTCAAATGGTGAGCGCAGATGGGCGATTTCCAAGATTTCTAAGAAGGTCTTAGTACCACCGACTTGGCAGATTGCCAAGTAGTCTGACCACGCTGTTTCGTCATGGTCTACTTGGAATCTCTTCCAAAATTGGAAAGCACAGACTTGCGCCAAAGTATAATCAATATAGTAGAAAGGACTTTGGAAAATGTGACCTTGACGGTACCAGAATAGTCCGCGATCTAAGTCAGGAATTTGGCTGTAATCACGTTCTGGACAGTATTGTTTTTCTAGTTCCCGCCAACAAGCTTTCCGCTGTTCTGGTGTCCACTGGGGATGCTGGTAAACTTCTTGTTGGAAATGATCCACTAAGACACCGTAGGGCAGAAATTCCAAGGCATCGCCTAAATGAGCAAATTTATATTTAGCTGTTTGTTCTTTGAAGAAGCGATCCATCCAGGGCCAAGCGATGAATTCCATCGACATGGAGTGTATTTCACAAGATTCGAAATTTGGGAAGACGATTTCCGGTTCTTTTATCCAGCGGGATTCAAAACACTGAAATGCGTGACCAGCTTCGTGGGTCAAGACATCCACATCTCCTGAAGTTCCGTTGAAGTTGGCAAAGATATAAGGGGATTGGAAGTCGGCAATATAAGTGCAGTAGCCGCCAGATTGTTTGCCTTTTTTACTCAGTAAATCCAACAGGTCATGTTCTTTCATAAAGTCAAAGAATTCGCCAGTTTCCGGTGAAAGTTCCCGGTACATTGTTTGGGCCTGATCCACCAGCTCTTCTGGCGTTCCCTGCGGTTTGGCATTGCCGGAAGGATAGACCAGACTGAGATCATAATTGTACATATGATCCAACTGGTTGCGGTCTTTTTGGCGGTTGTAGAGTTTTTGCGCTTCCGGGACGACTTTTTCCAAGATTTCCTTCCGATAGGTTTCAATCATGGAGCGGTCATAATCCCAACGATTCATTTTCACATCGGCAAACTGAACGTAATTATCAAACCCCAGCCCTTTGGCAATCTGATCACGAACCTGGACCATTTCATCATAAATCGCATCGAATTTGGCTTCATTTTCGGTGAAGAAGGCAGTGGTTGCTTGTGCTGCCTTTTTACGGATGTCTCTGTCAGTTGATTGAGCAAAAGGTGTCATTTGGGGCAGATTGCGAATTTCGCCTTCGAAATCAATTTGAGCTGATGCAATTAGCTTGCTGTAATCAGAAGCCAGCTGATTTTCTTTTTGGAAAAGTGGAATCAGCTTTTCATCAAAGAGCTTGACGCGGCTTTCAGCAAAGAGAAAAAGTGTTTCCGGATAAGCGGTTTTCAATTCTGTCATAACAGGTGAGCTTAAAAGGGCTTGGTAAAACTGAAAGTCTAAAGATTCAAAATGAGGCAGGTATTCATTCCACCATTCATCTTCTTTTTCATAAAAGCTGTCGTTGGTGTCGATGGAATAACGGATGCTGGCTAGATTCATCGCAGTATCCACGGCAGAACGGAAAGTGTTCAGCTGATCTACCGCGATTTTTGCTTCGGCTAATGAAGTTGCCTGTTGCAATTGGGCAACGCTTGCCAGATAGTCTTTTTGGTAGCTGTCAAAGTCCGGACGGGTGTATGTGTATTCGGAAAATTTCATTAAAAAACCTCCTTAGATTGTTTGCCGAGACAACAGCTGAGAGCCGACTTTCACTTTTTTGTAGTAAAAGCTTCTCTGGTGCTGTTGTTTCTTTTCAAATGATAGCATAAAGGTGCCTATTTCGATACGATAAACCACAGGGCTTCTCCCCTAATTCCACCTGTTATGGGTGTATTTTCCGTTCACTTAGGGTAAAATAGGCACAGTGATGAAAATTAAATGACAAGAAATGAGGGAAACCAATGGCGGAATTTGTAACAGTGAGCCAAATGGTCCAGAAATTAAATTTGGAGGTTGTTTCCGGATCGGAAACAGCGTTGGAGCGCAGTGTCAGAATTGCGGAAATTTCTCGTCCCGGCTTGGAGCTGACCGGCTATTTCAATTATTATTCCCATGACCGAATCCAATTATTTGGTTCAAAAGAAATTACCTTTGCTCAGCGGATGATGCCGGAAGAACGGTTGATGGTTTTGCGGCGGATGTGCACCGAGGATACACCGGCATTTATTATTTCCCGTGGACTGACAGTGCCAGAAGAGATGATTGAGGCTTGTACAGAGCATGATATCCCAATTTTGCGTTCACCGATCAGCACTTCGCGTTTGCTAGGAGAAATGTCTAGCTATCTTAGTGCACATCTGGCACCCCGCACTAGTGTTCACGGTGTTTTAGTAGATGTTTATGGATTAGGGGTTTTGATTCAAGGGGATAGTGGTATCGGTAAAAGTGAGACTGCTTTGGAATTAATCAAACGAGGGCACCGTTTAATTGCAGATGACCGAGTGGATGTTTACCAACAAGATGAGCTGACCTTGGTAGGGGAACCGCCAGCAATCTTGCAACATCTGATTGAGATCCGCGGCATAGGAATTATTGACGTTATGAACCTTTTTGGCGCCTCAGCAGTCCGGGGAAGCATGCAGGTTCAACTGTGTGTCTATTTGGAAGCTTGGGCCAAAGACAAAAAATACGACCGCTTGGGTTCAGCAGACACCTCGATTCAAATTGCTGAAGTAGACGTGCCTCAAATCAAAATTCCAGTGAAAACTGGGCGCAACGTGGCAATCATCATTGAAGTGGCCGCTATGAATTTCCGGGCTAAAGCGATGGGCTATGATGCGACCAAAACCTTTGAAGAACGGTTGACACAACTGATTGCCCAAAATTCCGATGAACAGAAGTGAATGCTAGTCGGTAAATAAGAAACAAAAAGACAAGGGGATAAAAAAATCAGGCTGGCAATCATTTTGACAGCCTGTACCTTTTGAGGAGGCACATTATGTTTTTGACTGTAGTTGATCGGGTGGCTTTTGAAGTCTTTGGTGTGGCTATCTACTGGTATGCCATCATCATCGTTTCTGCCGTTGTATTGGCGATGTGGCTGGCATCTCGGGAAGCTGTTCGCGTCGGCTTAGGGCCTGACGATGTGACAGACTTTATGTTGGTGGGACTACCACTGGCTTTAATTGGCGCTCGTCTGTACTTTATTTTATTTGATTTGAAACCTTATCTGGAAGATCCAATCCAGATTTTTAATGTTCGTTCCGGCGGATTAGCAATTTACGGCGGTTTGATCGCCGCTGTGATTTGGTTGTATTTCTTTTGTCGCAAAAAGAAAATCAATATGTGGACATTCCTTGATATTGCAGCACCGACAGTTATTTTGGCACAAGGTATCGGTCGTTGGGGCAATTTTATGAACCACGAAGCCTATGGTCCAGTAACAGACCTGACTTTTTTGGAAAAACTCCACCTGCCGAGTTTTATTATCGACAATATGTATATTGATGATGCTTATCGCCAACCGACGTTTTTATATGAATCTGTTTGGAATGTAATTGGTTTTTTGATTCTGATCATTTTGCGAAAGCGAAAGATTTTCAAACAAGGGGAAGTTTTCCTGGCCTATGTTATCTGGTACAGTTTTGGCCGTTTTTGGATTGAAGGGTTGCGCGAAGACAGTCTGTATCTGTTTGGTCCTATCCGTGTTTCGCAAGTCCTGTCGCTGATTTTGTTTTTCGGTGGTCTGGGAATTTTATTCTATCGTCGCAAGACAGAGCCGCAGCTGCCTCGCTATGATCGCAGCCACGGCACAAATGAATACTTGTTGTGATCTTCAAGGATGCAACAAGATTATCAAGGAGGAACTATTTTGAATCAAAAAATTGCAGTTTTAGGCCCTGGTTCTTGGGGAACCGCATTGGCACAAGTTTTAGCTGAAAATGGACACGACGTTCGTATTTGGGGAAATCTGCCCGCACAGATTGATGAAATCAACACCTATCATACCAATCGCCACTATTTGCCGGATGTGAAAATCCCTGAAAGTATCACTGCACATAAAGAGCTCACAGATGCGATTGCAGATTGTGATGCAGTTTTGTTCGTTGTACCGACTAAAGCCATTCGAGTTGTCGCACAAGAATTCGCTCAAAAAGCGAAAAATACGCCAGTTATTATTCACGCCTCAAAGGGCTTGGAGCAAGGCTCTCATAAACGTATTTCTGAGGTTCTGATTGAAGAAATTCCAGCAGATAAACGCAAAGCAGTCGTGGTATTGTCTGGGCCAAGTCATGCCGAAGAAGTGGTAAAACACGACATTACGACAATCACAGCCGCCAGTACAGATGATGCAGCGGCCAAATATGTACAAGATCTGTTCATGAACGATTACTTCCGCATCTACACCAACGATGATGTAATCGGTGTTGAAACCGGTGCTGCATTGAAAAACATCATCGCAATTGGGGCAGGTGCAATCGCTGGTTTGGGCTTTGGTGACGATGCCAAAGCGGCCATCATGACCCGTGGCTTAGCGGAAATCAGCCGCCTAGGTGTCGCGATGGGGGCCAATCCGTTGACTTTTATCGGTCTTTCCGGTGTGGGTGATCTGATTGTAACGTGTACCAGTGTCCATTCTCGTAACTGGCGGGCGGGCAATCTCTTGGGTAAAGGTCACAAGCTGGAAGAAGTTCTGGACAACATGGGGATGATCGTAGAAGGCGTTTCTACCACTAAAGCTGCCATGGAGCTGGCACAACAGTTGAATGTCGAAATGCCGATTACAGAAACAATCTATGGTGTTTTGTACGAAGGCGACGATGTCAAAGATGCCGCGAAGAATATCATGCTAAGAGATGGCAAAGAGGAAAACGAATTTTCTTTGGAATAAATAAGCAGAAGACAAACGGAGGGGTAAAGCTATGAAAGTAAAAAAAGCCGTAATTCCAGCTGCCGGACTGGGGACTCGTTTTTTACCGGCAACTAAAGCGATGGCTAAAGAGATGCTTCCAATTGTCGATAAACCGACAATCCAATTCATCGTTGAAGAAGCGCTGAAATCTGGCATCGAGGACATCTTGATTGTTACCGGGAAGGCCAAACGTCCTATTGAAGATCATTTCGATGCCAACATCGAGTTGGAAACGAACTTGAAGGAAAAAGGCAAGACAGATCTTTTGAAATTAGTGGAAGAAACCACCGATGTCAATCTGCACTTTATTCGCCAGTCTCATCCAAGAGGTCTCGGCCATGCTGTTTTACAAGCCAAAGCCTTTGTAGGTAACGAGCCTTTTGTCGTGATGCTGGGAGACGACTTGATGGAAGATGATATACCGTTGACCAAACAACTAATCAATGACTATGAAAAAACGCATGCGTCCACGATTGCGGTGATGAAGGTTCCTCATGAGGAAACATCGAAATACGGAATCATCGATCCGGAAGCAGAAGTGGAACCGGGCCTTTTTAACGTCCGTAACTTTGTCGAAAAACCTGCGCCAGAAAAGGCACCCAGTGATTTGGCCATCATCGGCCGCTACTTGCTGACACCGGAAATTTTTAACATTTTGGAAAATCAAGCACCAGGCGCCGGTAACGAAATTCAATTAACCGATGCTATCGATACATTGAACAAAACACAGCGAGTATTTGCTCAAGAATTCAAAGGAACGCGTTATGACGTGGGCGACAAATTTGGATTTATGAAAACCAGTATCGAATACGGCTTGAAACATCCTGAAGTCAAAGATGAACTTCGACGTTATATCAAAGACCTGGGCCTTGAGTTGGCAAAAACGGACGGGGACTTAACACCTGTTACTGAGAAAAAAGAAAAATGATTCGTTGTCACAAAGTTTGAAACAATCGTCGTAACCAGAGGCTTAGAAAGTGAGCAGAACCAAAGTAGCAGGCGCAATCTTTCTGATGCCCGGATTCAAAGTAAATCAGACTAAACCAGAGTAACGCAACAGGCGGCTATTTTCCATTGAAAACTAGTGGAAGATAGCCGCTTTTTCGTGACCAATCTCTCAAATGTTTTGGACTGTCTTTTACTTTTGCTTGTTACACGCAGGCAAAAAAGGGGAGGAGAGGCTTTCATAAACAAGGGCGCATACTTTGTCTGTTGGACTTTTCAAATGGGCAGTTAATCGGCAGAAAAGATCCCTGTGAGATAGTCGCTAAAAGAAGCGACGACAAACAGCAGGGAATGTCGCAGAAAAAGTCATTAAAAACCTGATTTACGGGTATTTTATTTGTGATTGATTTACGGTAATGATATTCTTGAACTATGTAGAAGCAGAAGGGAGCCGAAGTTATGAGCGGAGGAGAGATCGCGGCGTTGATCGCCGCTGTGGCATTTGCGGTATTGGTAGTTTTTCTTGTTCGAGTACTGATGCAAGTATCAAAAACAGTGACAAAGGTTACACAAACAGTCGAGGAGGCCAATACGACGATTCGCGTAGTAACCAAAGATGTCGACGTTTTATCAAGTGAAGTAGAAGGACTGTTGGTGAAGACCAATGCGCTATTAAATGATGTCAATGGTAAAGTAGCAACGATTGATCCGTTGTTTACGGCAGTCGCTGATCTTAGTGAAAGTGTCTCCGAGTTAAACAACTCCGGAAAACAGGCAATCTCCAAACTGGGAGCAGTCACTAAAACGACAGCTCAGGCGACGGTTGCCGGAAAAGTTGGTCAGACGGCCATGAAATTTTTCAAAGAGCGCAACAGTAAAAAAGGTTAAGTAAGTATCCGGCGTGGCGATCTACTATTAGATTACCAGCCTTAAAAAAGCAAGTATATGGAGGGATAGGAAATGGGTAAAACAGGTGGATTTTTATTAGGCGCCGTAATCGGTGCCAGTGCAGCAGCAGCGGCAGCATTGTTATTAGCTCCTGAATCAGGAAAAGAATTGCGAGAAAAATTGGCAGCGAGAGCAGATGATTTTTTGGATACTGTCAGTGATTATACCGATGTTGTCAAAGAAAAGAGCGGTGATTTGACAGAAGTTGCCAAAGACACAGCTGTGAAATTTAGCCAACAAGCCGAAGATTTGGCGGGTAATATCAAAGATAAAACGGCAGATTCCTTTGATAATCTCCACGAAGGTTCCGGGGATTTATTGGAAAACCTGAAAAAGCAGACTGGCGACTTGTCCCAACGTTTCAAAAAATCAGCTGATGAGCTGAAAGAAGAAGGTTCCAATCTGGCAGATGAGGTACAAGACAGCATGGAAGACATTGTGATTGATGTTAAAGATGCAACGGGTGATTTTAAGGAAACAGCCGCGGATGCTGTAGACGAGGCGAAACCCGTAGTCGATGACCTGAAAGCCGAAACCCAAGCTGCAGCTGCGGATTTAAAAGATACTGCGACTGAAAACACGATAGAAGCGAAAGAATCATTTGAAGATGCCGCTGCCGATTTAAAAGAAGTCATGGAAGAAAACAATCCTGACCAAGGAGATGCCTAAGAAAAACTTCCATGATAAAAGGAAATAGGTCGGGATAATCGTCCTGTCACCATCCTACAAAGTGAAAAACATCAATATAAGCCTCAAGTAAAAATCCCAGTCATTTCCATTAAACACAATGGAGATGATTGGGATTTTCACTGTTAAAAACTTCAAAGGTACAATGCAAATAAACGATGAAACTATCTTTTTATACTTAGTTATCTTAGAGTCAAAATCAATCCAAGACGATGAGCTGCTTATCAGTTTTAGTGAAAGGAACACAGCCGTCTGAAGTGACATAGACACAGTCTTCGATCCTGACGCCGACTTTACCGGGAATGTAGATGCCTGGTTCCAAAGAAAAGCACATGCCTTCTTCAATCACCAGGTCGTTACCGGCGACTAGCGAAGGAAATTCATGGACAGTGGTGCCAATCCCGTGTCCCAGTCGGTGATTGAAATACTCGCCGTAGCCAGCTTCAGTAATCACATCACGAGCAATCTGATCCAATTGTGCAGCAGTCACGCCAGGACGAACGGCTTTTTCTGCTGTCAGTTGTGCATTTAAAGTCAGTTCGTAGATTTCCCGCTGAAAAGCAGTCGGCTCTTTGAAGGCAACTGTACGGGTGGCATCACTACAATAGCCATTCCAGATAGTACCAAGGTCAAAAAGTACCAATTCATGAGGTTTCACTGTATTTTTACCTGGTTCGCCGTGGGGACTGGCAGCGTTGGTCCCCGCTAAGACCATCGTATCAAAACTCATATGAGAGACACCCCGGCGTTTCAATTGATATTCGATTTCCGCGACGATTTCCGCTTCTTGTGCCCCTTCTTTGACTGCCGCAAATCCGATTTCAAAGGCAACATCTGCCCAGTTACCGGCTTCAAGCATCGTTTGAATTTCTGCCTCGGTTTTGATGAGCATCAATTTTTGCAAAGTAGGGGTCAGATCAAAGGAAAAGTCACATTGGGGGAACATTTTTTGCAGCAACTCAAAGCGATCGACAGTTAAGGCATTTTTCTCCAATGCCATCTTAGCTGGTTTGCCATAGCGGTCATTGATGGCTGACTGAATCATTTGCCACGGATTTTCGCTATCCAGGTAACCAAGGACATCATAAGGCCAGCTGCTGTTTTGAGCATCTTCTACTTCCAAAGCCGGTGTGAACAAAAATGGATCGCCATCGATCGGGATGAACAAGGCAAGGATCCGTTCGTGGGGATCGCTGGCATAGCCGCTCAAATAGGCGATGTGACCAGGATCAGTGACGTAAGCCAAGTCTGCATGGTTTTGCGAGAGGGCACTACGCAGTTGGGAAATTTTTTCTTGATTCATAAAGCATCCTCTTTTCCGATTCATAAATCACCCCCCGCTTGTTAACAAAAACGTAAGCTGGCAAACGAGGTGGCTGTCTTGCAAGTCGTTTCTATTATAGCATGATAAGATCAAAAGAATAATTGAAAGAAACAGTTAGTTTTCATGAAAATGGGAATAAAACGGTTGCATTCTTTGAAATAACATGATATTCTTACCTAGAAATGTAAATCAGATTTTCTGAAAATGAAAAAAAGGAGCATAAATATGGATAAACAAACTATTACAATCTATGATGTTGCACGGGAAGCCAACGTTTCAATGGCAACCGTTTCACGGGTGGTCAATGGGAATCCTAACGTTAAACCAGCCACTCGTAAAAAGGTTCTAGAGGTCATTGATCGTCTGGATTACCGTCCCAATGCCGTGGCTCGTGGGCTGGCCAGCAAAAAGACAACAACTGTCGGGGTGATTATCCCTGATGTCAGCAACATGTTCTTCTCTTCTTTGGCGCGGGGGATTGACGATGTTGCCACCATGTACAAATATAACATCATTTTAGCCAACTCTGACGGCGACAGCCAAAAGGAAGTCAATGTCTTGAACAACTTGTTGGCAAAACAAGTAGATGGCGTTATTTTCATGGGTCATCGAATTACCGATGAAGTACGAGGCGAATTTTCTCGTTCTAAGACACCAGTAGTTTTGGCAGGCTCCATCGATCCCGATGAACAAGTTGGCTCTGTCAATATTGATTACACTGCAGCAACCAAAGATGCAGTTGATTTGTTGGCGAAAAACGGCAACCAGAAGATTGCTTTTGTCAGCGGCGCGCTGATTGATCCAATCAATGGTCAAAACCGCTTGAAAGGGTACAAAGCAGCATTGAAAGAAAATAATTTGGAGTACAATGAAGGACTGATCTTCGAAGCTAAATACAGCTTTAAAGACGGCTTAGGTTTGGTAGAACGCATCCTAAACAGTGGTGCAACTGCAGCTTACGTCACTGATGATGAATTAGCTATCGGAATTTTGGACGGTTTGATTGATGCCGGCAAGAAAATTCCGGAAGACTTTGAAATCATCACCAGCAACAATTCTTTATTGACAGATGTCGCTCGTCCACGGTTGTCATCAATCACACAACCTTTGTATGATTTAGGTGCCGTATCGATGCGCCTGTTGACAAAAATGATGAATAAAGAAGATGTAGAAGAAAAAAGCATCATCTTGCCATATGGTATTGATGAAAAAGGCTCAACTAAATAAGCTGTCGTAGAAAAAGCGTCTCCCGATTATTTGTGGGGGACGCTTTTTTGAAAGGCTTAAGCGCAAAAAGACGGCGACTTTCCAATGATTTTTAGGAAAGATCGCCGTCTTTTTTGGCTCACATTTGGTAGTGCTGGCTTTGTAGCGATCGCTAATGATTGCTACAAAGCCACTACGCAGTCGCTCTATTCAATAGCTCAATTTTTTTGTGTTTCTTTGTTGTCCTCATTTTTTTCAGTGTCTTTTGACGTCTCTGTTTTTTTATCATCTTCTGAGGTGCTGGAGTCTTTGGTTTCTTCTTTGTTGTCAGCAGATTCAGAAGAAGGGGTCGTCTGGTCGGCACCAGCACCTGCTGCCGAACTGGAGCTAGAAGTTCCAGTCTTATTCTTATCTTTTTCTTCCGTCTTTTTCTTTTCTTCTTCTTTGCCGTAAATCGTTTCCCAATAGGCTTGATAGTTGGCTGCCGTGCCACCGATACCAAACTCAAAACTACTTTTAGCTGGTTCGCCTTTTGCATAAAGAGAGCTCACTGTTTCTAAAGGTACAGTTTGTTCTTTCTTATTAACGGTGACCTTCCCCGGCAGTTCGCCAGTCGCTTTGGCAACTTCATAGGATTTGACGCCGTCTGCCAGTTGGAATCGCTGATCGATGCCAAAGACATCTGGATTGGCCATGTAGACGCGATTGACTAGATAGGCCATATAATTGGCAGTTCGGACCGAGGCATTGCGATCGTTTTTGATAGTGTTATTTTCTACCCCCGACCAACTGCTGATGGTAATTGCTGGTGTTGATACGATCAGCCAGGAGTCGCGGTATTCATCAGAAGAACCGGTTTTACCCACCCAATCGCCTTCTCCCAAGTACCAATTTAAGCTGGATACGAAATCTTTAAACCGTGTCGTATAGCCAGCATCCACAATGCCGCGCATCAAGTCATTCATGATAGAGGCGGTTTGTTTGGAATAGACTTGAACGGGATTTTCTTTGTGCTGGTAGATAACATTGCCGGCATTGTCGGTAATGGAGTCAATCATGTAGCCTTCTTGATAAACGCCGCCATTCGCCAGTGTTTGGAAGCCGTTTGTCTCATTTAATGGTGAGACGTCGTTAGGGCCTAAAGCTGCAGATTCATTGAACCAGTCATCACTAGCGGCAAAATTCATTTTTTTCAAGTATTCGTCATAAGCAGCGGTCTCTCCGACTTTTTCCTGGAAATCCCGATAGACATGGGTCGCCGGGATATTGCTGGATTGAACCAGGGCTTCTCTGACGGACTGGAAGGTGTTAGAACCGGTATTGGTGGCATTGACGATGGGTTTTCCTTTGTCTTCGCCATTTTGCCAAGTGGTTTCAAAGTCGGAAAGCTTGGTTTCTGTACCGATTAGGCCTTGGTCAATCGCCGGTCCGTAGACCAATAGCGGTTTGATAGAAGAGCCTGCGGGACGTGTGATATTAAAGGCGTGGTTAAGCTGCGTATCATTGAAGTCCCGACCACCAACAAAGCCCAAGATGCGACCCGTGTGATTATCCATCATGATATTGCCCACTTGCACTGTCCCGGTATTTTCACCGTCTAACATATAACCGTATTCTGCCACCGCATCCTGCATCGCATTATAGATTGTTTTGTCGATGGTGGATTTGACCGTATAGCCACCGGAAACCAATTCTGAAGAGGCTTTTTCAAGATACTCTTTTTTGACTTTTTCCTTTTGATACTCTTTATCGGAAACCTTGTCATCTTTTCGCAGCTTGTCTGCCATCAGTTCCTGTGCCTCACCCAAAACCGTGTAATAAAGATAGCCGTGGTCGTTGGCATCTCGTTCTTGGCGAGGTAGAAAGTCTTTGGTCAGGTCATATTTTTTTGCTTCTTCGTATTCCTTTTTAGTAATACTGTGGTTGCGGTACATACTAAAGAGGACGAAATCTTTACGCTTCAAGCCGGCAGAAAGATTTTCTTTGAGCTGACCGGTATTGTCGTAAGGACTGTACGTGATAGGACTTTGAGGCAAGCCGGCGATAAATGCTGCTTGGGCAAGGTTGACTTCATCTGCATTTTTCCCGAAGATCCCTTTGGCAGC
Organism: Candidatus Enterococcus leclercqii; assembly: GCF_009933135.1. GTDB lineage: Bacteria > Bacillota > Bacilli > Lactobacillales > Enterococcaceae > Enterococcus_C > Enterococcus_C leclercqii. The sequence goes on from NZ_MAEH01000014.1 coordinate 242,120, forward strand.
TTCTTGGACACCAGCGATATTTTGGCCCCGATTGTTCCGCCCAAATGGTGAGACATTCAGGTACATAGTGACGATTTCATCTTTGGAGAAATACTTTTCCACTTCCATCGCCAAAAGAATTTCGTTAGCCTTACGCTTAAAGGTCGTTTCATTGCTCAGCACCTGTTGTTTTACCAACTGCTGTGTCAACGTCGAACCACCGCCACCACCGCCAAATCCGGTAGCTTCCGATAAGAGGGCCCGCACGACGGATTTAGGGACGACACCGTTGTGTTCATTGAAATATTCATCTTCGGTATCAATGATGGCTTGCTTCAACAAGTCGGAAATCTTATCTGATTTGACTGCTGTTCGCATTAAGTCAGAGCGAATCGTTGAGATATTGCTGTTGTCCGCATAGACCAACTTCGATGTCTCGGAATACTCTCCCAGAGTTTTCTGCATTTCCTTTTTAGTGGGCGTCTTGGTATCTTCTACCAGGTAAGCAAAGTAACCAGCACCGATACCGGCTGCTAAAGCACCACCGATGATTAAAAAGGAGATGATTACCAAGAGCAGCGCGTGGAGTGTTCGCAGCGTGACATTAAAATAAAACCAACCCTTCGATTTTGCCTCTGGCTCATCGTGGTGTTGGCGTTTTTTTCTTTGGGGCACATTTTTCACCTCAATCATAGAATAAAACTGAGCGGCCTTGCGCCCAGAAGTAAGACAATTACCGTTGTATTATAGCAAAAAAGACTTCAAATGGACAGTGCTCAGAAAATCGCTGCCGCAATACTAATAAAATCGCAAACAATTCCCTTCGTAACCCTTTTATTTACAGGGCAATTCAGTTAAGATGAACAGGTAAAGAAAAGGAAAATCACCGAGATTTGGCAAAGTGCGTTTGCCTTGGTGATCAGAGGATGCTCGGGTTTCACCTGTTACGAGCATCTGACAATGAATAAGGAGGCTACACCATGGGTTCTGCATTTTTTGAAGAACTGAAAGGTCGCGGTCTGGTGCACCAGGTCACCGATGAAGCGGCACTGGAAAAACAATTAAACGAAGAGTCTGTGAAGTTGTATATCGGCTTTGACCCGACGGCGGACAGTCTGCATATCGGTCATTTGCTGCCGATTTTGATGCTGCGACGTTTCCAACAAAACGGTCATGTACCTATCGCTCTTGTGGGCGGCGGTACGGGAATGATTGGGGATCCTTCCTTTAAAGATCAAGAGCGTCAGTTGAATACGCTGGATACGGTCAAAGAGTGGTCCCAAAGCATCAAAAACCAACTTTCTCGCTTTATCGATTTTGACGATGACACCAATCCTGCGATTGTTGCCAATAATTATGATTGGTTGGGGGAAATGAAACTGATCGATTTCTTGCGGGATGTCGGCAAAAATTTCACCATTAATTACATGATGTCAAAAGAAAGTGTTAAACGCCGGATTGAAACTGGTATTTCCTACACCGAGTTTGCTTATCAGTTGCTGCAGGCCTACGACTTTTTGAAATTATACGATACACAAGGCTGTCTGTTGCAATTGGGCGGCTCTGATCAATGGGGCAACATCACGTCTGGAATTGAATTGCTGCGACGTGAGCGAGAAGTTCAAGGATTTGGACTGACTATGCCATTGATCACTAAAGCAGATGGCACTAAATTTGGGAAGACAGAGGGCAACGCTGTTTGGTTGGATCCAGAAAAAACCACGCCTTACGAGTTTTACCAATTCTGGATCAATACAGATGACCGGGATGCTGTTAAATTCCTGAAATACTTCACATTCTTGAGCTTGGATGAAATCGCCGCAATCGAAAAAGAATTCGCGGCTGCTCCAGAATCTCGTGTGGCACAAAAAGCGTTGGCAAAAGAAGTAACCACTTTGGTTCACGGTGAAGCGACGTACCAACAAGCCCTGCACATTTCTGCGGCTTTGTTTTCTGGTGATGTGAAAGATCTTTCAGCAGCAGAAATCAAACAAGGGTTTAAAGGTGTGCCAAGTTACCAAGTCAAGGCTGAGGATGATCTAACTTTGGTAGAATTGCTGATTACAGCAGGTATCGAGCCTTCCAAGCGTCAAGCGAGAGAAGATATTCAAAACGGTGCCATCTATGTGAATGGCGACAGACGTCAAGAATTAGAAGCTGTCTTGACTGACGACGATAAGCTTGAAGGGCATTTTACCGTGATTCGCCGTGGTAAGAAAAAATATTTCTTGCTGGAATTTTGAAGCAGTCTTTAAGAGTCTTTCTTTTCTGTTAACGAGTTCTATCAAATAGTAGGTAACAGCTAGTCCGGCGATTACGCCGGCCTGCTTAATTTATCTTTTGTCTGCTGAATTGTCTGGCTGATAAAGTAAATCTTGCCTTGTAACAATAATTGGCTAGCTTGCCACTCGTTGCAGAAATTCAAAAGGGGCTTCAAAAACTAATCAATAAAGGCCTGACATAATCATTCATTCATGGCTTTGGATCGGTCCGCTCAAGGTCCGATCTTTTTTTACATATTGGAAAAGTGCTTTTCATAGAATTAACGCAGGAGAGTGTAGGATGGGGCATATCATTATCAACGCGCTGACTTTATTTGTTATCATCTTTTTAGGCTGGTTCATCAAACGAATGGGGCTCTTATCAAAAGCCGATGGGAATACCTTGTCACAGATTATTGTCAATGTCACCCTTCCGGCAGTTATCATTGTGAACCTCGCCCGGTTGGAGTTATCCGGCTTTTTACTGCTCTTGATACCAGGGGCTGTCCTGGTGACCTTGGTCCAGATTCTTATCGGGAAACTGTTTGCCGCTAAGCAAGCACCGGCAGACCAATTGTTTTTGCTATACGGGGTTTCGGGTTTCAATATTGGAAATTTCACACTACCCTTTGTCCAGAGCTTTTTTAGTGCCGGTATTCCGGTCTTGTCGATTTTTGACATTGGCAATTCCATCATGCTGGCAGGTGGCACGACGGTGGCGATTGACGCTTTGACAGGGCGCAACGAAAAGGTCAGTATCCGCCGTATTTTACAAAAACTTGTGAGTACACCACCATTTACTTGTTATGTGGTGATGCTGGTAATTCGCCTGTTACAGGTAGAACTCCCCTCACAAATCATCAGCGTATTGAGCCCAGTTGCCGCTGCCAACACGTTTTTATCCATGTTCATGATTGGCCTGTATCTGGAACTCCGTTTACCGCGGCAGTCTTTAGGAATCGTGGTTAAAGCGCTGGGACTGCGGTACAGTATTGGCGGTGGCTTGTTATTGGTCATCTTGTCATTGCCGATTTCGCAAACTGTGAAAATGATTTTGTGTCTTCTGGCAGTCACGCCGGTGCCGCTTTTCAGTGTGATTCATTCGGTTGCGGCCGGAGTCAAAGAAGAAGTTGCTGGTTTTTGTTCATCTGTCAGTTTTTTGTTGAGCTTGGTGTTTATGACCACTATTGTGACGGCTTTTGGAATTTAAAAAGGACCATCAAGTGACGGAGAAATCATTTTCAGATTACTAGAATGTTAACAATTAAAACTATAAAAAGGAGCAAGTAATTATGCTATTATTGGGATCCCATGTTTCTATGAGTGGAAAAAAAATGTTGTTGGGAGCAGCAGAGGAAGCGGCCGGTTATGGCGCTTCGACTTTTATGATTTACACGGGAGCACCACAGAATACCCGCAGGAAACCGATTGAAGAATTGAATATTGCCAGCGGCCAACAATTTATGGAGGAGCACGGGCTTTCCAATATTGTCGTTCACGCTCCTTACATCATCAACTTAGGAAACACGATTAAAACGGAAAACTTTGGCTTTGCTGTCGAGTTTTTACGAGAAGAGATTCGGCGAGCCCAGGCATTAGGGGCAAAACAGATTACTCTGCATCCAGGGGCTCATGTGGGGGCCGGTGCCGAGGCGGGTATCAAGCAAATTATTAAAGGCTTGAATGAAGTGCTGGAAAAAGACCAGATTCCCCAAATTGCGCTGGAGACGATGGCCGGCAAAGGAACTGAAGTGGGTCGAACCTTTGAAGAATTAGCTGCAATCATCGATGGGGTTACATTGAATGAAAAATTGTCGGTTACACTGGATACATGCCACACCAACGATGCCGGCTATAATATTAAAGAGGATTTCGATGGTGTATTGAATACCTTCGATAAAGTGATTGGCTTAGAACGACTGAAAGTGGTCCATGTCAACGATTCTAAAAACCCTCAAGGCGCTCACAAAGACCGTCACGCCAATATCGGTTTTGGCACCATTGGCTTTGAGGCACTGAACAAGGTGGTTCATCATCCACAATTAGAAAAGCTGCCGAAAATCCTGGAAACTCCTTATGTGGGAGAAGACAAAAAGGATAAGAAAGCCCCTTATGGATTTGAAATCGCAATGCTAAAAAAACAAGTCTTTGATCCAGAGCTCTTAGAGAAAATCATGGCTTAGTCATTCGATTCAAAATAGAAAATGCAAGTTCTCAATAGAATTAAATAGAAAAGTAGCAGGTAGTCAAGCAAAGGAGGCTGACTAGCTGCTACTTTTTTGTTTTTTAGAAAAGAACAATAATGTTAGTATGAATGCTTTTACGGAATCAGTTGAAAGGCTAGCGAAAAACCTGTCAGCAAACAGTTTGATTTTTGCTTTGAAATCGCTTTAGGCTACTGGATTCAAGCTTACGCCGAAAAAACGTGCAATCTCTGTTTGGGCAGCCTCTCTGCAGTCAGAAGCGTGAATGACATTTTCATCTTTATTAATCGCAAAGTCGCCGCGAATCGTTCCCGGTGCGGCTTTCAGCCCATCCGTAAAACCAACCATCCCCCGGACTAGTTCTACGGCATTTTCCGCCTCTAACACCATATAGATTACGGGACCAGAAGTCATATAATCTAAAATCTCGTTAAAAAATGGTTTATCTTTCAAGTGATCATAGTGAATTTTGGCCAACTCTCGGTCCATCATGGCTACTTGCAGTCCTTTGATGGTCAGTTGCCGATCTTCGAAACGCTGAATAATACGACCAGCTAATTTTCTCCGGACACCATCCGGCTTGATGATAACTAATGTTTGTTCCATAACACAACACCCTTTCATGTATCCTGTAGGTTTATAATAGCACGTTTATCTTTCGTTGAAAACGTATACAAGATATAAAACTAAATAAAAATTAGGTAAGATAAAAAATAGTTTGATAACGGGAGCACTATTATTCTAATAAGCATAGTCAGCATAAGAAGATTGACAAAATGTATGTACGTGTGTATTATTCAACTAGGACACAGATGCATGTCACATTTAAAACCTGGAAGACTGACGTCAAACGTGGCGTTTTCCTTAAAAGGATAGGAACGGCACATTATTAGTAGAAAAAGGAGGTAGACAGATGGAATTTTCAGATGAGCGGCCCATTTACATCCAAATCATGGACCTGATCATCCAACAAATCGTCTCTAAGGAATTGCTGCCGGGAGAAAAAGTACCTGCCGTCAGAGAAATGGCTATTCAACTGTCCACCAATCCAAATACTGTCCAGCGAGCTTTACAAGAGTTAGAGCGAGAAGAAATCCTCTATACCCAAAGAGGGCGTGGGCGTTTTGTGACCACTGATGAAGAGGTATTGGCGCAGTTGGGTGCAGATCGGACCCGCCAAATCATAGAAGATTTTTTGCAAAAAATGCAGGGGATCGGTATTCCGGCACAAGAAGCGCTGGAAAAAACGGCAGCATTTTTAAAGGAGGAGTACCAATGAGTTTGATTGAGGTAAAGAATGTTTCTTATCGCAAGGGGCAAACGACAATTATTGAAAACCTGGACTTTTCCCTTGAAGGGGGAAAGATTGTGGCGCTATTGGGAGAAAATGGTTCCGGGAAAACCACCATCATGCGTCTTTTAGGAGGCTTGGCGCTGAATTGGAAAGGTTCCATTCACATCGATGGGATTCCAGTAGGTCCCAAGACCAAAGAAACGGTTTCTTATTTGGCAAATCCTGACGATTTTGCGAGCGACTCTCAAATTCAACAGGTACTAAATTTTTATGCCGATTTTTATGATAATTTTGATATCGGTAAGGCCCAGCAATTATTAGGTTTTATGAATTTGGAACCCACCGACAAGCTAAAAGGGTTATCCCGGGGGAATCGTGAAAAGCTGGCATTGGTGGCTACTTTGAGTCGCAAAGCAAAGGTTTATCTACTGGATGAACCGCTCAGCGGGATTGATTTAATGGCGCGGGAAAAAATCATTGAATCAATGCTCCGCTGGTTTGAAGAGGACAGTCTGCTATTAATTACCACCCATCAAATCACTGAAATCGAGAATATTACTGATGAAGTGATGATTTTAAAAGATGGTCAGATTGCTCTGCAAGCAGATTTGGAAACGGTGCGGGAGAAGCAGCAAACCGGCTTAGAAGGTATTTATCGCCGGGTATTGACAAAGTAGGAGGGAACGTGTGATGGGATTTAAAATTTTTCGCCAGCTTTTTCACGAGCACTTGAAACAATATCTGATTGGTTTTCCAATTATCGTGATTGCAGAAACGATTTTGGCGTATCGGTTAGTTGTTTTTCTAGGAGATTCGCAAAAGGAAATCACCGTATCAGCGACAGCTTTTCTAGGCTTTCTATTGGTTTTTATGTTCTTTTTTTCTGTGATGGAGAATATCTCTGCTATGAAGGTTTGGCAAAATCCCCGCTATCGGCTATTGCCGGTCTCTTCGACGAAATTGTACTTTTCTGTGATGGGCTTTGCTGTTTTCAACCAGGTGCTGTATTTTGCATTTTTGGCACTTAGCTGGTTGGGAATTGCCAACTCTGTTTTAACAGAAATAACCTGGCCGGGAATGGGAGATTTCTTTGATATTATTCGGACTGTCTTTGTTTTTTCTGTCTCTTTTTCTGTTATTTGGCAGGCTGCCGGATTGCTTACGATGACGATTGCCCAAAATTTCTTTTCCAAGCTTCGACCATTGATGGGAATCATCATTTTTATTGCGTTGATGTTTGCTGATGCGGGTATCAGTCATTTAGGAGAACTCATGGACGGAGTAATTTTCAAGGATGTTAGCCAGACGTTCTTTTATTCCTTAGTGGGGAGAGGGCCGTTTGCACTGCTGGCAGTGTTAGTGGGATTAGGAGTTGAGATCGCCTTAGGAATCTACGTTTTGAAACACTTTGCTGAGGCAGAAAGAAGGAATGAACATGTCTAACGTATTGGAATTGTCGAATATCTGGAAACGAATCGGTAAGAAGATGATCATCAAAAATGTTGCATTTACAGTCGAAAAAGGACAAATCGTAGGGCTGTTGGGACCAAATGGCGCTGGGAAAACAACTCTGATTCGAGTTATCGTTTCTTTGATGCAGCTGGATCAGGGGAATATCATGATCAACGGTATTTCCTTATCTAAAGACTATAAGAAGGCAATCGCGCAAGTCGGCGCCATCATCGAGAATCCCGAGTTTTACAACTACATGTCTGGATATGATAACCTGATGCAATATGTGCGGATGGCCCGCAAAGAGATTTCTAAAAAAGAGGTTGATGACGTGGTCAAGGCCGTGCATTTAGAAAACAATATTGATCAGAAGGTCAAGACGTATTCATTGGGGATGCGTCAACGCTTAGGTGTGGCTCAAGCGCTGCTGCATAAACCAGCGTTATTAGTCCTTGATGAGCCTATGAACGGTCTCGATCCAAAAGGAATGCGGGAATTTCGGGAGATGATGTTAGCCCTACGAGACCAGGGGATTTCTGTGTTGGTTTCCAGTCATCAGCTGAGTGATATCGAGCAAATCGCCGACCATCTCGTCATCTTGCAAAAAGGTGAAGTTACTCACCGAGTATCCATGGCTGAAATTAAAAACGGTTCTGGTAATGTAATTGAACTGATTACCAGCGATAATGCAGCTGCTGAAAAACTGCTGGCAGCCTCAGGATTTTTGAACCTTCATGCAGAAGGTGACAAAGTTTTTGTGACGACTAGTGAAGATCGTCGTAGCGAAATTGCCGCTTTGTTGGTCAAAAACGAGATTGGCTTATTGCAATTGAATCAAAAGGTCAATTCACTAGAAGATGTCTTCTTGGAATGGACCGAAGAGGGAGGCTTATAAGATGCTAGCACTTGTTAAAAATGAATGGATCAAATTGAGTAAAAAGAATTCGACTTGGATCATGTTGGGAATGCTAGTTCTATTGACTGGTGGGTTAAACTTTTTGACGGGCATGATCTCTTCAGGAGACGCCAGTGCCAACTCGATGTTTGCTTCTCTTTCCCAGATGACTTCATTTCTGAACTTGTTTGTGGTGATTGTTGCCGCGTCTTCCATCGCTGAAGAATTTTCTCGCGGCACCATCAAATTTTTACTGATTCGCCCTTATTCCCGCACACAGATTTTTGCGGCCAAGTTCATCAATTCGTTACTGTTTGCTTTGTTGGGCACGGGCATCTTGTTTGTGACTTGTTTGGGAAGTGCCAACTTGTTTATGAAAGCTGAGTCTCCTTTTTTGAAGGCTGGTGGCTTTGGTGATTGGTCGGCGATGAAAGTGGCTTTAGTGACTGCCGGTGTCAATCTGATTCTAATCCTGTTTTATCTGGCGCTTACGATGTTCATCTCGGCTGCAATGCGTTCTCAGGCAATGTCGGTAGGCTTAGGTATTGGAATGCTGTTTGGTGCACCTCTGCTCAACAGTATGCTGATGATGGGGCAAGAAAAGTATCCTTGGCTGAAATGGAATATTTTTAACACTGCCAATATTAAAGAAACGATTCCCCAGCTGGCCGGTGTCAAACTGGAAGCCTATCTGACCCTTGATTTTTGGCAGTCTTTAGGGGGGATTGGCGTCTATGGTGTGTTACTGTATATTTTTGCGAATTGGATTTTCAGTGCCCGTGATGTGGCGTTAAGCTGATTTTAAATAAAAAGAGTAGGCGCTTTTCGAAATTGTGAGGAATTTCGGGAAACGCCTTTTCTTTTGTTGGGATATCTAGTAAAATATCTCATTGAGAAGACTGCGCAGCTTTTGCCTGGGCAAGATCAAAGAGAAAGGAGGAATTGAGATGCAAACACCGGTAGTCGTTTTATTGGTAGTCATCGCACTGTTGTTAGGTGCTGTGGGTGGTTTCTTTTTGGCCCGTAAATATATGCAAAACTATCTTGAACAAAATCCTCCCATTAATGAGGACATGCTGCGTTCTATGATGATGTCGATGGGGCAAAAGCCTTCTGAGAAAAAGATTCGTCAAATGATGGCGCAAATGAAAGGACAGCAGGCTGCTAATAAGAAAAAGTAAGCAGACAGTGTCTTAGGCAATGTTACCAGCGGGCTGATTTTCGGCTCGCTGTCTTTTTTTGTGGCTTGAAAGAATCACCTCGAAATACAGCCTTAAATCTTGGAGAAAGCAGACTGGAAACAAGGATTCTCCGAGTGTTCAAAAGAGGCAATTGTGATTTAAAAGCAAATTTTTCCCTTGAGTTATTTAAAAACTCTGGTAATAGACAACATTCAAGCTTATCAGAAAACAGAGGGAAGGCACTTATCAGAAAGAAGGTTGAAAATGTCAATTTTCCGCAAGTTGGACTGGTTCTTTAAAAAGGAACGCAAAGCATACTTGATTGGAGTCACTGCTCTGGTGCTGGTGGCTCTGGTTCAATTGATCCCACCAAAAGTAGTGGGGATCATTATTGATGAAATCGCTGATCATAATATTCAAATGAAGTTGATTGTCTTTTGGATTGTGATTTTACTCTTGGCGGCTTTAGGCCAGTATGTTTTTCGCTATGTGTGGCGTATGAATATCTGGGGTGGGGCGGCTCGTTTAGAAAAAGATCTCCGGCGACAACTCTTTGATCACTTTACCAAGATGGATCACGTCTTTTATCAAGAGCATCGTACCGGTGATTTGATGGCTCATGCGACCAATGATTTAAATGCCATTCAAAATGTGGCAGGAGCTGGAATCCTGACTTTTGCCGATTCATTTATTACTGGCGGCGCTACGATTGTTGCCATGATTTTGTTTGTGGATTGGCGCTTGACTTTGATTGCGCTGCTGCCGTTGCCACTTTTGGCGGTGACGTCTCGGGTTCTAGGCTCCAAGCTGCACGATGCTTTTCGTGATTCCCAAGAGGCGTTTTCTGATATCAACGACAAAACGCAAGAAAGTATTACCGGAATCAAAGTCATCAAAACATTTGGACAAGAAAAAGAAGACTTGGAAGATTTTCAGAAGAAGATTGACCAGGCCATCGTAAAAAATCGACGGGTTAACTTTCTAGATGCCTTGTTCGATCCGTTTATTACGGTGATCATCGGAATCAGTTATGTCATCACCATCATTGTGGGTGGCCGTTTCATTATGCAAGGGACAATCACGATTGGTCAGATGGTTTCTTTCATCAGCTATATTGGGATGTTGGTGTGGCCGATGTTTGCCATTGGCCGCTTGTTTAATGTTTTAGAACGAGGAAATGCAAGCTATGACCGGGTGGCAGAACTGCTGCAAAAAAAGACCCACATTGTGGAGAAAGCCGATGCAATCACTACTCCTGCTGAGGGTGATCTGAATGTGGAAATTGCTTCGTTTGCTTATCCGGATGCAGCTGAAAAAAAGGCTCTTGCACAGATTAAATTCGTATTGACCAAAGGAGAAACGTTAGGAATTGTTGGTAAGACTGGCGCCGGCAAAACAACACTCTTGAAACTTTTAATGAGAGAATACGACGATTACAACGGAAAAATCACGTTTGGCGATGTTGACATCAAAGATTATTCGTTGGACGCGCTTTTGCCGGCAATCGGGTATGTGCCACAAGACCATTTTCTCTTTTCTATGACCATTCGTGACAATATTCGCTTTGCTGATCCAAAATTGGCACAAGAAAAAGTTGAAGCGGCGGCTGCCTTGGCTGCCATTGATGAGGACATTAAAGGATTGCCCCAGGGGTACGACACCATGGTAGGTGAGCGGGGTGTTTCCCTTTCAGGTGGACAAAAGCAGCGAATTTCGATTGCGCGAGCATTGGTAGTAGATCCTGAATTACTGATTTTGGATGATGCACTATCAGCGGTGGATGCCAAGACCGAAGAAGCAATCTTATCAGGGCTAAAGAGCTATCGTAAACATAAGACGACCATCATTGCCGCCCATCGGCTAAGCTCTGTTATGCATGCCAAAGAGATTGTTGTTTTGGATGAAGGCCGGATCATTGAAAGAGGAAGTCATGAAGAACTGTTGGCACTAGGCGGTTGGTATCACCGTATGTGGGAACGACAGCAGTTGGAAGCCAAAATCGAAGGAGGGGTTACAGAATAATGGAAGAAAATCAATCAGCTTGGTCTAAATCAATCCCTTTTTCCGAACAAAAGGTGATCATTAAGCGGATGTTCAAATTCGCCAAACCTTTTCGTAAGACCTTCTTTGGGGCCATTGGCTTTGCCCTCTTGTTATCGGTAGTCAATGTGCTTTTGCCGCGTATCATCCAGACCTTTATGGATGATTACCTGACTCCTAAAACAGCAACCACTGAAATTATCTGGTTTTTTGCGGCGCTGTATCTTTTCGGTGTGGTCATGAAGGCAGTCATCTGGTTTTACCAGTGGTTTATGTATTCCATGGCTTCGCTGCGAACCTATCAGTTTGTGCGGACGAAATTGTTTGAAAAGCTCCATACTTTGGGGATGCGTTATTTTGATCAAACACCAGCAGGTTCCATCGTATCTCGAGTCTCCAATGATACAGAAACACTCTATGAATTTTGGTATGTCTTTTTGATGTTACTGACGGGTGTGTTTGCAGTCGCTTCGTCATTTATTGCGATGTTTCAGATTTCTGCTAAGATCGCATTGGCAAACCTCGTATTTTTACCGATTCTCTTGGTAGTCATCTGGTATTATCAAAAATACAGCTCACGGATTTATCGCCGGATGCGGGAAAAGCTCAGTCAATTGAATACCAAGTTGAATGAGTCAATTTCGGGAATGAGAATCATCCAACAATTTCGCCAAGAAGCGCGTTTAAACGAAGAGTTTGAAACTATTAATGACGATTATCTGAAGACTCGCTTTGCCATGATCAAGACTAACTCGTTGTTGTTGTCACCGATTATTAATTTTCTGTATGCTATCGCATTGGCGCTGTCATTGACTCTTTTCGGAATCGATGCGCTGCATTCTCCAGTAGAAGTGGGGTTAATTTATGCATTTACCACTTATGTCCAAGCTTTTTTCAACCCCATGAGTCAGATGATGGATTATCTTTCAGTCTTCACAGATGGCATCGTAGCTTCCAGCCGAATTCTGCGGATTATGGATGAAAAAGAATACACCCCGCAGCAAAATCCTGGAGCTGATCAGGTGATTCAAAAAGGGAAGATTGAATTTCGCAATGTCAGCTTTTCTTATGATGGACAGCAAGACGTTTTGAAGGATATCTCCTTTGTGGCCCATCCCGGTGAAACCGTCGCACTGGTTGGTCATACCGGCAGCGGGAAAAGCTCGATTATCAATGTATTGATGCGCTTTTATGAATTTACGGAAGGCCAGATCCTCATCGATGATCGGGATATCCGTGACTATCCGCTGGAAGAACTTCGGCAAAAGATGGGGTTGGTCTTACAGGATGCCTTCATGTTTTTTGGAGATATTTCTGACAATATCCGTTTGCTAAATCAAACGATTACTGACGAACAAGTTCAAGCTGCCGCCCGTTTTGTTCAAGCCGACAAATTTATTGAAAGTTTACCTGGGGGGTATCATGGGAAAGTAATCGAAAGGGGAGCGGGATATTCTAGTGGCCAGCGCCAACTGATTTCTTTTGCCCGGACGATGGTCACTGATCCCAAGATTCTCGTGTTAGATGAAGCAACGGCTAATATCGATACGGAAACAGAAGGTTTGATCCAAGAAGGGTTAGCCAAGATGCGTCGAGGCCGAACCACGATTGCGATTGCTCACCGTCTGTCCACCATTCGCGACGCCGACACGATTTTGGTTTTGGACAAAGGTCGGGTTGTGGAACAAGGCAACCATGAAGAACTGTTGCAGCAAAACGGTCTGTATGCCGATATGTATAAATTACAATCAGCAGAAAATTAGCAGACTGCAGATTGTAAAGGTCTCACCATCAAACAAGAAATAGGCGACAGGCTCTTATCCAGTCTTACTCCAAGACTGTCGAGATTATTTCTTAAGGGCAAAATAAGATGACCGTCAGTAGCTGATTGTGTGGATCAGTTCCGACGGTCATTATTTGTAGTCGTCTTATTGCCATCGTTCATTTGGTTATTAGTTGAGTCTTTTTCAGCAGTTGGAGAATCAGTTTAGCGGTCAGTCCCCAGATTGGGCCATATTTGGTTTCGAAAACATAGATTTCTTCAAAAGCGTTGCCCCAAGGTTCGTGGTAGCGAGCTGGCAAGAAGAGGGTCTCAGCAGGTAAGAACCATTCTTTTTGCAAGGTATTGCTTTTTTCTTGATAGGGATGAATCAAAATGGGACATAAATAGCGTTGCGGCGGATTTTCAATAAAATAGGTGAGTGGCAGTGTGAAAACTTCTGCGACTTCTGCTGGTTGTGGGGTAAGTCCCGCAAGCTCTGTCACAGGAAATTCTCCTACAAAAGCTGAGATGCGCGTTCCGCTGGCAATTAGCAAAGTATCCAACTGCCCCCAAACATTTTCTGACGGCACCATGACACCGAGTTCTTCAAAAGTTTCTCGTAGAGCACCGCTGCAAGGTGAAGCATCTTTAGCGTCTACTTCTCCGCCAGGAAAGCAGATCTCGCCACCTTGACGAATCGTGGCTGCCCGCTTTTCAAAAAGCAGATGCCACTCACCATCTCCCTGGGTAAGTAATGGTAAGAAGACTGCGGCGTGAAACCATTGTTCAATCCCGTCAATTCCCGGTGTATGCTCAAGTGAAACGCGAATTTTTTCTGAAAGATTTTCTATCATCCTAATCCCTCCGCTCACATCATAACAAAAAGCTAAAGGCAATGAAAAGTGCCTGCTTTGTTTTTACTAATATTAAAAAGACAGAGCCTACTATTAGTGACTTCTATAAAATATCATAGAAAATCTAATTTGATGTCTTTTTGACTTTCTTTCAAAAAAGTGTTGACAGCGTTTTCGTCATTTGTTAGGATATAGATGAATTAAATAGACATCTTAAGTCTGGATAGTGATTGTGAAAAACAAGCTAAACCTGATGAAGCCACTTCTTTGGTGTGCATTCATTGGGTTTTTTTCTATGTTTTCCTTGATTTCACTACTCAAAAAAAGTTAAAAAATAACTTAGTGAAAGCGTTGACACTTTAGATTTGATTGTTTATCATTTAGATGTGATATGAATTAGAAAATTATTATAATAATCGTTCTAAAATGAACAATCGGGGGCTTGAAAATGAAAATCGTCAAGATTCTAAATAACAATGTGGTTTTGACGAAAGATGAAAAAGATAACGAAATCATCGTGTCAGGTCGCGGGCTGGCATTTCAAAAGAAGTGTGGGGATCTCATTGAGGAAGAAAAAATCGATAAGCGTTATCGGTTGAGTGATTCCGGCGCCTCCCAGCGATTTCAAGAATTGCTGATGGATGTTCCCGTTACTTATCTGGAGTTGGCGACTGAAATCATCGATGATGCCAAAAAGCAGTTGTCGGCACCGGTAAATGATTCAGTATATATTTCAATCACTGACCATCTGTATACAGCAATTCAGCGAGTGAAAAAAGGCATTCGTTTGCGCAATCTTTTGCTGTGGGACATTAAACGTTTTTTCCCGGATGAATTTTCTATCGGGCAAAAAGCAGTGACCATGATTAAAACGAAATATCGACTGGATCTGGGGGAAGACGAAGCGGGAAATATTGCACTGCATTTGGTCAACGCCCAAACTGAGACGGAGCATCAAGACGTGTATGAGATGACCGAGCTGATGCAGGAGATTATCCAAATTGCCAGTTATTATTTCAAAACCCAGTTCGATGAAGAGTCGGTTTACTTCTATCGCTTTACGACACATTTGCGCTTTTTTGCTTCTCGTATCATGGGCGGCCGTCAATATCAGGACGAGACCGATGAAGAATTGCTGTTGATCATCCAACGGAAATACCGTAATGCCTATCAATGTGTCTTAAAGATTCAACAGTTCATTACAGAAAAGTACCACTATGTGATGAGCAATGATGAAAAATTATATCTGACAATCCATCTGGCCAGATTGGTGCAGAAGGCGAATCAGTGATAATACTTTTGAAAAAGGAGGGAAGAGGTTCACCCGCATTAAAAAGGTTGTCTGCATTTATTTATTTTCTACATACCAATAAGGAGGGAAAATTGTGGGAAAATATCGTGAGTTATCTGAAAAAATCGTTGCCAATGTCGGGGGTAAGGAGAACATTAATAGCCTGACCCACTGTATCACTCGCTTGCGTTTCAAATTGAAAGATGAAGGAAAAGCCAACGATGAGGTTTTGAAAAATATGGACGGTGTCGTAACCGTAATGAAATCAGGCGGCCAATACCAAGTGGTCATCGGAAACCATGTACCGGCAGTGTATGAAGATGTCATCGATGTAGCCGGTATTTCTGCTGACAGCGGGGGTGAAGCTTCTGGAGGCAATATCTTCAATCGGATTATCGACATTTTGAGTGGCTGTTTCCAACCGTTTTTGGGAGCGCTGTCAGCAGCGGGTATGGTAAAAGGGCTGAATGCGCTGTTAGTATTCTTAGCGACGCAGACAGGTTGGTTTGAATACACCACTACCGGCGGCACGTATATGATGCTTAATGCTATTGGGGATGCTATCTTCTTCTTCATGCCGGTAATTGTTGGGTATACGGCTTCTCGGAAATTCGGCTTGAACACGATGGTAGGGATGGTAATCGGAGCGGCGTTATGTTACCCAGGAATCCAGGCTAGTGCTTTGGCATCCATGTATCCAGATGGGGCAGCTCACAGTTTGTTCGGACTGCCGGCTTACGAAACCTTCTTGGGTATTCCGTGGGTAGCTGGTAACTACACCAGTTCTGTGATGCCAGTCATCTTTATCGTTGCTTTTGCAGCTCAGATTCAAAAAATCGCCAAACGAGTGATTCCAGAACTAGTTCAGACATTCTTTGTGCCATTTTTTGTTTTACTGATTGCTTTGCCAGTAGGTTTCTTGGTTATCGGGCCAATCATCTCTGGTGCGACGGATCTGTTGAGCTTGGGCTTCAACAATTTGATGAGCTTCTCACCAGCATTGTATGGGCTAGTCTTGGGAGCGCTGTGGCAAGTCTTGGTTATCTTTGGTCTTCATTGGGCCGTGGTACCAATGGCCATCATGCAGATTACCGAAACCGGTATGAGTCAAGTTTTGGCAGGTTCTTTTGCAGCCAGCTTCGCACAAACTGCAGTAATCATTGCTATGTTCTTCAAACTGAAAGACAAGAAACTGAAAACATTGGCGATTCCTGCAATCATCTCAGGAATTTGTGGGGTAACTGAACCAGCAATTTACGGGTTGTCATTGCCGAAGAAAAAACCATTTATCATGTCAATGATCGGTGCTGCTATCGGGGGCATGATTATGATGATGAACGGTGCTACTTCTTATCAAATGGGTGGTTTGGGTGTCTTTGGTATTGTAAGCTATATCGCTCCAGACGGCAATGCACAGTATGCTTGGACAGCGATTATCTCCGTTCTGGTTGCTATGGCAATCAGCTTTACGTTGACCTTCTTCTTGTGGAAAGATGATTATGTAGAAGCAGCAGAAACAGAACCTCAAATGCAAGTTCGTAAAGAAATCGTATCTGCACCGGTTCAAGGCGCCATCATGCCACTGTCTACTTCAAAAGACGAAGCTTTTGCACAAGGCGTGCTGGGCAAAGGGGTTGTGATCCATCCTGAAAAAGGGGAAGTTGTTGCACCATTTGATGGAACGGTGATGACATTGTTCCCAACTAAACACGCGATTGGTTTGGTTTCTGATAACGGTCTGGAGTTGTTGATTCACATTGGCTTGGACACGGTACAGTTGAATGGTAAATACTTTACAGCTCATGTGAAACAAGGCGATCATGTGAAACGTGGCCAAAAGCTGGTGAGCTTCGATATCGCTGCTATCCAACAGGCTGGGTACAGTGTAGAAACACCGATAATCGTAACTAACGTTGGGGATTATCTGGACATCATTGAAAGCGACAAAGCCACTGTTACCGGTGAAGACGAGCTGATTACAGCTTTGGCATAAACCGTAAATAGCAAGGCAAAAATTAGAGGACCAGCTGTGCTGGCCTCTAATTTTTCGCCGCTTTTTATTTCAGTTGGGTCGAAAGGAATCTTTGAACTGGACAGTTTTTTCCACAGACTCTTCCGTCATGATGGCAGAAGAAGTCTTGCGTTTGTCAATTCGTTCGCCCATTTCTATGAGATGGTTGAGATTAATGGCGTAATTATCGGCAAAGACACAGCTGTACAAAAGATCCAACAAGTAGCAAACAGATTTGTTGATTGAAAAATTACCGATTTTGGAATACAAACGTTCGCGAGTAGTTAGACGCAGCTGTGAATCTCCACTGCGGGCTAACGTGTTGTCTCCTATACTGGTAATCACGATTAGTGGAATCTGCTGCTGTTTTAAGATTTGGGCAATTTGAACCAATCCCGTATTCTCGCCTGTATAGGAAATTAAGAGGCCACAACTGTTGGCAGGCATATTATAGGCTTCATAAGGGCCTTCTCCGGAAGCAGTATGGGTCACCATTTTTCCGATACGATTCATTTTTAGCGCAAAATCTTGCGAGATCAGTCGATTGGCGTTACTGCCGAATATCTTGATATGTTCGGCTTGCAGCAGTAATTGTTTGGCAGTATTCAATTGATCATGATCCACTAAGGAAAGGGTATCTTCAATGGTAGAAATTTCCAACGCAGCCATCTTTTTGGCGATAGTGGTAATGCCATCGCCAGCCGCAAAGGGAAGATTGGCATCAACTTGTTGAAAGTAACCATTCAAGTAATGATCTTCTCGTAAATAGGCTTCTTTTAACTCTAGCCAGCCGGAATAGCCGAGCTTTTTGGCGACACGAATCAAAGTAGACGGATGGACGTAGTTTTCATCAGCAAGTTGCTGCACAGTCATCGCGGAAAGACGTTGTGCTTCACTTAAGATAAAGTCTACTAGTTGCTGTTCCGCCGGAGAAAAAGCAGTCGTCATCATTTTTTCTCGAATCAACATGAAATCACCTCGATTGTATTTACAATAATTATAGATGAATTGAGAATGTAAAAATAGAAAAAATAAAGAAACAATCCAAAATTTAAGGGATATTCCTGCTTGATTTACGATTATTTACAAAATCCTTGGTGGTTCTCGGAAAAATTGTAAATCTTATTGCATTTTGCGTTTTAAATCTAGAGTGAGTAATTTACATAGGAGATAATGAATATGTAAAAAGAAAGCGATTAAAGAAATAACAATCGCTGATTGGTGCGCTGATGTTTAATGCGTCAGCAACAAATGAAAATAAAAAAGCAAAGGCTTGCACTGACAAGCGGAAAAGGAGAGAAACAGATGGCTAAAGGAGTAAAAATTGCAACAATTGGTGGCGGCTCCAGCTATACGCCAGAATTAATGGAAGGGTTCATCAAGCGCTATGATGAATTGCCAATTCGTGAAATCTGGTTGGTGGATATCGAAGAAGGCCGAGAAAAACTGGAAATCGTCGGCAAAATGGCACAGCGAATGTGGGACGCTTCTCCATATGATGTGAAAATTCATCTGACATTGGATCGTAGAGAAGCGCTGAAAGATGCAGATTTTGTAACGACTCAGTTTCGTGTCGGTCTTTTGGATGCTCGGGTGAAAGACGAACGGATTCCAGCCTATTATGGCATGCTTGGTCAAGAAACAAACGGCGCTGGCGGGATGTTCAAAGCGTTTCGGACAGTACCGGTTATTCTAGAAATTGTGGAAGACATGAAAGAGTTGTGTCCAAATGCTTGGTTGGTAAACTTTGCCAATCCAAGCGGGATGGTGACAGAAGCTGTGGTGCGTCATGGGAAATGGGACAAGGTCATTGGCCTGTGCAATGTGCCAGTCATGGCGACAATGTTAGAACCGGGACTGATTGGCAAAGAAACTGATGAACTGATTTATAAATTTGCCGGCCTGAACCACTTCCACTGGCATAAAGTTGCCGATACCCATGGCAATGATGTCACGATGGCATTGATTGATAAGATGTATCAAGAAGACAACGGTCTGCCAAAAAACATTTATGATATTCCTTTTGAACGGGAACTCTTGGAACAGATGAAAATGATTCCTTGTGCTTACCATCGCTACTATTATCAAGAAGAAGAGATGCTGAATCATGCATTGGAAGAATATCAAACCATCGGTACGCGAGCACAACAGGTGAAAAAGACGGAACAGGAATTGTTTGAGCTGTACAAAAATCCGCAACTGGACCACAAACCCGAACAATTGGCACAACGAGGAGGCGCGTATTATTCCGATGCAGCCTGTGAAACGATTGCATCCATCTACGCAAACAAGCAGACGCAAATCGTGGTATCCACCAAAAACAACGGTGCGGTTCCTGATCTGCCGGCAGACTGTGTCGTTGAAGTGACAGCTTATGTTGGTGGACAAGGCGCCCGCAATGTCGCTTTCGGTGAGCTGCCGACAGCTGAACGAGGCTGGCTGCAAGTGATGAAAGCAATGGAGCTTTTGACAATCGAAGCTGCGGTGACTGGTGATTATGGTACAGCACTTCAAGCCTTCACCTTGAATCCATTGGTCACTTCTGGTGAAACCGGGAAGCGGATCATGGACGAATTGTTTATCGCCCACAAGAAATACTTGCCAAACTTCAAGGAGACAATCGAACGTTTGGAAAAAGAAGGCGTAATGGTTCAAGACGAAGTGGCTCGCAACTTGGATGCGGTGAAGGTGTAAATATATGGCTCAAAAAATCATCTTTTTAGACGTTGACGGCACACTCGTAAACTATGAGAATCACCTGCCCGATTCGGCAGTTCAGGCCATTCACAAGGCGCAGCTAAAAGGAAATTTAGTTTTTACTGTGACTGGTCGGAGCAAAGCCGAGATGTACCCAGAAATTCTCGATATTGGTTTTGATGGTTATATCGGAGGCAACGGGAGTTATATCGAAGCCGGTGAGAAGGTGATCAAAGAGGTCACTCTGTCTTCAGCGGATACCCATAGAATCGTTGACTGGCTGCAAAATCGAGGACTGGAATTTTATCTGGAAGCCAACAGTGGATTGTATGCCAGCCGCGCTTTTGATGAGCGGGGACAGGCGACGATCCAAGAGTATTCAGACCGCAAAGGCAAAGGACGGGAAGTGACTGTTCGCCAAGTTTTTCCTGAAATGATTTTTGACGCTGATTTGTATCGAGACGACATCAATAAAATCAGTTTCATTCTGGACAGCTACCAGGACTTTTTAGATGCACAAGCTGAATTTCCCGGTTACAAACTGGGAACTTGGGGTGGCGCAGGAGAAAAGGCACTGTTTGGTGATATCGCCTTGGGAAATATCAACAAGGCAGTCGCCGTGGATGAACTGCTGACTTATCTGGATATTCCTGTGGCTGATAGTTTTGCCTTTGGTGATGCCAAGGTGGACATTCCCATGTTGGAGCATTGTGGGACTGGGATTGCCATGGGAAATGGCGGGCCGGAGATCAAGAAAATGGCGGACTATATTACTGCGTCAGTAGATGATGACGGTCTAAAAAAAGCATTTGAACATTTTGCATTACTATAGTTTAAAACGGGGGAACCCGAAATCATAAAGAATCAGGAAAGAGGTAACGTAAATGGGATTTCGTAAAGACTTTTTATGGGGTGGGGCAACAGCTGCCAATCAATGTGAAGGTGGCTACAACGAAGGTGGTCGCGGCTTAGCCAATGTGGATGTCGTGCCTATTGGGAAAGATCGTTTTCCGGTGATTTCCGGTGAAATGAAGATGTTTGACTTTGATGATGAACATTTTTATCCAGCTAAAACCGCCATCGACATGTATCACCATTGGAAAGAAGATATCGCGCTATTTGCAGAAATGGGCTTCAAAACGTACCGTCTGTCCATTGCTTGGTCACGAATTTTTCCAAAAGGTGACGAGCAAGAGCCAAATGAAGAAGGTTTGAAATTCTACGAAGATATCTTTAAAGAATGCCACAAATACGGAATAGAACCCTTAGTAACCATCACTCACTTTGATTGTCCGATGCACTTGATTGAAGAATACGGCGCATGGCGCAGCCGTGAACTGGTAGGTTTTTATGAAAATCTTTGCAAGGTGATCTTCAATCGCTACAAAGGCTTGGTAAAATACTGGCTGACTTTCAATGAAATCAATATGATTTTACATGCGCCATTTATGGGAGCAGGCCTGTATTTTGAAGAAGGCGACAATAAAGAGCAGGTGAAATTCCAAGCAGCTCACCATGAGTTGTTAGCTTCGGCATTGGCTACGAAGATTGCCCATGAAGTAGATCCGGAAAATAAGGTGGGCTGTATGTTAGCAGCTGGGGCCTACTATCCATATAGCTGTAAGCCGGAAGATGTTTTTGCTTCTCGTCAAGATGACCGAGAAAATTATTTCTTCATTGATGTGCAATCCCGAGGCGAATACCCGGCATATGCCCTCAAAGAAATGGCGCGAAAAGGAATCGAAATCGAGATGCAAGAGGGTGATTTGGAATTACTAAAAGCACATACGGTTGATTTCATCTCCTTTTCGTATTACTCTTCTCGGGTGTCTACCACAGATCCGGAACTTTTGGATCAAACAGCTGGCAATATTTTTGCATCTGTTAAAAATCCTTATTTGAAAGCCAGTGAGTGGGGGTGGCAGATTGATCCTCTTGGGTTGCGAATCACATTGAATGATATCTATGATCGCTATCAAAAACCATTGTTCATTGTCGAAAACGGATTGGGGGCAGTGGATACGCCAGATGCAGAGGGCTATGTGGAAGATGACTATCGGATCGATTACTTGGCGGCTCACATTGCTGCAATGAAAGATGCTGTTGAATTGGATGGTGTTGACTTGTTGGGCTATACAACTTGGGGCTGTATTGATCTGGTATCAGCGGGAACCGGTGAAATGAAAAAACGTTACGGCTTTATCTATGTGGATCGAGACAATGAAGGCAACGGCACATTGGCTCGCAGTAAGAAAAAATCCTTTGACTGGTACAAACAAGTGATTGCTTCAAACGGCGAAGACTTGAGCAATAAATAGACGGTTAAAAGTTTTTTAAAAGGTGGAAGGCAGCAGTGATTTCTGCTGCCTTTTTGATCCAAAGCCAATCGAGACTATTTAGTAAAAATAGAAGACACGGATTTTGATAAAGGAGAGACGAACAATGGCATTTCCAAAAGACTTTTTATGGGGCGGTGCAACAGCCGCCAATCAATACGAAGGTGGCTATCTTTCAGGTGGCAAAGGACTCAGTACTCTGGATGCAATCACTGGCGGCAGCAAAGACCATCCACGGATGATTACTTTTAAAACAAAAGAGGGGGAAATTAATCGGGTAACAAGAGAACAGCCTCTACCAGAAGGCGCAATCGGCTATGTCGATCCCAATCAGTATTACCCTAGCCATGTTGCCACTGATTTCTATCATCATTGGAAAGAAGATATTGCCTTATTTGCTGAAATGGGCTATAAATGTTTTCGCATGTCCATTTCCTGGGCTCGAATCTGTCCGAAAGGCAACGAAGAGCTCAATGAGGAAGGGCTAGCTTTTTATGATCGAATTTTTGATGAGCTGAATAAATATGGTATTGAACCAGTTGTAACTATTAATCACTTTGATATTCCAATGTATTTAGCAGATGAATATGATGGCTGGATGGATCGGCGAGTCATCGATTATTTCGTCTTTTTCTGTGAAACGGTCTTCAAACGATACAAGGGCAAAGTCAAACACTGGATGACTTTTAATGAAATCAATTTTCTTCGCAGTTGGACTCAGATTGGAATCCATGACAACAGTAAACCGAAAAGGTGGCAGGCCATGCACCATCTGTTTGTTGCCAGTGCAAAAGCCGTTTTGCGTGGGCATGAAATTGATCCGGAGAATAAGATTGGGATGATGGTTGCGTATATTCCCAGCTATCCGATGACGGCTGATCCTAAAGATGTGTTTGCGGCGCTACAATTTAACCGAGATCAAGAGTCCTTTATCGACGTACAAGTAAAAGGGTATTATCCGGCGCATCGTATCAAAGAATTTGAACGAGAAAATATCGTCATTAAAAAAGCAGCTGGGGATGACGAACTGATTGCAAAGGGAACCGTGGATTATATCGGCTTTAGTTACTACATGTCTACAGCATCTACAGCAGATCCCAATAAAGTGAAATATGTCGGCGGCAACCAGATGCCAGCGGTTAAAAATCCGTATTTGACAGAGTCTGACTGGGGCTGGGCGGTGGATCCGCTAGGTCTGCGAATTTCCTTGTGCAGGCTATACGACCGCTACAATGTACCGCTGTTCATCGTTGAAAACGGCTTTGGAGCGGTGGATGTGGTAAAAGCGGATGGCAGCATTGATGATGATTATCGCATTCAATATTTCCACGACCATATTCAAGCCATGAAAGATGCCGTTGAATTGGATGGTGTCGATTTGATGGGCTATACTCCTTGGGGCTGTATTGATTTGGTATCTGCTGGGACGGGTGAAATGAAAAAACGCTATGGCTTCATCTATGTCGATCTGGATGATGAAGGCAATGGTACGTTGGATCGCAGTCGTAAAAAATCCTTCCATTGGTATAAAAAAGTGATTGCCAGCAATGGGGAAGATCTGAGTAACTAACAACTGGCAATTGGAAAAGTACTATTATAAGAAGTGTGTCATCAATCATTTCTAAGTGATAAATGAAAAGCCAAGCCACGGGCACCGTTTTTTATGGCAGTAACTTGGCTTTTGAGATTCACGTTTGGTAATGTTCGCTTCGAAGGCAGTTGCCTAGACGCTGGTCACAGCTCGATACAAATAGATAATAAGAAATAATTCTTCATGACGCTGCTTTCAATTATTGAGCAGCGTTTTTTTGTTTTTTTTAGAGCAGCGGGCAAATGGACAAATGAAGATTGACCAATCTTTGTGAAGAATTCGGTTGAAACCGTAGAGAAACCCTATTCTTTAAGACACGCTCCATCATGCTGCTTCACAAAAAAGTTATAATTCCTTATAAAAAAGTTCTTTAATTTGTTCAAGAAGACCTTTAGTTTGTTTCTTCTTTCCGACTGTTGGAAGCGGTAAACTGTCTATGGATCGAGTGAGAGGGTTTTCATCCAAATCAACTCGACAATCAGAAAGGAGCTGAAATAATGAAAAAGAAGAAAAAAGGCGGTTTTCTGGAGAATGTCTGGCGCTATAAGGCACTGATCCTGATGGCACTGCCCGGCTTTATCTGGTTTATCTTCTTCTTCTACATCCCCGTACTGGCAAACGTGGTGGCCTTTAAAGATTTCCACTATTCGCCAAATGGGTTTATCGATGCCTTGATGACGAGTAAGTGGGTAGGATTTGATAATTTCAAATTCTTATTCTCTTCAAGTGATGCTTGGTTGATCACCCGTAACACACTGTTATACAACGTAGTATTTTTAGCATTCAACTTATTCTTTGCCATTGCCTTTGCAATTGTTATGAGTGAATTGCGGAACAAACGACTGGTGAAGGTGTACCACACCATGTCACTTCTGCCTTACTTCTTATCTTGGGTTGTAATCAGTGCCTTTGTGTATGCTTTCTTGAGTCCGGATAAAGGGATTGTCAATCAATGGTTGACTTCTGGTGGACATGAGCAAATCAACTGGTATGCTGATCCAAAATATTGGCCGTTTATTTTCGTCTTCCTGAATGTTTGGAAGGGCTTAGGCTACAACAGTATTATCTACTATGCTTCAGTAATGGGGATTGACCCGACATACTACGAAGCAGCTATGGTGGATGGTGCCAGCAAGTGGCAACAGATCAAAAACGTTACAATTCCACAGATTTTGCCAATGATGACAGTGCTTTTGATTTTGAACATTGGTGGGATCTTCCGTGCTGACTTTGGTATGTTCTATATCCTGCCACGAAATTCAGGGGCACTTTACCAAGTTACTTCTGTATTGGATACTTACATTTATAACGGCTTGACTGCAACCGGTGATATTGGGATGACAGCAGCTGCCGGTTTGTATCAATCAGCAGTCGGTGCGGCACTCTTGTTGCTCTCTAATTTAGTTGTTCGTAAGATTGAACCGGATTCAGCAATTTTCTAAGGAGGAATTGAACTTGAAAAAGAAAAAAGTTTACAATGTCCAAGTTCGCTCCTTTAGTCCGGGAGTGAATCTGTTCTTCAATATCGTGATTGCAATTTTTGCACTTTCTTGTGTGTTGCCATTCTTCTTTGTCGTAATGATTTCACTGACAAACGAGCAATCCTTGGCAGCAAATGGCTATGCGTTTTGGCCAGAGAAATTCTCATTAGCCGCTTATAAGTACATCTTTGCTGGCGGCATGAGCAAAAAAATCTTCCAATCATTTGGAGTGACTGTCTTCATCACAGTTGTTGGTACTTTCGTTAATGCATCGATGACTTCTCTTTATGCTTATGCGATTTCACGTTCCAACTTTCCTTTCCGCAGATTCTTTACCGTTTTCGCATTGATTACAATGCTGTTCACCCCAGGGATGGTTGCCAATTATTTGGTAGTTACCAACCTGTTGAACATGCAGGACACGATTTTGGCTTTGATTTTGCCGCTCGCCTTGGGGCCTTTCAATATTTTGGTGATGCGAACCTTCTTTAAAAAGACGATTCCAGATAGTATCATCGAGTCAGCCCGCATTGATGGTGCTTCTGAAATGAAGATTTTTATGAGTATCGTTTTGCCGCTAGCAGTGCCAGGTATCGCAACAATCAGTTTGTTTGCTGCTCTGGGTTACTGGAATGACTGGTTTAATGCGTTGCTGTATATTCAAAAAGATGAACTGGTTCCACTGCAATATTTGTTGATGAGAATCATGAACAACTTGGATTACTTGGCAAAAAATGCCGGAGCGAGTGCTCAAATCCAAGGCGGCTTAGCAGCCCTTCCGAGTGAATCTGCTCGAATGGCAATTACTGTCGTAGCTACTTTACCGATTGCATTGACTTATCCATTCTTCCAAAAGTATTTCGTTGGTGGATTGACAATCGGTGGGGTCAAAGAGTAATTTCAGCTTTATTTAACAAAACAGCTGAAGGGATGTGTTAGGACAAAGTTTTTTACCTGATGTAGAGTCATTTCTTTACTTCAATGGTGGTAACTGAGTTCTTTCACAGCACCCTTTTAAGCAAAATAAATTAGGAGGAATTTCAATGAAAACGTGGAAAAAAGCACTAGGGTTTGCAGCAGTCGGCGCCATGACTTTGGGCTTAGCAGCTTGTGGCAATTCAAGCAATGATGCTAAGGATTCCGATAACGGCGGATCCGATAACGGCACTGTGACACTGAAAATGTATCAAGTTGGTGATAAACCAGAAAACTATGACAAATTGATGGAAATCGCTAACAAAAGAATTAAAGAAAAAATCAATGCAACTGTCGATATCCAATACGTAGGTTGGGGCGATTGGGATAAGAAAATGGCAGCAGTTATTGCCTCTGGTGAAGCTTACGACGTATCCTTTGCATTCCAATATGTTCCAAACGCACAAAAAGGTGCTTTTGCTGATTTGAGCGAACTGTCACAGAAATATGCAAAAGAATATATGGAACAACTTCCTGATATGTATATCAAAGGGAATGAAATCAACGGTAAATTGTATGCGATACCAGTATATGGAAATGCTTGGGCACAACAAATGTTGACTTTCAACCAAGAATACTTGGATAAATATGACATCGACATTTCAAAAGTCGACGGTTCATATGAATCTGCAACTGAAGTCTTGAAACAGTTCCACGAAAAAGAACCAAACATTGCAGCTTTCGCAATTGGTCAAAGCTTCAAAGCTTCTTACAACTACGACTACCCATTGGGTAAAGATTATCCGTTTGCAGTAAAACTGGATGATGAAAAAAATCCTAAGATCATCAATCGTTATGAAGATCCAGAATTCATGAAGGTCTTGAAGACTATGCATGAATGGTACAATGCCGGCCTGATTCCAACCGATGCGGCAACAAACACTACTGGTTATCCGTTGGAAGGAAACACTTGGTTCATGCGTGAAGAAACGCAAGGACCTGTTGACTACGGTGATACTATCTTGACAAATGCTGCTGGCCAACCGTTGGTATCTAAACCATTGACTGAACAACTGAAATCTACTGGTCAAGCACAAATGGCAAACTTTGTTGTCGGTAATGCTTCTAAACACAAAGAAAAAGCTGTTGAATTTTTGAACCTGTTGAATACTGACGCTGACCTCTTGAATGGTTTGGTGTATGGTGTTGAAGGGGAACAATGGGAAAAAGTGGGCGACGACAAACTGAAATTGTTGGACGGCTACAAACCAAATACCCACATGGCTGCTTGGAATACTGGGAACAACATGATCTTGTACACCCAAGAATCCATCACTGACGAACAAATCAAAGAACGTGACGAAAGTATCGAAAATGCTAAAACTTCTCCAATCCTTGGTTTCCAATTTGTAACAGACAACGTGAAAACACAGATGACAAACGTAATCAACGTGATGAACCGTTATGCTGCCAGCTTGAATACTGGTACAGTCGATCCTGAAAAGAATGTTCCGGAATTGAACAAGGAACTGGAAAAAGCTGGGATTAAAGATGTTATGGATGAAATGCAAAAGCAATTGGATGAATTTGTAAAATCCAGCAACTAATTTCTAACCTAAGGAGAAGCCGGCCTTTGACAGGTCGGCTTCTCTGCGGTATACATAGTAAAAGAAGGTGTCTTTTTAAAAGACAGAAGGAGAGTATTATGGAGAGTACTGGGATCCAACGTTTATTTTACATCATCTGGGCAATCGTTAAATTGAATTTATATATTCTGGTGTTTACCTTGGCAGGCGCCGTCGTGCTAGGTGCTGGGCCAGCTTTTCAAAGTGCCAACGATATCTTGGTGGAATCGGGAATGGACTATCAGAAAATTACTTTTTCTGGCATGTGGGAACGATTCAAAAGTAATTTTAAACGAGGCAATATTCTTTTTTGGATCTATGCAGTAGTCTTCTTTGTTTTAGGGTATAATTTATATTTAGCTAGTCAGATTAAAGGGCTTTTGTGGTTTGTCTTGTCTTTTGTACTGGCTTTTGCAGTGATTTTACTGATGGTTATTTATTTGTATGTTGTTCAGTACGAAACGGTCTATGACATCAGCATCGGTAACCTGATTAAATTGGCCTTTATCAGTGTCTTTTTGAACTTTGGCACTTTCTTGAAAGTGCTATTCGGGTTGGCCAGCATTTTGGTCGTTACCTGGTTTTTCAAAGGGTTACTGCTGGTGGCAACCTTCAGTCTATTTTTAGTGTGGAGCGGCTATGCCACCAAAGACATTCGTCAAATTGTGGACGGAAAGTTGGAAAACGATGATACAAAAGCTGAAAAAAACCTTTAAAAAAGGGTATTTAATCAATCAATTGATGCAGATTTACAGCCTACTGTTAGCGGGAATTATCCTGTTGACGGTGGCTGCTTTGTGCGTTTACACCAATTTTTCCAATAAGACACAGCTGAATACTCAGACTACGGCTATCGAAAGTCAGATTCGGAGTTTTACTGTTAGTAAAAATGATGCCATGTTAAATATCTATACGGATTTAGCGGGGAATAACTCAAAAGTGGAAAATATGCGGAATTATCTCAGCATGCCGCTGGCGGAATATCTGCAATACACTATCGATTCTTATGCGACGTATCGAACGGATGTCAACTTTGTGTCCACGTTATCTACCTTATTTGGGACGTATCCTGATTTAGAGACCTTGTATATTCAGATGACCGACGTGGATGAAGTCTTGCGAGCGGATCGCTCACACCCTGCTGGTCGTAAGATTCAACGAGTATTAACACAAGACAATGGGTTGGTTTTAAAACGCAGTCTGCAGGACTATTATTCCGGTAAGTCCATCGGGATGATCTGGGCTGTTTTTTCAGAAAGCGACGTGTTGGGGGACTTAGCAGCAGATGCGGATGAGCTGGGAATGGCTACTTTAGTATTTGATAACAATGACGATGCCATCTACGAGCGAAACGGTGAGCTGGCGAAAAAACAGATGCAGGGACTAAAACAAGCAGTTAAGAACCAAAAGCCGTTACCGAGTTTTGCTGAAAAAAAATATTTTGTCTCGCAACAGACTACTATCAGTCAAAATCGAATCTTGCTATTGACCAGTAAAGGGCTTTTTTGGCAGAAGAACTTGGTGATGTTCTGTGTGATTATCTCTATTGGCATAGTGTTGACGGCGGTACTTTTGATTACCTTGCAACGAACATTTAAACGCTATTCCCGTCAAGTTGCCAAAATCGTTAACGTGACGGAAAATGTTTCTCAAGGAAATCTCAAGGATCGAATTGACACCAATCAGGTACAAGATGAGCTGTATGAACTCGCGGGAGCAATCAACTTTATGATTGAAAGCATGGACCACTATGTAGAAGATATCTACACGCTGGAAGTTAAGCAGCGAGACGCCAATATGCGAGCGTTGCAATCTCAAATTAATCCCCACTTTCTTTATAACACCTTGGAATATATTCGTATGTATGCCTTAAGTCGCCAACAAGAAGAACTGGCCGACGTGGTTTACGCTTTTTCTGCTCTTTTAAGAAACAATACTACGCAGGAAAAGACAACTAATATTGAGAAAGAACTTTCTTTTTGTGAAAAATATGTATATCTGTATCAGATGCGCTACCCAGATCAGATTGCTTATCATTTTGAATTGGCAGAAGGGACTCAAAAAATCGAGATTCCTAAATTTACTATTCAGCCGTTGATTGAGAATTACTTTGTTCATGGCATCGACTATACTCGCTATGACAATGCCATTAGTGTAAAAACTCAGATTAAAGCTGATACACTGGTGATTTTGGTGAGAGACAATGGCAAGGGCATGACGCCGCAACGCTTGGCGGAAGTGCGGCAAAAATTGGCGGCTCCGGAAGTCGAGATGAGTACCTCTATCGGACTCAGAAATGTTCACGAACGGCTGAAGAGCTTTTTTGGTGAAGGGTATCAAATGCAGATTGATTCTACGGCGGGGGAAGGCACAGTAATCGAGATTACTGTCAAAAACGAGGGGGGCTTGATGCATGTATAAGGTAATGTTGGTAGATGATGAATACATGATTTTGGAAGGGCTAAAGCAGATTTTGCCCTGGCAGGACTTGGGATTTGAAATCGTCAAGACGGCTCGAAATGCTAAAGAGGCCCTCAGCTTTTTTGAAGACCATGAGATTGATCTGTTGATTACGGATATCAATATGCCGGAAATCAGCGGTATTCAATTGATTGAAACTGCCCAAAATGAAGGACGACATTTTTTAAGTTTAATTTTGTCAGGTTATCAAGAATTCGAGTATGTCAAACGGGGGATTGATCTGGGGGTCAAAAACTATCTGCTGAAGCCGGTGGACAAAGAGGAATTGTTGCGGAGTGTGAAGCAGATCAAGCTTTTATTGGATGAGGAGAAGCAGTTTGATCGCCAACAGCAACTGTTTTTAGAAAACAATCTGGTTCGTTGGCTCAATGATGAGTTAAACGACAGTGAATTCATTGAGATGCTGCAGCATTTTCACTTGGAAGCCCAGCCGCCTTATACGGCTGTCTTACTGGAAGGTGACAGTACCCGCTTGCAAGAGGCCGCTGACTTTTTACGCAGGCAAGGTCAAAAGCTGTTGATTGAGGGCTGGATTCACCAATCGGGTCAATTGCTGTGGTTGTACATGGGCACACGGCAATCCTTGTATGTGCTTTTGCATTATCTGGAACGTTTAACAATTGATCAGCTGCGTTTTGTTGTCGGGGAAACGGTGGCGGAGTGGGAGAATGTCTACGAGAGTTACGAACGAGTGCAGCAGATTCGGCGTCTGCGGGAATTTTATCCAGAATTACTGCCGGAATTATTGAGCAGCTCTGATTTTATTCAAGAACCGGATTATGATATGTCTTTTTTGTCATTCAATAAAGCACTGATGATTGGTGATGAAAAAACGGTGCGAGGAGAACTGGACCGAATTTTTCGAGAGCTTATGGTGAAACACTATTCTCCGGAATACGTCCGTTACGTCGCTTTCTTGCTGTTTGCTGATATTTCTCGGCAGTTTCCCACTGCGACACAAGAAATTTACGATGAGACGGTGGTGGGGATTCGTAAAAGCCATACCATTGATGAGATTAAAAAAATGCTGACGGCTGTTTTGGACAACGTTCGCAATACGGATCGTCCGGCAGTTTATTCCGATGCGGTTAGCCAAGTCATCGCGATGGTGGATGATGATTATCGAGAAGAATTGAACTTAAAAACAATTGCAGAAGCGCTGCACCTGAACGTTGTCTATTTGGGCCAACTGTTCAAAAAAGAAACCAATCGCAGTTTTTCCCAATATTTAAATCAAATTCGGATCAAAAAGGCCCAACAACTGCTTTTGCACTCAACTCAAACAATCAGCGAGATTGCTGACGCGATTGGCTACAACAATACCAACTACTTTTCCAAGATGTTCAAGAAACTCAATGGTATTACGCCAAAAGAATTTCGCGACCAATATGACTCAGGTTACGAAGCCCTGGAAGGAAAAGACAATTGAAAAGTCCCTTCACCGGTGGATGATTCAAGTAGTTAAGGCGACCAGTTAGTCTTTCAAAATACAAAAAACTCCGATAACACCAGTAGTTCTGGCGATTATCGGAGTTTTTTGTACTTCAATGACTTTTAATCTTTAGACAACTGGAAGTTCAGTTTCTTCTGTCTCTGCTGCCGTGCTGATTACGGCTTTACTCCTCCAAATACCTGAATGCCAACGATAAATCATCAATATGCTACGAAGCGCTTCGTCAATAGCGTAAGCAATCCAGACGCCGATTAGACCCAGATGAGCGGGGATTGCCATGGCATATGAAAAAGGCAAGCTGACAACCCAGAGAACCAGAAGGCTGCAGATAAGCGGGAATTTCACATCACCAGAAGCATTCAAGGAACCGACTAAGATGATGTTTACGGCACGGACTGTTTCCAAAACAATCTCCACCAAAAAGACGCCCCGGGCGATGTCGATAACTTCTTGATTGTTAGTAAAGATTCCCATGATTGGTTCAATAAACAAGAAAGTCAAAAGACAGATGGTAACAGAAGCGGCTACCCCAATGACCATGGTTCGCATGCCACGCTTGTAAGCTTTGTCAAACTCTCCGGCCCCCACATGCCGGCCAATCATAATCTGATTGCCTTGCCCCAGTGCGTTAGCCACCAAGTAAACGAACTGTGTGATGGCAGTGATGTATGATTTGGCAATCAAAACACTGGAACCAAGAGAGGCGACAATCATAGTTACCACAACTTGTGCCCCTTGATAGGAAAGGGATTCACCAGAAGATGGCATTCCGTAAGTTAGGATCTTTTTCAGATAATCTTTTGACAAGTTCTTCAAGCGAAAAGTTGTTACAGAAAAACCAACGTACTTTTTCAACAGCACAGTCGCAATCAAAAGCCCGATGGTATTGCCGATGACGCTGGAAATGGCCAGTCCGCTGACACCGAAATTAGGGAGGCCAAAGGGACTATAAAGGGCAAAATAGTTGCCGATAACTGCCAAGATACTGGCTGTCATTGGCACCAACAGCGCTGGCTGAGTAAAGCCGTGACTGCGCATTACAGCGATGATGACAGCTGTTAAAGAAGAGAGAAACAGACTGCCGCCGTAAATTTGTAAATAGCTGCGGCCAATAGCAATCAACTGGTGATCCAAATTCATGAAGTGCAGCAGCGGGTCGGCAAAAAAGATAAAAGTGAGACTGATTAACGCGCCGATTGATAAAGAGCCCAGTAAAGCGGTATTGATGACGGTATTGATTTCACCGCGTTTTTTTGCACCAATCAGTTGAGCAATGATGATCTGAGTGCCGACGGTAATAAACCCGTAAATGAAAACTGTCAGATTCAGCAGTTGGTTGGCTGCTCCTACAGCAGCAACGGCTGGTTCGGAGTAATGACCGATCATCCAGACGTTGATATTACCAATCACCACTCGTAAAAATAGTTCGATGAAGATGGGCCAGCTCAAAAATAACAGTTCTCGATCAGAGAGAGTCAGAGTTTTTTTCTTGGACAATTGTATGTATGCCTTCTTTCTACTATAATAAGTAACGTTGAACGCTTTGTTCCCGCCTCAATGATTCTTACAAATCAGGTGTGAAAAAGCAATCTGTTTTTTGAAATGTTATCAAAAAGTAACACAAGCAAAGTATTCGACAGAAAATGCTTTATCAACTAGGATTGACTTACAATTAATAAGAAACTCGGAAACAGGGGGAAGTAAGATGTATGATGTAATCGTAATTGGTGCCGGACCTGCGGGAATGACCGCTGCGCTTTATGCGTCCCGATCGAATTTATCGGTATTATTGATTGAACGAGGTGCACCCGGGGGGCAGATGAACAATACAGCAGAAATCGAAAACTATCCGGGATTTGATTCTGTTATGGGACCGGAACTGGCGATGAAGATGTATGAAAGCGTGAGCCGTTTTGGTACGAAGAATGAATACGGAATCGTTCAAAATGTTGTGGATCACGGGGAATACAAAGAAGTAATTACCGAAGAAAAAACCTACCAAGGCAAAACAGTAATTGTTGCTACCGGTTGTGTCCATCGCAAGTTGGGCGTTCCTGGAGAAGAAACTTTTGCCGGTCGTGGTGTTAGCTACTGTGCGGTCTGTGACGGAGCATTCTTCCGCAATAAAAAATTACTAGTAGTCGGTGGTGGTGATTCCGCGGTGGAAGAAGCCATCTATCTGACACAATTTGCCTCTGAAGTAGTAATCGTTCACCGTCGAGATGCGCTACGAGCTCAAAAAGTTATTCAAGACCGGGCCTTTGCCAATGACAAAATCACCTTTTTGTGGGATTCGGCGGTCGAAGAAATTACCGGCAATGAGATGGTCGTTACCGGCGCCAAAGTGAAAAATCTCAAGACTGGGGAAACTCATGTTGAAGACTGCAATGGTGTCTTTATCTACGTGGGCTTGGAGCCGTTGTCTGAGCCAGTCAAAGGGCTTGGAATTACTACTGAAGCGGGTTGGATTGTGACAGACGATCAAATGAAGACTGCAGTACCAGGAGTTTTTGCCATCGGGGATGGTCGTGAAAAGACTTTGCGTCAGATTACGACTGCTGTCGGCGAAGGCGGTATCGCCGGCCAACAGGTGTTCCAATATATTGAAGAAAATAAAGTCGTTCCTCAAGGGGAATAAGAGGGCAATGCAAAAAACCTGAAAAAGCAGTTGGCAAATTCCGAAAAATGACGGAGGCCAACTGCTTTTTTCCAGCTTGTTTGTTGGCGGTCTCAAAAGGGAGTGTTATACTGAAATAGGACCACAATCAACTGTGAAAGAGGTGTTATTTCATGTCTTGGGAACAAGTCTATGAACAATGGAAAAACAATACCGATTTGGAAGAAAATCTGAAAAAGCAACTAGCCGATCTAGAAGAAGATCCGGAGAAACTGGAAGATGCCTTCTATGCACCCCTTGAATTCGGAACTGCTGGCATGCGGGGAATCTTAGGCCCGGGAATCAATCGGATGAATATCTACACTGTCCGTCAGGCAACAGAAGGCTTGGCCCGTTTTATGGATGAACAAGATGACGAAACTCGGCGCCGGGGAGTTGCGATTGCTTACGATTCACGGCACATGTCGCCGGAATTTGCTCTAGAGGCAGCTAAAACGCTGGCAAAACATGATATCCCCTCTTATGTGTTTGAAAGTCTGCGTCCGACACCGGAGCTTTCATTTGCTGTCCGTTATTTAAAAACTTTTACTGGGATCATGATTACCGCTTCTCATAACCCAGCAGCCTATAACGGCTACAAGATTTATGGTCAAGATGGCGGACAAATGCCACCAGCGGATGCTGATGCGTTGACTACGTATGTACGGGCTATCGATAATCCATTGGAGATTGACGTGCTGTCTGATGAAGAAGTTGAACACAGCGGTTTAATCAATATCATCGGTGAAGAAGTAGATACACCCTATTTGAAAAACGTTAAAACAGTGACCATTAACCAAGCGCTGGTTGACGAAATGGGCAAAGAGCTAAAGCTGGTTTACACGCCGCTTCATGGAACTGGGAAAATGCTGGGTGAAAAAGCGCTGAAACAAGCCGGTTTCGAAAAATTCATGTTGGTACCGGAACAAGCGGTGGCCGATCCTGACTTTAGTACGGTGAAATCCCCAAATCCAGAAGAGCACTCTGCTTTTGAATATGCCATCCGCTTGGGTGAACAAGAAGATGCCGATTTGTTGATCGCGACGGATCCAGATGCGGATCGCCTAGGGGCAGCCGTTCGTTTACCTGACGGCAGCTATCAAGTACTTTCCGGCAACCAAATCGGCGCCCTTTTGGTACAATACATTTTGGAAGCCCACAAAACGGCAGGCACCTTGCCAGAAAATGCCGCGGTTTTGAAATCTATTGTTTCCAGCGAATTACCGACTGCCATCGCAAAAGCATACGGCGCAACGATGTTCAACGTATTGACGGGTTTTAAATTCATTGCTGAAAAGATTCAACAATTTGAAGAAGACCACAGCCACACCTTTATGTTTGGTTTTGAAGAAAGCTATGGCTACCTGGTGAAACCTTTTGTGCGTGACAAAGATGCGATTCAGGCATTGGTGATGCTTGCTGAAGTAGCCGCTTATTATAAGAAGCAAGGGAAAAACTTGTATGACGCTTTACAGGATATTTTTGCAAAATATGGTTACTACAGCGAAAAGACAATCAGTGTGACTTTGAGTGGCTTGGAAGGCCCGGCTAAGATTAAAGCGATTATGGATAAATTCCGGACGGAAGCACCTTCGACACTGGGTGGGGTCAAGGTTGTTCAAACAGAAGACTTCAAACAATTGACACGGGTTGGCCTGGACGGACAAGTTGAAAAACTGACGACACCGCCATCAGACGTGTTGAAATATGTGATGGAAGATGAAAGCTGGATTGCTGTACGACCTTCTGGGACCGAACCTAAGATCAAATTTTATATCGGTGTCAAAGGGGCAGATCAAGGGACAGCCGATGCCCGCATTGCTGAACTGGAAACGGCAATCAATGAGGTGACCGGCGCTTAAGGTTGATAAGAAGGCTGTTTGTGGTGTAGATAGGTCGTGTGCCTCTTAGTAAAAGTCCACAGACAGCTGTTTTACAAAAGTACTGATTTTGTTTTGCTAGAAAAACCCTCAGTAGGAAGGAGGATATAGCATGTCTCAGATACCAACAGAAATCGAAAAGGTCAGTCAGCTCTTCAAAGTGTTGGGTGATCCTACTCGTTTAAAGATCCTCCTGTCACTGAAAGAAGGGGAACGCAATGTGACTGCCATCGCCCAAGGGGTAGAAATGGAACAATCAGCGGTTTCCCATCAGCTGAAACTGCTACGGGAAAATCGGGTTGTCAAAGCTCGGCGAGAAGGCAAAACCATGTTGTATAGTTTAGATGATGAGCACGTGATTGATATTTTACAAGAAACCTTCGAACATGTGCAGCACCGTTGAAGCTGAATGTAAGAACTTTCCAATTTTTCGGAAAGTTCTTTTTTTTTCAAGCAATTTTTGGTATGCTAAAAGCAATATAGTGGGGAACTCAAACAATAATCAGGGAATTGGTGGGAAATGTATGGAGAAACGATTACAGATCGGCATTTTAGGTCTGGGCGTCGTCGGTACCGGCGTCGTTGAGATCTTGGCCAAAGAACGTCAAAAAATCAAGCAACGGACCGGCGTAGAACTGGTCATCACCAAAGCGCTGATTCGTGAAGCCGAAGATAAGAGCGGGTTAGCAACAGCTCATGGCTTAAAATTGGTCTATGATGTTAAAGAGATTACCGAAGACGACGAGATTGATGTTGTGGTGGAAGTGATGGGTAAAATCCATCCTGCCAAAGAGTTTGTCACGGCGGCACTGTCGGAAAATAAACACGTCGTAACCGCCAATAAAGATCTCTTAGCCCAACACGGCACTGAGCTTTTTCAAATAGCGGAAAAGCACCATGTTTCACTCTATTACGAAGCGAGTGTGGCTGGCGGCATTCCGATTTTACGAACGTTGGCGAATTCTTTTATCGCTGATGAAATCACTGAAGTACTGGGAATCATCAACGGGACCACTAACTACATGCTGACTCAAATGGTGGAAAACGGCATGGCCTATGAGGACGCTTTGAAGCGAGCCCAAGAACTGGGCTTTGCAGAGTCCGATCCGACAAATGATGTGGATGGCATTGACGCGGCCTACAAAACGGTGATTTTGACTCGGTTTGCCTATGGAACAGATATTGCTCTCGAAGATTTTGTTGTTCGTGGAATCCGGGGCATTGAAATCGCGGATATCGAACTGGCTAAAGCTATTGGTTATGAAGTGAAACTGATTGGGATGACTAAAAAAGTTGGTGACGGGGTCTTCGCTGAAGTGGCACCCGCTTTAGTACCAGTCCATCATCCGCTTGCGGCGATTCGCAATGAATTCAACGGTGTCTTTGTCCGTAGTACCGGTATCGGCCAGTCCATGTATTTTGGCCCGGGAGCAGGCTCATTACCGACTGCGACTAGTGTAGTGACGGATTTGGCAGTTATTGCTGAAAATCAAGCGGATAATAAACCAGCGCCTCAGTTTATTCAGTATAAGGCTGAAAAACAATTCGCTGATCCAAAAGCTGTCAGCAACCGCTATTTCATTGCTATGAAGACTATTGACGATGCTCAGTTGTGGCGTGAAATCGAACAAGCAGCTGTCGACTTAGGCGTCTCTTATGAAGATATTGAAAACACGATGGCCGCCGATGGTAAGCGGCGCATTGTTTGGCTGACAGAAGAACTCAACGAAGTCCAAAAACATCAATTCGTTTCTGCTGTCAGCAAGATTGAAGAGACAAAGATCACTCAAATCATGAAAGTAATGGAGGAGTAAGTTATGTACGAAGGTTTGTTGAAGCAATACAAGGAGTATTTACCTATTACTGACAAAACACCGATGATCAGCCTGTGTGAAGGCAATACCCCTTTGATTCCACTGAACAATTTGTCCAAAGAATTGGGGATCACATTGTATGGGAAATATGAAGGACTGAATCCTACTGGCTCTTTCAAAGACCGTGGCATGGTAATGGCGGTTGCCAAAGCTGTAGAAGACGGAGCTAAGGCGATTGTCTGTGCTTCTACCGGTAACACTAGTGCAGCTGCCGCGGCCTATGCGACTCGTGCTGGTGTCAAAGCATACGTGGTAATCCCGGACGGCAAAATTGCGATGGGAAAACTGGCGCAAGCTATCGCCTATGGGGCAGACATCATCTCAATTCCCGGCAATTTTGATGAAGCGCTAAAAGCGGTTCGTGACATTGCCGAAACCGAAGCGGTTGCTCTGGTCAACTCTGTCAATCCTTATCGTTTGGAAGGACAAAAGACAGCTGCTTTTGAAGTCTGTGAGCAATTAGGACAAGCTCCGGATGTTTTGGCGATTCCAGTGGGAAATGCGGGCAATATTTCTGCTTACTGGAAAGGTTTCAAAGAATGGCATGACGTGAAGGGGACAGCTCTGCCACGGATGCATGGCTTTGAAGCAGAAGGGGCCGCGGCTATCGTGCGAGGTGAAGTCATCCAACAGCCGGAAACGATTGCGACTGCGATTCGAATCGGCAATCCGGCGAGCTGGAAATTGGCAGAGGCAGCTCGTGACGAATCTAAGGGACACATTGATGCAGTGACGGACGAAGAAATCCTGAACGCCTATCGTAAAGTTGCCGCAATGGATGGTGTTTTTGTGGAACCAGGATCGGCCGCTTCCTTAGCAGGTGTTATTCAACATGTGAAATCCGGCAAGATTAAACAAGGAGAAACTGTTGTGACTATCTTCACCGGCAATGGCTTGAAAGATCCGGATACTGCAATTCACGAGGCCAAGGCGGATATCCACAAGATGAGTGATGTCGAAGAAATGCGGAAACACTTGCGAGAAGGTGTGGCAAAACTATGAAAATCCGGGTGCCGGCCACCAGCGCGAACTTGGGACCGGGATTTGATTCCTGCGGGGTGGCACTAGATCGTTATTTATTTGTCGAGGTCATTGAAGATAGTGAGACTTGGTTGGTGTCTCATGAGTTGGGTACAGGTATCCCAACTAACGAAGAAAATTTGTTAGTAGCAACTGCTTTACAGCTGGTACCAGATTTGACGCCAAAGCATTTGAAGATGTCTTCGGATATTCCAGTGACTCGTGGTTTGGGCAGCAGCTCTTCGGTAATTGTTGCCGGAATTGAGCTGGCCAATCGATTAGGCAATCTCAATATGTCCGATGCTCAAAAAATTGCTTTTGGAACCAAGTTAGAAGGACATCCTGACAATGTTGCACCGGCAGTTTGCGGAGATTTGGTGATTGCTAGTGCAGTGGAGAATCAAGTTGATTATGTCCGACACTATTTTCCACCTTGTGATATCATTGCCTTCATTCCTGAAGCGCCCCTCAGCACAGAAAAAGCTCGAGGTGCCTTACCGCAAACTTTGGGCTATAAAGAAGCTGTGGCAGCCAGTTCTGTGGCCAATGTGATGGTAGCTGCACTATTGACAGGCAATCTGCCGGTTGCTGGCAGATTGATGGAAAAAGATCGTTTTCATGAAACCTATCGGGGGCCGCTAGTACCTCATCTGCAAGTGATTCGGGATCTGGCTCACGAAGAAGGAGCGTATGGTTGCTTTTTAAGTGGCGCTGGACCAACCGTGTTGATCCTTTCTCCAGAAGATCGCAGCCAAAAGATTGTCCAGTTGTTAAAGGCGTGGGATCAGCCAGCATCAGTTGAGCTGTTGAGCGTTGATCGTGAAGGTGTCCAAGTTTTTTAGTTAATCGAAGTAAGTCATGAGGATGGGACTGATTTTATCTAGTCTCGTCCTTTTTATTAAACACGTCGAGAACCTCTAAGCGTGTGTTAGCGTTATTGGTTATTGATGGCACTTAAAAAAATCAGGAATAATGAAACGGAGGTTTTTTTATGGAATTTGAAACAAAATGTTTGCATGCCGGCTATACCCCGAAAAATGGTGAACCACGGGTACTGCCTATCACTCAAAGTACAACTTTTACCTATGATTCGACAGAAGCGATTGGCAAATTGTTTGATTTGGAAGAAGCTGGTTACTTCTACACTCGCTTGGCTAATCCTACGACTGGAGCTGTCGAAGAAAAAATCGCTGCCCTTGAAGGAGGTATAGGTGCCCTGTGTACCTCATCTGGTCAAGCGGCGACATTTCTGGCGATTATGAATATCTTAGAGAGCGGCGACCATCTGATCGCTTCATCCTACGTCTACGGTGGCACGTATAACTTGTTGGCACACACCATGAAAAAAATGGGAATTGAGGTCACCTTTGTGGATCAATTTGCTCCGTTAGCTGAGTTAGAAAAAGCGATTCGCCCGAATACAAAAGCAGTTTTTGCGGAAACTATCGCAAATCCGGCGATGCATGTGTTGGATATCGAGAAGTTTGCCCAATTGGCTCACACCCATGATTTGCCGTTTTTGATTGATAATACCTTTGCCACACCTTATTTTTGCCGGCCAATCGAATTTGGCGCCGATATCGTCATCCACTCCACGACGAAATATTTGGACGGTCATGCGGTTGCAACTGGCGGCGTAATTGTCGACAGTGGGAAATTTAACTGGGCCAATGGGAAATTTCCGCAATTAGCGACACCAGACGAAACGTATCACGGGATTGTCTACACAGAAATGTTCGGTTCTGCGGCCTACATTACCAAAGCCCGGGTGCAATTGATGCGAGACTTAGGGGCAACACCTTCTCCTCAGAATTCATTTTATTTGAATTTGGGAATGGAAACTCTACCGATACGCATGGAACGGCATTATGAAAATGCGCTGAAAGCGGCGACTTTTATCAAGGATCAATCGGCGGTGACGTCAGTGACGTATCCAGGACTTGTAGGAGATCGCAGTTATCAATTGAAGCAAAAGTACCTGCCTAAAGGATTGTGCGGCGTGATTTCCTTTGAAATCGGTGCTGGACGTGAAGCAGCTGCCCGCTGGCTAGATGCTTTGGAGATGGTTTCCCGCGAAGTCCATGTGGCGGATATTAGAACTTGTGCGCTGCATCCGGCGACCTCAACTCATCGCCAGATGTCTGACGAGGAATTGAGAGCAGCCGGTATTTCGCCAGGATTGATCCGAATCTCCATTGGTATTGAAAACATCGCGGATATCTTGGCTGATTTGCAGCTGGCTTTTGATAAACTGGAGGGATAAACGTGCCCATTAAACTGGTTGAAGACTTTCCGGCAAAAAAAGTGCTCTTGGCCGAAGATATTTTTGCTATCGACAATGAGCGGGCAATCCATCAGGATATTCGTCCTTTGAAGCTGATTATTTTGAATTTGATGCCTGATAAGATTGCAACCGAGACCCAGCTACTTCGTCTGATTAGTCAAAGTCCGCTGCAGATTGATGTGGACTTTCTACAAATTGCCGGTCACCACCATAAGAATACCAGTCTGGCTCACTTGCAAAAGTATTATCTGACATTTCCACAAGTTGCCCAGACCAACTACGATGCCATGATTATTACTGGTGCCCCGGTGGAAACATTGCCTTTTGAAGAGGTGGACTATTGGGAGGAGTTAAAACAAATTATGGACTGGTCTCAGCGGCAGGTTACGAGTGTTGTCCATATCTGTTGGGGCGCTCAAGCAGGTCTGTACTACCATTATGGCGTGGACAAAGTCGCCTATTCTGAAAAGCTGTTTGGTGTGTATCCTCAAACGATGGTCGCCCCCCATCGTTTTTGTCGCGGCTTTGACGATGAATTTTGGGGACCGCAATCTCGCTATACCGGGATTGCGGAAGAACAGATTGCTTCAAAGCCGCTACAAGTGATTGCCCGAGATGAAAAGATAGGGCCAAATATTCTGATTTCAAAAGATGACCACGATATTTTCCTGTTGGGGCATTTTGAATATGATTCGGATACTTTGGCAAAAGAGTACTTGCGGGACAAGGAGCGGGGTGTACTGACAGCGCCGCCGGAAAACTACTATGTCGATGATCTGCCTGAAAAAGGAGTCTTGAATCGCTGGCGGGCCCACGCTCATCTGCTCTATCATAACTGGCTCAATGATGTGTATCAGTTGACCCCTTATGATCTTGAAGAAATCCCAAGATGTCAGGCAAAACGAATCAAGCACTGAAAAAACCTTGTCGCCACTGTTTATGCAGTGATGACAAGGTCTTTTTGCAGCTGAAAGTGTCGGAGACGACAATCCACTTGCTTGGAAAGCTTAGGAATCCTGCAGTTTTCTATCGGTCACAGAGCCGACAAATCAGAATCCAAGGGGTGAT
This sequence comes from Candidatus Enterococcus leclercqii, assembly GCF_009933135.1. GTDB lineage: Bacteria > Bacillota > Bacilli > Lactobacillales > Enterococcaceae > Enterococcus_C > Enterococcus_C leclercqii. The sequence continues at coordinate 284,705 of NZ_MAEH01000014.1, forward strand.
TGGATTGGCTGTGGTTGCCGTTGTGTTCGTTAGATTACTGCAAAGAGCAACAATCATTCAGGATTGGAAATAGTGCTGCCAAATTCGCTGATATTCCTCCGCAGTTAGTGAAATAACCGAACCGTGCCGTGGTTTTTCTCCTTTACTGTTTTTAGGAAGCTGCTGTCGCAGTTTTTGCGAAACCGGCTGCCAAGTCCGAGGGTTAGCCAAATCATTGCCGGCAAACCCGATGTAATGGTTCGGTCCGTCATGGTACCCCGGCTGATCGATAAACAAGAACCACTTGAAGCCGTTTGTGTCATCGGGATTTGCCGGAAAGAGGCAAGGGCCTTCTCCCCCGGTAAACTCCCGGCCTTCACCGTTCGGCAGCCCGTTGCCGATCTTGCGTCCTAGTGTTCGCCATTGATCTGCGGGGACCTCTTTGTCAGTAGCGTAATCAATCCCTGCCACGGTTGTCAGCAGATTTGTCGCAGTATCCAAACGAATTGTCATCGTTTCTTCTTCCTTCATGAACCGGTAGTAGCGGCCGTCGACCTTGGCCACCGTTGCATCGATGGTTCCTTTACCCGGGCCGCGATCAACATCCACCCAGATCCGGGGTGGGGTGAAAGTGATAAAATCTGCGGTCAGGGAGCACATCATGCGGTTATACGTGACACTCGTACGTTTTTGAGGGTCCAATTCATCGTAAAGATTTGCTGCCCAATAGACGACGTAAAGCTGCTTTTCGGCATCCCATATGGCCTTGGGAGCCCAGGTGTTGCCGGCATTCACATCAGAGACCTGCACATGGCGCTGCTGGCTCCAATGGATAAGGTCAGTCGATTCGAAAATCTCCAGATAACGTGAGCCGCTCAGTTGGCCGGTATGAAAGCCGCCCGGTCGCTCGTGGACATTCAAATCGGTAGCCAATAGATAAAAACGGCTACCATCATGGCTGCGGAGAATAAAAGGGTCCCGCAACCCTTTTTCACCATACTTTGAAAAAATTACTGGCTGTCCTTTGTTCAAGCTCAGCCAGCGTAAAGCATCATTGCCGTCTGAGAGTGCAAAGCTGACGGCCTCGGCACCTGCCCCTTCACCGGTAAAATAGGCCCATAAATAGCCGGCACCGTCTTTCAATACCGGCGGTTGCTGTATTGTACACATAAGCTTTCCTCCTGAGGTAATTTGTTTTATATAGATTATATAATAAACTAACTATTGGTGGGGAGTTAGTTGTAAAAAAATCGGGCTTTCCGCAAATTTCTGTGGAGCCGGTGGAATCGGGATTTTTATACAACTGCCGGAAAATAAGCAAAATACTGCCTATTTGGTTCATAAGTATGCATTTGCTATGACGTTAGTGAGGAATAGATTTTCAATCGTGGCACCGATATTTTCGGACTTGCTTTTGCTGAAAAGTAAATAAAAACTCCAGTCAGCCGACTGGAGTTTTAGAGCTTGCGGTCTATTCTTCTTCTGTTGCGTAATAGCTATGATCTTCCAGATTCAAAGCGTTCATAATCATCGAGGCGGTTTCTTCGATGGAAAGTGAAGCCACATTGATCACTACACAGCCAAGTTTTTCATACAAGTCAGCCGCAAATTCCAATTCGGCCCGGATCTTGTCGATATCGGAATAGGCGGTGTCCGGATTCAATCCGTAGGCACGCATGCGCTCTTTACGGATGCTATTGAGAACATCCGGGTCATTGGTAAGACCGACGATTTTTTTAGGGTCAACTTCCCACAATTGTTTAGGAATATGGGCTTGCGGAACTAGGGGCAAATTCGCCACCTTCAGATTTTTGTTGGCCAAAAAGAGGCTGAGGGGTGTTTTGGAAGTACGTGAGACCCCTAGTAACACGACATCAGCTTCCAAAAAACCACGGGGGTCTTTGCCATCATCGTATTTTACAGCAAATTCCATCGCTTTGATGCGTTTGAAATAGTTTTTGTTCAAATGGTGCAAGGCTCCTTGTTCGCGGCTGGCTTTGACGCCACTGCGCGCTTCGATTTCGTTGATGGTGGAAGAAAGAACGTCGAAGCTATACAAGCCACTTTCTTCACAGAAGTCTTGTAACAGAGTCGATAGATTTTCGTTGATCATTGTAAAGAGAATCATAGCGTCGTGTTTTTTTGCGTCTGTCAGTGCCTTAATCAAGCTTTCTTTGTCATTGACGAAGGTTTTACGGTACAGGTTGAATTCAACGGTGGGAAATTGTGCCATGGTGGCCTGTGCCAATTTTGTAGCGGTTTCACCAGCGGAATCGGAAATCACAAAAATTGTTAAGATATTGTTTTCATCGTTCATAAAAGCAACAGCCCCTCTTGTCTTTTTATCCACTTTATTATACCATACGATTGTCTAAATATAATTCGGAATCATTTTGATTTACCGCGAAAAACAGCAGGCCGACTTTTCTGAATGAGCGGCAATGAGCTGCAGGGAGGACATAGATGATGCAGACGACACGAATCCAACAGGCCATGAATACACTGAAAGACAATGGCTTTAAAAATACGAAGAAGCGAGAAGCAATGCTGACTTTTTTAGCTAAGCGTAATCGTTATCTCGCAGCTAAAGAGGTTCATCAGTTTATGGACGAACATTTTCCCGGGGTTAGTTATGATACGATCTATCGAAACTTACATGATTTTGCCGAAATCGGCTTGTTGGAGGAAACTGACCTGAATGGCGAGATGAAATTTCGCTTCCATTGCTGTCAAGATGCCCACCATCATCACCATCATTTCATCTGTACGGTTTGTGGCAAGACCAAGGAACTGGATCTTTGTCCAATGGATTACTTCGCTGAACAGCTGCCCGGTTGTGTAATTGAAGGACACCGCTTTGAGATTTTAGGGCGCTGCGAGGACTGCCAATAGTTATTTTATTCTGATAGCAATTAAAAGGGAGCCTAGGAGATATTTATTTTTTCAAGGAACTTCTTGACACCGTTTTAAACCTCCTTTATAATTTTTTAAGGACAGTCTTGTTTTTTGAATTTCGATCCAAAAGACAAAAACGGTTACTTTTTAAGCTCGGAGGGAGGGAATTTACATGTCAAAAACAGTGGTTCGTAAAAATGAATCTCTTGACGATGCTCTTCGTCGCTTCAAACGTTCCGTGTCAAAAGCCGGTACTCTGCAAGAATCTCGCAAGCGTGAATTCTATGAAAAACCAAGCGTGAAACGCAAGAAGAAATCTGAAGCAGCCAGAAAACGCAAGAAATTCTAATTTTGGCTCACAAGGATTGGAGCTGGTAGTGTGACACTACTAAGTACACTGAACGATGATATGAAGACAGCGATGAGAGTCAAAGACAAAGAACGTCTGGCGGTGATCCGTATGTTGAAAGCATCGCTTCAGAACGAAGAGATCAAAGTCGGACACGAATTGAACGCTGACGAAGAACTGACGATTTTGTCCCGGGAGATGAAACAACGTCGCGATTCGTTAACGGAATTCGAAAAAGCCGGTCGTGATGATCTTTCGGAAAAAGTCAAAGTCGAAATCGCAATTGTTGAAGAATATCTTCCTGCACAGTTGACGGACGAAGAGATTCGTGAAATCGTCAAGCAGGCAATCGCTAAAACCGGCGCGACCTCCGCAAAGGAATTCGGCAAGGTGATGAGCGCTGTAATGCCGCAAGTAAAAGGCAAAGCAGACGGGAACCAAGTCAATGCGATCGTCAAAGAATTATTACAATAAGTGCACAAAATCGCGGATATCCTGTCCGCGATTTTTTTATGCTGTTTTGATAGAGTTTCTTGAGGGGATAAGTAATTCAGAAACTGTTCTTGTTATCACTTCTCTGGTGAATTCTTTCTCAACAAAAGAATAAGAAAGCATTTCATAGTTTTTTATTTTGTCAGGCGTTATGGTAAAATAGATAAGAATGAAGGACGAAGGAGATGTACTTTTGACAGAAGAACGCCAATCTTTGCAAATCAAATTAAGTGAATCCGATGATATCGCGATGTTATTGGGCTCCCATGATAAAAATCTGAAGCTGATTGAAGAAAATACTCAAACGGTGATCCGGGCTCGTGGAGAAGTGATCCAAATTGAAGGAGCGCTAGAAGCAATAGCATTGGCTAAAGGGGTCATTGAAGCAATCCAAGAGTTGATTAAACGGGGCATTAACATCAGTACACCAGATGTAGTGTCAGCCTTAAAAATGGCTAAAAGTGACCGTCTGAGCTTTTTTGTAGACATGTATGAAGAAGAAATTGTCAAAGACCGTAATGGTAGCCCTATCAGGGTCAAAAATGCCGGCCAAAAACATTACGTGGAGAGTGTCAAAGCCCACGACGTTGTGTTTGGCATTGGGCCAGCGGGGACTGGGAAAACATTTCTAGCTGTGGTCATGGCGATTGCTGCGTTAAAAAAAGGGCAGGTACAAAAAATTATCTTAACTCGTCCGGCGGTGGAAGCTGGCGAAAATCTTGGTTTTTTGCCGGGAGATTTGAAAGAAAAAGTCGATCCGTACCTGCGTCCGGTTTACGATGCGCTGTATCAGATTTTTGGAACGGATCATACCAATCGGCTGATGGAGCGAGGCGTGATTGAGATCGCGCCGCTGGCCTATATGCGAGGACGAACGTTGGAAGATGCCTTTGTGATTTTAGACGAGGCTCAAAATACGACAATTGCCCAGATGAAGATGTTTTTAACACGCTTGGGTTTCAACTCAAAAATGATTGTCAACGGGGATACCAGCCAAATTGACCTGCCAAAAGGGGTTGTCAGTGGACTGGTTCATGCCGAACGAACATTGAAGAATATTAAGCAGATTGCCTTCGTTAATTTTGAATCCAGCGATGTCGTGCGTCATCCGGTGGTGGCAGAAATCATCGAAGCCTATGACAAAGCCAGTTTGAAAAACGATGCATAAGCAAGTTCTGTAGGCTAGTGCTATCACAAGGTGCTGGTCCAGAAATTTTTCGGAGGTAACAGGATGATTATCCAACCCTTGTACAGGATACGAAAAAAATTAGGGCGTTTTTATACGCCTCTCGTCTTGTGTTTGTTCTTTGTAGCTATTTTTGCGGTGCTGTTTACCAGTGTGCAGCAAAAGCAGACGAATTACAGCGAAGGCCAGGTAGCCGCGGAAAACATTCGCGCCAACAAGACGATTGAAAATACTTTTGCAACGGATCAAAAGCGAAAATTGGCTGCCGAAGCGGTTACTACCGAATACAATTATCAAGAAGAAATCGCCACTACTCAATTTGATCGCGTGAAGCGGTTATTTGATCTGGTAGGGGAAGTTAACGATGATTTGAACAAGCAATATGAAAGCGACAAGGAAAAAGCTAAAAAGGAAAGCGTCCCGGTGCCCACCGTGGATGACCATACGGCTGCGTTGAAAAAGAAATTTGAGAAGATTGATGCTGACGACGTGGATTTTTATCAGAGCTTTTCTGCTGATTTCTACAACGCGTTGTTTGAACTTTCCGCATCTGATCTCGTCGTGGTACGAAACCAGTCGTTGACAATCATCAGCGAAGAAATGGCCCAGCACGTCAGAGAAAGCAATCTGTCGGACATTTTGGACAATGCCAAGGCACAAGCTGAATCATTGAGCGTTAGCCAACAAGCAGTTTCAGTAATCGAAAGTTTGCTGGAAAAAGGAATCGTAGTCAACGAATTTCCAAATGAAAAAGCAACCGAAGAAAATCGGGAAGCTGCCCGTAATGCTGTGCAGCCAGTCATGATCTACCAAGGGGAGATTATTGTTCGTGAAGGCTCCCAAATTGATGCCAACGCCATCGAAAAATTGAAACTTTTAGGACTGACCAGTCAAAGCAGCTCGATTTTTCCAATAGTGGCAATGGTAATGGGAATCTTGTTGCAGATTGCGGTTTTACTATATTTTGGTCGCCAATTTCATTCAAAAGACAATCAGCAGGAGTTTTTTACCTTCTATACAGCCGCGATGGTTTTTAGTGTGCTGTTGATGAAGTTCTTCCAAGTTTTCCAAACTGAACAGACACTCTATATCCCCTTGTTTTATCCAGCGGCCTTTGTTCCCTTAGTATTGAGCCTGTTTATGAATCGCCGGACGGGGATTATCGCGGCGATGTTCCAGGTAGTGGCGGCGATCTTTGTCTATTACGACGCGTTAGGAACCAACCTGCTGACGATTATCTTGATCACCTACCTCTTTTCCGGATTGATGGGAACTATCGTTAAACGTGAACGAATTGGTCGTCAAGGCTGGCCGGCCGTAATGTGGGTTATCGTCTTTCCAACATTGTTGACTTTTGTGTTGATGGTTTTCCAAGGCCTTAGTTTTTCCAGTGGTGCAACTTGGTTGACGATTGTTTGCGGCTTTGCCGGCAGTCTATTGTCTTTCATGCTGACCATGGGATTGCATCAGTACATCGAGCTTTTAGTAACCGATGATTCGGTGATTGTCTTGAATGAGTTGAGCAATCCTAACCATCCGCTATTGAAGCAGTTATTAGAAGAAGCTCCGGGCACCTACCATCATTCCATGATGGTGGCCAATCTCAGTGCCAACGCGGTGGCGGAAATTGGTGGCCGTTCGCTATTGACCCGAGTTGCTTGTTATTACCACGATATTGGTAAGTTGAAGCATGCTAACTTTTTTGTTGAGAACTTGCCGCAAGGGGCAGAAAATCCCCACAATTTCTTGTTGCCGGAAGATAGTAAGCAGATTATCTTCGGTCACGTAACCGATGGCGCAAAAGTCTTAGAAGACTATAAGATGCCACAAATGGTGATTGATATTTGTCGTCAGCACCATGGGACGACTATGATGAAATTTTTCTATGCCAAAGCCAAAGAACGGAATCCTCAAACAACGGAAGCTGATTTTCGCTATCCGGGACCAAAACCACAAACTAGAGAAGCCGGTGTCGTTAGTATCGCTGACAGCTGTGAAGCGGCAGTGCGAGCGATGGATCATCCCGACAACGAGAAAATTCAACAGTTTGTTCACAATCTGATTATCGATCGAATTATCGACGGTCAGTTGGATGATAGCGGCTTGACGATGAAAGAAATTCGTTTGGTAGAAAAATCACTTGTCAACGGCCTGTGCAGTACCTTCCATTCTCGGATCAAGTATCCGAAGATGAAATCTGAAGCTGAAAAGATGAAAGAAGAACAGGAAAGAAGCGAAAAATAATGGAAATCACCTTTATCGATGAAACTCAATCTGTTCCTGAAGATAAGATTCGGGAAATTGACGATTTGTTGCAATTTGCAGCAGATCAATTAAAACTGCCTGACAATGCGGAGATGTCGGTGACTTTTATGGACAACGAAGCAATCCGGGAAATCAATCGGGAGTACCGCGGCAAAGACGCACCAACAGATGTCATCAGCTTTGCCTTGGAAGAAGAAGGCGACGGTGAAGTACCAATCCTTTTTGAAGAGGATGATGAACCCTTACCCCGTGAATTAGGAGATTTGATGATTTCTGTGGAGCGTGCTAAAGAACAAGCAGAAGAATACGGGCATTCATATGATCGGGAACTGGGTTTTTTAGCCTTGCACGGTTTTTTGCATATCAACGGTTACGATCATATGACACCGGAAGATGAAAAAGAGATGTTCTCACTGCAAAAGGAAATTCTGGATGCCTATGGACTCAAAAGATAGAAATGTCAAAAAAAACAAGAACTTCATTACCTCGGTGGAGTTTGCCGTAACTGGCGTCAAAACGGTTTTCAAAGAAGAACGTAACATGCGCAAACATGTTGCCATCGGGATTTTAGCAGTTTTAGCAGGGCTGTTTTTCGGCTTGAACCAGATGGAGTGGCTGTGGCTTTTATTAGCGGTTTTTCTGGTTTGGATTGTGGAAGTCATCAATACGGTTTTTGAAAATGTGGTGGATATGGTTACGGACTGTCACTTTCATCCAATTGGAAAAAAGGTCAAAGACATGGCCGCAGGGGCAGTACTGCTGACTTCCGGCTTTGCTTTGGTGGTAGGATTAATCTTGTTTCTACCAAAAATCTGGTTCTGGTTTTTTTAGACAAAGACAAGGCACCTCGTTAACTGCTACTCGATTATTTTGAATAATACCTAAAGGAGAATTGTATGACAGAACATAAATCCGGATTCGTCGCCATTGTGGGACGACCAAATGTTGGGAAATCAACACTATTAAACCGTATTGTCGGTCAAAAGATTGCTATTATGAGCGACAAAGCCCAAACGACACGGAATAAAATTCAAGGCGTTTATACGACGGATGACGCACAATTGATCTTCATTGATACACCGGGAATCCACAAACCAAAACATCGTTTAGGGGATTTCATGGTGGAAACTGCCTACAGTGCTTTGCGGGAAGTAGATGCCGTCTTATTTATGATTGCCGCTGATGAGAAACGTGGCAAAGGAGACGACTTCATCATTGAGCGCTTGAAAACTGTTGATAGTCCGGTTTATCTGGTGATTAATAAGATTGATAAAGTACATCCTGATGAGCTGTTGGGAATCATTGATGACTATCGCCAACAATTGAGTTTCAAGGAAATCATCCCTATTTCTGCGACAGAAGGGAATAATTTTGAAACACTGATGGGAACACTGGTGGAACAAATGCCAACAGGGCCACAGTATTTTCCAGATGACCAGATTACCGACCACCCTGAATACTTTATCGTTTCAGAGTTGATTCGGGAAAAGGTATTGCTTTTGACGCGTGACGAAGTTCCCCATTCCGTTGCAGTTGTCGTGGATTCTATGAAACGAAACGAAAATGATAAAGTCCATATCCAAGCTACCATTATTGTGGAGCGAGACAGTCAAAAAGGAATTATCATCGGTAAAGGGGGCAAGATGTTGAAAGACATCGGTACCAAAGCCCGTCGTGAGATTGAACTGCTGTTGGGCGATAAAGTCTTCTTGGAACTTTGGGTGAAGGTCCAAAAAGATTGGCGGGATAAACAGACCTATTTGACGGATTACGGTTATAAAAAAGAGGATTATTAATCCTTCATGAGTGATGAGTTCACAGTGAGGGCTGCGACAGAAAAAAACTGCCGGCTAAGCGTCTTTGCTGCCGGAATCTAAACTGGACCGGATAGAAAGGGAAGGTTACGACAACAGTTTTCTTTCTTGTCGCAGTTTTTTTAAGAAGAGGTGATAAAATTGGAAGTTGCAGAAACCAAAGGCATTATTTTGTTTTCCCGAGATTACAAGGAAAAAGACAAGCTGGTCAAGATTTTTACAGAAAGCTATGGCAAGCAGATGTTTTATGTAAAAGGGGCACACCGGAAAAATAATCCCTTGGCAGCGGCATTGCTAAATTTTACTGAAGGTGTTTATTTTGGTACGATTCCTTCTGAAGGCCTATCTTTTTTGAACGGCGCCAAAGAGGTCAAAACTTTTCGTCACATTCAAGAAGACATCTTTGTGACAGCTTATGGAACGTATATCTTGAACCTGGTAGATGCGGCGATTGAAGATCGTCTATACGACCCTCAGCTCTACGGGTTTACTCATCAGTCCTTGATGCAGCTGAACAACGGCGTCGACCCGGAGGTAATTACCAATATTTTTGAGCTGCAAATCTTGCAGCGTTTCGGTGTGACTCCGCAGTTGGACCATTGCGCGGTTTGTGGAGATCGACAAGGACCCTTCGACTATTCTTCCAAGTTTGGCGGCTTATTGTGCCAGCGCCATTTTGATCACGATGTGCACCGTTATCATGCTGATCCTCGGGCAGTCCATTTTGCTCGTCTCTTCATGAATATTTCTTATGACCAAATCAACTCTATTACACTAAAAACTGAAACCAAACAGGGGCTGCGACAGTTTATCGATCAGCTTTATGAAGAGTACGTCGGTCTCCATTTAAAAAGCAAACGGTTCATTGATCAAATGCAAAGTTGGTCTCAACTGATGATAGAGCCTAGAGCTGATGCTGAAAACACCTCAAAAAAAGACACCCCATCGGCGCCTGAATCTTAGGCCTGTTCCGAAATTAGGGTGTCTTTTTTATGGGGAAATTTTGCCGGTTATTCTTCGATTGGTAGACGGAGTTCCTTAATGGTGCGGGCACTCGAAGCTGTTAAGCGAGCAAAATAGCTTTTAGTCTCTTTGAAAACTACGGGTGTTAAAAGGGCCAATGCAATGATATTAGGAAAGGCCATTAAACCGTTGCAGATGTCTGCTAACGTCCAGACAGCTGAGACTGTTAGGTAAGGGCCGATGAAGACAGCACCAACATAGACGAGGCGAAAAATTTTGGCGTAGCGGTCGGTATTCAACAAATAAGCCAGACAGCGCTCTGAATAGTAATTCCAGCCAAGAATCGTGGTGAAAGCGAAAAAGACCAGACAAATCATCAGCAGAAAAGAGGCTGCTTGTGAAGAGATGGGCAGCGCTTTGGAAAAGGCGTGAATCGTGACGGCAGCGCCCTCTTTACCAGTCTGCCAAGCACCAGTCATAATGATTGCCATGCCGGTCATGTTGCAGACGATAATGGTATCGATAAAGGTTCCGGTCATGGAAACCAATCCTTGTCGTACCGGTTCGTTTGTCCGGGCAGCGGCTGCAGCAATAGGCGCACTACCCAAGCCGGACTCGTTGGAGAAAATCCCTCGCGCGATTCCTTTTTGCATCGCGATAATCATTGCCCCTACTGCACCGCCAGAAGCTGCACGTAAGCCAAATGCACCTTGGAAGATCTCTGCGATGACACCGGGTAATTTATTGAGATTCAATAAGATCATCACCAAACATAAAGTGACATACAAAACGACCATTGCCGGAACGATAATTTCCGAGACGCGAGCGATACGCTTTACGCCACCAATAAGGACCACAGCCACAGAAACGGTCACTAAAAGGCCCACGATTACTACCGCCCAGGAATAATTGTTGCCAAAAAGCTGAATACTATGAACTTGATTGGGATCAAAAAACGTTTGGGCTGCCGAAGTGATGCCGTTGATTTGTGTCAAAGTCCCAATACCCAAAAGGCCGGCCATAATCCCAAAAAAGGCAAACAGCTTGCCTAACCAGCGCCACTTTTTACCCAAGCCATTTTCGATATAGTAAAAGGGACCGCCCAATGCACGGCCATTCGCGTCAAACGTTCGGTATTTCACTGCCAGTAGGCCTTCAGCATATTTGGTTGCCATCCCTAAGAGACCCGCCAGCTCCAGCCAGAACAATGCACCAGGTCCACCAGCGACAATAGCAGTTGCAACGCCTACAATATTGCCGGTGCCAATGGTGGCAGACAGTGCGGTACATAAAGCTTGAAAACTGGAAACATCCCCGATACCATCTTCCTCATCTTTCAGCATGTAGCGCAGGGCTAGTGGTAGCCGCCGCACTTGGATTAGGCGCAATCCAGCAGTCAAAATGACACCAATTCCCAAAATCAGCAAGATCATCGGGGCGCCCCAGATTAAGTCATTTAGTTTGGTCAACCATTGGTCCATATTTTGTCCTCCTGAGAATTAATTACTAACAAATCTCGGCTAAGTGACTGACTTCAGTCACTTAACAGAGAGGTAGCGTGATTTTTGCCAGTCTAGCAAAAAATAATCGTTTGTACCAGTGAAAATTGGAAACAAACGCAAATATTCTGATAATTGTTCGTAGTTTTTTCGAAAACCTGACGATTCGAAAAAAGATTTTTGGTTGACAAAGGGTAACAAGAGTCGCTATTATATAAGGTAATTGAAGAGATGCGTTGATCAAATTTGGAAATGTGCCAGACATCAAAGCGATTCCGGGAGGGTGGAAGCCGGATATGGAGACATTTTTCCGCAGGCGTTTGGGAGCATCAGCAAAATGAAGCTGCCGAGAAATCGGAAGCAGGGTGGAACCGCGAATTTTTCGTCCCTGTGTTTGTCTATTGATATACAGACAAACACAGGGCTTTTTGTATCTTCTTGCAAGAAACTCTGCCAAAGAACTTTTGGAAAAAATGCTGCCCACGTCTTCAACAACTCTGCTGCAAATTTGAAAGGAGCGTCACAATGACAAAAATGACCGTTCAAAACATCATCTTGACCTTACAAAAATTCTGGTCAGACAATGGCTGCATGCTGATGCAGGCCTACGACACTGAAAAAGGGGCCGGCACCATGAGCCCGTATACTTTTTTACGGGCGATTGGACCAGAACCCTGGAATGCTGCTTACGTGGAACCTTCTCGCCGACCAGCCGATGGTCGTTATGGAGAAAATCCCAATCGTTTGTATCAACACCATCAATTTCAAGTGGTGATGAAGCCTTCGCCTGCTAATATCCAAGAATTGTATTTGGAAAGTCTGAAACTTTTAGGCATCGAACCATTGGAGCACGATATTCGTTTTGTAGAAGACAACTGGGAAAACCCGTCGATGGGCTGTGCAGGATTAGGTTGGGAAGTTTGGTTAGATGGGATGGAGATTACCCAATTCACTTACTTCCAACAAGTGGGGGGACTACCTTGTAAACCAGTGACCTCAGAGATTACTTATGGCTTGGAACGGCTAGCTTCATATATTCAAGAAGTCGAAAGTGTTTATGATCTGGAATGGACAGAAGGCGTTAAGTACGGCGAGATTTTCAGACAACCGGAGTATGAGCATTCAAAATACTCTTTTGAAATCAGCGACCAAGCCTTGCTCTTAGGCAATTTTGATCGCTTTGAAGCAGAAGCTAAACGGTGTATCGACGAAAGTCTGGTACATCCAGCCTATGACTATATTCTGAAGTGCAGCCATACCTTCAATTTATTGGATGCTCGCGGAGCCGTATCAGTAACGGAACGTGCCGGCTATCTGGCGCGTATCCGTAATCTGGCGCGGGCGGTTGCCAAGATTTTTGTGGCCGAGCGTGCCAAACTGGGATATCCGCTTTTGGATCTCGCACAAGCAGCAGCATTGTTAGAGGAGGAGAAATAATATGGCAAAAGATTTGTTACTGGAAATCGGCTTGGAAGAGATGCCCGCACATGTGGTCACTCCCAGCATGGAGCAGTTGGAAAACAAAGTGACGGCTTTTTTGGATGACAATCGCTTGAGCTTTGAATCAATCAAAGCCTTTTCCACTCCTCGGCGCTTGGCAGTGTTGATTGAGAAAATTGCTGACAAACAAGAAGACATTCAAGAAGAAGTCAAAGGTCCTGCTAAAAAGATTGCATTGGATGGAGAAGGCAACTGGTCCAAGGCAGCCCAAGGGTTTGTTCGGGGACAAGGTGTGTCTACAGATGCCATCACTTTTAGAGAGTTAAAAGGTGTGGAGTACGTCTACGTAACCAAGTATGTCAAAGGAGAATCCGCAGAAGCTGTATTGACTGGATTGAAAGATGTCATTATGAGTTTGACCTTCCCAGTGACCATGCATTGGAGTAATTTTGATTTTGAATACATTCGTCCGATTCATTGGATCGTAGCTTTGTTGGATAATGACGTCTTGCCTTTTGAAATCTTGGATGTCAAAACTGGTCGCCACTCTCGCGGTCATCGTTTTCTGGGAGAGGATCTTACCTTTTCCAATCCTTCTGAATACGAAGAAAAATTGGCGGAACAGTTTGTCATTGCCAATCCTATGAAGCGCAAACAGTTAATTGTGGAACAAATCGCTGAGTTGGCTGCTAAAAATGAATTCAAAGTCGAAATGGACGAGGAGTTGTTAGAAGAGGTCAACAACTTGGTGGAATACCCGACTGCTTTTGTTGGTGACTTTGAAGACAAATACTTGGCTGTGCCAGAAGAGGTTTTAGTTACCTCTATGAAAGAACACCAACGTTACTTTGATGTTCGCAATCAAGATGGCTTGCTTTTGCCACACTTTATCTCAGTTCGCAATGGGAATAATGTGAAGTTGGAAAATGTAGCCAAAGGGAATGAAAAAGTCTTGACCGCTCGGTTAGAAGACGCAGAGTTCTTCTATAACGAGGACAAAAAACTCAACATCGAAGAGTTGGTCAATAAGTTGAAACATGTCACCTTCCACGAAAAAATCGGCAGCATCTATGAAAAAATGCAGCGGGTTGCAGCAGCAGCTCAGATTATCGGTGAAACGGTAGGCTTGACTACCGAGCAATTAGAAGACTTAAAGCGCGCAGCTGAGATTTATAAGTTTGATTTAGTCACCAATATGGTGGGAGAATTTCCAGAGCTGCAAGGAATCATGGGTGAAAAATACGCATTGCTACAAGGTGAAAAACCGGCTGTTGCCCAAGCGATTCGTGAACACTATCTGCCAATCTCAGCTGAGGGGCAACTGCCACAATCAGATATCGGGGCAGTTCTAGCGATTGCAGACAAGCTGGATAGTGTCTTGTCCTTCTTTGCAGTAGGGATGGTGCCTTCTGGTTCCAATGACCCGTATGCGTTGCGTCGTCAGTCTTATGGGATTGTGCGCATCGTTGAAGACAAGGGCTGGTACTTCCCGTTGAAACAGCTGCAAAAAGCTATTGATGAAAAGATCAACAGTGATGAAAAACGCTTCGGAATCAAGCTGTCAAGTGGCCAGCAGGACGTCTTGGACTTTATCAAAGCCCGTCTGCGTCAGCGCTTGACTTCTGAAAATGTTCGCCACGATGTGATTGATGCCGTCATCAATGCCGACCAAGAAGATTTGACCCAACTCTTTGCCGCTGCAACAATTTTACGCAAACATGTGGCCGATGCTGAGTTCAAGCCGTCCGTGGAAGCCCTGACCCGGGCGATCAATCTCGCGAAAAAAGCAGAAGATTCAACAGATCATGTGGATCCTAACTTATTTGAAAACGATGCTGAAAAAGCTTTGTTTGAAGTTGCAGCTGATTTGGAACAAAAATTCCCTCGCCAAACGATGGAAGAAAACTATGCTGGTTTGGTAGCACTGCGCCCGTATATTGAGAAATACTTTGAAGAGACCATGGTAATGGTGGAAGATGAAAAAGTCCGCCATAATCGGTTAGCGCAACTGAAAATTATCTCCAAAATGGCTCTGGCAGTCGCAAGCCTGGACTCATTGATCATCAAATAGATAAGTATACCAAAACAAAAAAACGTCGATCTCTTGTGCGGATCGGCGTTTTTTGTTTTGAAGTCACCAGATTCAGCGACAAGAAAAAAATACTTTGAAGAAAGTGCGTTTATAAGATCAGTTTGAGCAGCAGCGGAATGTAGAGCATATACAATAAGACAGAATAGCCGAGACTAGATGCACCAAACTCTTCGTCGGCATGGTAATTGCGAGCGAGGATCGGTACCGAGTTTTGAACCGGCATGGAGGACTGGATGATAAAAACACTGAGCATCAAAGGCGGTACGGGAAAGACAAAGCCCAAAGCCCAAACAATCAATGGTGAGATCACAAACCTGCCCAACAGCACACCGACAATGTCGCGGTTCATGCGTAGATTCTTTAGGCCGCTGAAATAGACGATAATGCCGATGATAAACATGGAAAGGGGGGTGGTGAGATCTGCCAGATAGCCGCCAAAATTTTGGATAAATGATGGGGTTGGCAAAGTAGTCATGACCCAAGCCAGGCCAATCAAAAAGCCCATTAAAGCCGGAGTAAAAACTTTTTTTAAGAGCACCAGCGGATGAAATGAAACCTGCGCGTGTTGGATATCTGGATTGTCTTGGGCGATTTCATAGATTCCGATTGTCCAAAAAAAGGTGGTGTTGACAATGTAGTACAACAAAACATAAGGGATTGCCTTTTCACCGAAAATCGCTAAGTTGATGGGCAATCCGATAAAGATTGTGTTGGAACACGTAAACATCGTGGAAAATGTCCCTTGCCGACCCGGGGTGACTTTGGCGAGTTTACGGTAAATCAGGCTGATTCCAAAAGTTGCCACTATCGACAATAAGGGGATGATCATTCCAGAAAATAGCGACAAAAATTCAGAGCGGGAAAAGTTAGCGGTGATGTTCAAAAACATGTTGAAAGGCAGCGCCAGGTTCAATACGACTTTTGAAAAAACATCTGCCGTACGATTGGAAAACCATTGCTTGTAGGAAAGATAGTATCCTAAAAACATCAGTGCAAAAATGGCAAAAATATTTAAATAGGCTTGAAGCATAGTCAGCACCTGCTTTACAAAAGATTGAAAAAACATGCGTGAGGAATCAATTCCGTCACGCATGTCAGTTGTGGTTATTTATTTCGTTGCTGTTTGCCGGAATTACGACCTTTTCCTTGGTTATGATTTGATGGTTGGTTGCGATTAGCGCCATCAGAAACTTTTTCAGCTTTTTTCGGTTCTACTTGTTGTTTTGGTGGAGTCACCACCACTTTTGGCGGATTGTTTTTCATTTCAGCTTGAATTTGAGCTTTAATCCGCGGTTTCATGATGACATTGGTGATATAAGTTTGTACGCAGGCGATGAAACCACCTACCACCCAATAAAGGGTAACTCCTGCTGGTGCCCCAAAGGAGAACATAATAATCATCAATGGAGAAACGATAGACATGGTACGCATTTGTTTTTTCTGTTCTTCAGGAATACCGATTAAGCTAATCACACTTTGCAATGCGTAGAAGACACCGGCGACAATTACGAATACCAAATTCGGCTTACTCAAGTCAATACCGAGGAAGACGGCATTTTGCAGATTTTCCGAATAGCGGGCAGTCGTATACAATGCCGAGAAGATCGGCATCTGGATCAAAAGTGGCAGACAGCCCATGCCACCTAACATGCTGACACCATTTTCTTTATAGACAGCGCTCATCTCTTGTTGGGCTTCCATCTGTTCTTGCTGCGTTGTTGCGGCTTTCAATTTCGCTTGAACCGCGTCCAATTGCGGCTTGATGTATTGCATTTTTTCGGATTGGATCATCGTTTGGCGAGATTGATGAATGCCAAGAGGTAAGATGATAAAACGAACAATCAGTGTGACCAAGATGATGGCCCAGCCCCAGCGATTGTCGCCACCTACGAGATTTGCTAACATTTTCAGCAAGGCATCTAGTGGGGCTACCAAGATTCTATACATAAAACTAGAAGTATCCGGGATCGTTTTTCCAGCTGAATCCGTCGTCATTTTGACACACCCGGATAAGAATACGAGGAGCATCAGCATGCCGGAACCCAGCAGCCAATTTTTTATTTTTTTCATTGATTTCTTCCTTTCATCATACACTTTCACCGTGGATCAAAAGCCGATCATCCTCTAAGAAAACCGTTCTTGCAAGCATGAAAGTGGATCGATACAGCTAAATTGCACAAGAATAATCATACTAAAAAAAGCCGTTGATTTCAACGACTTCATGAAAAAGTCTCAATTACAGCGCATATCAAAGCTTTAATATAGCCAACTAATCAGGGCTGTAAGTAACATCAAACTGGCTTCTTTCTTTGATTTTTGCATCGTCACGTACAGTCAAACGAGCAACTCTGCCCGCTGGGGAAGGGGACTTTTTGATGGCAGCAATAAAGGTATCCATCACCGCGTCCTCTGCTACGGCCTCAATACCGACAGAACCGTCCGCCTCATTCCAAACAGCGCCGGTGACTCCCAGGCGATCAGCAAGCATTTTGGTGGTATAACGAAAGCCTACCCCTTGGACGCGCCCAGTCACATTCATATGGACCTTTCTCATAACGCCACCTCCATTCTGATGAAATGATTACTGTCTTTATGATACCGTTTTTTTTGTTGGGCAACAAGAGATGTGCTGACAAGTATGCTATAATTCAGGCAAAGAAACGGAGGACGACACATGAAAGAGATCCAAGCTGTCAAAAATCCCCTCATTAAAGAATTACGTAAGCTGCATCAAAAAAAGCACCGACAAGAGCAGGGGCGCTTTTTGCTGGAGGGGTTTCATCTAGTGGAAGAAGCAGCAGAAAACCAAGCAGCAATTCAAATGATTCTGGTAAATCAACGGGGCTTACAGGAATGGCAGGAATGGCTGCAACGTTACGAGACATTGGAGCAATATCTAGTTTCTGATGAGGTCATGGACAGTCTTTCAGATTTACCGACACCACAAGGAATCATCGCCGTGGTCAGTCAAGCACAACCGATAGCAGACATCAAAAAAGGGCGTTGGTTGCTGTTGGATCGCGTCCAAGATCCTGGAAACGTAGGAACAATGGTACGAACCGCTGACGCTGCCGGCTTTTCAGGTGTGATTTTGGGAGCCGGTTGTGCTGATCCTTTTAGTACCAAAGTGTTACGAAGCATGCAAGGCAGTAATTTCCATTTGCCCATTTTAAACGGAGCGCTGGAAACCATTATTCCAGAACTAAAAGCAGCCGGTATGACTGTCTATGGAACAGAATTAAATGAAGCGGCTCGTCCATTCCAAACAGTGGAAAATGAAGAAAATGTCGCGCTATTGATGGGTAACGAAGGGCAAGGGGTTGCTCGTAATTTATTAGAAATGACAGATTTGAACCTTTATATCCCAATTTATGGAAAAGCAGAGTCCTTAAATGTCGGTGTTGCCGCGGGAATCCTTATGTATCATTTCAGTGGTAATTTTTTTTAAAGATGTATTAAGCTTGGATGATCCTTACACTGCTGTAAGTTGAATGGTGCTATACTGTACCCAGTTACAAAAAGAGTACATTTAACTTAAAGGGGACTGCAAATCTATGACCGAAAAATGGCAAGATGATCCGGAGTACATGAGCTATATTGAGGACTTACTGGCAACCGAAGCGGTCCAAAAACTGGCAAATTACACACAACATGTGAATTCTACCCGCTTGGAACATTCGCTGAGCGTTTCTTATTACAGTTACAAGTTAGCAAAAAAATGGGGCGGAGATGCCCGTGCAACAGCTCGTGCCGGGTTATTGCATGATTTGTTCTACTATGACTGGCGCACAACTAAGTTTGATGAAGGCAGTCATGCATACATGCATCCACGAATTGCTGTCAAAAATGCCGAAAAGATCACAGAGCTTTCTGATTTGGAAAGAGACATTATCTTGAAGCACATGTGGGGAGCAACCATTGCACCACCGAAATACAAAGAAAGCTATATCGTTACGATGGTGGACAAGTATTGCGCCATCAAAGAAGCGTCGGAACCAATGACTGAAAACTTGCGCCACAAATGGCACCAATGGTTTCCTAAAAAACAATCAGTTTGATAAATTAAAACCGCCTTGTCTCTGAATTCAGTGACAAGGCGGTTTTTGTAGTAAAACAGCAATACTTGTAAATATGAAACTGAGTTCTCACCGCCCGAGTATTCGGCTAGTAGTAACAACTTACATAACGAAGAGATTAAGCAGGGCGAATAAAGTAGTCAGAACTAAAATAGTCCCTACCACCAGCAGATGCCGGCGTTTGTTCATCATCAAGATAGCGATATATTCTCGTAAAAAGGCATTTGGTAGATAATACAGTGCTGTTTTCGCGCCGATGCCATCTGCTTTTAGTCCAGCTTGATGGGCAAACATGCCCCCACGAAAAATATGATAGTTATTGGAGCTGAAAATCACTTTATACCCTTCTGGTGAGCGTTCATCCATCACTTTTTTAGAAAAGCGCATATTTTCAAGGGTTGTGGTGGAGTGGTCTTCCAGAATAATATCCTCTTGTGGGATCCCTTGTTCCAATGCATAGGCAGCCATTGCAGCCGCTTCCGAGAGTTTTTCGTCAGCACCTTGCCCACCAGACATAACCAGCTTGGCAGCCTTGTTCTTGGCTTTTTGCTGCAACCGGTAAAACTCGATGGCTTTATCGATTCGACGAGCCAAAAGAGGAGAAACTTTTTCGCCTCTTAATAGGCCGGCTCCCAGAACGATGATGTAGTCTTGATCATAGCGGGGATGGTTGAATTGATACAATACCGAAACGGTCAAAAAATTGTAGAAAACGATGAAAAAGTACATCATAATCAGTGGCAAGCAACTGAGAAAACTACTGAGCCAATTAGGTAGCTGTTGAGCGATAAAATAATCGTAAATCAAAAATACAGTTAAGAACAAGGCCAAAAGTAGCGTCAACAGATTTGCCAGAGAATGGGATTCTTTTTTAATCACGACGGCGGCATTCCAATAGAGAAAAACGACCAAGGTCATAATTCCAAAGGCTGCTACTAGGAGAAGGGCTACCAGCGCAACTGCCAACAAGCCGCCGACAATTAGGCTACCGGTGGAAAATAGATTGTAAACCAGGTAGCCCCCGAAAACGATCAGAAAAAGATTGAAGAGCAGTCCGTTGGCTAGCCGGGCCTTTTCTTTGAAATAAGCCAACAAAAATATGCCAAAAAATAGCAATGGAATCAGAATAAAGAAACTGCCGATAGCAAGTTCTCTGATGGCCAGATAGATAAAAAGGGCTGTTAGGGACCAGATACAGCAGAAGAAAAAAGTGTCCGGATCGTCTTGTCGGCGCCGCCAAACGATCATAGCCAAATTGCCTAAAAGGAAGACCACTGCAAAAGTAATCTCCGGTATAAACGTTGTCATAATAAAATCCTCCCTGAATAAAAACAATAAACCAAAAACCGCTGAAGACCAGTTTGTTTGAAAATAGGCTGGTTGCGTTTTTTTTGAGGCAATAGTTGTCTCAGCTTCTTAAATGTTGCCACCAACACTTGGACATCAGTCGTTCTTTTAATCATAATTAGTATAGCAAATTTTACCTTGATTGCTCGGATAAAGTACCTGAGTTCAGAGTTTTGTGATTTTGGGGTACAATGGGAACAACTACAAATAAAATGGATTGTTTGTTTACCAGTATGAGAATTTGTCACGAAAGCTGCACAGTCGCTGGTGCGCAGATGGAAGTGACTGGTAAAGAATCGGAAAACCTGGAGGAGATAAGGATGGAAATGGGTGAAGTACAAAAAGTACGATTGCCGGCTTTTGCAGTTATTGGCAAACTGGGAGACGGTCTGGCGGAGGATGGTTCTTCTTGGGTTCCGCCACTGTGGGAAACTGCCAATAACCATTTTGAAGAATTAGGAGCGGTGGTTAATCAAAAAGAGCTAACTGAGATTCGAATGTGGGGGCTGATGAGCGATTCAACGGCTTGGTTGACCCCTTGGCAGGCAGTGGGCTGTTACTTGGCAGGCATGGAAGTCCCTGCTGACACACCAACACCACCTGGCTGGATCCGTTGGAATCTGCCAGCGATGGAATATTTAATCGTCAAAACCAATACACAGGATTTAGTGGCGATGACAGAAAAAATGCTGACAGAAATTATTCCACAACAAGGTGAGACGTTAGCTGCTGCAATCCAGGAATACTATGAACCTGATTTTGCTGCAGGGGAAGTTGTTTTATATTTTCCAACCAGAATACTCAATGAGTAATAGTTAGAACTTAAAAGAGAAGACAGTGGCAACAAACCTGTCACGCTTCTGGGAAAATAATGCTGGTCATGAATAATTCCTTGTCTTTTTGAGGATAATTTAAAACGCTGACTACCTTGATTTTAGCGAGGACGGTTAGCGTTCTTTACTTTGTTCTACCAGCCAGCAATTCGAGCATTGACTTTCTTTTACTTGAAAATGATGTGGAGCACAACTATCTATTGCACTGAAACTAAAAAAAACGCAAAAAAGCTCAGACTGGAAATTTCCAGTCTGAGCTTAAGGAGAGTCATTTGGGTTCTACCAGCCGATGTGATAAGAAAACATCTGGTTTAGAACAGATTTGAAAAGAAATTTTTGATATTTCGGCCCAAAAGAACAAAGAAGTTCGCTTTAGCCACACTTTGGTCTACGATGATTTCTGATTCATGGGTCGTATCATCCAAGTAGCCCAAGTCATCTTGTTCAAGAGCTACTTGAGCGGTCCCCAATTTGGCGCCTTTCATGACTGGCGCCTGCAATTCACCGTTGGCAGCATCTTTGTTCAGCTGTGGTGTGATTGTAAGCTTCGTTTTATCCATATCATTGCGTACCCACAAGGATACCGCGCTTTTCAACGATACTTTGGTAGTCAGCTCTTCGCCATCTTTGACTTTGATGGTTGTCATATCTGGTAGGCGACTTCCAGCAGGTAAGACTTCTTCTTTTTTCCAGTTTGCATAAGTATAATCCATCAATTTGGCCGTCTCGATAAAACGAGCGCTGGGGTCTTCTTCATGGTTGGTGGCATTTAGAACCACGGTAATGATTCGTTGGCCGTCTTTGATCATGGTGCCGACAAAACAAGCACCAGCCAGGTCAGTCGTCCCTGTCTTCAAGCCGTCTACGCCTTCTTTGTAGTTCAAAAATCCTGGCAGCATCCAGTTCCAGTTGACCATCTCAACTTGTGAAGTCGTTCCCTCAGCAAAGATTTTGGTAGGGGTCTTGGCGGTTTCCAATGCTTCAGGATAGTCCTTTAGCAAGTGACGAGCAACGATTGCCACGTCTTTAGCCGACATCAGGTTTTCGTCATCTTTGTCGGTACCAGGGTAGATGTTTTCTCCCAGGTAACTATTGTTCAGACCAGAAGCATTGACCAAAGTAGCATCTTTGATTCCCCAAGATTCTACCTTCTCTTTCATCATATCAACGAATTTTGGCTCGCTGCCAGCCACTTTTTCTGCCAATGCCACGATTGCGGCATTCCCAGAAGCGATGAAGCTTGCTTCGAAGAGCTCTTTGACGGAATATTGTTCGCCAGCGTTCAGTGCGACATTGGAGAGATCAGGAGCAACGCTGAGTTTGGAGACATCCTCTGAAATCGTCACGGGATCTTCCCATTTCAACTTGCCTTCTTTTATTTGTTCTTCAATCAGGTACAAGCCGATAATCTTCGTAACAGAGGCAATTCCCATCGGTTTATCCGCGTCCTGATTATAGAAAACTTTGCCGGTCTCAAAATCGACAGACAGCGCAGCTTTGGAGGCAACAGTAAAATCAGTCTCAGCAGCAGCGGCCTGAGGACTACTAAAAGCCGCGATAGTCAAAAAGAGTGCTAAAAAGGGCAGAAATAAGCAACGAATGCGTTTTGTCATAATGAAACTCCTATTCGATAAAAGGTATTTGTCATATCAAGTCCAAATTTTATCAAAGATCTCCTGCACATTCAACGCTTGTCACAAGACTTTAATGTTTTTTCATGACAAGAGACAGCTACCAAAAACAATCAGGCGCCTTGAATGCTCAGCTTTTCGCCGCTAGAATGTATTGTAAAGACACAAAAGGGCGAGGGCAGCTTTTTTTCGCACAAAAAAAACTGCCGCAATTGCAGCAGTTTATTAATCGCTTAAATCGTCAAAAATTAGCGATGGTAGTCATTTTTGACACGGACAGGTACTTTTTCCATCTGGTTTTCTAACGTGATGTATTGGAAAACAGCGTATGCCGACACGCCTAAAACCAAAATCAAAGACAGCAGTGAAAACAATGTAATCAAAGTCATAAACATAGAAAAGACCTCCTTTTCAGTAACATGCGATATTGCTATATTTACAGTAGCTTCAACTTGTTTACAAACCAATTATAGCAGTTATTTATGATTTCAACGAGAAAAACGCTTTATTCCGCTAAAAATTCTAACGGGTAGCTGTGGCCTTCCGTCTCGTCGTAAAACGTCATGTTATCACCGCATTTTTCAAAAATGATATGGTAACCCATTTTGTCTAAAAAGACCAAACGATTCGGAGTTAACTCCACGATAGAAACCATTTCTGGACGATCTTGAAATAAAACCTGATAGTCAGGCGTGACTGAAACAATCACTGCCGGATGATGTCGATCTTTTTGATAACGCCATTTTCCAACGTAATCTTCGTAATAGTTTCGTACGGGAGGCTGCTTGCGTCGAACTGCTAATGACCCGATTATCCCCGTTACAATAGAGATACCTACCAAAATTGGAAAACGTTTCTTCATGTTATCACCTCGGATGTTTTAGACCAGCAACACGGGCCTGTCTTTTGTTATGATATTGGTCAAAGTATAGCATGAGCTGCTCGTGGTTTCCTCGGTCTTAGGTTGGATTTTAACAAGTCTTTAAGATATTTGTGGTACTATTTTGACAGGTGAAAAAAATGAAATATGAAAATACGTTGACAGCTCGTTTCATTGTAAGAGAAAATCGCTTTATTGCGCGCTGCCGCCTGGATGATGGCAGCGAAGTAGTCGTCCACGTTAAAAATACTGGACGGGGCAAAGAAGTTCTCCTGCCCAATGCGCTAGTGGTATTACAATATTGCCCGAGCCCCAAAAGAAAAACCAGTTATGATCTGCTGGCAGTGAAAAAAGGCGATTGTTGGATCAATATTGACAGTCAACTGCCCAATAAATTGGCTGTTGAAGGGCTGCAAAATGGAAAAATCCTACTGCCGGGTGTGAAGGAAAGCCTGAAATTATTGAAACCAGAGGTCACATTCGAACACTCGAAGTTCGATTTGTACTTTGAAACAGTTGGCGAAGAAAAAGGCTTTATTGAAGTCAAAGGGATGACCCTGGAAAATCAGGGCATCGGCGCCTTTCCTGATGCACCAACACTTCGGGGACAAAAACATGTCAGAGAGTTGGCCGATGCGCAAAGAGCCGGCTACCATAGCTATGTCTTGTTTATCGTACAGTTTGAAAAAATTCAGATGGCTACGATTCATACTGCAATGCAGCCGTCTCTATTGGAGGAAATCAAACAGGCAGAGGCTGTCGGTGTACAAGTTTTAGCATACAACTGTCAGGTAACGCCAGCAGAGGTAGCCGTAGAAAAAGCCGTCCCTTTTGATCCCGATTTTCCTTTTGTTGACCCGAATGTATAAAACGCTCATGCACCAGCAATTACAAAGGAGGAAGTGAAATGTTGAAACTTGGAGTGATCGGTACCAATTGGATCAGCGATCAATTTGTACAAGCGGCAATCGAGAGTGGTCAGTATCAGTTGACCGCTGTCTATTCCCGCAAGGAAGCAACTGCACGCAAGTTTGGAGAAAAATATGGGGAGGCGGTTACTTATTGGACGGACTTGGAACAGTTTTTGACGGCAGCCGATTTGACCGTGGTTTATATTGCCTCGCCAAACAGTCTGCACTATCCGCAAGCCAAAGCAGCTATTTTGAAAGGACACCATGTTATTGTCGAGAAGCCGGCATTTTCTAATCCCACCGAAATGGCAGACATTATCACATGCGCCAATGAAAAACGAGTCTTCTATTTTGAAGCAGCGCGCAATCTTCATGAAAAAGCATTTGACACAATTGCTGATTTTCTGCCGGTAAAAGACCATATTTTGGGAGCAAACTTTACTTACATGAAGTACTCTTCTCGCTACGACGCGGTTTTGAATGGGGAAGAGCCCAATATCTTTTCTCCGCATTTTTCCGGCGGGTCGTTGCAGGATTTAGGAATCTATCCTTTGTATGCCGCATTGGGCTGGTTTGGGATGCCCAATGAGGCTCATTACTTTGCTCGGCGCATCGATACCGGTGTCGACGGCTTAGGAACGATTATTTTGCGCTATGACTTGTTTGATGTAACCATTCAGCAAGGAAAAATTGCCGATTCTTTCTTGCCCTCTGAGATTTATTTGGAAGACGGCACTTTGATTTTAAGCGGAATCAACGCTTTTGAGTTTGCTGAATACTACGATCGCGGCAGTGGCTCCCGCAAAGAGCTGCCCATTGTTATACAAGATAATCCGATGGTGGAAGAAGCAGAGGCCTTCGCCAAGATTATTCGCCATCCTTCTGATCGTGAGCTTGGCGTTCAATATGAAGAATGGGTCGAATTGTCCCGAAACGTCAATGAAGTGATTTATCGTCTACGCAAACAAGCCGGGGTCGTATTTGACGCCGATTTAGACCAATCTACAGAAAATGAGGAAAAACATGAGTCAATCTAAACTCCCTGAAGTCTGGCAAAAGCGCTGGCAGCAGGAATTTTCAGAAGCAACAGCCATCCAAAAACAAGTATTTGAACCATTGACAGCCGGAGATAATCTCGTGGGTATCTCACCAACTGGGACGGGAAAAACAATTGCCTACTTATTGCCACTACTGACAAAAGTAGTCGCAGGGCAAGGGACGCAACTGCTAATTGTCACTTCTTCCCAGGAGTTGGCAATGCAAGTCACTGAGGTAGCCCGTATCTGGGGTAGAGATCTTGAATTGTCAGTGGCCTCTGTAATCGGGGGAGCCAATTTGAAACGCCAATTGGAAAAGCTGAAAAATCGACCGGAAATCATTGTAGGGACTCCTGGTCGTTTGGTGGAGTTGATGGACAGTCGGAAGTTAAAGGCCCATCAAATCAAAAGCTGCGTTATGGATGAAGCCGATCAACTGCTCAGCCAAGGGGCAAAGCCGTTATTGTTGCGTTTGTTAAAACATTTGAATCGAGATTGTCAATTAAGCTTTTTTTCTGCTACGGCCGATCAAGCTTTGTCGGAGATTCGGGAAATTTCTCCGGCTGCTCTCAAAGTGATTGATGTCACAGAGACAGATGAAAGCAAGGGCGCCATTGATCACTTTTATTTAATCTGGCCTTCTCGAAAAAAAGTCGATGCCCTGCGAAGAATTCTAAATCAGCCGGATCAGCGCTGTCTAATCTTTTTCAACCAGTTAGCCGATCTGGGAGCAGCTGAAGAGAAGCTGCTGTTTCATGGGTTGCCAGTGGCGTCATTGGCTTCTGATCAAGGAAAAACTCTGCGTAAACAAGCGCTGACTGCCTTTCGTGATGAAAAGCTGGCAGGCCTCCTCAGTACGGATGTTGCTGCCCGTGGTCTGGATATTGAAGGCTTGGATCTTGTGGTGAATGCCGATATTCCTGGTAATGAAGCGGCTTATCTCCATCGTTCCGGGCGAGTAGGGCGTATGGGTCGCAAGGGTAGCGTGGTGACCATCATTGGCGAGCACCAATTAAAAGAGTTGCGGAAAACGGTCAAAGCAGCAGATATTCAGCTCAATGAAATCTACCTTCATGGTGGTCGTTTTCAAACGACACCACCTGAAAAAGACGTAACACAAACTACGACGGTGAGCAAAACCAAAAAAACAGCGAAAGTAACGACAGGTGAGTCATCTGTGTTACACACTGACGCACCTAAGAAGGTTGTCAAACGGGAAAAAGATCGAAAACGCAAACAGAAAAACAAAGGGAAGAGGCGCAGTTAATGCGCCTCTTTTGCTGATGAAACGGGACAAGAAACAAACTTTTGTAAAATTTCAATTGATAGTGTGCGGTCCTTTTTTCAGAAAAAGTAGTAAGAAAAGTGCATCTTCCACACACAGATGATCTGTGTTAGAATTACTGTGTAATATGATGGTTTCATGAGGGAGAGAACGATGAATTCAAGGAAAGAAGAGATCCTCCGCACCCTTGAGATGCGCAAGCAAGGGATGACAGCAGTTCAAATGGCTGAACTATTACATATCGATCGCAGCAATATCAGCCGTTACTTAAATGAACTAGCTAAAGAAAAACGAGTCCGGAAATTGAGCGGGCGTCCGGTGATCTATGAGCCGTTGACTGAAGAAGAGGTCCATGTGGATACTTCGTCAACGGTTTCTTTTGATTCTTTGGTGGGGGTAGAAAATTCACTAAAGGTCGCCGTTCAACAAGCTAAAGCGGCTATACTCTATCCACCGCGAGGATTACACACCATTGTTTTTGGTGAGACGGGTACCGGGAAATCGCTATTTGCCGAGTGCATGTATCAATTTGCGCTGCATTCCCACTCTATTGAAGCAGATGCGCCTTTTGTATCCTTTAACTGTGCGGACTACGCTCAAAATCCGCAATTGCTGTTTGGTCATATTTTTGGGATCAAAAAAGGGGCTTATACTGGTGCAGAAAAGGACAGTCCGGGTTTAATTGCGAAAGCTGATGGTGGCATCTTGTTTCTGGATGAAATCCATCGATTGCCACCAGAAGGACAAGAAATGCTCTTTACTTTTATTGATAAAGGCAGCTATCGACCTTTAGGAGAAAGCGCTCAGACTTATGAGGCCTCTGTGCAGATCATCGGTGCCACTACGGAGTCTTCCGATAATTTTCTAACAACGTTCAATCGCCGAATTCCAGTTTCTATCACGATGCCCAGCTTAACAGAGCGTTCGTTGGATGAACGATATGAAATTATCACATTGTTCATCAAACAAGAAGCCAATCGTCTAATCCAGCGTATCGAGGTAGAGAAAGAGGCAATTTTGGCCTTTATGCTCTA
Source organism: Candidatus Enterococcus leclercqii (assembly GCF_009933135.1). Taxonomy (GTDB): domain Bacteria; phylum Bacillota; class Bacilli; order Lactobacillales; family Enterococcaceae; genus Enterococcus_C; species Enterococcus_C leclercqii. The sequence continues at coordinate 312,713 of NZ_MAEH01000014.1, forward strand.
TGAGGCAGAAGGCAACATCGGACAGGTCAAGCGGGATTTGAAACTGGTTTGTGCTAAAGCATTCTTGCACTATCGCACCCACAATCAAAAAAGTCTCTTGATTCGAAAAGAAGACTGTTCATTGCAAGTTCAAAAAGGCTTATTGAAAGTCAAAGAACTAGCGGATCGTTTGGATAAATTTCTTGAAGGTAAAGGTGAATATCTGAGTTTTGAACCGGGAGAAACAGAGGTCGTCTGGTCCCAAGATCCGGAACGAAATATGCAGGTTTACAACGCTATCGAAGAAAAAGTATCTGATTTGACTGATACCGGCGTAGCAACAATTGATCTGGAAAAATTGATCATGAAAGATGTGGATGCTTATTTTGAAACCTATGTGGAACAATTAGCAGAGCATTCCATTCACAAGGATTTGCTACCATCGAATTTGTGGCGGCTGACCAATCAGTTATATGACATTGCACAAAAGCGATTGGAGCGACAATTCAATGAAAAGGCTCGCTTTGCATTTGCTTTGCATCTGCAAAGTACCATTGAACGTTTGCATGACGGACACCCAATCGTTCACCCGGACTTGAATAATGTACGTAAACACCTGAAGAAGGAATTTCAGGTCGCTTTGGATCTTTCCTCTATTATAGAAGAGGAATGTCAAGTGGAGATTCCCTTTGATGAAATTGGCTTCATCAGTATGTTTTTATCGATTCAGGTTTGTGACACCGGAAAAACTATCGAGCAAGGAGTCGAAGTTTTAGTATTGATGCACGGAAAAGCAACTGCGACTAGTATGTTGGAAGCTGCGCAGGAGCTTTTAGGGACTAAGACCGGGCATGGTATGAACATGCGTCTGGATATGGAAGTGCAAGACATGTATCGCCAGTTGCTGGAACACGTTACTGAAAATAAAGACCGCTTGAGTAACGGCTTGTTACTTTTGACTGACATGGGGTCGTTGAATTCCTTTGCTGACTTGATTTACAAAGAAACCGGGATTCGCACCAAGGCAATCTCCATGACAAGTACGATGATTGTTGTAGAAGCATTGCGAATGGCAGATATTGGCCGTAGTTTGGAGGATATCTATCAAAATATCATGCAATCCTTCCGCTCCATTATTCGAGAAAACAGTCATTTACCAATCAGCGACTCCAAGTTGAAAAAAGCGGTGGTCGTGACCTGCTTCACTGGGGAAGGTGTTGCCCACAAGCTATATCAACGAATCGAACCAATTGTCGATCAGCAGGCAGTAGAAATCATTCAGATGCAATTTATTGAACGAGAGGTTTTTATTCAACACATCGATTCTCTTTTGGAAGAGTATGAGATTAAAGCAATTTGTGGGACCGTGGAAATTGAGTATCAAAATATCCCGTTCTTTTCTGCATATGAAGTTTTTGATAATGAACGAATCAAAGTTTTGCAACGAGTAATCTCTGATGAAGTTCCAATGAAAAAAATTGTTGCCTCACTGGAAAACACATTAACAGAGATTGGAGATGTCGGGGGCTTAATGAAGAAGCTGCAACGTGCGCTACGATTAATTCAAGAACAGATGCATGCCGTCGTTGAACCCAGTGTTGAAGCAGGAGTCTTGGTTCATGTAGCTTTCTTAATCGACGGCTTGCTGAAAGGTGAACCTACACGACGATTTAAAGATCTTCCAGGCTTTGTAAAAAAATACCGTTTGGAAAACGACTTGGTTACAACTAATCTGATGCCGTTGGAAAAAGAGTTTGATTTTCAAATACCGGAAGACGAGATTGCCTTTTTGACACAGATGCTATTAGAAAATAAATTACAATCCCCATTCACTTTTACACAGAATATCAGTGTGTAAGTGAAAAACACACAGTGTGTAGCAAAATGGTCTAGAGCGAAACCTTGATTTAGTAGGGTTTCGCTCTTTTTTTAAGGAATTCTAAAGTTGGCACGCTTTTTGCATTATAAATAAGTGTAAGTAATCTTAGAAAGGAGTGAGATGAATGGCGAAGAAAACGATTATGTTAGTGTGTTCTGCAGGAATGAGTACCAGTCTTTTGGTAACTAAAATGCAGAAAGCTGCTGAAGCAAAAGGTGTAGATGCAGATATTTTTGCAGTTTCTGCTTCTGATGCGGACAACAGCTTGGAGGAAAAAGACGTTAATGTTCTGCTTTTAGGCCCTCAAGTCCGTTTTATGAAATCACAGTTTGAACAAAAACTGGCGCCGAAAGGAATTCCATTGGATGTTATCAATATGGCCGACTACGGAATGATGAACGGTGAAAAAGTTTTAGAACAAGCTGAAAAGCTGATGGGCGAGTAATCTCATCTATCCAGGTCAAAACTTAATTAACAGCTAATTTGAAACAATTATCTAGGAGGAATTTCACATGGAAGATCAACCAAACTTGGAAGCCATCATGGGATTGATCATGTATGGTGGTAACGCAAAAAGTGACGCGATGGAGGCTATCCAAGCCGCAAAACAAGGAGATTTCGAACTGGCTGACCAAAAAATTGCCGACGCAGAAAAATCTTTGACAGAGGCTCACCATGCCCAAACAGGTATGTTGACGCAAGAAGCACAAGGTGACCATGTGCAAGTGACTCTTTTGACCGTACACAGCCAAGATCACTTGATGACAGCCATTGCCTTTACGGACTTGGCAAAAGAGATTATCGACTTGTACCGTCGCATCGACGCGGAATAAGCAACTATTTCGCACTAGGTGGCTTAGAGCCGCAAATCTTAAAAAGAATATGGCCGTCTCTCTGCTCACCTAATCGGAAGTACGATTGTTGGTTGTCGTATTTTCATAACCTATGATATGAGGAAGAAATTCTTTCATATAAATTTGGTTTTTCATAATTAGGAGGGAAAAAAATGAACGGATTAACAGCTTGGATGGAAAAACACATCCTCCCGGTAGCTGCGAAAATCGGTGCGCAACGCCACTTAGTTGCCCTTCGTGACGCCTTTATCGGAACAATGCCAGCAACTATGGCCGGTGCGGTCGCCGTAATGATCAACGCTATTATTCGAGATTTGCCGACACAGTTTGTCGACGGATATGACGGGAACAGTATTCCGGTTATTCGCGAAATCATCGGTGTCAACGGTTACGTATGGAATGGTACTTTGGCTGTAGCCGGTATTGTCTTTGCCTTTTCATGGGGCTTCAACTTAGCTCGTGCTTACAAGGTTAATGACTTGGCCGGTGGTGTCGTAGCAATCGCTGCTTACTTGCAAGGGGTACAATTCTCTGCTCCTGCAACTGTTCAAGTTGAACAAGGCAAATTGACTGCTGACGCTTTGAAAACATTGGGTGACGCAGGTTCTGTTGTTGGCACTGCCGACGTAACAGACGCCGTTACTGGCAATGTGACTCACTTTGATACCATCACCAACAATGCTTGGGGCTGGTTGAAATTGGATCACTTGAATGCCAATGGCTACTTCACGATCATGATCATGGGTGCCATCGCTGTTATCATCTATGCAAAATTGATGCAAAAGAACATCACTATCAAATTGCCTGATTCAGTACCGCCAGCAGTATCTAACGCATTTGCTGCGATCTTGCCGGCTGCTATCGGGTTGTACACTGTAGCAATCATCAACTTCATCGTTGGTAAAGTAACAAACGGGCAATTGTTGATCGACTTGATCCAAAAATACATTGCGGAACCATTCTTGGGTGCATCTCAAGGTTTCGGTATCTTGGTAGTCGTTCAGTTGCTGATTCAAGTATTGTGGTTCTTCGGTATCCACGGTACAAACGTAATGTCTCCTGTACTGGAAGGTATCTGGGGTGTTGCCCAATTGAAAAACATTAATGTTTTCCAAGAAGGCTACAATGGTAAAAAAGGTGTTGAAGCAGTCCTTGACGCTGTTAAAGACGGCAAAGCATACAACTGGGTACGTGGTTCATTTGACGTTTACACAATGTTCGGTGGTTCCGGTGGTACAATTGTATTGCTGATTGCGATCTTCTTGTTCTCAAAACGTGCCGACTACTTGACAGTTGCTAAACTGTCTATTGGACCTGGTATCTTCAATATCAACGAACCAGTTATGTTTGGTATGCCAATTGTATTGAATGCGATCTTCTTTATCCCATTCATCATTGCGCCAATCGTAACAACTGCAATTGGTTACTTTGCAACAGTTTCTGGATTTGTTGCCCCAGTTTCTCAATCTGTGGTTTGGGTAGTGCCACCAATCTTGATGTCATTCTTGGCAACAATGGACTGGAAAGCACCTATCGTAACACTGGTATGTATGATCGTTGCCTTCCTCATCTGGCTGCCATTTGTTATCGCTGCAAACAAAATGGATCCAGCTTTGGGCGAAGAAAAATAATCTGTGCCAATTATCGGGAACTACCGTCGCTTCCAAAGAGGCGGTGGTGGTTTCCTTTTTAAATAAAAATCCACTGTAATGGAATTCATAAGAAATTTGCTATACACTGTACATAGTAATCAATGGGATCCGACTGAATGTTTTTTGTCGGAGATACTATGATTAAATTTACAAATGAGGAGGAACCCAAATGATCTCAATCGCAAGTGCAATGCAACAAGACGAAATCAAAGAATTGTTGAACAACTATACAGGTGGCGACTTTACCTATACTTTCAAAGAAAAACAAGGAATCAAATTGATTTTTGATGTAACTGGTGATCCTGCAGAAGCAGCAGCTGCCGCTAAAAAATTAATCAAAGCGCAATCATGGGGCTCAGTATTGTATCTACAAGCAGCTGCAGTTTGATGATTTACGCCTGTAGCTATCATGAAAAGAGGTTAAGTCATGGATAAATATGGACTCAGCTTGATCGCCATCGGATTGCTAGTCTTGGTTTACAGCATGAATCCGAACAATGTCAATTGGAACTGGGAATCGATTTCAACCGCAGTTACATTGATTATTGTCGGTCTTCTGCTCTTCAGAAGAGGCATTAAGAATAATAAAGCAAAGGAAGGAGACGCCAAGAGTGATCATCGAAAAAGAACTTAAAATATCTGCCAAAAATTTCTATGATAAGATCATTGACTCGGTAGTCTTCGATATCCGAAAGACAACTGGCAAAGATGTCACCAGAAACCAGTTAAAGAATTTTGAATATATCAAAGAATTCTCTAAAATCAACCGAGCAAAAATTTTGATTGAAGAAGTCGTTCCCAATCGTGTCTACCAGTTCAGAACGTCAACCACCAGAAATGATTTTACAGTACGGTATGAAATTGAGGAGCTGGCTGAAAATCGTTGTAAGATCCATTACGAAGAAACGATGAAGTCCTTTGGGTTCATGCAACAAATGAATGATGCTGTGATGGGGATCCCCATGGGTTTCTTTAAAAAACGCAATTTCAAAAAGATGATGGAAATGATCGAAAAATCTGCATAATCATCAGACCGGAACGCTTAGTGCCCTCGGGCAGTAGGTGTTGCGGTCGACTTTTGTGTTCAATGATAGAAACAAGGAGGAATAGAAACATTGACTGATGTCAAAGAAATGACCAGCGAGCACGTTGAGGACATGCTATCACTGGTCTCGTATGCTTTTCAGTGGGAATTGTCAGAGAACAATCGCAAACGCTTTTCAATGCTGGCGGAAAATTCATGGAATTTCGGTTCCTTTGATGAAAAGGGACGCCTAGCCAGCCAAGTGATGGCGACTCCTTTTAAAATTGATCTCTTTGGTGACCACCATTTGATGGCAGGTATCGGTTTTGTTGCCAGCTACCCTGAATACCGCAGTCAAGGTCGAATTGATCGCATCATGACAGAATTGCTGGCGACTTCCCGGGAAAGAGGCGTTAATCTGTCTTACTTGGCTCCTTTCTCCTACCCATTTTACAGACGCTATGGATATGAGTTGACGTTTGAACGGGCAGTCTATGATGTGCCGGCTTCTCAGTGGCCTGACTCGCCAAAAGTCTCAGGACGGGTTGAACGGCTGTCCTGGACAGAAGCCAAGCCGGTGATTCAGGAGCTTTTTACTGCCGCGAAACGGCACCATCAAGGCGGTGTTGAGCGAGAAGAGTGGTGGTTGTCCTTCAAGTTCCCATTACGCAAAAACTATACCTATGCGGTGTATTATGATGCAAAAGATATCCCTCAAGGTTACTTGGTCTACCTTTTGGAGCCGGGAAAATTGACTATTGCAGAATGGACTTGGCTGACTGGAGAAGCCTTTCGAGGATTGAATCGCTTTGTTGCTTCTCATAATGGTTCAGTGGCCAACATTTTTTATGACGTAGGTTTTGATGGACAGAACCTGCAGTTTCTCACTCAAACACCAATGAGCGGATTTACTGTGCGACCAGAAATGATGGCACGGGTAGTTGACGTTAAGCGTTTTTTAAAAGACACTAAAAAGGTTCAAGAGCTTCCCGAAAGTATCGCACTAATGGTGACGGGTGACTCTTATGCTGCTTGGAACAATGGTATTTTTGAGCTGAGAAAAGGCGATTGTGGAGTAGACACTGTGCAGGTAGAAGAGACCGAACTGCCCCTTGTTAAGCTGTCAATTCAACGGTTTACTCAGTTGTTTATGGGATACCTCTCACCAGAGACCCTTTTGTTTCATGGACTAATCGAAACTGATGAAAGTCTTTTAAAAGTTTTAAAAACAATCCTGCCTAATCAAAAACCAATCTTAGAAGATTACTTCTGATTTTGGATAGCTGCTGCTAATAGTAATTAAAAAGGCCGCTATCCACGAGTATAGTGGATAGCGGCATAAAAGTAGTGGTTAGTTTTTGACATCACTGCGGACAAATTTAAAACGGATAGGTTTCGACGGACGTGTCGTCTCGCGGGAAAGTTCGCCTTGATCTTTTAAAGCGGATTTTACAACTTGTTCCCGAGTTTTTTTGTATTGATTCATGCGTCGTGCCAAAACCTCTTCTTTTCGTTGTTTCATAATTAAGTCCCCCTCATAATTATCAGATAGTTTTGTAACCTTGTTTCAATAAGTGTAGCACTTGAAAGCGGTTAAATCTAAAAGTACGCTTGTGGAATCAGTAACAAGCTTGTTCTTTAAAAGGTCCCGTGAAACTCTGTAAAACAGTGATTCTTTGAATAAAAAATAGGAACGGCAAATTGCCGTTCCTGTAAAGAAGACTGCGAATCAACAGTCAGCTAGCGCGAATATGTTTTAGAACGTTCCCTGCCGGAATCGAACCAGCAACTAATCCTTAGGAGGGATTTGTTATATCCATTTAACTAAGGGAACCTATTATTTTTACGACATTGTTTATTTTAACGTTGTTGACGCAAGGATTCAAGTAGTCAACGACGATTGGAGGAAAGAAAATGGTAAAACGATTAATCAGTGCGACACCAAGTGAAGTCGCACAAATGAATGGGGCAGAATTGAAGCAGTCCATCAAAGCCAGCGAAGGACGCACGATTTGTGTGGAAAATGTTGTTGGTACACTGCCACAAGTCGGTGATCTGACAAACGCAGAAGTGGCAAAAGCTTTTGGAGCGGATTTAATTCTGCTGAATGGTTTTGACTGCTTTCATCCGGTAGTCATGGGGGTACCGGGCTTATCTTTTGAAGCGGTATTGGATCCAACAGCTGAGATTGCCAATCCAATCCCTGTGCTGAAGGAGCTGACTGGACGACCAATCGGGATCAATCTGGAACCAATCCCAGATGATCTTGACTTGATGAGTGAACAAGTAGTGATCTCCAAAGGGCGTACCAGCTCTGCAGAAACGATTCAGCGTGCCGAAGAACTCGGTGTGGATTTTATCTGCTTTACTGGAAATCCTGGTACCGGTGTAACTAATGAAGCCATTGCCGGTGCAGTAAAAATCGCCAAGGAAAACTTTTCTGGGATGATTATCGCGGGTAAGATGCACAGTGCCGGCTCAGATGAACCGGTAGTAACAAAAGAAGCAATCGCGGCTTATGCAGAAGCTGGGGCTGACATCTTACTGTTGCCGGCAGTGGGAACCATTCAGGGCTTTTTGGAACAAGATCTAATCGAAGCCGTGAAGTTTGCCAAAGCACGGAATCTTTTGACAATGACAGCCATCGGAACTAGTCAAGAAAGTGCTCGGCCAGAGACCCTTCGTCAAATCGCCTTGACTTGTAAAACTTGTGGAGTCGATATCCAACATATCGGTGATGCCGGTTACGGCGGTTTAGCACCAGCTGAAAATATCTTTGAAATGTCCATTGCGATTCGCGGAATGCGCCACACATTGTATCGTTGTGCGCAGTCCATTAATCGATGAGGTACATCGCTATTCTAGCCAAGAGGTCCTGTGACAATCATCAGGTCACAATTCTTCAAAGCGAACCCTGCCAAATGAACACATGAGCTGCAAAAAAACAAGCAACTTCCTTAAGAAACATTGGAAGGTGCTTGTTTTTTTTGCTGTTAAACCTCTCAAATGCTGTCTATTTTTTGTTTTGTCAAGGAAAGTTGGTGTTTGGAGTTTTTCTCTCTATGCTGCTTTGAAATGAGCTATCGCAGCCTTTTTACTTATCTAGCTCACAGTCCTCTTAATAAGATTTTCAGACCGCTGCAAGCAGAAAAGCTGTTAATCGTTGTAGCTTGTTTCAGTGGGGGCCCGTTCGGTTTATTGAAATAGAATTTATCGGCCGTTTTCGAGTGTATCAATTTAAAATGTGAATTTTCAATATAGAGTGGTTTTGGTAATGAAATGCTGAAAACTAATCCAGAGCGCTCCATTTTTTAGTCTTATGAAGTGCAACACTGCGGATTTCGTCGTAGTGGATTTTCTCACCGGCAATATAGATACCCAATTCATCATAGCCTTGTATTTTGCCTATTACATCGGGAGGATAGTGACCCTCAGCATCCATTTCTTCTTTTTGCAGTGCGACAGACTGGTCTTTTATACGGGCTTCTGTCAATAGCTGACCAATCTCTTCGGTGGTCATGGTTGGTTTTGCCGGCCAAGTATAGCGGCGTTCCTTTTTTTCAGCGGCTAACTGGCTGGTATGTTCAGATAGGTAAAAGCCGTTCCATTTCAATTTTTTCCGGTCTTGATAAGGGTGAAGTTCATTTGTCATAAGCCATCCAATCCTCCTGCGCCGCCAGCATGACCGCCCACCAAATGACTGCGGGGGATACTGCGGGCGCCTTCTAATTTACTAGTTGCATGTACGATTGCTGTAAAGCCGTACTTTTCTCTAATCTGATCGATGATTTGATCTAAGCGCTGTTCTGCTTCAGCTTTTTCAGGAGATTCGAACAAGCTTAGTTGCCGGCTATTGGTAAACAACAGCTTTGAATACGTGATACCCACATGACGAACGACTTGCCCACGATAATACTTGCGAAACAGCTGTAGGCAATAGCTGGCCAACTGCTTAGTATTATCGGTGGCTGGAATCTTCATCTGATGAGAAAAGCCGCTTTTGCTTTCTCCTTGAGCAGTACCGATGAACAGATGAATGCACTGTGTCAGACAGCCGTGTCGTCGAATTCTAGCGGCAACTTGTTCGGCCATTTCTTTGACGACGATTTCGATCTCCTGTTGTTTTACATAATTTTTAGGTAAGACTTGGCTGTTGCCGTAAGACTTTTCTTTTATCAGCGGTCCTTGTTCAGATAAAAGGGTTCGATCGATACCGTTTGCATGGTAATAATACTGCTGTCCCAAAACGCCGAACCGCTGCCGCAGCAGTTCAGGGTCGGTGTGGGCCAATTGGTAGATGCTATCAATTCCCAATTTGTAAAAATTTTGCTGCATTCGCCGGCCAATTCCCCAAAAATCCCGCATGTTTGAAATTTGCCAAACTGTTTCAGGAATATTCTCATACCGCCATTCAGCGACAAAATCCTGGTTGTGTTTGGCTGCGTTGTCCAATGCCAGTTTAGCCAAAAGTGGGTTATCACCAATACCGACGGTTAGAACTAGTCCCAGCTTATTTTTAACTTCTGCTTGAATTTGTTGGGCAAAGAGCCTGCGCTTTTGGCTGCGGCTAAGCGTTGGATCTGGAAAGAAAAGTTTCATCGAAGCGGTAACGTCTAAAATTGATTCATCGATGGAATAAATCAATAAGTCTTCATCTGCAACATACTCACGAAAAATATTGTTGAATTTGACATTTTCTTTGATGTATAAATTCATCCGCGGAGGAACTTTCACCAGATCAGGGTGGTCTGGTAGATTGTCTGCTCGAGTGACATTGGTGATTCCCAGCTTTGCTTTTGCCATTGGAGAAGAGGCAAGGATCAAGCCATTACCGGTATTGTCGGCTGTGCTCATGACCACCAGCATTTTTGTCAGCGGATCCCAGCCGCGGAGTGCACATTCCACGCTGGCATAAAAGGATTTGACATCGATGAACAAGATATCTCGTAGCGGCTCAGTTCGGTAGTCGAAGCCACGATCCATTTGGTGGCACCTTCTTTCTATTTTTACAAAGGTTGAATGAGGGGAGCTCTCGTCTATTATTATACGAACATACGTTTGCTTTTGTAAAGCGAACAAATATTAAAAAAATAAGTTTTCAGCATCTTTTTGATTTTCATCGGTAACATGAGAAAAATGCCAGAGCCGCTCTAATCGTTTTGCTTTATCGAAAAATGTAAGCGTGTTACACTTTAATTACAGCATAGCAGCTGTATTTAAATTCGGAAATGAGCGAAATCGACTTAGTTTTTTTGGATTTCGGCATCAACCATAGGAGGGAATCATTTATGACAAAAGCAGGCAAGGAATTATTGGCGGAACTGACTGGAACTGGAGCGAAGGGCCCCTTTGTTTCCATCATGCTCAACACCCATGTGGCCCATCAGGATGTTGAAAAAGATCAGATTAAATTCAAAAATTTTGCCAAGGAAGCCAAAAAGCGCTTTGAAAAGAAATATCCCGACGCAAATTGGAGCACATATCAGGAGAAAATCGACGAATTGTTGGCGGATCAGTCGTTTTGGCGCAGTGGTAAAATCAGCGTGGCCGTATTTTTGACTGAAGAGCAAACCTTGATCCACCGTTTGAATATTCCTATTGATGATCAGTATTATGTAGGTGATACGCCTTATCTTTTAGCGGTAATCAAAAATGCCCAATTTAACTACACCTACTACTTGTTGGGGTTGAATCGTGACTCTATCAAATTATATTTTGTTGACAATCAGCAACTGACGACAGTCGAACTGCCAGAGGGCGCGCCAATTGATGTACCTACTGCCTTGGGAGAAGAGCTTACTGGCGGGAATCTGAACTATAGTTCGCAAGGCAGTCAGGCTGGTTCCAAAGAAGGCGTAGCTTATCACGGTGTCAGCGCAAAGGATGAAGAAGTAGCCATTGACTGGAAAAATTACTATCAAGCAGTGGATACCTTCCTGCGGGATAAATTTGACAATCCAGAGAAATACCCGCTGTATCTGTTTGCACTTCCAGAAAATCAAACAATGTTTAAAAAGTATGCCAAAACGTCCTATTTCAGTACCGATGCGAGTATTAGTGCATCTCCGGCAACCTTGAATGAAAAAGAAATTGCTGCTCAGATCAGCGAGATTTCCAAGCAACTGTCTGCAAAAGAAATCGCCGGCTATCAGAAATTGATGGATAAAAAATTCATGGATCAGTTGGTGGATATCGTCCCAGCAGCAAAAGAGGGGCGGATTTCTCATCTGTTCATTGCCACTTCAAATCTAGTGGACGGTTTCGGAGAAGATCCAGATACTGAATACGATCGCCGTCAAGTTCTAAACACGATGGCTGACTATGTGATAGCAAATGGTGGAGAAGTATTTGTCCTGGATCAAAAAGATGCGCCGGATGAAAAGAGTCTTGTTGCTATCTTACGTTATTAAAATTTAATAATTGGATTGGCGTCCTGCCGCTCTTTCAAGCGGTGCGGACGTCTTTTTTTTACCTTTTTCCGAAAAAATTAGGTATTGTTGCGATTGTGTGATACAATACATCTTGTAGTTTTAGTTAAGGGCTTTTATGGTAGTTTGTTTCCATTGTTAAACATCATTCCCATTAACACCCGACACATGAAATTGCAAAACAAATTGTGGGCAAACCCCACACAGGAGGATATTTAACATGCAAACAGGTACTGTAAAATGGTTCAACGCTGATAAAGGTTTTGGTTTCATCACTGCAGAAGACGGCAACGACGTATTCGTTCACTTCTCAGCAATCCAAGGCGACGGCTTCAAAACTTTGGAAGAAGGCCAAGCAGTTTCTTTCGACGTTGAAGACGGCCAACGTGGCCCTCAAGCAACAAACGTTGTTAAAGGCTAATCCATTTAAAGTCAAAATGTCCAGCGGATTTTCCGTTGGGCATTTTTTTATGCTCAAAATTCGGGTTTAACTCTGGTACATAATACTCGAGCAGTTCTTTTAAGATTAGCTTGACGTAGGGGTGTCTCTGGTCTTTACGCAGTTGTAGATTGAAAGAGGCAGACGACTCTTCTGAGAGGATTCAGATACTCTGTTTTCCAGGTGGCTTTGAAGTAGAAAGCCATTTTTTTACAGACGGTCCTCTTTTTTGGACGCCAGTTTACTATATTGATCGTATTAGTTGGAAATTGCGGCTTTTGTAAGTTTTCAGTAAAAAGATAGTAAGGACACGCCCGGAATGATATAATGTTCAAAGAGTTGAAAATAAGCTATACCAACCAAAAAGAAAATGGACGCTTTGATTGTTGTTGACTATCCCAATAGGCAACGATTGTCGAAGTGCGTTTGTCCATCTGCGGTTCATCAGGAAAGGAGCAAAATCTGATGCAGGAAAATTTAAAATTAGTAATCATTACAGGAATGAGTGGTGCCGGTAAAACGGTAGCCATCCAAAGTTTTGAAGATATGGGTTTCTTTTGTATCGACAATATGCCACCCTCTCTGATTCCCAAGTTTTGGGAGCTGATCAAAGAGTCGGGGAAAATCACCAAGATCGCATTGGTAGTAGATCTGCGTTCTCGTTCATTTTTTGAGGAAATCCAAAATATGCTGATTGATATTGAGAATACCAATTTTATCGATACACAAGTGTTGTTTTTGGATGCTTCAGATGAGGAACTGGTATCTCGCTATAAAGAAACCCGCAGGACGCATCCGATGGCAATGGACGGCCTAGTTACTGAAGGAATTCGCAAAGAACGGGCGATTTTAGGGGACTTGAAAACAAAAGCCACCATGGTGATTGATACAACTATGCTAACCCCAAGGCAACTGCGGGAAAAAATCATTGCCGAGTTTAAGACTTCTGAGACACAAGGCTTTCGCATTGAAATGGTTTCCTTTGGCTTTAAATACGGATTGCCTATTGATGCGGATATCGTGATGGACGTTCGCTTTTTGCCTAATCCCCACTATATCCAAGATTTGCGGCCTTTGACTGGAATGGATCAGCCGGTGTACGACTATGTTATGTCTTTTCCGGAGACAGAGGAATTTTACCAGCGCTTTTTAGGTTTGTTGCAGACAATCATGCCCGGCTATGTGAAAGAAGGCAAGAGCAGTTTGACTGTAGCTATCGGCTGTACAGGTGGGCAGCATCGCTCAGTGGCATTGACTGAGCGGGTCGGTCATGCTCTGGCGCAAGACTACAAGGTGAACATCACCCATCGTGACAAAGACAAACGTAAAGAGACGGTGAATCGCTCATGAAAATGAAAACCTATCGGATCAGAAAGCCAAAAGTGGTGGTGATTGGCGGGGGTACCGGCTTGCCGGTCATTTTGAACAGTCTGCGCAGCGAAAGTGTGGAAATTACGGCTGTGGTAACTGTGGCTGATGATGGCGGTTCCAGCGGTGAAATTAGAGAGTCCATCGCAATGGCACCACCGGGAGATCTTCGCAATGTTTTAGTTGCTATGTCCGATATGCCAAAACTGTACTCAGACATTTTCCAATATCGTTTTAAGAAAGAGGACAAGTTTTTAGCAAATCACGCCTTGGGCAATCTGATTATTGCAGCAATTGCTGAAATGCGAGGCAGTACCTACGATGCTGTACAACTTTTGACGAAGATGATGCATGTTGACGGTCATGTCTATCCCAGCAGCGAAAAACCATTGGTGCTCCATGCAGTGTTCAAAGACGGTACAGAAGCCGTAGGAGAGTCTAAGATTGCTCGAGATCGCAAAACCATTGAGCGGGTATTTGTTCGCAACCAGGATGGCGAGCATGAAGCAAAGGCTGCGCGAAAAGTTGTGACATCAATTATGGAGGCCGATATGATCGTCTTGGGCCCAGGCAGTCTCTTTACGAGCATTTTGCCTAACTTGATGATTTCTGAAATCGGTGAAGCCGTGCGCAAAAGCAGTGCGGAGACAGTCTATATCTGCAACATTATGACGCAAAAAGGCGAGACGGAACACTTTACTGATGCCAACCACGTGGAAGTGTTGCATGAACATCTTCAGGACCAATTTATCGATACGGTTTTGGTAAATACGGAAAAAGTGCCTGAAGGATATATGGATTTTGAGATTTATGATGAATATCTAGTACAAGTCAAACACGATTTCAAGGGCTTGCGGGCGCAAAATTGTCGCGTTGTTTCAACGGACTTTTTGAAGCTGCGAGACGGTGGTGTTTTCCATGATGGGGACAAAGTAGTCGAGGAGCTGCTGACGATTTTGTATGGTGCGAAAAATTAAAACAGTTGCCACAGCTAAGAGGAAGGAGGGGAAGAGATGTCATTTGCTGCCGATGTGAAAAAAGAATTGACGACGTTGGAAGTCCATCGAGAACACGCCAAAGCTGAATTAGCGGCGCTGATTCGAATGAACGGGTCTTTGAGTCTGACCAATCATCAATTTGTCTTGAATGTTCAGACCGAAAATGCAGCGATTGCCCGTCGCATCTATACTTTGTTGAAGGATCATTTTGATGTGCGTAGTGAGCTGTTGGTTCGTCGAAAAATGAAATTGAAAAAGAACAATGTCTATATTGTTCGACTAAAACAAGAGACAGAGCGTGTCTTGACGGAATTGGACATTATGGACGGCATGATGTTTCATAGTCACGTATCTAATGAAATCATGGGCAATGCGCAAAAGATGCGTTCTTATCTCCGAGGGGCATTTATGGCTTCTGGTTCCGTGAACAATCCTGAAACCAGTCGTTATCATCTGGAGATTTACTCCATTTATGAAGAGCACAATCAGGATATTTGCGATATGTTGAATTATTACGATTTGAATGCCCGCACGCTGGAACGACGAAATGGCTATATTGCCTATTTGAAAGGCGCTGAAAAGATTGCTGATTTTTTAACACTAATCGGGGCGACCAATTCCATGTTGAAGTTTGAAGATGTTCGAATCGTGAGGGATATGCGCAATTCGGTAAATCGTCTAGTAAACTGTGAGACGGCCAATATGAACAAAACCATTGATGCGGCTTCCAAACAAATTGACAACATACACTTTATCGAAAATCACGTTGGCTTGCAGGCCCTTCCTGAAAAACTACAGGAAATTGCCGAGCTGCGTTTGGAGCATCCAGAAATCAGTTTGAAAGAACTGGGAGAAATGATTCCCTCCGGTGCTATCTCCAAATCGGGCATCAATCATCGGATTCGAAAAATTAATGAATTTGCCGATCAGCTTAGAAATAATCTGATTTAAGGATACAAAAAAACCAGTGCCATTCCGAATTTACAGTCGAGATGACGCTGGTCTTTTCTATTTCTGAAGGGTCAAACAAGAAAATCTGTCAGGGCCTCAGGAGAGATGCTTTCATCAAAAATATGTTCATCTAAAATCACAGTGGGAACGAATTGGATATTGGCTGCAGTCGCTTCTGCTTTGATTGCCGCTGTAGTTGCGGGATCTGCAGCTTCTTGTAAGCCCAGTTGAGTATGGGCGAATTCGGCTGTTTCCTCCAAAGAAAGATCGCCCCATTCTTTTTGTGTGGCAAAAATCGCGTCAATGGCGGCCAATGCGGCAACTGGGTCATTCTTTGGAACAAAACGATGCATGACATTGCCGCGCTGCAGACTCTCTTTGTCTTTGTCATAGAGTTTGATGACCCGGTACACGCGACCGTCTGCAACGGCTTGCTTCAGTATTTCCTCAGACAATTGGTGCCATTTGCGGCAATACGGACAGCGTAGATTGATGAATTCCAGCAGCGTGTGGCGAGCATGGGGATCACCAATTTTAATGCCGTGGCGGGGTGTCGTTTGTTGTGGGTCAATACGTGTGATATCCATAAAAGCCAGCCTCTTTTCTTTAGTAATCTTCTATAAGTCAGTGTAATCAAATTTTTGCTTCTTGGAAAGAAAATTGTTTAAGCGAAAAAATACAAATCCAGTTACCTTAAGGCTTTTTCAATGAAAATACCGTCAAAATTTCAAGGTTATGGTATACTGTTTAAGGAATAAAGAGCGGAAAGGGCGTCTGCCTATGTCTTTTAATCTAACGGAATTCTTAGATTTCAATTATTGGAAACAACTGTTTACCACCGATGTATTTTCTGTCGGCTTTTTGATCAATGTCCTGGATATTCTGGTAGTTTGGTACATTATCTATAAGCTGATTCAATTGGTGCGAGGTACAAAGGCAATCCAGCTATTCAAAGGGGTGGCAATCTTTATTGCAATTCGTTTTGGTGCGGAGCTGATCGGGTTGCATACCTTGTCTTGGTTGATGGATCAAGTTATCACCTATGGGGTCATCGCGGCGATTGTTATTTTTCAGCCGGAGATTCGGCGGGGATTGGAACATTTGGGAAGAAGCACGCTGTTTAGAACCACTAAGCAGGAACAACGGGAAGAAGAAAAACTCATTAAAGCTTTGGACAAAGCTGTGCAATATATGTCGAAACGACGAATTGGTGCTTTGATCACTATCGAGCGCAATACCGGCTTGGAAGAGTATATTGAGACGGGAATCCCGCTAGATGCAGATATTTCCGGTGAGCTGTTTATCAATATCTTTATCCCTAATACGCCACTCCATGATGGAGCTGTAATCGTGCGTCAAGATAAAATCGCAGTAGCCTGTGCATATCTGCCGCTGTCAGAAAGCATGCTGATTCCAAAAGAGTTTGGGACACGGCATCGGGCAGCTGTTGGAGTCAGTGAAGTTAGCGATGCCTTGACTGTCGTGGTTTCGGAAGAGACCGGGGATGTTAGTGTGACTTTGAATAATGAGTTGCGTCCAGGCTTGTCTCAAGAAGAGTTTTTGGAGACGCTCCATCGTGAGTTGATGGATGAAGAAAAAACTGATAATAAACGTAGTATCCTCCAGTCCTTCATTGATGGTGTGACAAAAGGAGGTAAAAAATGATCCAACCGAAAATTCGTAGCAATCTTTTATACGGTTTGATTGCATTGGTCTTTGCCTTGATTTTGTTTTTTAATGCTAACGGAAGAGGATTGGGCTCACCGCTGACTGGTGGTGTTACACCAGAAGCTTACGAGGAGACCGTCAGCAATGTCCGTATCGAGCCTGTTTACGACAATACCAAATATTATATCCACGGATTTAATCCTACTGTTTCAGTGAAGTTGAAAAGTGTCAACCGAATTCAGCTGAATACCGAAGCCAATGCGGATACTCGCGGGTTTCGCGTAATTGCCGATTTGACCGGGTTGGGAGAAGGAAACCATGAAGTCAAACTGCAATTGCAAAATATGAGTTCTGCTGTCGAAGGAACCATTGAACCCACGACGATTACAGTCACCATCGAGAGCCGTGCCTCAGCTAAAATGAAAGTCGAGCCAGGTGTCTCTACAACAAATTTATCAGAAGGCTTTGCTATTGATAAAGTAGCAGTCGATCCTGAAGAGGTTACCGTTACAACAGGAAGTCAAACGCTCTCAGAGATTCATCGTTTAGTTGCAACGGTAGATCCCGCCAAAATCACCGATCACAATACCGAAGAAAAGGCTAGGGTGCAGGCCTTGGACCAAGAAGGCAACGTTTTGAGTGCCGAAATTGATCCAGCGGAAGTTACTGTCAAAGTGACCTTGACTGCTCCACAAAAACAAGTTGGACTTTATACAGAGCAGACAGGAACACCGGCATCCGGGGTTGCAGGCTATCGGATAGAACTGGCTAGTAACTCGGCCATCATTAGCGGAAAACAAAGTGCCTTGGATGAAATGGAGACGCTCTCGGTTCCTGTAGACATTTCGGGGATTAGTCAGAAAACAACACGCAAAGTGCATATTCCGGTTCCGGATGGCCTAGCAGTCGAGCCAACGGAAGTGACAGTGACGATTACACCACAAATGAATACCACAACGACTCAAAACAGCAGTTCGCAACAGAACACGGGAAATACTCAACAGTCCTCTACTTCCGAAGCAGGTACCTCTGAAGAAAAGCCAACCAGTGACGAAAGCAGTTCAACTAGCGATGACACGAGTTCTTCTGATGCTGAAAAAACGACGGAGACCTCCAATGAAGAAAAGCCGACGGAGTCTAAGGAAAAAAATGAAACCGCTGTGGATTCAACAACACTTAGTGAGACAGCTACAGATGCCCAGGTAGCCATGCGGTAAACCAGAAATGAAAAAAGGCTATTCACGAGAAAAAGGCGAGAAAAAGTGAAATCGACAAAACCTCTTGCTTTTTTCGTGTCAAATCTTCAGAATGATACAAAGCGATAAGCAACTATGCAAAAGAGCAGACGGATAATAAGTACGATTACAGGTGCTTATCTGTGTTGTAACACTTTTTTTGAAAAATAAAACGCAAATCTTTATTTTAAAAGAGCGAGGAGTATCAATATGGGAAAATATTTTGGAACTGATGGTGTCAGAGGCGAAGCAAATGTTGAATTGACGCCGGAATTAGCATTTAAACTTGGCCGTTGCGGCGGATATGTCTTAAGTCAACATGAAAGCGGAGATCAACGTCCCCGCGTACTAGTTGGACGAGATACACGGATTTCCGGACAGATGTTGGAAAATGCCTTGATTGCGGGACTGCTTTCAGTTGGAATCGAAGTCTTTCAATTGGGTGTGATCTCTACACCTGGGGTTGCTTACTTGACCCGCGTGCAAAAAGCCAGCGCCGGTGTTATGATTTCAGCTTCTCATAATCCTGCTCAAGACAACGGCATCAAATTCTTTGGCGGCGACGGCTTCAAGCTGGTGGATGATCAAGAGTTGGAAATCGAGGCTCTCTTGGATGCTAAAGAAGATCTGCTGCCACGTCCGTCGGCAGAAGGTCTAGGTTCAGTGGAAGAATTTCCTGAAGGCTTGCTGAAGTACTCCCAATTTTTGGAACAAACGATTCCTGGTGATCTTTCAGGACTTAAAGTTTGTTTGGACGCGGCAAATGGTGCAACGGCGACTTCTGTTAATCGTTTGTTCGCTGATTTGGAGACAGAATTTTATACCATCGGAACAAATCCGAATGGGTTAAACATCAATGCCGGTGTCGGCTCCACCCATCCAGAAAAACTGGCTGAATTTGTTTTGGAGAAAGGCGCCGACGTTGGGTTGGCATTTGATGGTGACGGTGATCGTGTTATTGCAGTTGATGAATTGGGAAATATCGTTGACGGTGATAAAATCATGTACATCTGTGCCAAATACCTGGCGTCTAAAAAACGTTTGAAACAAGATACCATCGTTACGACGGTTATGAGTAATTTGGGCTTTCACAAAGCAGTGGAAAGCATCGGTTTAAAAGATGTGATTACACAAGTCGGTGACCGCTATGTGGTAGAAGAGATGCGTAAAAACGACTATAATTTTGGTGGCGAGCAGTCCGGCCACATGATCTTTTTAGATTTCAACACGACAGGTGACGGTATGCTTTCTGGTATTCAGTTGTTGAATATCATGAAACAGACGGGTAAGAAGTTGTCTGAGTTGGCAGAAGAAGTGACGATTTATCCACAAAAATTGGTTAATATCCGCGTATCTAATAAGGACGGCGCCATGGAAGTTCCGGCTATTAAAGCAGTCATTGATGAAGCCGAAGCGGAAATGAATGGCGAGGGTCGGATCCTCGTGCGACCTTCTGGGACAGAACCGCTCCTGCGAGTGATGGCAGAAGCCCCAACGGATGAAAAAGTTAACTATTATGTAGAAAAAATTGCTAAGATCGTTCGTGATGAAATCGGATTGGATTAAGGCAAGCAGTTTCCAAAAAGGTTTGTGATAAGCAGCTGGTCACACTTCTTTAAAAGAAACACGACCAAATGTGAGCCACAATAAAAAGAAGCCACTTCTGTTAAAGAATCGAAGTGGCTTCTTTTCATTGTTAAAAAAAATTTCAAATACAGACTTTCTCCGGATGGAAATGTTCCCTCTACGGACTCTGACGCAACGATTAGGCAACTATTTTTTGATAGTTTATAAAGTGCAGTCCTTTTTGATGATTTTCAGTGGTGATTAAGGATAAGTAGGGACCGCGGTTGCTCCATGCTAGATGGGTGTAGTATAATTTTTCTCGATGCAGTAGAGAGGATGACAAATATGCCAAGCGAAGACATTTATGCGGTGGTGGATATCGAGACGACCGGAACCGACCCGAAAAAGGACCGAATCATTCAGTTTGGCTGTGTTTTAATTAAAGACGGCCGGATTATCAATCGTTTTGCGACCGATGTCAATCCAGGAAAGAAAATTTCAAAGCAGATCCAAAATTTGACGAAGATTACGAATGCCCGCGTGCAAAAGGCACCATATTTTGAAGACATTGCGTTTACGATTGCTAATTTATTGGCGGATACTGTTTTTGTGGCGCATAATATTTATTTTGATTATCAGTTTTTAAATCATGAGTTTGCTCGTTGCGGTGTACCGGAAATGACGATTCCAGGAATTGATACCGTGGAGCTGGCCCAAATTTTCCTGCCAACAGCGACGAGTTTTCGTTTGAAAGATCTGGCTGATAGTCTAGGTCTCAGCCATGACAATCCTCATCAGGCAGACAGTGATGCCGAGGTGACCGGAGCATTGTTGCTGTATATCCAACAAGTGATGCGCGGGCTGCCGCTAGTTACGATGGAAAAAATTGCACAACTGTCTGGTCAGACGGGTATGCAGACCGGGCAGTTCATTCAAAAAAATGTCGCAGAAATGCGGAGACAAACCCGACCGCTACCAGAAGATTTGGTAGTTGTGTCAGGAATTGCGCTAAAAAATAAGCAGGTACCGTTGTTTGAAGAGCAGCTATATGAAAGCAAGTATCCGAATAAGAAAAAAGGCAAAGAGCAGCTTTTTGACGGACAATTGATTTTTCACAAAGAACAAGCCCGACTAATGAATCTGGTATATCGCCATTTCAGTGGTGAAGAAGCCTTATCAGATGAAACACCTGATCCTAAAAATCTATTCATTGAAGCAGCAACAGGGATGGGGAAAACCATCGGGTACTTGTTTCCAACCGGTTTTTTGGCAACGCCAGAGAGTCCTCTGATTGTGAGCACAGCTTCACTTTTACTACAGGACCAGTTAGTTCAAAAGGATTTGCCATTGGTAAACAAAGTATTGCCACAGCCCTTTGTCGCTACCGTTATTAAAGGACAACGCCACTATCTCGACTTGGCTCGATTTGCCGTTACCTTGCAGCAACCGTCAGCTCAAAAGCAGTATTTACTGTACCAAATGGCGGTTTTAGTTTGGCTGACTAAAACCGAGACCGGTGATTTGGATGAACTGAATCTGATTCGACTCGATCATCCTTTTTTTAGCGAAACTGGCCATCGTGGCACAGCTTTTTTGGATCACGAGAGTCCGTTTTATGCCCATGACTTTCTGCGCTTTTTACACAAGCGTATGACCCAGAGCAATCTTTTGATCGTTAACCATGCGTTTTTAGCCAGAGAATCTTTGCGGGAGGAGTTTCAATTACCGAAAAGTCGTTTTTTACTAATTGATGAAGCCCATCATCTGCCGGATAACTGTGAAAAAGCCGAGCGGCAGCAAGTGGCGACTTTTGCTTTTCGACGGCAAGTCAGCGGACTGAATGGGGAAAACGGACTGTTTTCTCAACTTGAAAATTTGTTTGCCCAGCAGCCAGAAATTCTAGCGACAGTGAGGCTTTATCAGCAGGAGCTGGAAGCAATTGTTGAGATGCAAGAAGTAGTCATCACTCATCTTTATCAGCTAAAAGCTGAAGAGACACGCTCGGAATTGGTGGTGAGCTTTGATGATCTCCAACAGTTACCATTAGCAGCACAAAAGTCTCAAAAAAAGTTGCTTCTATACTATCAAGAAGCAGAACAGGTGGCCGAAAAACTACGACAACAAATAAATGCTGTCAACAGCGCTTTGGTGGTCTCTGAGAAAAAAATGGTGAGAGAATTGTTCGAGCTGTTGCAAGAGGTCACCTTTCAAGGGCAAATCATGACTCGGTGGTTTGAGGAGTGGTCAGGAGAGCTGGTTCATTGGCTAAAACTCAACAGTAATCAAATCACTGGCGATTTTCAACTGACGGACTTTTCCGCACCACTCTTGCCTCGGACCAAGTGGTATGAGCGTTATGAGCGCATCCTGTATATCGGCGGTACTTTAAAAATTGGCGGCAATCGCCATTATTTTCCGGAACGTTTGGGAATTGCGGAGGCACCGGTAAAGATTATTCAAGCACCTTTTGATTATCCAAAACAGACGCGGGTCATTCTGCCGGATAAAGGAATTTCAGTTAAGCAGCTGACCTCTCAAGAATACGGCGACTATCTGGCAAAAGCAGTGGAAGAAATCCTGCGGTCGGTGCAAAAACCAGTACTGGTGCTGTTTACCTCCCATGACAGTTTGCAGCGAGTTTATGAGCGGCTTCATATGAAATTTCTGGCTGAAGGCCGGGAAATTTTAGCGCAAGGTGTAGGCGGTAGTCGGGAGAAACTGTTGCGGCGTTTCAGCCTGTCCAAAGACAGCGTCCTATTGGGAGCGGACAGCTTTTGGGAGGGTGTCGATCTTCCAGGAGAGCGGCTGGAAGTTCTGATTGTCACGCGGCTGCCATTTGCGAATCCGAAACGGCCGTTGACGGCAGCCCGCAATCGGTATTTGCAGTCTCAGGGGATTGATCCGTTTTTTGAAGAAGCGATTCCCCAAGCAGCTTTGAGACTGCGACAAGCTTATGGACGCTTGGTACGAGGGAATGACGATCGAGGGGTAATGGTGATCTTGGATCGACGGCTAGTGACGACAAAATACGGACGCAAGTTGGCAAAAGCATTCCCTCAAAAGGTCCCGCTACAAGAACTTTCTACCGAAGAGACTAAACTCGAATTGGAAGAATTTTTAAAAAATTCGCGAACCGCAGCAAAAGATGATTAAATATGCAAAAAAATCTGTTATAATGAAAAAACCATATAAAAGCGTTTGAAGACGTCATACTCAGTATGGAATGTTCGTCTTCTACCAGCTGGTTTGCAAAGTCAGGAGTGACATTATGGAAACAAGCAGCAAAAAAGGACATCGTTTAGAATGGATTCTGTTGGTAGTAACACTGGTGTTGGTATTTGTAATCATTGGATTTGTTTCGCTGTTTTACCGTAGCAGCCGACCTTTGGCACAGGCAAAAGACGAAGCAACGACGATGGCTAAAAAATATGCTGATCTGGACACAGTGGACGAATTTTACTGGTTCACTCGTGAGAAAACCTATTTCAGTCTCTTAGGAAAAGATAAAAATGGTTCAAAAATTGCGGTTATCATGCCGAAAGACGGCGATAAAATCAAAGTTTTGAATCAAAAAGATGGCATTACCGAGCTGCAGGCACTACAAAAAGCGGCACAAGCATATCCTGATGAACAGGTGATGAAGGCCAGCCTGGGAATGTTTGACGAAAAACCTGTCTGGGAGGTTACGAGTGAATCTGGAGATGGCGCAGTAAACTTTTTATTGCTGTCTTATGAAGAGGGTAAAGAAATCAAAAAAATCAGCAATATTTGATTACGAGTATGTAATCAGTTTTGGACAAATAAAAGGAAGCGGGTATGTATATGAAGTTATCGCAACGGGCACAGAAATTGGAACCATCTGTCACTTTGGCAGCAGCAGCCAAAGCCAAGCAACTAAAGTCTGAAGGCTACGATGTGTTGAGTTTGACTGTTGGAGAACCGGATTTTCCAACACCGGTGAACATCCAGGATGCTGCGATTACTTCGATTCGTAGTGGCGAAGCCAGCTACTATACACAAGCCGCTGGTATTCCTGAGTTGCGCCGGGCAGTCGTTGATTATATGAAAAAATATTATGGAATCGACTATCAGATTGAAGAAACCATCGTAACTGATGGTGCAAAATTTGCGCTTTATGCGTTATTTCAAACAATTTTGGATGCCGGAGATGAAGTCATCATTCCAGTTCCGTATTGGGTGAGCTATGCTGAGCAGATCAAACTGGCAGAAGGAATTCCAGTTTTTGTAGAGGCTGCGATGGAAAATGATTTCAAAGTGACTGTTGCGCAGTTGGAAGCTGCCAGAACGAATAAAACAGTAGCCATGCTGTTGAACTCACCATCTAATCCGACAGGAATGATTTACACAAAAGATGAATTGCGGGCTATTGGAGAATGGGCGGTAGCAAATGGTATTTTGATTATTGCAGACGATATTTACGGACGGCTGGTCTACAACGGCAATCATTTCACGCCAATCGCGTCCATAAGTAAAGAAATCCGCAAAAATACATTGGTAATTAACGGTGTTTCCAAAACTTATTCCATGACCGGCTGGCGCATTGGCTTTGCCATTGGGAACAAGGAAATCATCGCGGCAATGGCGAAGATCACCTCTCAATCCACAAGCAATCCCACCGCAGCCAGTCAGTATGCAGCTTTGGAAGCTCTGACAGGCGAGCAGGATTCTGTGGAAGACATGCGCTTGGCTTTTGAAGAACGACTGAACAAGTTGTATCCCTTGGTTGCGGCGATTCCCGGAGTGAAACTCACCAAACCACAAGGCGCCTTTTATCTCTTCCCTAATGTTAAGGGAACCATGGAACTGTGTGGCTATAGCAAGGTTACTACTTTTGTCAATGACTTGTTAGAAGAAGCTCACGTTGCGACGGTTACCGGGGCAGGGTTTGGTGCACCGGAGAATCTGCGTATCAGCTATGCAGCCGACTGGCAAACTTTAGAAGAAGCAGTCAAACGAATCAATGCATTTGTTGAAGAAAAACGGATTCGTTAAGCTTCTAAGCAACTTTTTTGAAAACCAAGTGGACGTATAAGCTGTCTGACTGTTGGCATCTGATCCAAGTGACCTGCATGAGATGATTCATGTTGGTTACGGATTTGAAATCACCAACAGTTAGACAGCTTTTTTTGATTAACAGCCACCTATT
This sequence comes from Candidatus Enterococcus leclercqii, assembly GCF_009933135.1. Lineage (GTDB taxonomy): Bacteria > Bacillota > Bacilli > Lactobacillales > Enterococcaceae > Enterococcus_C > Enterococcus_C leclercqii. The sequence continues at coordinate 337,921 of NZ_MAEH01000014.1, forward strand.
TAAGATGCTTAAAATACAAATAACGGGAGACGATTCTTTTGAAAGCTGATAAATAAACGGTTGGTTGTTGAAAAATCCCTTATAAAAGATTAAAATCAGTTTTGATAACAAAAAGACAGGAGAGACAACTGTGGAACAAATTCAAATTATTGATGCAAAAAACCACGTAGGACAAACCGTTCAGCTCGGTGCCTGGGTTGCCAACAAGCGTTCAAGCGGCAAAATCGCTTTTTTACAGCTGCGGGATGGTACGGCGTATTTTCAAGGAATCGTTGTAAAAAGCGAAGTTCCAGAAGAAGTGTTCCAATTGGCTAAAAACCTGAATCAAGAAACAGCGGTTTTGATTACCGGTGAGATTCGGGAAGATAGTCGTTCCAAATTCGGCTATGAGATTGGAATCAATGGCATTGAAGTGGTGGGAGAAAGTCATGATTACCCTATCACACCGAAAGAACACGGAACGGACTTTTTGATGGATCATCGTCATTTGTGGTTGCGTTCTTCGAAACAACATGCAATCATGCAGATTCGAAACGAGTTAATCCGTGCCACCTATGAATTTTTCAACAACCATGGCTTCATTAAAATTGATCCGCCGATTTTGACAGGGTCAGCACCAGAGGGAACAACTGATTTGTTCGAGACCAACTACTTCGATCAAAAAGCCTATTTGTCACAATCTGGTCAGCTGTACATGGAAGCTGCCGCAATGGCTTTTGGAAAAGTCTTTTCATTCGGACCGACTTTCCGTGCTGAAAAATCCAAGACTCGTCGTCATCTGATTGAATTTTGGATGATTGAACCAGAAATGGCATTTACACATCAAGAAGAAAGTTTGGAAGTGCAAGAACAGTATGTTGCGTATCTGGTTCAAAGCGTACTGGATAACTGTGACTACGCATTACACGTCCTTGGTCGTGACCGAGAAGTTTTGGAAAAATACACCAAGCTGCCTTATCCACGTATTTCATATGATGATGCTGTAGAACTATTGAAGAAAAATGGTTTTGATGATATTGAGTGGGGGGACGACTTCGGCTCTCCTCATGAAACGTTTATTGCCAATTCCTTTGACCAGCCGGTATTCATTTTGAATTATCCAAAAGCAATCAAACCGTTTTACATGAAGCCTCATCCAACTAGAGACGACGTTGTGATCTGCGCCGATATGATTGCCCCTGAAGGCTATGGGGAAATCATCGGTGGCAGTGAACGGGCGACAGATTACGAATACTTATTGGAAGAAATTCAAAAGCACGGCTTAGACGAAAATGAATACTCTTGGTATTTGGATCTGCGGAAATACGGCTCTGTGCCGCATGCAGGTTTTGGCCTTGGGTTGGAGCGGACAGTAACTTGGCTTGCAGGTATTGAACACGTCCGAGAAGCTATTCCCTTCCCACGTCTGTTAAACCGGATCTATCCTTAATAAAATCATAAACTTTGAACAGCAATGAGGGTTTCAGTCTCATTGCTGTTTTTTTATTTAATGAGTCCCGGATAATTGGCGAATTGGCGGAGAAGCGGTCTTCTGGGGATTTTCTGAAAGGGGCACTTGGCACGGGTGTCATCTTTCAAAGGGGACAGATAACATAAAAAGGTTGTGAAAAGTTAAAAGGAAAGCGGATTTTTGAAGCGGAGGGCAGCAGAGTCACAGCAAAAAATAATGTTTTCTCAAACTTGCCGGACAGGGGCAGAGTTTTATTGTATACTAGGTTGTATTGAAAAGACGCGTATTGCAGGAGTGAAGAAGGGTTATGGAAAAAGTCATTCATCGGATCAGCTCATTATTGATTTTGTTTACTATTGGAGTCTCTTACAGTTTCTGGTTATTAGGAATCAATCACAAATTGGTCCAACCTGTTTTCAGCGATTCGGCCTATTGGTTGGGTGGTCTGATGCTGGTGGTGGTTTTGTTAAACGTCCGAAAGCTTCAAAGAGGCGACTGGGCCTTATTGGCATTGGCAGCAGCGAACGTCCTATTGAATCTCTATACGGCTGGATATCGGCATGCGGAGACCTTGGACATGTCAATTATTCCAAGTGTGATAGTGCTGTTTGTAATGGCTTGTAAAATGACACCCTTTGATAAGCTTGATCAAGAGTTGTTGTTGTTTATTTCTGTCAGCATTATGGGGCTGAATCTGTTTCGACTCTTTAAACACTTATACAATGCAGAATTATTGCATAACTTCTTCACGTTAGATAATTCTTTGAAAGAAATCTGGATCAATGTCAATGTTATCGGTGCAGTTCTTTTGTTCTGTACGATAACTTCCGCCATAATGATCAAATCACTAGGTATAAAACACAGCGTCATCTTTACTGGCATCCTATATCTTTTGGGGCTGTTGGGGACTTGGGGCTGCCAATCACGCACTTCATTTCTAATTTTGTTGGCATTTATGATTTTAGACACATTGTTGCCTAAAAAGATGCTGAGTAAGCGACGTTTTTGGCTCTGGGGATTTTCACTGATTTTTATTTTGGCACCGATTATTACGTATTGGATTGCCGATTCTGAGACAATCAATGTCTTTACTGGACGTGAAGATATTTGGCGGGCTTTTTTCAATCAGTGGTTACAAGAACCTCAGGCGATTTTGGCAGGACAGAAGCCGTTTCTTTATGGGCGTCATTTGCTGAGCACCCATAATAGTTATTTATACTTGCTGTGTAATTTCGGAATCCTTGGGTATCTCTTCTTGAATTCCGGACTGAGTTATTATATTTTAAAGTTGAAGAACAAAGCAGTAGCACTTACCGACTGTCAAATCAGCTGTCTAATCGCCTTCTTCCTGGTGTTGGGCTACTGTTTCATGGAAGATAGTCTGATGGTCGTTCAATGGGTGCCGGTCATGTTCAGTTTCTTGGGTTTTGCGGCAGCTTCTGCCAAACAAAAAAATACAATGATCTGACGGCAGTCGCCAATTCAGATGTTTAGGACTGTAGTGATGGATAAAATTATTATTAGTATAGTGACATATAACAGCAAAGATATTTTCTTAACTTTGGATAAGCTGCAAGAAGAACTGATCCCTAGTGGCGCATACGAAGTGGTAATTTATGACAATGGCTCTGAAGCCGACTATCGGAAAAAACTGGCAACTTATCCTTTTGTCAGACTGATTGAGTCTGGCGAAAATCGGGGATTTGGTTATGGTCACAACCGGGTCTTGCTGACCGCTGAAAATCGCTATGGGATTATTTGCAACCCAGATATTTTGGTGGCTGAAAAAGATGTTTCACTGATGGTGGATAAAATCAAAGCACAGGACCTTGCCGCAGTTTGTCCCAAAGTCTTGAATGGGGATGGCAGCACCCAATACCTGGTGCGGCATCGTTTGGCTGTTTTCGATTATTTTCTGCGCTTTGTTTCCATTGGCTTTTTGAATCGACTCTTCAATAAACGCTTGGCAGATTTTGAATGTCGTAGTTTGCCAGACGACCAAGACAGTTATATCAAAATGGGTTCTGGCTGTTTTATGTTGGTGGAACTTGAGAAGTTTAAAGAGATTGGCGGATTTGATGAACGCTTCTTCATGTATTTTGAAGACAATGATTTGTGCCTGCGTTTTGGCAAGAACGGGGACAAAATTTTATATACTCCGGAAGCCAACGTGACTCATTTGTACGGGAAAGGGGCCCACAAGAGTTTTCGGCTGTTCCGAATCTTCATGTCATCCATGGGTAAATTTTTTGGAAAATGGGGATGGAGGTTTTTCTAAATGATGAATCGGCTGTTTATAGTGGTGGTTCTGTACCGGCAACGGTGGCGGGAGTCACCACTTTTACCTGTTTTAGAAGACTTTTGCCAAAAAGGACAGGGCAGTTTGTTACTCTACGACAACAGCCCACTCCCACAAACAGATCCTTTCTTTGCTACAAGAGGTGTGCATTATATTCACGACAAGAAAAATGCTGGCTTGGCTGTCGCCTATAATAAAGCAATCGAATTGGCAGGTTCCAAACATGATCGCTTGTTGCTGTTGGATCAGGATACGCAGTTGACAGCGGCCTATCTGGCGGAAGTACGCTTGTGGCCCTTTGATGAGTCGGTGCCGGTGATTGTCCCAAGACTTTTTGCTGATAAACGGCAACTGTCGCCGCTGTTGGCTTCTGGATATATCGGGCGAAAAACACTTCCAGCAACCCCTGGTGAGCATCGAGAACCAGTGATGGCCGTAAATTCCGGCTGTGGGATTTCATTGGAATATTTGCGAGGCATTGGCGGATTCAATGAGGCGTTTCCACTAGATTTTTTGGATCATTGGTTTTTCTTCCGCCTATCTGAGGAAAAAAAAGGTGTTCAAGTCTCACAGGAAAAAATGGCTCATGCGCTTTCTGTATTGAATTATCAAAATATCACAGAGACACGTTATCAGTCGATTCTTGCCGGAGAAAGTCTGTTTTATGCCAAATATGACAGAGCAAACAGGAGACGGCATCATCGACAGCTTCTTTTGCGGACAATCAAGCAGTTTATTCAAGTCAAGGATCGGCAGATTTGGAAAATGACTTGGCAAGAGTATTGGAAGATGAGGAGGGAGCGCAATTGATATCTGTTTGCATGGCGACGTATAATGGCGCCGCCTATTTGCGTGAACAGCTGGATTCGATTTTAGTTCAACTGGAAGAAACAGATGAGCTCATCGTCTCTGATGACGGTTCAACAGATGAAACGGTGGCGATATTGGCTTCCTATGCTGCCAAAGACCCCCGCATTCAAGTGTTAAAAGGTCCGGGAAAAGGACTGATTAAAAATTTCGAGTATGGCATTCGGCATACGAGGGGAGAACTGGTCTTTTTGGCGGACCAAGATGATGTTTGGTTGCCGGAAAAAGTTGCCAAGATCAAGGCGGTTTTTGCTGAAAATCCGGCTGTCGATGTGGTGGTTTCAGATCTGTCTGTTACAGATGAGCAGCTGAAAGTACAACATGCTTCTTACTTTCAATTAAAAAAGGTCAAGACTGGTTTTTGGCGTAACGTCTGGCGCAATGGGTATATCGGTGCGGGGATGGCCTTTCGCAGTCGGTTAAAAGAAAAAATCTTACCCTTCCCTGATAAAATTCCGATGCATGACATGTGGATTGGCTTATTGGCGGGAAACAAGTTGCGTCTGTTACCGGAGTCGCTGACTTTGTATCGGAGACACGGCAATAATTCAAGTGAATTGGCTAGCAGCACCAGTTTCCGTCAAAAGCTTGTGTGGCGGGGGAATTTATTGATGTCTTTAAGGAGCAGAATCAGAACAAGAAGATAAGAGTACAAGTTTTTGGTTTTTAACTTTGGTCTTTTGTGAGATAATACATGTTGCGGGTTTTTATTTTGCACCGGTAATGTTTGAGGCAATAGAGACTACGCAAAGCAATCTATCACCTAATAGAAATGAGGAATCTGCCATGAAAGGTATTATTTTAGCTGGTGGCTCAGGAACACGTTTGTATCCTTTGACTAAAGCGACTTCTAAACAGCTGATGCCCATCTATGATAAACCGATGATCTATTACCCAATGTCCGTTTTGATGTTGGCGGGAATCCGTGACATCCTAATTATTTCAACGCCGCAGGATACGCCGCGGTTTGAAGATCTGTTTGGCGACGGCAGTGATTTGGGCCTATCCATTGAATACGCAGTACAGCCTAGTCCAGATGGTCTGGCACAGGCATTTCTGATTGGCGAAGAATTTATCGGAAAAGACAGCGTTTGTCTAATTTTAGGTGACAATATCTATTACGGTGGTGGCCTATCTAAGCTGTTGCAGCGCTCTGCGGCTAAAGCAGATGGGGCGACAGTTTTCGGTTATCACGTCAATGATCCAGAACGCTTTGGCGTCGTTGAATTTGACGAGAAGATGCAGGCAGTTTCCATTGAAGAAAAGCCGGAAGAACCGAAGTCAAACTATGCAGTGACTGGTCTGTATTTTTACGATAATGAGGTTGTTGAAATCGCCAAAAATATCAAGCCCTCTGCCAGAGGAGAACTTGAAATCACAGACGTCAATCAAGCCTATTTGGAAAAAGGTAAGTTGGCTGTGGAAGTCATGGGCCGTGGCTTTGCTTGGTTAGATACCGGTACCCATGAATCACTCTTGGAAGCCTCCAGTTTTATCGCAACGATTGAACGGCGTCAAAATTTGAAAGTTGCCTGTTTGGAAGAAATTGCCTATCGCATGGGCTATATCGACCGAGAAAAGTTAATCCAATTGGCGCAACCTCTGAAAAAAAATCAATACGGACAGTATATGCTCCGTTTAGCAGGTGAGTAAAACAAATGGGGAAAATCAAAATAACTAAAACAACTTTACAAGATGCACTGATTGTAGAACCGCAGATCTTTGGAGATCACCGGGGGTTCTTCACAGAGAGTTATTCCGAAGCGGACTTTAAAGCCGCTGGCATCCAGCACGATTTTATACAAGACAATCATTCCCTGTCTACACAAGCAGGTGTGATTCGCGGCCTGCACTTTCAAATGGGTGAGTCGGCTCAAACAAAATTGGTGCGGGTGGTTACTGGCGCTTTGTTGGATGTGATTGTCGATTTGCGTAAGGGCAGCCCAACCTATGGCAAATGGGAAAGTTTTATCCTTTCAGAAGCAAATCAACGACAATTATTAGTGCCACGAGGGTTTGCTCATGGGTTTGTGACGCTGACAACGAATGTCAATTTCTTATATAAATGTGATCGTTACTACGACGCCAAAGCTGACGCAGGCATTGCTTTTGATGATCCTACATTAGCCGTCGACTGGCCGCTGGATATCAGCAAAGCTATCTTATCGGAAAAAGACCAAAATCATCCGAGTTTTAAAGAGTTTGAGAAAGAGAATCCTTTTATTTACGGAGAAATCTGACAGAGGTGGGGTTCTAATCGTTGTCAGATATGCTACTTACTTGAGTCGCAAGTGTCTTTGTGACCAGCATTATGTTTAGGGAGTGTGATCTATGAAGAATATTATTGTAACCGGGGGCGCCGGCTTTATCGGTTCTAATTTTGTCCATTATGTTGTGAAACATCATCCAGAAGTCCACGTCACGGTATTGGATAAGCTAACCTATGCCGGAAATCGGGAAAACTTAGCAGGATTACCAACTGATCGAGTAAAATTAGTGGTGGGAGATATTGCGGATGCACAATTGGTTAATTCTCTAGTAGCTGAAGCCGATGCCGTTGTGCATTATGCGGCTGAGTCTCACAATGACAATTCGTTACAAGACCCATCTCCTTTTATTCAGACGAATCTGGTAGGCACCTTCACTCTTTTAGAAGCTTGTCGACTAAAGGGTGTCCGCTTCCATCACGTTTCAACGGATGAAGTCTACGGTGATCTGCCTTTGCGAGAAGATTTACCGGGGCATGGAGAGGGACCTGGTGAGAAGTTCACCGACCACACACCTTATAATCCTTCTAGCCCATATTCGGCTTCAAAAGCGGGATCAGATCTGTTAGTACGGGCCTGGGTGCGTTCATTCGGTCTGCAAGCGACCATTTCCAACTGTTCAAACAATTATGGTCCTTACCAACATATTGAAAAATTTATTCCCCGCCAGATTACGAATATTTTAAGCGGTGAACGGCCTAAACTGTATGGAGATGGAAAGAATGTTCGCGATTGGATCCATACCGAGGATCATTCAGCAGCGGTTTGGTTGATCTTAACAAAAGGAACCATTGGTGAAACCTATCTGATTGGTGCGGATGGTGAGAAAGACAACAAAACAGTGTTGGAGTTGATCTTACGTCTGATGGGAAAAGATGCTCAAGACTATGATCACGTCAACGATCGTCCCGGACACGATTTGCGCTATGCGATTGATGCCACTAAACTGAAAGAAGAACTCGGGTGGCAACCTCAGTTTACCAACTTTGAGGAAGGTCTGGCAGACACTATTGATTGGTATATGAACAATCGCGAATGGTGGCAAGCAGAAAAAGCAGCGGTTGAAGCAAAATATGCGGAAAACGGGCAATAAATAGCATTGAAGCAATCATAAAAAAGACAGCTAAGGCAGGTGCGTACCTGCCTTTTTCAAAGGGCATAAACTTTGTAGGAAGTTGAAAAGCGCTCTTTGCAAAGGCGGCAAGAACGGAGGAACAAAGATGATTTTGATTACCGGCGGAAATGGCCAATTGGGGACTGAACTAAGAAAGCTGTTGGATGAACAGCAAGTGACCTATGTGTCCACTGATTCTTCAGAAATGGATATCACGGATGCCAAACAGACGCGCCAGGTTATTGAAGAGCTTAAGCCTGAAGTGATCTATCACTGTGCTGCGTATACCGCAGTTGATAAAGCGGAAGAGGAAAGTAAGGCGTTGGATGAATTGATCAACGTTGACGGCACTCGCAATGTCGCTGAAGCCGCAAAAGCAGTAGGCGCGACCTTGGTTTATATCAGCACTGATTATGTTTTTGACGGAGCCAAAAAAGAGCATACGTATAAAGAATCTGATACTCCGGCACCGCTGAACGAATATGGCCGCACCAAACTGCTGGGAGAACAAGCAGTGGCAGCTATCATGGATAATTATTATATTATTCGAACATCCTGGGTTTTCGGAAATTATGGCAATAATTTCGTCTTTACCATGCAGCGCTTGGCAAAAAGCCACTCCAAGCTGACTGTTGTCAATGATCAATTTGGCCGTCCTACTTGGACCCGGACATTGGCAGAATTCATGACATTCGTTGTTCAAGAGCAAGCGCCCTTTGGAATTTACCATTTGTCCAACGAAGGTTCCTGCAGCTGGTATGAATTTGCTAAGGAAATCTTGAAAGATACCACAGTGGAAGTAGCTCCGGTGACTTCTGCGGAATATCCGCAAAAAGCGCGCCGCCCTCAGTATTCAGTGATGGACTTAAGCAAGGCGGAGGCACTGGGATTTGTGATTCCAACTTGGCAGACAGCTTTATCTGAAATGTTATCTGAAAGTAAAGCTGACGTTACAAAGGTTGAGTAAGAGCCGGTTGTCCGGTATAATCTTTCCATAATAATCTGGCGGCTGGTGGACAGTCTGCCGGATCCAACAGGAGAAAAGCATGTTTGAACGAAAAAATCTGATCCTACTGAAAGAATTAGTTAAAACTGACTTTAAGCTGCGTTACCAGGGAAGTGCCATCGGTTATATCTGGTCGGTGTTGAAACCTTTGATGCTGTTTGCGGTCATGTATGTCGTCTTCATTAAATTTTTGCGTTTCGGCGCGGACGTCCCGCACTTTGCCATTGCGTTGTTGTTGGGGATGGTCTTATGGAATTTCTTTGTGGAGACTACCAATATGGGAATGATGGCGATTGTAAATCGAGGAGATCTGATCCGCAAGCTTAGTTTCCCAACAGAGATTATCGTCTTGTCGGTCTCACTGAATGCACTGATTAACCTTTTGATTAGTCTGGTGATCGTTTTTATTTTCGGTTTGATTAATGGAGTTACAATTTCTCCGTTAGCTATCGTGTCACCGTTGTTGCTGATAGAACTCTACGCGTTGGCGTTAGGTGTGGCTTTTATTCTAGCCACCATCTATGTACGTTTTCGTGATATTGGTCCAATCTGGGAAGTCATCTTGCAGATTGGCATGTATGCCACGCCTTTGATTTATCCGGTAACAATGGTGCTTAATCAAAGTCGTTTGATTGGACAGCTTCTTTTGTTCAATCCAATGGCGCAGATTATTCAGGATATGCGTCATTTATTGACCAGTCCAGCCAATTTGACGATTTGGCAGCTGGTGGATCAAAAGTGGCTGGCGATTATTCCTTATCTGCTGCCGTTTGTGATCTTACTTATCGGCTATCGTTACTTTAAGAAAAATGCCAAAAAATTTGCGGAGATTATCTAATGAAAGAAACAGCAGTAAGTATCAAAAATGTCAGCAAGGCCTTTAAATTGCCTACTGAGAGCACCAATAGTCTCAAACGCCTGGTCATCAACACAGTAAAAGGGATCAAGGGCTATAAAGAGCAGCAAGTGTTGAAAGATATTTCCTTTGATGTCTACAAAGGCGATTTTTTCGGGGTTGTTGGCCGTAACGGCAGCGGGAAATCTACGCTATTGAAGATTATCAGTCAAATCTATTGGCCGGAAAATGGGACTGTTGAAATTGACGGCCGTTTGGTTTCATTTATCGAGCTGGGGGTGGGTTTTAATCCTGAGCTGACTGGACGGGAAAACGTCTATCTAAATGGTGCCATGTTGGGCTTTTCTGAAAAAGAAATCGATGGAATGTATGAGGATATTGTCAGTTTCGCCGAGCTTTCAGAATTTATGAATCAGAAGCTGAAAAACTACTCAAGTGGGATGCAGGTCCGTTTGGCATTCTCTGTTGCTATTCAGGCCAAGAGTGATATTTTGGTATTGGATGAAGTCTTAGCGGTGGGAGATGAAGCGTTTCAGCGGAAATGTAACGATTATTTCATGCAAGCTCGAGCCGAGAAAAAGACCATTATTCTGGTAACTCATTCGATGGAAGCCGTGCGTAAGTATTGCAACCGAGCGGTGATGATCGACAAGGGAAAAGTCAAGGTATTGGGAACGCCGGATGAAGTGGCCAACCAGTATTCATTGGATAACGTTGTTCAAGCCGGAGCTGAGGTATTGGATGCTGCAAAAAACGAGTCGGATCGCCAATTGTCCAGCGTAGAAAATGTCAACGTGCGGCTGTTGTCCTCGGAAATACTGACTGGTGAAAATCGTACCGTTGATTTTGAAGTGAGCTACGATGTCATGCAGGATATCACAACCTATCTGGCCTTTTCACTGACAGACATCGACCGCAGCTTCTGGATGTATAACGACAATTCTCAGGAACAAATGCTTAAAGGTACGGGGCATAAAACGATGCGTTATCGTTGTGAGTTGAAGGGTATCAATTCATGTAAACTGGCTTTGACGGTCTCTGTCAGAGACGATGCACAGCGACCATTAGCTTTTAATCGTCCGGACAATTCACCGGTAATTATTGTTTCGCCAGATGAAACTCTGAATGCCAGCCGACGAGACGCCGCCAGTGGTGTCCTTACCGCTAACGGAATTTGGGAAGTCGGATAATTTGGCAAATCTGTCCTACTAAAGAAGTACTAAAAAATCGAAACAGATAAGAGGGAAATTATGAAGCAGGTTTCTGTTATTGTGACTTGTTACAATCATGAAAAATATATCAGACAATGCCTGACTAGCATTTTCAAACAAACTTATCCGGCCATTCGATTGGCTGTCATCGATGACGGTTCAACTGACGGTTCTAGGGCGATCATCCAAGAGGTTCTTGGCCGGTCGCCTTTTTCCAATACAGTCTTTTTACAGCAGGAGAATGCCGGTGTTTGTGCGGTTCGCAATCGGGGTTTAGCAGAGACAACCGGGGACTTTGTGCTCTTTATCGACAGCGACGATTACTTACCACAAGATTACGTGCAGCGCTTAGTAGAAAAAGCCGAAGCGACGGCTGCTGACATCGTTTACGGAAATCTATGGGATTTCAATGAGGATAAATTTTACGTTGAAAGTCACGCGTTTGAACTGATTTCTTTTTTACAGAGCAATTACATCAATAATTCCTCCTTGTTGAGAAGAAGCGTGATCAAAGAAACCCGTTACGATATGGCATTGAACCGCCAGTTTTTGGAAGACTGGGACTTTTTGATGACGCTGATTTTGGAAAACGGCGCAAAACCAGTCTATGCCCCAGAAGTCAAACTCAATTATCGTATCTTGCCGGATTCGATTTCCAGAAGAGACGGACATACCCAACGCAAAAGCTTTTACGATGTCTATTTTTATCTGTTAAAAAAACATGTGCCTAAATGGAAAGATGAGATTTTTACGGCGCTGGAAAACAATACCATGTTGTTGGAAGATCGTTTGGTTGAGTTGACAGACCACCTTGAAGAAGTCACCGACTATGTCAAATCCCTTGAAGGAAAATTGACTGGGGATCCGGCTAATCAATCACCAGAAGCTGAAGTTAAGCGCCTCAACACGGAAATCCAGCGACTCCAAGGAGAACAGGTCGCACTGCTGCATTCCCGGTCTTATCGCATGGGCAATGCGATCATTCGTCCGGCAAAATATGCCTTGAAGGTTGTCCGAAATCCTCGTGCTGCAAAACCCCTCGTCAAAAGAGTTCTATCACGAATGAAACGGACGGCACGAAAAATTCCTTCGCCGATGCGCTATCTCTATCGACCTTATCGCAGTTTAGCTAGAAGTAAAAACAACTATACTGATCCTAAGCGTCAGTTAATCTATGTGATTTATGAAGAGCAACCGCAATTGCAAACATACAAGCTGCTTTTTCTTGAAGGTTTGGCCGACTTTTGCGCGGATATTTTAATTGTCGTCAATGGCGAGCTTCCCCAAAGAGATATAGATAAATTGGCAACCTATGGCCAGGTGCGTTGTCGGGAAAACAGTGGTTATGACACAGCTGCATTTCGTGAGGGAATTCTCTTTTTAGGAAAAGAACAGTTGGCCACGTATGATCAGCTGCTGCTGGTCAATGACACCAATGTTGGTCCTTTTGGAAATCTTCAGCAAGTTTTTTCCAAGATGGCTGCCCGCCGTTTAGATTTTTGGGGAATCTCCTATGGGGAAGAGCAATCAGATATTACCGGTTACAACAAATATGGCTATATTCCGTTACACTTGCAGTCTTATTTTTTAGCAATTGAACATTCATTGCTGGATAGTCCAGCCTTTTGGACTTACTGGGAACAGCTGACAGATACCAATTCACGGGAAAAAGCGATTGGTCGCCACGAGACAGTCTTTACCCGTCACTTTACTGATCTAGGCTTTAAAGCCGATGCTCTTTTGACTCACAACGCCGACAGTGCAATGTATATTCATCCTTTAACCATGTTAAAAAAAGGCATTCCACTAGTAAAATACAGTGCGTTTGCGAATTATTCGAATGAAAAGTTTTTGTGGCAAGGCCTTAAGCGCCAGACAGAAGTACCAGATTTAATCGCCTATCTTGACCAACAGACAAACTATCCGATGGCAGTGATTCACCAAATTCAGGAAGATATCCGTAAGAAAGATCAAGAGCAGTACATTTTAATCATCGATGGCGTTGAAAATCAAATTCCACAATGCACCCGCTATCGTGTTTTAAACAAAGCCGAGCAGCTGCGTTCATTAGGCTATCCAGTAAAAGTAGTGGACAATTCTAAATTCCGATTAGCCGATGCTGAAAGGGCGTTTTTGATTATTGTTTATCGCTGTGGGTATCGAGAAGTCTTAGGCCAAATGGTCACTTTAGCAAAGCAATTTGGAAAAGGCGTCCTGTATGACATCGATGATTTGGTAATCGCTACGAAATATACCGACCAGCTGGCATATACTCAAGGTCTGTCAGTCGGAGCGAAAGGCGATTATGATGCTGGAGTTATGAGCTATGGTAAAATGCTGGAACTCTGTGATGGAGCGGTGACCACTACGGCGCGTTTAAAAACAGAGCTTTCCAATTATCGTCCCTTTGTATTGATGAATCGTAATCTGGCTTCGAAAGAGCTGGTAGACATCAGTCGTCAGTTTATGAAGGACTATTCGACACCAGAAGAAAGCACGGTGAAGATTGGCTATTTTTCAGGTTCTATCACCCATAATGAAAATTTTGAGTTGGTCAAAGAGGCGCTGATTCGTTTAATGAACCGCTATTTGCATGTAGAGCTCCATATTGTGGGATACCTGGAGCTGCCCCAGGATCTGCAGCCCTTTAAAAAACGGATCATCATTCATGACTATGTAGAGTGGCATCAGTTGCCCGAATTGATCAGCCGCGTAGATATTAACTTAGCCCCACTAACTGATACCATCTTCAATCAAGCAAAATCAGAGATTAAGTGGTTGGAAGCAGCATTGGTAAAAGTTCCGACAGTCGCCAGTCGTTTGGGTTCCTTTGAAGAAATGATCAAAGACGGTCAGACTGGTTTACTGGCAAGTGATGACGAATGGGAAGAATCATTGGAGCTGCTAATCGGTAGTCGAGAATTACGGCAGCGTTTGGCAGAGGCGGCAGCTGAGGAAGTTGAAAGACAGTGTGTCACAAGCCGGCATCACGATGAGTTAACGGCGTATGTCAAGAAATGGCTTGCATCTGATGAGAAGGGGGCAGTTCAATGACACGAATATTATTTGTTTCACCTAGTGGGACCTTTGACAACGGTGCGGAGATCTCAATCTATCATCTCATGAAGCTGTTAAAAGACAATGGGCATGTCGTTTACAATGTTGCGCCAGCTTCTTTTCCTAATTTTGAAGAAGATTATCGTGCTCATTTTAAAGAAATCGACGTTCCTGTAACATTTATTCCCCGAAACAAGTGGTGGTGGGAAGAAGCGCCAGGATTGAAATACGGGACTGCTGGCGAGCGAGCAGTGGCCTACCGGGACAATATCAGTGCTTTGCGACAGCTGATCAAAGAAAAAGAAATACAAGTAGTGATTACCAATACGGTGAATATGTTTCAAGGAGCTGTCGCAGCCGCTTGTGAGGAAGTGAGTCATTTTTGGTTAATCCATGAGTTTCCGGAAAACGAGTTTGCCTATTATTTGGACAAGCTAGATTTCGTAGCTGAAAACAGCGATGCGCTGTTTGCTGTTCAAGGGGAACTGCAAAAAAAACTCCAGACACTCTTGCCATCAAAAAAGACGATTGGCAGTTTTGTGCCTTTCACCGAGGTCACGACAAAGTCATTAAAAAGTGGCAAACAACAGCGAATTGTTTCCATTGGACGTTTGACACCAGGAAAAAATCAGCTGGAGTTGTTACAGGCTTATACGAGGTTAAAAGAACCGCGGCCGGAGCTAGTTTTTATTGGCGCTTGGGATGACGATTACAAGCGAAAAGTTGACCGCTTCGTCAAAGAACAGCGCCTATCGACTGTCACCTTTACCGGGAAAAAGACAGATCCTTGGGGGGAAGTAACAGAGAGGGATCTCTGTGTTTTGCCTTCTGAGATGGAGACATTTGGTTTGGTCTACGCTGAAGCTCTGCTAAAAGGCGTACCGGTGATTTTGTCGGACAATCCCGGTCATCGCTCGGCTTTTGACTATTTTGGTGGTGGAGAGCTGTATTCTTCCGGTGATGTGGCAGAATTGACAGTGCGGATAGAAAAAAGCTTGCGGGATTTCCCATTGCTTCATCAAGAGGCGGCAAGCTTTGCGACTGTCGCCTTTGAAAAGTATCAACCCCAGCGAGTCTATCAAGAACTGTTGGAAGCTTTGGCCGTGGAACAGCTGCCACAAAAAAAAGCATTGCGTCATCTGGCAGAGGTTCTGACTTTAAATGAAGAAAAAAGCCGCTTGACCAGAACTGAAAAGCGTATGCGTCAGTTTGTTAATCGAGGATCTGCATGGCTGAAACGCCGCTTCAATAACGACTAACGCACTCAAAAAAGCGCCTGACCAATTGATTTTCATCATTGGCAGGCGCTTTTTTTGAGGGTAATGATTAGTTGACGATGCTGACTGGGGTATTGTTAGGGATATTATTGTAAAACCAAATCGAATCGGGAACGGCCATGCGGATACAGCCGTGAGAGGCGCGTTTCCCCAATTTCATCGCCTCTGGATGATAGTAGGAACCGACGCGACCAGGCCCAGTAATCGTTACGGAATGGAAAAGATAAATACCATGTCCGTGGAATGAACGGTAATAGGCCGCGCCGCCATTTGCACCCCAGAACCAAGGGCCGCGTTCTGCTTGAATCTTGAAATTGCCAAGGGGTGTAGGTGTACCCGGTAAGCCAGTGGAGCACATCATGGTGTAAATTGTGCTAGAACCAGAACGAATGTAAATTCGCTGCTTGCTAATCGAAACTTTGATATTCAGATTTTTGACATTCAAGGAAGGAAAAGGCCCCCCAGTTTGATACATGTAGAAGCTGTCTTGTACACTGTAGGTTTGGTTTGCTTTGATCCAACCTAAATCCGTGCCTGAGCCGGCCAATTCAACAAGATAGTAAGTGCCATCACTGGTGCTGGCTTCTTTGATGGCCCGAACCATGTATTTGTAGTAGTTAGATTTAGCTGCTTTTTTACTACTGCTTGGATCGGCTTTGCTGTAAAAATTACCACTCTTATTGTTGATAACCTGGTAGCGACTGATTGTTTTTGTAGAGTAAATCGTGAAAGGTGAGCCGGTAGCAGTGGCGTTGACATACCCAACCCACTTGTTGCCAGAATACAACGAGTAGTACAAGGAGCCATTAAAATGGCGATATTTTCCTTTTACAGTATACTGCTTGCCATAGTGATTATTCGTGTTGCTGCGTTTGGTTTTGAAAGCAAGGTCTTGCCAAATCGTATAATTCTTTTTGACAATTTTTCGCTGCAAGTTTTCTTTTTGCCAAGTACCGCCGCCATTTTGAGCAACAGAGGAGGACGTTGTATTGATATAGCCCACCCATTTGTTGTTTTTATCATACAGACTGTAATAGCTACTGCCGTTATAATGGTAATAGACGCCTTTTGCTTTGTAGGTCCATTGATAAGTAGCCGGTTTTTTTGCTTTCCCTTTAAAGGCAAAACTCGACCAGGTAGCATAATTTTTATTGGTAACGGTGACATACTTGTTGAAGTTTTGATAGGTTCCTTGTTTATTTTTTGAAGTGCTGACGCCACTAGCATTGATATAGCCTAACCAGTTTCCTTTATTGTCATACAAAGAATAGTAAGTGCTACCATTATAATGGTAATATTTCCCGCTGATTTTGACTGTTTTTTTAGCAAAGGAAGTGCTGGAGCCTCTTTTTTTGGAAAAATTCAGATCTTGCCAGAGGGTGTAGGTGCCTCCTTTTTTATTGGCATAAAGATTTTCTTTGTACCAAATTCCCCCCTGATTATTCGCTAATTTGGTCGCACTCGAGTTGATGATACCAGCAAAAGAACCATTTGGGCGATAGAGTTCGTAATAGATTGCGCCGTTGGAGTGGGCATATTTATATTTGGCATATAGCGTTTGTTGATAGATTTTTTTTGAAGGAGTCAGCTCTTGCCACTTGAAATTTTTCCAAACCGAATAATTCTGACTTGAAATTGAGACATATTTATTAAAGGTTAAGCGTGCTCCTTGGGCTTCGTTTGTTGTTTGCAAGGCGTTTTGACTGACAAATCCTTGACCGGAGAGCTTGTAATACACGGTTCCGTCCACATGACTTAGTTTGCCGGTGACCTTAAAAGTTCGTTGGAAAATATCTGTTGTTGTACTAGCTTTTGCGTTCAGCTCAATATTTTTCCAGACGGCAATACCTTTTGTAGTAACGGTAGCGTAGCCAGAAGCACCCAGCTCACTACCGGCTGGAAAGTTAGTGGTTTTCCCGTCTTCATCACGAATGAAGACGACAATATCACCAACTTGTAGTCGGTAGTATCTGGCACCAGCTGAAGAGGTGAGTTGACCGAGAATATTGAAAGTCTTTTGGTAAAGATCAGCGGAGTTCTCAAAAGGTAGATCCAAGTTTTCATTTTGATAGACAACTGGTTTTTGGGTAGTGACAGTAAAGTACTTGTACTCAGAAGCGACGGTCTGTTCCACGCTTTGCTGGCCAATTAGTGACTCGTCAGAAGACGCAGACGTATTTTTTGAACCTTGCTCGTTTGGAAGCGTTTGTGATGACCCGTCAGTTTCACTTTCATTGGACTTGTCAGTGTTGCTAGGATTAGTTTCATTAGGAAGTCCAGAATCAGATGGCAAACTTTCATCAGTGGAAACTTCACTGGAGCCAGAGAGTTCATTGTTTGTTTCGGTGCTGCTTTGACTGCCGGAATTCGTTCCGTCTGTTTGCGCATTTGATGCAGGTAGCGACTCGTCGGTATCCTGTTCAATATCGCCGTTAGTTTCAGCGGAATAACCAGTTCCGTTGAAAAGTGTGGTACTTTGAGAGTTTGTGAGGTCAGTTAACGAATCCTCATCACTGATTGCCGCAGCGGGCAACGGGATTGCTGTTGACAGCAATAAGATCGTCGCCGACAAAGTGGTGATTTTTTTCCAAGACAACTTTTTCATAGTATTCTCCTTTTTATCTTTATTTCCTCATAAGAATTATAGCATTTCAGCTGTGATTTTGACGACTGATATGTAGAAATGCATTTTTAGAAAAAATTCACTTGTTTTAGCGAAACTATTTAAATAAGTATGTGGCAGTTTATACTATTTAGGGTGAAAATTCTCTCTTTTTTATTTCTAAAAGCATATGATTAGAAAATGATCATTATTTATAAAAATATAACAGGAATTATGCTTTTTATAAAATGTCGAAGTTCGGTATAATAAAAGCGAAGATTGAAAAAAGTGAGGTTGAATCATGAAAAAAATCAAGAAAATCATAGTGTTGGTATCAACAGTGATTCTAAGCTCGGTGGGACCGATTACGGGCTTGGCTGAAACAACGGCAAAAACTCAGTCGCCAACGGTAACAGAAGAATTGCCATTAAGCGGCAGTCCTGTCACCAATGATGTGACGAGTACTTCAGCGGTAGAAGACAGCTTTTCATCAGAAGAATCTGAAAAAAAGGTGTCTTCTGAAAACAGCTCAGAAATTTCCGCAAGTGAAAGCTCGTTAACATCTGCTACTGATGTGACGCAAAACTCTTCAGAAAAGAACACTCCCGCTGAAACGGATGAATCAGACAATAGTTTGGCAGATGCAGAACAAACCAACGAGGATCTTTCCCAAGCGGCAGTGGAAAAAGCGATAGCAGAAATGGAAATTTTAAATGATGTTTTTCCATATCTAAAAGATCGTTCTGATCTAGCAGAATCACCCATTGATTCGGACACCCCCAGACCCAAAGCTCGGGCTGCGGCATTGACTGTTGAACCACAGGAACAAATCGCTGCTGCCGCGGCTGCTCGGTTGGAAAATATTTATGCGGATTCTGACAAAGACACACCAACAATGGATTTTGTCGACGTTTCCTCTCATAATGGCGAAATCAGTGTGGATCAATATAAGACGCTAAAAAAATACGGCGTCAAAGCGGTTATCGTTAAGTTGACAGAGTACACGACCTATCGTAATCCCTATGCTAAAAGTCAGATTAATAATGCCAAAGCGGCTGGATTGGTGGTCCACGGATACCATTACAGCTGGTTTACTTCCAAAAGTACCGCTGAAAAGGAAGCCGAATATTTTGCGAAGTATGCCGATGAATTGAAATTGGGCAACAATGCCATCATGTTCAATGATATTGAAGACCCACAACTTTATGCCAAAAATATCAATCATACACAGAACTCGATTTATTTTACAGATGCACTGAAAAAACTGGGCTATAACAACGGTCAGCATTACATTGGTCAATGGTGGGTACGAGCAGGAAAATTGGATCCTGCTAAGTTGGGCTATAATAAATGCTGGATTGCTGAATACCCAATTCCGACTGTAAAAGAACAGCGGAATACTCAGTACGGCGCTTGGCAATGGACCTCCCAAGTGTATATTCCCGGGAAAAACTTTCCTTTTGATATGTCTTCAGATTATAGTAAAACAATCACTTTGCCCTATGGTGAACAGGGACCATACATCAGTTTGGGTAAATATTTCACAATAACTGCCAAAAATAATGCCATCTGGAGTAGTTTTAAATGGGCGCAAAAAGATCGAACCGATAACCATCTTAACAAGACCTATTATGCCAAGGGAATGTATAAACACGTCAATGGGGGCACCTATCTTAGTTTATATGACAACAAAGACAAATGGATTGGTTATGTGAACGCAGCTTTTGGCACCTTAACTGACGGCCCCGGTGGTAAATGGGCAAGCTATAAAAAATATGTCACTTTGAATCAGACAAAGGATCTGTACAGCGACTTTACTTCTAAAATCAAGAATAAAG
Organism: Candidatus Enterococcus leclercqii; assembly: GCF_009933135.1. GTDB lineage: Bacteria > Bacillota > Bacilli > Lactobacillales > Enterococcaceae > Enterococcus_C > Enterococcus_C leclercqii. Next base: position 357,765 of record NZ_MAEH01000014.1, read on the forward strand.
CGTCATCCTACAAAAACAAGCAATTGTTGGTCACTGGTAAGTATGAGCATTTCAATGGTAAAACCTATTATTCAGTGTACACAGCCGATAGCAAGACTTGGCTGGGATACGTCGAAAAGAGTGGTGTCACTCTAGCTGGTGATCAAGGCCCGTATCTTGCGCTTGGAAAATACTTTACGATAACTGGGAAAAATCATACAATTTGGTCAAATTTCAATTGGACAAAGCGCAGTGATGCAAAGAGCCACCTTGGAAAAACTTACTTGGCAAAAGGACAATACAAGCACTTAAATGGCAGTACCTATCTGACCTTGTACGATAATCAGGATAAGTGGGTAGGTTATATCAATGTTTCTGGTGGGAAGTTGACGACTAGTGCTGGAGGAAGTTGGAGTAGCTATAAAAAGTATCTGACTGTCACTGGTAGTAAGCATTTGTATGCCGGCGATTTTACTAAAACTATCAAAAACAAAGGCTCAGTATATAAGGGAAAGACATTGTTAGCCACCGGCAAGTATGAACACTTTAATGGTAAAACTTATTACTCTGTCTATGAGAACAACACCTGGTTAGGCTATGTGGAAGAAGCTGGTGTCAAAGTTGCTGGCGACCAAGGCCCCTATGTAAAACTGGGAAAATATTTTACCATTACGGGGAAGAATCATAAGATTTGGAGTAATTTTGATTGGAAACTACGAAAAAATGCCTCTGAGTTATTGGGAAAAACTTACTTGGCAAAAGGACAATACAAGCACTTAAATGGCAGTACGTATCTGACACTTTATGACAACAAAGGGAAATGGGTTGGCTACATCAATGCCAATGGTGGAAAACAAGGGACGAATCCCGGTGGTGCCTGGAGTAGTTATAAAATAACGGTTACTTTAAATGGAACCAAAAATCTGTACGGCGGTGACTTCACCAAAACAGTCAAAAACAAAGCCTCGGCTTTCAAAAATCAAAAGCTCTCAGTCACTGGTAAATACGAACATTATAACGGTAAAACCTACTATTCTGTATACAACAGCAAAAAACAATGGCTCGGATATATTGAAAGCAGTGGTGTCAAAAAAGTCTGATTCGAATCAATAAAGTAGCTGGAAAAAAAGCGGGCATCACCTCTATCAATGGTATAAAAAAAGCAGAAGCTCTTTGGAACGTTTTGGTAGCCTTAATTGGTATCTAGCAAAACTTCTGGATAAAAAGTGTTGTACTGAAAGAAACCAAAGGACAGTCCCGTATTTTGCCATAACAAGCAAGAAATTGTGGCGATGCGCTACGTGGAATGCAATGACTGGGCTTGCATCATTTTACAATTACAAATCATTCTTTTACTCCTCCTGACTTTCGTGTATAATGGTACAAGCCAGTATACGAAGTTAGGAGGAGTTGTTTTGTCTAAACAACATCCGGAAGAGGAATCCTTCAAGGATAAAATTCTGAATTCCCTCAATAATACCGGGGAAACAGCGGGAGTTTCACCCGATAAAAAAACCGAATCATCAGCTTCTCAGAAACGAATGCAAGGCCCTCAAGAGGCTGTGGGCTCCCGTCGCAGTCAGACTAGTGGTAAGAAAACCAAGCCAGCCGATGACAAAAAGGCGACTGACAGTAAAGTTAAAAATAGGGCAGCTAAAAAGGACAGTCCCGCTGTGAAACAAACTGCTGGGCCGAAAAAGGGCGCAAGCAGCTCTAAAAAAGCGAATGCCCCAGTTAAAAAAGAACTTTCAGGAAAGAAGCAGGAAGAATATTTGCGAAAATCTTCGAGAGATAAAGAAAATCGTGTAGTGAACAAAATTGTGACCATCGTTGTTATTACCTTGCTGTTTGTTGGCGGTATCCTAGGATTTTCAGTCTATCGCTATATTTCTGCAGGATTGAAGCCGCTGAATTCTGCTAAAACAGAGAAAGTCACTGTGGAGATTCCTCGAGGCTCCTCAAATAAGGCGATTGGTGAGATTTTAGAGAATGAGAAGATCATCAAAAGTGGTATGGTATTTAACTATTACACGAAGTTTAATAATTTGACCGGTTTTCAAGCGGGTAAATACAGTTTTTCTCCTAATATGACATTGGATGAAATCAGCAAAGAACTGATGGGGGGGACCGGTACCGGAACAGCTGACCTGAAGTTGACCATACCTGAGGGCTACACTATCGATCAGATTGGGGATGCGGTAGAGAAAAACCTGAAGCTCAAGAAGCAGGATTTCATTGATTTGATGAAAGATGAAGACTTCTTTAATGAGCTGCATAAAAAATATCCGGAATTGCTGGACTCTGCTGCGAAGGCTGAAGGGGTTCGTTATCGTTTGGAGGGCTATTTGTTCCCAGCTACCTATGATTATTACAATGGGACCAATCTGAAAGACTTTGTTACCCAGATGGTGGAAAAAACCAACAGTGTAATGAGTCAGTATTATCAAACCATCAAGGACAAGCAATTAAATGTTCAAGAAGTATTGACGTTGGCTTCCTTGGTGGAAAAAGAAGGAAATAACGAAAACGATCGCCGCAAGATCGCACAAGTTTTCTTCAATCGTCTGGCCAGCGACATGCCGTTGCAGTCAGATATCTCAATCTTGTATGCTTTGGGTGAGCACAAGGAATTAGTGACAATTGCTGATACTCAGGTTGATTCTCCTTATAACCTTTATGTGAATCACGGATACGGACCAGGGCCATTTGATAATCCAAGTGAGCAATCGATTAAAGCGGTATTGAATCCACAGCAAAATGATTACTATTATTTTGTCGCTGATATTAAGACAGGACAGGTTTACTATGCCCGTACCTTTGAAGAACACAACGCGTTGGTAGAGCAATACGTCAACAATACCAACTCGGAAGATAGCGAAGCTAATCAATAAAAGTATTGAAAGAGATTTACATTTTGAACAAAGCATGGTAATCTTTTCAGTGTTATTCCCCGATAGAGCTAGAAAACACTTTCATTTGCTGATATACTCAGCATCTGGCGGTGATGAACCGTTCGGGGAACACGGAAAGATTGCCTTTTGTTATACTATCGAAAGAAACAGAGGAGCGGACGATAGGCGCCGAACTCTTGAAAATCAGAGTCCGTCCCTCAAGTTCAGCTCACTGATAATTGTTGAAGGAGATATGAGATTATGGTAGAAAAAGTTTATCCCATGACAGCTGAAGGAAAAGAAAAGCTAGAGCAGGAATTGGAAGAATTAAAGACCGTCAAACGTGGCGAAATTATTGAACGGATTAAAATTGCCCGCGGGTTTGGCGATCTATCTGAAAACTCGGAATATGAATCTGCTAAAGATGAACAAGCTTTTGTTGAAGGGCGAATCACAACTTTGGAAAACATGATTCGTTTCGCACAGATTATTGATAATGATGGTGTTGATTCTGATGAAGTGTCCATTGGTAAGACAGTAACCTTCATTGAATTACCAGATGGCGATGAAGAAAAATATACGATTGTAGGCAGTGCTGAGTCTGATCCGTTTTCCGGTAAAATCTCAAATGATTCACCCATCGCACAAGCGCTAATCGGTAAAGTTGTGGGAGACCAAGTAGCAATCGCGACTCCTGGCGGCGATATGCAAGTGAAAATCACAAAAGTTGAACAAAACTAATTCGGAAATTTCGAGGGGTTTTGAATCAGTAAATCAAAAATAGTATCCGAACGACATATGCTGTGAGCGGATTGTTTTTCTCAAGGGCTAAAGGATGAGCCTACATAGAAAAATCGCTTTTTTCTTCAGCTAAGGCGTTCGGATATTTCGTTGTTTTCTCACACCTTTCTGACACACCTGCTAAACGAGTAAGCAGATGCTTATTAAAATCTTGCAGAACTCATGCTTAAGACGGATACGTTTTGGAATCTTTCAGGGTATGATAGTCTTAGGAAATTGTGATGCGTCGTTCAAAATCGCTATTGTGAGGACGGCTTCATCGTTTTATTATCAATCCAATGGAGGTGGCCTTTATGAAAAGTCCGTGGCGCTTCTTCTTTATCGTAGAGGCTTTATTACTGTTGTTTGCTGTCTGGCAGATTATCAGTAGTCCGCAGCTTTTGATCTTATTGATCTGCGGTGTGTTATGTATTTCTTTTGGCTTAAAACGCAGCCGAAAAAAAAGCAGTTTTTGGTATGTAGTCGGTGGAGTCTGCATCTTTATCAGCTTGGTATCCAGTCCGGCACTATGGTTGATGCTTGCGTTTGGTATCTTATTTGTCGGTCTGAAAGGTGTGGAGGTTTCTGGAATCGATCCTTCACAAAATGCTTTTTGGAAGAAAAAACAAATGGTGATGGTAGACGGTGAAAAACCGACCACTCATTCTGGGACGAAAGTGAAGCAACCCTTGTTTGGTAACGAACGCATCGGAAATCAAGTTTATGAATGGGACGATATCAACTTGAATATGATTTCCGGCGACACCATTATTGACTTAGGCAATACGATTTTACCGAAACGAGACAACGTAGTGATTGTTCGTAAAGGATTCGGACGAACGAGAATCTTGGTGCCACTTGGTGTTGGAATTGTAGTGGAACATGCTACTTTTGCTGGTGATCTGGTTTTTGAAGGTGAGCGGACAACGCTTCGCAATGAGGCCCTTAAAGTATACAGTGATGATTATGATGACAATCAGCGACGGATCAAATTGATCACCAATACCTTGTTTGGAGATGTCGAGGTGATCCGAGTATGATCGCGAAGGTCTCGAAGGGAATGGTTGCTTTTTATGTAGGAATTACGGCTTTTTTGGCGATGATCCTTGTACTGTTTTCCTTTTTACATGCCAATAATATCCATCGCTGGTGGCAAGTATTGTTTGAAAGTCAAATTTTCTTTATTCCTATGATTATCTACATCATGGTGATTTCTGTCGGGTTGGGTTTATTGGCCTATTTTCTGATTTCAGTTTTCCGGAAAAGTCTTTATGGAGAGATTGAAGAAAAGCTCCGCATTATGGCAGCTGGTAATTATGAAAACCCGTTAGTGACTGAAGCCATACCCCATTCGAAAGAAAATCATTACATTGCTGCAATTGACAAGGATATTCAGGAGATTGCCAAAAAAATGCAGGAAATTTCTGCTGAATTGCAGCAGCTGAACAGCCGACCACAATTGGTGGCAGGACAAACCAAAGAAGAAATACTGGAAATCGAGCGGCATCGTCTTGCCCGGGAACTTCACGATTCGGTTTCGCAACAATTGTTTGCAGCTATGATGATGCTATCGGCAATCAACGAGAAAGCCAAAAAAGACCACATACCAGAAGCGCAGCAAAAACAATTGGAGATGGTCACAGATATCATCAATGCTTCTCAATCGGAAATGCGGGCGTTGCTCTTGCACTTGCGACCAATAAGTTTGGAAGGAAAAAGCTTACGTCAAGGGATCGAGCAATTATTAAAAGAACTTCAATCCAAAATTAAGATTGATCTTAAATGGGATGTTGAAGATGTCTCTTTGCCTACAGGAATTGAAGACCAGCTCTTTCGTGTCGTACAGGAGCTGTTGTCTAATACATTGCGGCATGCCAAAGCACAAGAATTGGAGGTCTATCTCCATAAGATTGAGCAAAATGTTTTGCTGCGAATCATTGATGATGGCGTCGGCTTTGATACTTCACAGCAAAAGGCCGGCAGCTACGGCTTGATGAATATCCGAGAACGAATCGCAGGTATCGGTGGTACGGTCAAGATTATCAGCTTTAAAGGTCAGGGAACCAGTATTGAAATCAAAGTACCATTGGTAAGCTTGACCAGTGAAAACAGTAAAGATTGAGTCGGCGTGAGCCGCATTGAAAGAGGAGGGGGTTCACGATGATTCGTGTATTGCTTGTTGATGACCATGAGATGGTCAGGTTGGGAGTGTCGTCTTATCTCTCCATTCAGGATGATATCGAGGTTGTTGGAGAAGCTGAAAATGGTCGAATCGGCTATGAGAAGGCATTGGCTTTACGTCCGGACGTGATTTTGATGGATTTGGTAATGGAAGAGATGGACGGCATCGAATCAACCAAGCTGATTTTGCGAGATTGGCCAGAAGCTAAGATTTTAATTGTGACTAGCTTTATTGACGATGAAAAAGTCTATCCGGCAATTGAGGCAGGGGCTGCCGGCTATCTTTTGAAAACTTCTACTGCCCACGAAATTGCAGATGCGATTCGCGCGACACAACGAGGAGAACGGGTATTAGAACCGGAAGTGACCTCCAAAATGATGGACAAGATGACGGGGCGTTACCAGATTTTGCATGATGATCTCACCAATCGTGAGTTGGAGATTTTGATGTTAATCGCACAAGGCAAGAGCAACCAAGAAATCGCAGACGAATTGTTTATCACTTTGAAGACAGTCAAAACCCATGTTTCCAATATCTTATCCAAGTTGGAAGTCGAAGATCGGACCCAAGCAGCAATCTATGCCTTTAAACATGGCATGATAAAATAGTAAAAAGACCTCGTCATTAGTTTTTTGACGAGGTCTTTGTTATACTAAAGCAGACAGAGAGCAGCGTTTTAAACGCATGTTGAGAATAAGCGGTCCCTATAAGAGAATCCGCTATTTTGACAAGAAACCAAAAGGAGTTCACTATGAAACAAAACTATGCAATCATCGGTTTGGGACGTTTTGGAGGTAGTATTTGTCGTACCCTCATCGAGTCTGGTCAGGAGGTTTTGGCCATTGACAGCAACGAAGACCGGGTCAATGAATACATGAATATCGCTACACACGCAGTGGTGGGCAACGCGCAAGATGAGATGACGTTAAAGTCGTTGGGAATCAGAAATTTCGATCACGTAATCGTTGCAATTGGTGAAGATATTCAGGCATCTATTCTGGTGACATTAATGGTCAAAGAAATGGGCGTGCCCAACGTCTTGGCAAAAGCGCAAAACGAATACCATGCGCGAGTACTAGAAAAAATCGGTGCAGATCGGGTGGTCCATCCGGAGCGGGACATGGGTATTCGAATCGCTCATAATCTGGTCTCTAAGAATATTTTGGATTATGTCGAACTGTCAGATGACTATTCGTTGGCGGAGATCCGGGTCTCCAATCCTAAGTTTTTCAACAAAACACTGCTGGAATTAAATTTTAGACAACGGTTCGGATTGACTGTTGTGGGGATTCGCCGCGTAAACGGGAAAGTCGTCGTATCTCCGACAGCTGATGAGATTGTTCAACAAAACGACAATCTGCTAGTAATTGGTGAAACTGATGATGTGGATGTTTTAGATAATAAAATGAATGATTAGGGAGTGTGTGATAAATGAAAATAACTATCAAACCAGAAGCGTTGGCTTGGTTCAAAAGTGAGTTGGAGATTCCTAAAGGGCAAGGTGTGCGATTCTTCGGGAAAGTATATGGAAAAACGGATGTTCATGACGGATTTTCTATTGGCATGAACGTGGATACTCCGGAAAAACCCATTGCAGAGACGACGGAAGAGGGAATTTTATTTTTTGCAGATGAAGCGGACGAATGGTTCTTTAAAGGCTATGATCTAATTGTGGCTTATGACGAGAAGCTGAATGAGCCAAAATATGAGTTTTCCGAAGCAAAATAACTGAAGCACTGCAGCCTATTTTCTTGCTGATATAATAGAGGCTGTCATAGCAATAACGTGAAAACCAGCAACTTTGGCAAAACAATTTCAATCGATGGAAATAATTGGTAAAAAGAGAGAACAGCGGCGGCCGTACTTTGCGGTGGTCGCTTTTTTTAGGAGACAGTAGGTAACAAGTAGGTGTAACTTGCTAACAGAGCTTAATACAAGCGAATAATTATAAATAGAGTGATCCATCCAGTGGAAAGCAAATTCCAGACAAAAGCCAGTTCTTTGCGGTGCAAAGTTCAAAGATGGCTCAGCCAACTTTTCAACGGGAATTTAGTAGTCACCACAGAGAACTGTGTTGCGCTGTAGGGTCCGTACGTTTTGACCTGTGTTATAATTAAAATATCAGAGGATGGTGTGAGTTTATGTTATCGATTATCGTACCTTGCTACAACGAAGAGGCTACGCTGCCCTTATTTGTTGCTGCTGTTGAGCAAGTCAATGAGACGATGCAAGAGCCGTTGGAATACATTTTTATCAACGATGGATCAACGGATAAGACCTTGACGGTGATTAAGTCACTGTATCAGAAGTATCCTGAGAAAGTCCGCTTTTTGTCCTTTTCTCGAAATTTTGGCAAGGAGGCGGCTCTTTACGCTGGATTGAAGTCGGCACAAGGGGAGCTTGTGACGGTGATGGATGCCGATTTGCAGGATCCACCAGAGCTCTTGCCGGACATGGTTCACCTAATTCGTCAAGGAGAATACGACTGTATTGGGACGCGTCGAACAGATCGTGAAGGAGAGCCCAAAATCCGCAGCTTTTTTGCAAAGACTTTTTACCGTTTGGTGAATCGCATTGGACAGACGGAGATGGTTGATGGCGCTCGTGATTTTCGGATGATGACACGCCAAATGGTCGATGCCGTTTTGGAACTGACAGAGTACAATCGCTTTTCAAAAGGTATTTTTAGTTGGGTAGGCTTTAAGACGAAATACCTTTCCTATGAAAATCGGGAGCGGGCAGCGGGAGAAACATCTTGGTCTTTTTGGAGTCTTTTTAAATACTCGATTGATGGTATCGTTAATTTTTCGGAGGCACCGTTGAATATAGCCTCAATTATCGGTGGGATTGCTTGTGTCGGATCCGTTGTTGCGTTACTCTTCATTGTTATTCGTGCATTACTCTTTGGCGATCCCACTGCCGGTTGGCCATCGCTAGTTTCGATTCTGCTTTTTGTCAGCGGGATGCAATTGTTATGTATCGGTATCATTGGGAAATACATCGGAAAAATCTTTTTGGAGACCAAACGCCGTCCCATCTATCTAATAAAAGAAACTGAAAAAGACATAGAAGAAAGAAAAACAATCCAAAATTAAAAAAACGTCACCGGCTTTCATGAGCATCAGAAAGCCGGTGACGTTTTTTATTGTAAATAAATCAATACCCCTCAGTAAGTGAGACTTGGTTTTGAGCCAATTCACCAGTCGCTACAAAACAGGAAAGATTATTCAAAAAGATCTCCAGAAAGGCTTTTTGAAAATGTGGGGTCATGCCGGAAATATGTGGCGTGATAATGCAGTTTTCCAACTGCCACAATGGGTGACCCTGAGGTAGTGGCTCTTCTTCAAAGACATCCAAAAGAGCTTGTTGGATCTGCCCATTTTTCAGCGCAGCTACCAAAGCCGAAGTATCGACACTGGCGCCACGACCAACATTGATAAAGGTCCCGGTAGGATTCATGGTTTCAAAAAAGTCGCTATTATAAAGATGTGTGGTTTCGGGTGTCAATGGTAGGATGTTAATTACAAAATCAGCTTTTTGGCTCACTTCTTCTAGCTGATCTAAGCTGTAAGTCTTTGAAAAGTCGGCGACAGGGTGACCGGAAGTATTAATTCCAACCGGAGCTGCGCCAAGTGCTTGCAATAACTCAGCCAATTTTTGACCGATATGTCCAGTTCCTACTATTAAAATTTCTTGTTCGGTCAGGTAACGAAAGTGAATATCTTGGGCAGACCAACGTTCTAGCGATTGATTTTTTATTGTTTGCGTGAAGCCGCGAGTGGTCATCAAAATCGCTGCCAGCACATGTTCAGCAATCGCTTGTGCATGGATGCCACTGGAGTTTGACAAAAGGATATTTTTTTCACGAAATTTAGCCAGGGGCAGTGTGTCTACGCCGGCTGAAATGGATTGAACCCATTTTAGAGTGCTGTCTGCGGAAAGCAAGTGTTCTTCCCATTCTTTGGACCAGCCAATCGTAAGTGTTACTGATGACCAGTCCAACTTTTCAGTTGTTGTTGTAAAGTGGTATTCGGGTGCTTTTTTTGCTATTTCAGCAAGCCACTCTTCTTTAAACTCACGGCTGGAAAGGATGATCTTTGACATGTCCTTCACTCCTTTTTCTGTTTGCCAGTCAAAAGGTATCTAACTGACGTCACTGTCAGTGTAGCAGAAGCTGAAAAAAAAGACATTTTCTCCGCTTGGGAGTAAAATGTCTTTTCTTGTCGACGATTAAACTTGAGATTGACGCCGAGGCAGTCCCTTACTGGCTTGACTGTAGATGAATAAGGTGGCCAAGATAATGAACAGAGAGGTGTCAAAGTCTAATGTGAAGACACCGATTAAAGCAGAGAGGATCACTGGCAAGGTTCCACAAAAAATCAAAATCTTCAGGTTTTCAAAGAAAGTGACTTGAATCCCCTTGAGAGCCGCCATCAGTGAAGCACCAATACAGGCAATCAAAATCGTCATCACTAGATTGATAAATGAAGGGTAGACAGAGACGAGTAAAGTGATCAAAATCATCCACCAAGGAACACTGTTTTCAGCGAGATAGGTGCGAATATGGGCCCCATCAAGGCTGTTGAGTCCTTGGTCGTAGGGAATCTCTAATAAGTTGCTGCCTAAAATTTGATTGGTCAGTCCCGAAGAAGGAAGTGCCACGACAAGTTCATCTGGCAACAAGCCAACACTTAAAAAGTTCCCCATCATATCTCCGGAAATATCAGTAGTGCTGCGTTTTCCCTCTGGATCAAAAGTAAAAATGATGGAGTTCGTCTGGTAAATAAAGCCTTCTGTTTTTTCTGTAGGGGTCAGTACCCCATTTTGGATCGTAAAATCCGGGATTTTCTGAGCGATTTTTTGTCCATCTGCCCGGACATCATTGAAAACTTGCAAGACGTTTGTTGTTATGGGAATAGCCAAAAACAGGCTTAATGCCAACAAGTATAAGACGACTTTGCCAAAACCCAGCAAGCGGGCATTTTTCAAATCTTTAAAACGATAAAAGGACGCAAGAAATAATTCACGAACTGTCATGATGAAAACTCCTTTAAAAACGATTGTTGCTAACGATAACCGTCGGCGATATGTACAATTCTAGCGGAGAATCATGGGAAACACAAGGACATCCTCGGGCCCTGGCAAAACAGAGGGACACATTTTTTGCAGAAGCGATTATTAATGGGAGAAAAAATATTACTTGGATTTTCAGCAAAGAAAGTGGAAGCTGCTTATTTTGGTCAAGCCGCCACCAGGCTAGGCATATCTTTTGAACAACTGCGGTTTATTTGATAGTGTTTACATGTGCTATTGATTAATTACAAATAACGGAGGGACCCATTATGACTTACACTTTACCAGATCTGCCTTACGCTTATGATGCATTGGAACCATACATCGATGTGGAAACGATGCACCTGCATCACGACAAACATCACAACACTTACGTTACAAATTTGAATGCGGCCATTGAAAAACATCCTGAATTAGGTGAAAAGTCTGTTGAAGAATTAATTGCCGATATGGCAGGGATTCCCGAAGACATTCGGACAGCTGTTCGCAACAATGGTGGCGGACATGCCAACCACAGCTTTTTCTGGGAAATCATGGCACCGAATGCCGGTGGTGAACCGACGGGTGCAGTGAAGGCTGCTATCGATGACGCATTTGGTAGCTTTGACGAAATGAAAGAAGCTTTTAAAGCTGCAGCAGCCGGCCGTTTCGGTTCTGGTTGGGCTTGGGTGATCGTGGATGACGGCAAATTGGCAATCACATCGACACCAAATCAAGATTCTCCTTTGATGGATGGGAAAACACCAATCTTAGGTCTAGATGTTTGGGAACATGCCTACTATTTGAAATATAAAAATGTTCGTCCGGATTATATTGCAGCATTCTGGAATGTTGTGAATTGGGACAAAGTCAACGAACATTTTGAAAATGCAAAATAAGTAGTTTACAATAAGGTGGAGAAGAACGTTTGTTTTTCTTCATCTTTTTTTGTGGAGTGGATAACTATGTTAAAAAAGGTAGCGGTAAAAAATCAGGCCGAAGTCGAAGCCCTGTTTCCGGTAATTGAAGAAATCTGGCGGGAAGTATTTACGCCTATGATTGGCAAGGCGCAAGTGGACTATATGATGGAACACTATCAGTCAGTACCAGTCATTTTGGCAGAAATTAGGGAAGGTGCCCATTATTTTGCTCTTCGTGCAGCAAATGAAACGGTAGGCTACACAGCTTATGAGCTGAAAGATGACGAAATTTTGTTCATTAGTAAGCTTTATATACGTCAGGATTATCGTGGAAAAGGCTATATGCGAGACATTTTCGATTGGTACGAAAAATTAGCGAACTCCTTAGGTTGCAAGCAGCAATTGAAGGTCAATCAAGACAATCAGCGGGCAATAGATATCTACCAACATCGGGGATTCTCAGTCATGAGAGAACAGATTGTTGCTATCGGATCAGGCTTCGTTATGAAGGATTACATTTTGGAAAAATGATTTGTCATCGCTTCCAAGATTCGCTATAATTGACTTACCGGTGAAAATCGGTCACTAATTTTTTGGAGGCTACACAAAACATGGAACACGGAAAAGTGAAATGGTTTAACAACGAAAAAGGGTTTGGTTTCATTACGACTGACGGTGGCGACGATGTATTCGTACACTTCTCAGCAATCCAAGGAGACGGCTTCAAATCCCTTGAAGAAGGTCAAGACGTTGAATTCACGATTGTTGAAGGCGAACGGGGACCACAAGCTGCTGAAGTGACTAAATTATAATCACTGCAGTTGTCAGTACCGACAAGCCAGCGAAGAGGAGACCGCGTGTCGCCTCTTTTTTTGTTCTAAAATCAAAATCCTTTACTTAAAAAGCAACAGGTTAGATGAGGCCCATCAAAGGAATTTTTATACAAAATTTGATTTCAGATGTTTCGTAGTGTTTCAAAGGTGTTGCAAAACTGTTAAAGTTGTGTGATAAACATTTTCTGCCGTTGCTGATTGTCGGGGGTTGTGGCAGAATTTATACGTTATACTGAAAAAAATCACAAAGTTAAAGATGAGGTGTCCTATGCGTACATGGCAAAAAGTCATCGTCGGCATCGTGGGTGTGATCACAGTCATGGTGGCAGCAGCAACTACTTATGGCTTGAAAGTATACTTCGATGCCAATTCCGCCTTCGATAATATCGTTGAAAAGATCGATCGGAAGACGACAAAACGGGAAACAGTCGTAAATATCGACAATCAAGAACCCTTCTCGGTTTTACTGCTGGGGGTTGATACCGGCGCATTGGGACGGACTGAGCAAGGACGCTCAGATACGATGATGGTGGTAACTGTCAATCCCCAAAAGAAAAAGTCGACGATTGTTAGTTTGGACCGGGATATTTATACAAAAATCATTGGTCATGACACGATGGACAAATTGAATCATGCCTATGCCTTTGGTGGTGTAGAGATGGCTATGGATTCAGTGGAAAACCTGCTGGATATTCCAATCGATCATTATGTAACAATCAATATGCAGGGGATGAGTGACCTGATTGATGCCGTTGGTGGTATCGACGTGCACAACCAGTATCACTTTGAGCTGGACGGTGTTGAATTACAAGCAGATACGGACTATCACTTGGATGGAACGATGGGCTTGTCTTATGCTCGTTACCGTAAGTATGATCCAGATACCGGTATGGGAGATCCTGAAGGGGATATCGGACGTCAGAAACGACAACGAGAAGTTATCGAAAAGATTGTGCAAAAAGTTCTTTCTTTAGACAGTGTTACCAATTATCAAAAGATTTTGAATGCGGTAGAAAAGAATACCAAGACCGATTTGACCTGGGATGACATGCTGGATATCGCCAATCACTATCATCCTGCCCTCAGCTCAATCGATCCGTTGCAATTGCAAGGTGAAGGCGAACTTTATAATGGTATTTACTACCAATTTTTAAGCGCAGCGAGCCTTTTGGAAACACAAAATACGCTGAAAGAACAACTGGGCATCGCTACCAGTGAAACACTGCCGCAACAAGATCAATACACAGAAGGTTATGCGGATTATCGTTTTTACAATGATTCAGATGGAACCATGGATGCCGGCGTGCACGATTACAATGAAACGATACAGGCCAATGGCACCGGCGAAGATCAAACGAACGATGGGTATCAAGAAGCTTATGATGAGACCTACGAAGAAAATTACGACGGTACCGATAATCAGTACGATTCTAATCAAGAGTACGATTCTGGCTACCAAGAACCCGCAACCGAATATTAGTCAGACTATCGAAAAAGGACGGTGCTCTCTCAAGGATTTTGATATAGAGAGAGTACACGTTCTTTTTTATTGCCTTAAAAACTTGCATTTTTTCAGACCGTTATAAGAATTAACGAAGCGCAGCAAAAGACCAACCGCTTTTTCTAGGTGGGTTCTCCACAGAAAGTTTTCCACATTTTTACCTTTTGTCTTTTGTGTTTCACACCAGATTAAAGAAATACATTTTAAAAAGACGGTTGAATCAGGAATGGCGTATGTTGTTATTAGAATTCTCATGGAATGTGTGAAACAATTTTGACTAAAGCTTAAAGGATTTCTTTAGTTCACCATTTTTACTGCGGCAAAGGTGGTTTTTTGGTAGAATAGTACGGTACAAATAACTGTCTGGAAGGATTTGGCATATGGAAAACAAGAATGCAAAATTTTGGCAAAAAAAAGGTAAACAGAAGGAGCCCAAACCCACTGGTGGCGGGCGACGATCCCATATCCCATTTCGATTGAACTTTTTATTTTTTATTATTTTCGGATTGTTTATTGCACTGATTGTCCAATTGGGGTATTTACAGATTGTTAACGGTGAGAACATCACTAAGCAGCTAAAGGAATTTTCTGTTGTAAAAGTTTCTGGTTCTAGCCCCCGTGGTGTTATTTACGATGCCACCGGCAAACCCCTCGTAGAAAATCAAGCAGACCCTGCGATTACATTTACCCGGGGCAATAAAATGACCGGTGCAGATCTACGGTCTTTGGCAGAAAAGTTAAATGAGCTGATTGATCTGCCAATCCCTGATAAGCTAAAAGATGAGAAGTTAGGTAAACGGGACAAAATCGATTTTTGGCTAGCCGATGAAGACAATTTCCAAAAGGCCTATAAACGTCTGTCTAAAGACGACAAAGCGGAAATTGCTAAGGACAGCAGCAAAGAATACAATTTAGTGGTTGCCAAAGTCAAAGACGATGAAATCCAGTTTGATGACAAAACATTACAAGCAACTGCAATTTTTACAACGATGAATAGCGCCACAGCTTTGAACACGGTATATATCAAAAATCGCGATGTCACTGATGAAGAGTTGGCTGTCGTGGCAGAACGTTCGGCAGACTTGCCAGGTATCTCGACAGGTACAGACTGGTCTCGAAAATACACTGAAGAAAACGGCTCGATTCGCAGTATTTTAGGAACAGTCTCTACCACTGGGTTGCAAAAAGAGGACGCGGAGGCTTATTTGGCAAAAGGTTATGCACGAAATGACCGGGTAGGCACCAGCTATTTGGAAAAACAATACGAGGATGTGCTTCAAGGAACCAAGTCCCAATCAGAGATCACCTTGGATCGAAATGGAAATATTTCTTCTCAAAAACAGGTGTTTGACGGCGAAAAAGGCGATAATCTGATTTTGACTATCAACAGTGACTTTCAGAAAAAAGTTGAAGAAATCGTCAAGCGTAATTATCAAATTCTGATTGATAATGGGAAAGCGGCGGTCTCACCGGGAGTCTATGCCGTTGCAATGGATCCTAATACTGGCGGCGTATTGGCGATGGTGGGTTATGCCCATGAAAAAGATTCAAAAGATTTGCAGGAACACGCATTGGGTACGATTACTTCTTCATTTGTACCGGGATCCGTTGTAAAGGCGGGGACACTGGCAGCGGGTTGGCAAAGCGGTGCGTTGAACGGCAATGAAACAATGTATGACCAACCCCTTTATATCAAGGGTACACCGGTAAAGGCATCTATCTATAATAAACAAGGTGAGGCCAATCGTGATCTCGACGCACGTAAAGCGTTGGAAATCTCCTCCAACTCATATATGGTACAAGTGGTCTTGAAAATGATGGGGCTTAATTATTCCAAAGATATGGAAATCATGAGTGTCAACAAGCAAGGCCCATTATATAACGAGTTGCGTAATGCTATGGCAGAATTTGGGTTGGGAGCCAAAACAGGTATCGATTTGCCTAATGAAGCCAGCGGGATTCAAACGCCGGTACGCAGTCTTGATCCGGTGGAAGACGGGGGGAAGATTCTGGATATTTCCTTTGGTCAGTTTGATACCTATACGCCGATGCAACTGGCACAATACGTTTCCACCATTGCAAACGGCGGGAAAAAGATTCAGCCGCACGTTGTCAGCGGGATTTACGGCAATGATGCAGAAGGCAATTTAGGTTCACTGGTTAAAAAAATCGAACCCACTGTTACAGGTACAGTAGATCTGACACCAGATCAGATGGCGATTATTCAAGGCGGTTTTTATGATGCGGTTCACGGCAATGATGCCTTTACAACCGGGACTAAATTAAAATCAGCTAAAATGGATTTGGCGGCTAAGACCGGGACGGCGGAAACCAGCGCTTATGGCGTGACGACCATCAACAGTAATATCGTTGCTTATGGCCCGGTGGAAAACCCGCAAGTTGCCATCAGTGTTGTCCTGCCGTTTCTTTCCGGTGAAGATCAGCATATCAATTCGGATATCGCTAAAGAAATCATGGATGCCTACTATGACACATTCATGGCGGGGCAATAATTGCTTAGTGAATGAGCGCCAACTTTTTAAGAAGCTTTGTAAAACTGTCTTTTCCTCAATTAACTGACGGAAAGGGCAGTTTTTCTATGGAAAAATACCAGCTAAAGCTGAAAAACCGGCGCTGTTTCAACCGGTACTCTTGTGTTACAATAAGCCAAGTGATGCCTAGAAGTAGCCGCTGGTAAAAAGAGCGTTTGAAAGATTTCTGCCCACAAATAGCAGTAGTATTCCAGTAGGACGATCTGGCAATTCAAATATATTTAGGAGGGATCGGAATGAAGGAACTTAAAGTTTCCGGTTTGACCAAAACTTATGGTGAGAAGACACTTTTTCGGCAAATCTCATTTTTGATCCACGAAAAGGATCGCATCGGACTGATTGGTGTCAATGGAACTGGTAAATCCAGTCTTTTAGGCATTTTATCCGGTAAAGATAAAGGTGACGGGGATTTGGAGCATATCCAAAAGCCCAGTGACTATCAGATTGGCTATTTGATGCAGGAAAATGATTTTGATGAAACCTTGACTGTCTTAGAAACTGTCTTTCAAGGCGAGGCCCCGATGATTCAAACTGTACGCCGCTATGAACAAGCTTTGGTTGATCTGGCGCAAGAAGGTGGCAATCCAGAAGTTCAAAAACGCTATACCAAGGCAGAAGAGGCGATGAACGAACAAGATGCCTGGTTGGTGGATACCAATGCCAAAACAATTCTTCAAAAGTTGGGAATCACCCAAATGGATCAAAAAATCAGTGAATTATCCGGTGGGCAAAAAAAACGAGTGGGAATGGCTCAAGTCTTGATCCAAGAACCAGACTTGCTGTTGCTAGATGAGCCCACCAACCACTTGGACTATCAGGCAATTTTATGGCTGGAGAGCTATTTGCGGCAATACCGTGGCGCACTGTTGATGGTGACCCATGATCGTTATTTTTTGGATCGCGTCACGAATCGGATTTTTGAACTCTCTCATGGAGATTTGATTGAGTACAAGGGCAACTACGAAGAATACGTCCTAGCCAAAGCCGAGCGAGAGCGCCAGGCGGTTCAGCAAGAAGAAAAACGTCATCAGCTATACAAGCAAGAATTGGCCTGGATGCGGGCAGGAGCGAAAGCCCGTACGACCAAACAGCAAGCCCGTATTAACCGTTTTGAGGATCTAAAAGAAAACTTGAATCAGATGAAAAGCGATGGTCAAGTAGCTATTGAGCTTTCAAATAAGCGCTTGGGCAAACAAGTCCTTGAAATCAAAGATGGCAGCTACGCCTTTAACGACAAGGTCATCTTAAGGGACTTCGATCTTTTGATACAGTCACGGGAACGCTTGGGGATCACTGGGGAGAACGGTGCCGGAAAATCCACCTTGCTGAATATCTTAGCTGAACGTTTACCGCTGGATAAAGGGCTGCTAATCGTTGGAGAAACGGTGAGAATCGCTTATTATACACAAACAAATGAAGCGTTGGCTGAAGACAAACGGGTGATTGCTTATTTACAGGAAGTAGCTGAAGAAGCGCGCCAAAGCGACGGAACCAGTATCTCTGTGGCAGAATTATTGGAGCGTTTCTTGTTTCCCCGCAATACCCATGGCACGTTGATTGCAAAACTATCCGGTGGTGAAAAACGCCGCTTGTTTTTGCTGAAATTGCTGATTTCCCAACCAAATGTCTTGCTGTTGGACGAACCGACAAATGATTTGGACATCGCGACGTTGACTGTACTGGAAGATTATCTTCAAAGCTTTCCCGGCGCAGTGATCACGGTGTCCCATGACCGTTACTTTTTGGATAAAGTGGCTGAAAAACTTCTGATTTTCAAAGGTGACGGTCAAATCCAACGCTACTTTGGTTCAATCACAGAATATCTCGAAAAAAATGATGAACAAAAAGTAGCTAGTGGCAATGAAACGAAAGAAGCAGAAGAAATATCAGAACCCGCTATAGAAGTCACACCAAAAGAAAAGAAAAAGCTCAGCTACATGGAGCAAAAAGAGTGGGAAACAATCGAAGACGACATTGCTGCTTTGGAAGAAGAAACTGCTGTCCTTACTGAAGCGATGAATGGTCAAGGATCAGATTTCACCAAATTGCAGGAGCTGCAAAAACGCTTGGCTGAGACGGAGCTGCATCTGGAAGAAAAAATGGCCCGGTGGGAATATTTGAGTGAATTTATCGATTGAGGTATGATGTATCAAACAATATAGGCTTTACAAGTGACAACAAATTGATCGGTCAAGCGGTGTAGAGACGGATCAATCTGCTGTTGCGAACCAATAAACTACTGAACAGGATGTGGCAAAATGGAACAGGCATATCTGGATCTGGGAGCAAAACTCTTAGCAGAAGGGCATCAAAAAGGGGATCGTACCGGCACGGGAACGAGAAGTATTTTCGGGTATCAAATGCGTTTTGATCTGTCTCAGGGCTTTCCGCTACTGACGACTAAACGAGTTCCTTTCGGCTTGATTAAAAGTGAACTGTTGTGGTTTTTAAAAGGGGATACCAATATCCGCTACTTGTTGCAACACAACAACCATATTTGGGATGAATGGGCCTTTGAACGGTATATCAAGAGTTCCGATTATAAGGGGCCGGATATGACTAATTTTGGTCATCGTTCTTTAACAGATCCGGTGTTTAATGCGCAGTATCAAGAAGAGTCCGAGAAATTTTGCCGTTTGATTTTGGAAGACGCTGAGTTTGCTGAAAAATATGGAGATCTTGGCCATATTTACGGCTATCAGTGGCGCCACTGGGAGAAAAAATATGGAGGCTTTATTGACCAGATTAAGGACGTCATTGAAATGATAAAAAAAACACCAGATTCTCGTCGTCTGATTGTCTCAGCTTGGAATCCAGAAGATATCCCGTCAATGGCACTGCCGCCTTGTCATACGATGTTTCAGTTTTATGTCAACGATGGCAAACTTTCCTGTCAGTTGTATCAACGCAGCGGTGATGTCTTTTTGGGTGTACCCTTCAATATTGCCAGCTACGCGCTGTTGACCCATCTGATTGCTCACGAATGCGGACTTGAAGTTGGCGAATTTATTCACACTTTGGGGGATGCCCATCTTTATAATAACCACGTCGAACAAATGCAGGAGCAGCTGACCCGGACGCCACGTCCACTTCCAAAGCTGGTCTTGAATCAAGAAAAACAATCAGTCTTTGATTTTGAGATGGAAGATATCAAACTGGAAGGCTACGATCCTTATCCTGGGATCAAAGCCCCCATCGCTGTTTGAAAAAGCAGTAACAAAGGAGCTTTTTGAAGGAGGAAAACTGCAATGTTGATTGCTATTTGGGCACAAGCTGAAGATGGATTGATTGGCAGACAGGGGCATCTGCCTTGGCGTCTACCAGCAGACTTACAGTTTTTCAAGCAACAAACGCTGGGAAACACACTTGTGATGGGCCGCAAAACTTTTGAGGGGATGGGGAGCCGTCCACTTCCTGGGCGACAAACCATTTTATTGACCCACGATCAGACCTATCAAGTACCCCATCCTGACGTTCTGGTTATGCATACAGCAGATGAAGTAAGGCAGTTAGCTGAGCAAATGGAAGAGCCGATTTTTATTGCCGGCGGCGCTCAGATTTATCAGCTGTTTGAACCTTACTACGATCAGCTGTTGCGAACGGTCATTGAAGGAAAATTTGCCGGCGATGCTTATTTTCCACCCTTTGACTTTGGTGACTATGAGCTGATAAGTCAAAAAGAAGGTCACGTCGATGAAAAAAATCTCTACCCCCACCGTTTTGAAAAATGGGCTAGAAAATAAAGACTTGCCGGAAACAGATTGAAAATGTCTCCGGCAAGCCTTTTTGATAGAAAGAAATCAAGTGTAAAGCAGGATAGAAAAGTACATTAGGCCGGCGCCTAGCATGACAAACAGATGCCAAATGACGTGATTGAAAGGAATCTGTTTGAAACTATACACGAAAGCACCCACTGTGTAGGATACGCCACCAGCAACCAAAAGCCAAAAGCCGACAGTCCCTAAAGAATGGTAGAGACTTGGTCCAGCAACTAGGCAAAGCCAGCCCATGACGATGTAGATAGCGGTAGAAATTTTTGAGACCGTTTCTTTTTTGTGAAGGGTCAGGGATTTATAAACGATGCCGCCGATGGCCATGGCCCAGATGGCACCAAACAGAGCCCAACCTAGCCACCCTCTGACGCTTAGTAGGCAATAGGGGGTGTAGCTGCCGGCGATTAGTAGAAAGATGGAATCATGGTCAAAGACCTGAAAGACTTTTTTTGCTTTGGTGAAAATCAAACTGTGGAACAAGGTTGAGAACAAAAAGAGCAAGATCATCATGGAACCATAAACGGCGTAAGAAACGACGTGAATGGGTGAACCCAAGCGGGCGCCTTTGACTAACAAAACCACCAGTCCGGCAATGCTCAAGCCGCAGCCAATACCGTGAGTGACCGCATTTAGGACCTCATTGACGATCAGATAGCTGCGAGAGTGTTGCGTATTTTGCATGAATGGGACCTCCTTGGTCTAAAGTTGATGAAAAAACGATTTCTCTCTGTTATACTTGAAGTAATCGAATGTTATCTGTATTCTAACATGAAATCCCAATGTTTTTAAAGGAAGAGTGAATTAAATGACAACTATCAAGATCGTAACGGACTCTTCATGTACGATGGAACCGGCAGTCCGTGATCGTTTGAATATCCACGTCGTTCCGCTTTCAGTGATGATTGATGGTGTTTTATATCGAGACGATGATACGCTGACCGGAGAGAAGTTCATGTCGATGATGGCCAGTGCCAAAGAACTTCCAAAGACTAGTCAGCCCCCCATCGGAGAATTTGTCGAGTTATATGATAAGCTGGGAGAAGATGGCAGCCACGTGATTTCCATTCATATGACCCACGGACTCAGCGGGACCGTTGAAGCTGCTCGTCAAGCCAGCAATCTGAGTAAAACCGAAGTGACGATTATTGACAGTGATACGACTGACCAGGGACTCTCTTTTCAGGTGATACGTGCCGCTGAGATGGCAGCAGCCGGTGAAGACCTGGATACAATTCTCGCAAAAGTTTATGAAATTCGAGAAAACACCAAACTTTATATTGGTTTGTCAACACTGGATAATCTGGTAAAAGGTGGTCGTATCAGTCGTGCTACGGGTATTTTATCCAGTATCCTCAACATGAAAATTGTGATGGATTTTGATCATTCCGAATTGATTCCGGTGGTTAAGGGCCGCGGTGGAAAGACCTTTACAAAATGGTTTGACAGCTTCAAAGATGAATTAAAAAAACTACCCAACGTGAAACAGATTGGCATCTCCCATGCAGAAGGGCTGGCATTAGCCGAAGAGTTCAAAAAGCAGCTGCAGGCGCTGTATCCACAAATGCAAATTCCGGTTTTGCATACGACACCTATCATCGCTACTCATACGGGTAAGGGTGCCTTTGCTATCACCTATTATACAGAGTAAGATTAACCTTCTGACCAGTCCATTATGGGCTGGTTTTTTACTCTGAATTATAGAAGAGTTGTACCCTGCAAAGGGGCTATAAAAGAGGCGTGGTGCTAAGCAAAATGATTATCTAAGATTTTCTAGAAAATCACTGAAAAGTTTCAGACTTCTTTAGGATTCTGTTAAAATAGACGTTAGCATCTACCAGTAAATATTGAGTAAGGAGGCGCTGATTTGCAAGAAAAATTAAAGCGCGTACCATTTTTTAAAATTCTTTTTCAGGGATTAGTAGTCGTAATCGGTATTTTGATTGTCTATATTTCATTAAATCAGCTTTTTCCACCAGCTGAAGCGATTTTAAAACCAATTGCCGCTAGCGATGCCACTAGTGATCTCAAAGAGCGGGTCCATTATGTAGCAGTTGGTGATTCGTTGACAGAAGGAATTGGTGATCAGACGAAACGGGGAGGCTTTGTCCCGATTGTGGCTGAAGATTTGCAGACCCGCTATAAATTGTCCAACGTCGAAGTTGAAAATTACGGCATCGCAGGAGAGCGTAGTGATCAAATCCTAAAGCGTTTAAAAAAGGACAAGCCTCTGCGGGATAATCTGAAAACGGCTGACTTTGTGACTGTTACCGTTGGGGGAAACGATTTGATGAAAGTCATTCAAGACAGCTTCTTTACATTGACTATGAAAAAATTTGATAAGCCCCGTGCGGCATATCAAGAGCGGGTAACAGAGATCATTGAAGAGATTCGTACATTGAATGAGCAGGTCCCAATTTATGTACTGGGCATCTACAATCCCTTTTATTTGAATTTTCCGGAGATCACCGATATGCAGACAGTGGTGGATGATTGGAATACTGCTACGGAAAATGCGACAGCGCAATTTCCAAAATCCCACTTTATTCCTATCAATGATTTGCTTTATCAAGGATTGGATCAAAAAGTCGGGATTGCGTCAGAATCTGACAGTTCCAGCAGTGAAACTGAGGAAAAATCCTCTGGAGGCAATGACCTGGACCGGGTGGACAACAATGTCTTATATGAAGATGATAAATTTCATCCCAACAATATCGGCTACCAATTGATGGCCAATGCGGTGCGAGACCAGTTGATTAAAAGCCAAGATGAGTGGCTGAAAAAAGGGGAATGATGAATATGAGCGAGCCAACCAGTGAATCAATCAAAAAAAAAGATAAGACAACTTTTATAAAATCACCAAAACAAAATCCTTGGAAGTGGGCATTCTTGGTCCTTGTGGTACTGTTATTGGGGAGCGGCATTTTTTTGGGTACAAGAATTTTTTCTGTTCGCGAGCCTCATTACCAAAATGCGACAGAAACAACTCGGCAGGGGGACCCAATTCTCACCATCAACAGCAATAAAAAGCAGGTCAATCAGCTGATCGATTTTTATTTGCAAGAATATCTCAAGGATTCTGATATCAAGTATAATTTTGTATTGGAAAATGAAGCCATGCTCAGTGGTGAATTCAAGATTTTAAACTTCCCCGTGACGGTGTATCTGTACTTTGATCCCTATGTGATGGAAAATGGCAATGTGCAGCTGCGAGGGACTAGTCTTTCAGTGGGAACGTTGGATCTGCCCCTCAAGGAAGTTATGAAAATGGTCAAGCGTAGTTTCAAATTTCCGGAATGGATTGAAGTGGATCCTGATGATAAGAGCATTTTGATTCGCCTTGATCAATTTCAAATGCAAAATGGTTTGTTTATCAAAGCCAATCGTATCAATTTATTGGACGATGAGATCCAATTCGGTTTATACTTGCCCAAAGACAAAACCGCAGAAAGTACGAGTTCGTCTGTGAGTGAGTCCAGCAGTAAGTAGTCCAAAGCCGGTGTTCAAATCGCTTTGATAACAACGAGGATACGCGCTATTTTTAATGAAGACAATTATGGGAGATGATGAAGGATGGAACGAGCAATTTTTGCTGGTGGCTGTTTCTGGTGTATGGTGCAGCCTTTTGATGAACAACCTGGGGTCTACTCGGTGATGTCGGGCTATACCGGCGGCCATACAGAAAACCCAACCTATGAGGAAGTATGCAGTCACACGACTGGACACACTGAAGCAGTAGAGATCATTTTTGATCCCGCTCTGTTGTCTTATGAAAAGCTGTTGGAAATCTATTGGCAGCAAACGGATCCTACTGATGCATTTGGCCAATTTCAAGACCGGGGCGATAATTATCGACCTGTTATCTATTATTTCGATGAAGCGCAGCAACAGGCCGCTAAAAAAAGTCGTCAGGCTCTCCAAGATAGTGGCCGTTTTGACCGTCCGATTGTAACGACGATTGAACCCGCTCAGCCTTTTTATCCCGCGGAAGAGTATCATCAAGAGTATTACCGTAAACACCCGGGTAATTTTGCTCGCAATCATGCCAGACGCGCGGCTTTTATTAATTCACATTGGGGGAATCACTGATGCGGCGGAGTTTTTACCAGTACTTAATGGCTGTAAAGGGACCCAGTCATCTCGATGAAGAGCAGATTTTTGCGACCCATGTCAGTCATGATATTCAGTTTCCTAAACACAGTGAAGATTACCACGAAATATCTTCTTATTTGGAAATGAGTACGGACTACTTGCCATCGATGGATATTTTTGATCAAATGTGGGAGAAATATTTAGAAAACAACAAATAAACGTCGTACAAAATCGTTCTAACAGAGGACCCATTTTGGGCAAGTCTCGTCCTGACGTTTAAATCTGTTTTGTAAGGGGAAGATTGAACCTTCCCCTTTTTTTGATTACATGGTACTATTTTTCAGAGGCAAGGAGGTCTTTGAATGAAGAAAAAAATCAGCCTGCCCATCTACATTGGGACGATTATCGGTACAGCAGTTCTTTTTGGCGGCGGTGGCTTCTTGCTGGCCAAAGAAGGACCCGAAGCTTTTATCGATTTTGGCGCCAAGCAGTCTGCCATTCGAACAAACGACAATGACTTGGACCAAGTATACCAACTGTACAATACTATCAATCAGAATTATTACCAAAAAGTGGACAAGGATAAACTGGTAGCAGGGGCTCTGAAAGGAATGACCGAAGCGCTGGATGATCCTTATTCCACCTATCTGGATAAAGAAGGTGCCGCGGCTTTAAATGAATCGCTGTCAGATTCTTTTGAAGGGATTGGTGCCACACTGGGACTTGTGGAAGAGCAACCAGTAATTGCCCAGACCCCCATCAAAGGGACGCCGGCTCAAAAAGCTGGCCTCAAAGCAGAAGACGTGATTAGTCAAGTGGATGGGGAAGACACCAAGGGGCAAAAACTGGATCAAGTGGTGGCAAAAATTCGCGGTGAAAAAGGCACCAAAGTCAATTTGACAATCCAACGGGGCAAGGATACTTTCGAGGTTGCAGTTACCCGAGACACAATTCCCATTGAGACTGTTCATGGGCAATTGGATAAAAAAGAGCCAACAATTGGCTATGTTCAGATCACCACATTTGGGGCAGGAACGACAAAAGAATTACAGCGTACCATTGAAGACCTTAGAGAAGCTGGCGCTAAGAGCTTTGTTTTAGATGTGCGACAAAATCCCGGCGGGCTATTGGATCGGGTGCAGGAAATGGCCAGCATGTTTCTAGAAGACGAAAAAACCATTGTTCAATTTGAAGACGGTCAAGGAAATAAAAGTAAAACGGTTGCCAACAAAGAACTGGATGGTGGCTTTAAAGTCCGGGAACCAGTTGTGGTTTTAGTAGATGGCAACTCAGCATCGGCAGCGGAAATTTTTGCTGCGGCGTTGAAGGAATCAGCAAATGCGCCGGTGATTGGAACGACAACCTTCGGCAAAGGAACAATGCAGCAAGTCGCCGAGTTAGATTCAAAAAGTGAATTGAAACTGACAGTAGGCAAATGGCTGACCCCTGATGGCGAGTGGATTAACGAAAAAGGATTGACACCAACCATCAAAGCTGATTACCCAAGTTATGCTTACCTGCCGCCGCTGTCTCGTAATGAAGAATACCGTAAAGGAGATAGCGGCCAAAAGATTGATTATTTGAATCAATTTTTGAAGGCAATTGGCTATCAGACCAAAGGCGATTCCTTTAATCAGACAACTGAAGAGGCTGTCAAAGCAGTTCAAAAAGCCAATAAACTCAAAGAAACCGGTGTGGTGGATGGCACAACTGCAGATGCTATCGAAACAGCAGTAGCCAAGACTTTAATGGGCCAGGATTTTGCTTACCAAGAAGGAATTCAGACCTTGTCAGAGCAGTTAGAAAAATGATAAGTATCCAGCAGTGAGATAAAACAGTCGCGGAAAAGAGGGGCAGCATGTCTAAAAAAGAATACATTGATTTATTTTGGCTGACCATCAAGTATTTGGTCGTGGCTGTCGTCATTGCAGTAGTTGTCAGAGGATTTCTGCTGATTCCGGTGCCAGTTGTGGGCAACTCGATGGAAACTACTCTGGCACAAAATGATATGGTACTGATGGAACGAATTTCTGAGGTTAAGCGATTTGACGTGGTAGTGTTCCGGCTTTCCAGTGGCACAACTTACATCAAGCGAGTCATTGGCATGCCGGGAGACACGCTGCGCTATGAAGATGATCAGCTTTATATCAATGATCAGCCAGTTTCAGAACCCTTTTTAAAGGAATCGGTAAAAAAAGATAAACTGAAAAATCACTTTACCAATGATTTTTCACTGGAGGATTTGACCGGTGAAACCGAGTTGGGACCAGACAGCTATTTCGTCATGGGAGACAATCGGCGCAACTCAAAGGATAGTCGCTCATTTGGCGCTATCACCTCGTCAGACATTATCGGTAAGGCCCGTTTGGTGTATTATCCTGTGAAGCATTGGCGGATTATTTAATGATTGCCGGTAGTGCTCGATGAAAAAAGCAGAGGATTTGAAAAAGTTTACGCAAAGATTGAGGCCACTTGTGAAAGCAAGGGCCTTTTTTTGTTGGCAAAGTGTTTTTCAAGAAGTCAGATGTATAAAAAGGCAGTAATCATCGCTGCTTAGCTTAAAAAATTGTAATGAACGCCTTTGGAAAAAAGCTGTCGTTGTCAAATAAGTCAATCGTAAGTTGCTTAGCTGAACATTCCCAAGGACAAAAATTCGTGGTAAAATGCTTAGGATACTCAGTTGTCGGATCTCCTGTTAGATTAAGAGAGTATGCTTAGTACTATCCAATGCAGGATGTTTTGTGAAGGATGATCCGAATGTGACTTGAATAAGTAGTAAGAAAGGAAATTTACCCATGAGTGTACCGATACAATGGTTTCCCGGACATATGGCCAAAGCCAGACGGGAAGTTAGTGAAAAGTTAAAATTTGTTGATATCGTGTTTGAATTAGTGGATGCTCGGCTGCCCTTGTCTTCTCGTAATCCATTGTTGGATCAATTGCTGCAGCAAAAGCCGCGGCTAGTGATCTTGAATAAAGCTGATTTGGCTGATCCACAACAGACGCGTTTATGGCAAGCCTATTTTGAAAAAGCCGGCTTTGCTGCGGTGGCTGTCAGTTCCCACGATGCGGGGACTACAAAAAAAGTAATCACGGCTGCTAAAACAGCACTGAAAGAAAAAATAGCCAGGGACAAAGCAAGAGGATTGAAACCTCGAAGTATTCGGGCTATGGTTGTCGGAATCCCAAATGTTGGTAAGTCAACATTGATGAATCGTCTGGTAGGTAAAAAAATTGCTCAGACTGGTAATAAACCTGGCGTGACGAAGGGGCAACAATGGCTGCGTTCTGGCAGCGAGTTGGAACTGTTGGACACTCCGGGGATCTTGTGGCCGAAGTTTGAGGACCCAGAAGTAGGTAAGAAGCTTGCGTTGACCGGTGCTATCAAAGATCAGCTGCTTCATTTGGATGACATTGCCATCTACGGATTGGACTTTTTCGCAGGCTATTATCCAGGCCGAATTGCTGAGCGTTACAAACTGACTGCTGAACAAGAAACGTTGCCCGCAGTCGAATTATTGATGGCTATCACAGAAAAAAGAGGCTATAAAGACGATTACGATCGGGGAAGCGAGTTAGTAGTCGTAGAGATTCGCCAAAACAAGCTGGGGAGTTTTACTCTCGATCGCTATGAAGAAATGGGAGCTGGTGACAGTGAAGAATGAAGCCATCGCCACAATACGGCAAAAATTAGCGGTTTGTCAGGAACCTGGTGATCCTTATATCCAACAGTTGCGGCAAGATGAAAGAAGCGGCGTTCAAAAATTGTTGGAACAATTTGATAAGCGGATGGCTGAGAAACAAGCTTTGGTGCTGAAATACCATGAGATGAGGCAGTTTGAAAAACCGCTTTTAGAACAGGGACATCGGTTTATTGCAGGAATTGACGAAGTGGGACGAGGGCCTTTAGCCGGGCCAGTCGTGTCTTGTGCTGTAATTTTATCGCCATCCAATCCGATTTATGGATTGGACGACTCTAAAAAACTCTCCGCTAAAAAGAGAAGTCAGCTTTTCAAAGAAATTCAAGAAAAAGCCGTGGCAATCGGAGTCGGTGTTGTGGATCACACAGAGATTGATCGAGTGAATATTTACCAAGCGAGTCGGCAAGCCATGCTTATGGCAGTAGAAGATTTAGCTGTGCCACCCACCTATCTGTTATTGGATGCTATGCAAATTGATTCTCCATTACCGCAAGAAAAAATCATCAAAGGGGATGCACGGTCAATTTCCATCGCGGCGGCCAGCATCGTGGCAAAAGAGCTCAGAGATGAGTTGATGCGGGAATACCATGAATTATTTCCTCATTATGGGTTTGATAGAAATGCCGGCTATGGAACGAAAGAACACTTAGCTGGTTTGGCATCTTATGGTCCTTGTGGGATTCATCGGCGTACGTTCAAACCGGTTTCTGAATACATTCAATAGTTTTTTACAAGTTTTTTTGCAAAAGCAGTCGTAACTGAGCCGAGCATTTTGAGGGGCAGGTTGGTTTTTAAATCTTCAGTAACGGTGAAAAGCTGAGTGAAACAGTTGTGAAGACTTTAAAAAAACTGTGGCCCAAAAACAGTTCGAACTAAAAAGCGAAAACACCTTCTTTTCGGGTATCTTCTTATAGAGTAGCCGTAAAAGGAGGTTTTTTTATGTTTCAAGAAACATTTTTGATGAAGTTGGTTTTGTGCAGAGGAATGGGGATCGAAAAAAAGTGGGCATTGTTACAGTATGCCCGCAGTCAAAAGCGAGATGATTTAGCTTACAGTGAAATCACGAAAATTTTGAGGTATAGCCGCTTCTCAGAGACGGTTCGTGACAGTTGGCAGTCGTTGACAAAAGAGAAAATAGCCGAAATCTTGTTGGGTCAAAAATTCATCACGATTACCTCGCCACTTTATCCCGACTATCTAAAAGAGATTGCCTATCCACCCTTGGCTTTGTTTTATGAAGGACGCAAGGAATTGTTGCAGAAAAAAATGATCGCCTTTGTTGGTGCGCGAGAAGCTACTAATTATGGCCGGAGAGTCATACAAGATTTTGTGCCCGCAGTAGTGGGGGCAAACTTTGTGATTGTTTCCGGGCTGGCCAAGGGAATTGACAGCTGTGCCCACCAAGCAGCTATGGCAAGCGGTGGCTTTACTGTAGCCGTGTTGGGGACTGGTGTCGATATCTGTTATCCGGCTCAGAGTCGTGAATTATATGAAGTGATGAAAAAAGAGCAGCTGATTATCAGTGAATATCCCCGAGAAACCACCCCTCAAAAATATCATTTTCCTATGCGAAATCGAATCATTGCCGGTTTGTCTTTGGGGTTGTGTGTAGTGGAAGCGAAAGCTAGAAGTGGTTCCCTTATCACAGCGCAACAAGCGCTTGAAGACGGACGGGAAGTTTTTGCAGTGCCGGGAGATGTCCTTAGCGGCTATTCCAATGGCTGTCACAGCTTGATTCAAGACGGTGCCAAGTGCGTGTATACCCAGCAGGATATCCTGGATGAGTTGCCGGACTTTTAAAGTTATTTAGTGACCTTCCTTGACAAACCATTTTTGAATCGCTATAGTTGAAACCGATTCTTGTTCAACCGTTTTCGAGACAATAATATAGTAGAAACAGGAAGGAGCCGGTTCTTTTATGGCATATAAATATCTGGTTATTGTGGAATCACCGGCAAAAGCCAAGACCATTGAGAAATATTTAGGGCGCAATTACAAAGTAGTGGCCAGTGTCGGCCATATTCGTGACTTACCCAAAAGCAAGATGGGGATCGACGTGGAAAACGATTATGAACCCCATTACATATCCATCCGTGGCAAGGGGGATGTTATCAAAGGGTTGCGAAGTGCCGCCAAGAAGGCTGAAAAAGTCTATCTCGCAAGTGACCCGGACCGTGAAGGAGAGGCCATTGCTTGGCATTTGGCCCATTTACTGAATCTGGACCTAACAGATAAAAATCGTGTGGTTTTCAATGAAATCACCAAAGAAGCTGTAAAAGCGGCCTTTAAAGAACCACGAGCAATTGATGTTGACTTGGTGGACGCCCAACAAGCGCGGCGGGTTCTCGATCGCCTCGTCGGATATTCCATCAGCCCAATCCTTTGGCGTAAAGTCAAAAAAGGTTTGAGTGCTGGTCGGGTGCAATCCATTGCAGTAAAAATGATTATTGATCGTGAAAAAGAGATTCGCGCCTTTATTCCGGAAGAATATTGGACGATTGACGGAAACTTTAAGAAGCAGACGAAAAAATTCAAAGCCACTTTTTGGGGCGTAGAGGGCAAAAAGAAAAAATTGCCTCATGCAGAAAGTATCAAAGAAATCACGGATCGTCTGACTGGAAAAGATTATCAAGTCACCAAAGTTGAGAAAAAAGAACGCAAGCGTAATCCAGCCGCACCTTTCACCACTTCCAGTCTGCAACAGGAGGCTGCTCGTAAGCTGAATTTCCGGACTCGCAAGACGATGATGGTGGCGCAGCAGTTATATGAAGGAATTGCACTGGGTAAACAGGGAACTGTCGGCCTAATCACCTACATGCGTACTGACTCAAAACGGATCGCTGATTCTGCCAAAGGGGAAGCAGCGGACTTTATTACTGAGACTTACGGGAAAGAGTATTCAGCACACGGTACCGCGAAAGTCAAAAATGCACAAGGGGCACAGGATGCCCATGAAGCGGTGCGTCCAACTAGCGTACTGCGCACCCCAGACGAAATCGCCCAATATCTGGACAAAGATCAATTGAAACTCTATACCTTGATTTGGTCGCGCTTTGTTGCCAGTCAAATGACTCCTGCTGTTTTGGATACCATGAAGGTCACATTGGAACAAAATGCGGTGATTTTTATTGCCAACGGCTCCAAGATTAAGTTCAAAGGGTTCATGTCGGTTTATATAGAAGGAACCGACGATGGCAAAGAAGAAAAAGAAAATATTTTGCCGGAATTGGTTGAAGGAGATGTGGTGCAGTCGATCAATATCGAACCGAAGCAGCACTTTACCCAACCTCCTGCGCGTTTTAGTGAAGCAACTTTGATTCGAACACTGGAAGAAAAAGGGGTTGGTCGGCCTTCTACCTATGCACCGACATTGGAAACCATCCAGCGTCGTTACTATGTAAAACTACAACAAAAACGTTTTGAACCGACAGAGCTTGGTGAAATTGTCAATACACTGGTTGAAGATTTCTTCCCACAAATTGTGGATGTCAACTTCACAGCCCAGATGGAAAATGATTTGGATAGCGTGGAAGAAGGCAAAGAAAACTGGGTCAAAGTGGTGGATCGTTTTTACCGACCTTTTGAAAAAGAGCTCAATGAAGCAGAAGAAAAAATCGAAAAAATCCAGATCAAAGATGAGCCAGCTGGCTTTGACTGTGATGTTTGTGGTCATCCAATGGTCATCAAACTAGGGCGCTTCGGTAAGTTTTATGCCTGCAGTAATTTTCCTGAGTGTCGGAATACCAAGCCAATTGTCAAAGAGATTGGGGTGGTTTGCCCAGTTTGTCACGAAGGCCAGGTAATCGAACGCAAATCCAAGAAGAATCGGTTGTTTTACGGTTGTTCCCGCTATCCCGATTGTGATTTCACTTCATGGGACAAACCCGTTGGCCGAGATTGTCCGAAGTGTGGCAAGTACTTGGTGGAAAAGAAAGTCAAAGGCGGCAAACAAGTCGTTTGCATCAATGGCGATTACGAAGAAGCTGTCCAAAAATAAGTTGTATTGTTAGCGGCTCATGTCCCGGTGAAACTGTCACTGGTGCATGAGCTTTTAAATGAAAGAAAAATCGAGCTGTATTTAACAGACAGAAAAGAGGATAATCTATGCCTGAAACAGTAAATGTGATTGGTGCGGGTCTGGCGGGCAGTGAAGCTGCTTGGCAGATTGCTCAAGCCGGAGTTCCAGTACGTCTTTATGAAATGCGCCCAGTCAAGTCTACCGAAGCCCACCACACTGAAAATTTTGCCGAACTGGTTTGTTCCAATTCACTGCGAGGCAATAGCTTGGCAAATGCCGTCGGGGTATTGAAAGAAGAAATGCGTCGCTTGGACTCTGTCGTTGTAACTTCTGCAGATGAAACGGCTGTGCCAGCCGGTGGTGCATTGGCAGTAGACCGGGATAATTTTTCACAACTGATTACTAAAAAGGTGAAAGAACATCCATTAGTAACTGTTATTCATGAAGAAGTGACCGAGCTTCCAGAAGGGATTACAGTGGTTGCCTCAGGGCCGCTGACCTCAGAACCATTGGCAAAAGCGATTCAGGCTTTTAATGGCTCTGATGGCTTTTATTTCTATGATGCCGCAGCCCCTATTGTAGAGAAAAGCAGCATCGACATGGACAAAGTCTACTTAAAATCCCGCTACGACAAGGGAGAAGCTGCCTACCTAAACTGTCCCATGAACAAAGAAGAGTTCGAAGCCTTCCGGGATGCTTTGGTAACGGCTGAAGTTGCGCAACTAAAAGAATTTGAAAAGGAAAAGTACTTTGAAGGCTGTATGCCAATTGAAGTAATGGCTGGTCGCGGTCCGAAAACAATGCTGTTTGGCCCCATGAAACCAGTGGGATTGGAAGATCCAAAAACTGGCAAGCGGCCCCATGCGGTGATCCAACTACGTCAAGACAATGCGGCCGCTTCCTTGTACAATATTGTCGGCTTTCAAACTCATCTTAAATGGGGGGAGCAAAAGCGGGTCTTTCGCATGATTCCGGGCTTAGAAAACGCCGAATTCGTCCGCTATGGGGTGATGCACCGCAATAGCTTCATGAATTCACCTGAACTGCTTACGCAAACCTACGCAACAAAGAAACGTCCAAACTTATTCTTCGCAGGTCAAATGACGGGAGTCGAAGGATATGTGGAAAGTGCTGCCAGTGGCTTGGTAGCCGGCTTGAATGCGGCAAATTTGGCATTAGGCAAAGATGCCGTGATTTTTCCGCAAGAAACGGTGATTGGCAGCATGGCCTACTACATTACGCATGCAGAAGGGAAACACTTCCAACCGATGAATGCCAATTTTGGATTGCTGCCAGAGCTTCCAGAACGGATCAAAGATAAAAAACTTCGTTATGCTACATTGGCAGAGCGGGCACTGACAGCTTTGGCTACAATCGAATAACGAGAAAAAGCTGTGACAGCATAGATTGTCACAGCTTTCCTTTTGGTGCAATCAGATAGCTGGTTATTGAGGAAACAAGGGCAAGCGTAGCGTTGTAGCAGCGTTCTTTTCTTAGATTTCTTAATATAATTGTGGTAATTGTGAACGAACTTTGAAATATTACCTAAATTCTGACAATTCGATTGTCATTTCGAATGTGTTATGTTACATTTAGTCCGTGTTAAAAATGAGAGGAGCGTCACCGATGGATTGGCTTAGTGAATTTTATCGCTATCTTGAGGTTGAAAGGGGTTACTCAAAAAAGACGGTAACGGCTTATCAGCGAGATTTCAATGATTTTCAAGTGTTCTTAAATGAATCGGGAAACGGAGATTACTTGAAATTGGAGCATCGAGATGTTAGAGTGTATCTTGCTTTTCTCAATGAAAAAGACTACAGCCGCAACACGATTAGCCGTAAAATCGCTAGTTTAAGAGCTTTTTACCAGTTCTTGCTGAAAGAAGAAGTCATTGATGAAAATCCCTTTACGTATGTCCACCTGAAAAAAAAGAATGCCAAACTGCCCCGCTTTTTCTATGAAAAGGAGATGGCGGCGCTTTTTGATGCCGTAAAAGGAGATGAACCCTTGCAACAGCGCAATCGGGCCATCTTGGAAGTGCTGTATGGTTCCGGTCTGCGGGTTTCAGAATGTGCTGGTTTGAAGCTTTCTGATATCGATTGGTCCGGTGGTGTGCTGTTGGTTTTGGGGAAAGGAAACAAGGAGCGCTATGTTCCTTTCAGTGAACATGCTGCTGTGGCGATGAAAGGCTATTTAGCTGATGGACGAGAACGACTGACAGCTAAGCAGGAGACAGTTAGTCCACAGCTTTTTGTTAACAGCCGAGGCGGCGCATTAACTGCGCGGGGAATCGAGTACATCTTGGATCAGATTATCCAAAAAAGTAGTCTGGATAGCCAGATTCATCCCCATATGCTGCGGCATACCTTTGCGACTCATCTGCTGAACAACGGGGCGGATATGCGGACAGTTCAAGAGCTGTTGGGGCATGTCAATTTATCTTCCACCCAGATCTATGCACACGTCACAAAGGAAAGTCTGCAGAAAAACTACCGGCATTTTCATCCCCGGGCATGATTTTTTGTTCGTGGTAACTACTTCACGAAAGTTCAGAATCTTGGTTTTATTGACATAAATACAAATAAATTAAAGCTGTGACAGCCAAATTGTTGCAGAAGGAATAACGGAGGTTGACTATGGAATCACAATTTCATTCCACTACGATCTGTGCAGTGGAAAAAGACGGAAAATTTGCAATGGCCGGAGATGGCCAAGTAACAATGGGTGAGCAAGTTGTTATGAAAGGCACTGCTCGTAAAGTACGCCGAATCTACAACGGTGAAGTGGTTGTCGGCTTTGCCGGTAGTGTTGCCGATGCGTTTACTTTGGAAGAAAAATTCGAAGGCAAGCTAAATGAATATAACGGCAACCTGCAACGAGCTGCTGTGGAATTGGCCCAGGAATGGCGCACCCAGCAGGCGATGCAAAAATTGGAAGCCATGCTGATTGTCATGAATGACAAAGAGATGCTGCTGGTTTCCGGAACAGGAGAAGTAATCACGCCAGATGACGGTATTTTGGCTATCGGTTCCGGGGGCAACTATGCTTTAGCGGCAGCGCGAGCGATGAAGCAGCACAATGAGCAGATGTCAGCCCGTGAAATTGCTGAGAATGCGTTGAATATCGCCGCTGATATTTGTATTTTTACCAACCACAATATCATCGTTGAAGAAATGTAAGGAGAAGATTATGGCAGAAATCAACAGAACACCTAGAGAAATCGTATCCGAATTAGATCAATATATCATTGGCCAACAAGAAGCCAAAAAGGCTGTTGCAGTAGCTTTGCGTAATCGTTATCGTCGTCTGCAACTAGACGAAGAAATGCAACAAGAAGTTACCCCTAAAAATATGTTGATGATTGGTCCTACCGGTGTCGGCAAGACGGAAATTGCCCGACGACTGGCAAAAATCGTGCAGGCTCCCTTTGTCAAAGTGGAAGCGACGAAGTTTACAGAAGTCGG
The DNA here is from genome assembly GCF_009933135.1 of Candidatus Enterococcus leclercqii. Lineage (GTDB taxonomy): Bacteria > Bacillota > Bacilli > Lactobacillales > Enterococcaceae > Enterococcus_C > Enterococcus_C leclercqii. The sequence goes on from NZ_MAEH01000014.1 coordinate 393,500, forward strand.
CTATGTCGGTCGCGACGTAGAATCTATGGTACGGGATTTGGTTGAAAACGGCATCCAGATTGTCCGTAAAGAACAATACAGCCGTGTCTACAGTCGGGCAGTAAAAAAGGCCAATCGTCGTTTGGTGAAAGTTTTGGTTCCAGGTATCAAGAAGGAACAGAAAAAAACTGGAAATCCTTACGAACAAATGATGAATATGTTTGCGATGGGGCAACAAGAAAGTGAACCAAAAGAGGAGCTCACCGAAGAAATCAAAGCCAATCGGCAAACAATCTTTGAACAGTTGGAAAAAGGACTGTTGGACGAGCGGGAAGTCACTATTGAAATCGAAGAACCAAAAGTTCAAGGACCCTCTATGAACAACGGGCTGGAACAGATGGGAATCGACTTGAATGAAACATTGGATGCTTTGAGGCCGCGTAAAAAACAAGAACGAACGGTGACTGTCAAAGAAGCCCGTGAACTTCTGATACAAGAAGAATCCTCCAAATTGGTAAATGACGCTGATATCCACAGTGAAGCCATTCGTCTAGCAGAATCCAGCGGCATCATATTTATTGATGAAATTGATAAAATTACTTCCAAATCGCAGCAATCCGGTGAAGTGTCACGAGAAGGTGTCCAACGTGATATCTTGCCAATTGTCGAAGGTTCTCAAGTCAGCACGAAATATGGTGTAATCAATACTGATCATATTTTATTCATTGCTTCAGGCGCTTTCCATCTGTCAAAACCAAGTGATTTGATCCCGGAACTGCAAGGGCGCTTCCCAATACGGGTGGAATTGGATGATCTTACAGCAGAAGACTTTGTCAAAATTTTGACTGAACCCAACAACGCTTTGATTAAACAATATATCGCTTTATTGGATACAGAAAATGTCAAAGTAACCTTCACGCGCGAGTCACTGGAGAAAATCGCTCAAATTGCTTTTGATGTGAACCGGGACACGGATAATATCGGTGCGCGTCGGTTGCATACGATTTTGGAAAAACTGTTGGAAGATTTACTCTTTGAAGCACCGGATATGCAGATGGGAGAAATCACCATCACCGAAAATTATGTAAACGAAAAATTGGCAGCGATCGTGTCTGATCAAGATCTCAGCCGTTATATTTTGTAAGAGGAGAAGTGGAGAAAAATGACATCATTATTGGAGAAAACACGACGGGTCAATGAGCTGTTGCAACAAAAAAATACTTTTGATATGAAATCAGATCTGCCTTATGACAAGATGGCGATGACTTTAGGTGATATTTTAGATGCCAACACCTATATCATCTCAAGTGAAGGGACTTTGTTGGGATTTAACGAAAAACATGACGTAAATAACGACCGTGTTAAAAATATGTTTGTGGAAAAACAATTTCCTAAAGCGTATACCGACATGGTAGACCATCTGGGAAAAACCGAAGCCAATATCGCAATTGATAGCGACATGACGGCCTTTCCAGTGGAGCGTCGCGAGCAGTATCCTCATGGCTTAACCACTGTTGTACCGATTTTTGGTGCCGGCGAACGATTAGGAACCATTATTTTGGCCCGTATGGAAGAAGCTTTCGCAGATGATGATTTGGTGTTAGCAGAATATGGAGCAACGGTTGTCGGGATGCAGTTCTTGTATCAAAAATCTCGTAATATCGAAGAAGATGTTCGCAGTGCGACGGCTGTACAAATGGCAATCAATACGCTGTCTTATAGTGAATTGAAAGCAGTGCAGGCAATCTTTGAAGCGTTGGAGGGGGATGAAGGTCGTTTGACGGCATCCAATATCGCTGATAAAATTGGTATTACCCGTTCTGTTATCGTAAATGCCTTGCGGAAACTGGAATCAGCAGGAATCATCGAATCGCGTTCCCTTGGCATGAAAGGAACTTACTTGCGGGTCTTAAATCACCGGTTCAAAGAAGAGTTGGAAAAGCATAACTATTAATCAGGTGTCGGCAGGCTTTTGCTGGATTTTGGATAATCTTTCAAAGGCAAGCCGTCCGAATTAACGGGAGGTCTGGCAAATGACAGTGACCATCGAAAACGGCCAATTGATCGCTACCATTGCTCATCACGGAGCGCAGTTGACGAGTATCAAAAGTAAAGCTACCGGTTTGGAATATTTATGGACAGCGGATCCAGCCTATTGGGGCCGCCATGCACCAATCTTGTTTCCTATTGTCGGCAGCCTGAAGGACGGTAGCTACCGTTACCAAGGAAAAACGTATCATTTGCCACAGCATGGTTTTGCTCGAGATCGGGACTTCCAGTTAGTGGAACAAAGCGGCGAAGCAGTTACGTTCTGTTTGAAAGCTGATCTTCAGAGCAAAGCAGTCTATCCCTTTGATTTTGAGCTTTACGTTCATTATGAGCTGGGAGGAGAAGGCGTACAGGTTCGTTATGAAGTGAAAAATCCTGCTTCTGAAGAGCTGCTGTTTTCCATTGGCGGCCATCCTGGATTCAATGTACCTTTAACTGAAGATTTGACTTTTGAAGACTACTATCTTGCTTTTTCACCGATGAAATCCCGCATCACGTTGCCTTTAAAAGACGGCTTTATTGACGCAGCTCAAAAAACATTGGGGGCGACAAATACAAATCTGAAGCTGACCCACGAAATGTTTGAAAATGATGCACTGATCTATGAATCAAAGGGCTTGACTAAGATCACGATTGCAAGTGACAAATCACCTCACAGCGTCAGTGTTGCTTTCAACAATATGCCTTATTTTGGCATTTGGTCTCCTTATCCCAAAGAGTCACCTTTTATCTGCATTGAACCGTGGGCGGGTATTGCGGATACGATAGACGCTACCGGCGAGCTGGCAGATAAATTGGGAATTCAGAAATTAGGCCCTGAAGAAACTTTTGTAACCAAATATGCGATAACAGTCAAATAGCTTTGATGCTTCGCTGATATTAAATAGGCTATCGCTGACCTTGTCATGGCAGGGTCAGCGATAGCCGTCTTGTTGTGATTTAAAGTTGAGTGCTAGTGCTACCCAAAGGAATGTTTCAAGAATGGGACATGAAAAAAGACCTTGTGCTTTTTAACGGCGCGAGGTCTGATATAGCAATTATTCTTTTTTATTTAGTCCAAAAGGCACCCGACTTTCTGTCCCCTTTTTGATTCGCTGGATATTTTCCCGGTGGCGATAGAAGATAAAAAGGGTCACTCCGGTGGCGATGGCCGTTAAAAGCCAGTTGTGATCTGGCAGGACTTTAGGCCAGATAAAGGGCAGAACGACGGTGGAAAGAGTAATCAAAACAGCTGCAATCATGCTGGATAGTGAAACCATACTTGTCAAATATAAGCAAACTACGAAGATTACACAAGAATACAAAAAGAAAACGGGGTTATATCCTAGAAGCATCCCTGCGCTGGTAGCCACAGCTTTGCCGCCTTTGAAGCCGGCAAAAATCGGAAACGTGTGGCCAAGAATGGCACAAACACCGAACCACAGTGGGTTGATGCCGTCAATTTGAAAGAGCAATGGCAGACAAGTAGCCAAGGTTCCTTTTAAAATATCCATTAAAAGGACAATGATCCCGGCAGGTTTACCCAGCACGCGAAAGGTATTGGTGGTCCCGGAATTGCCGCTGCCAAAGTTGCGAATGTCTTTTTTGTAGAAAATTTTGCCGATCCAGACACCGGAGGGAATTGAGCCCAGCAGATAGGCGACCAATAGTAAAACAGCGATTTTCATAGTAAGCCTCCTTTCTAATTAATTGAATCAAAACAGGCCCTCAAAAAGTGGTCCTAAAGTTTTTCTGGTAGATCATTTACCTGAATAATTGATTAACAGCTCTGTGGCAACTACGCAATTTTATCATGAAAGGCCGGAGGGAACAACCAGCTTCAGGTTTTCTCTTTTTTTCGCAGCGTTTTTGAAGTATTATAAAAACTGGCGTATCAAGCGCAAAAGAAGTGAAGGAGAGTTTTCTTTGGCGAAAAATAATAATGAATACAACGATGCTTCAATCCAGGTTTTGGAAGGTCTTGAGGCGGTACGCAAACGTCCCGGCATGTACATTGGCTCTACCGACAGCCGCGGTCTGCACCATTTAGTATATGAAATCGTCGATAATGCGGTAGATGAAGCATTGTCGGGATTTGGTGATCACATTGAAGTTACTTTGAATAAAGACAATAGCGTCACGGTTTCAGATAGTGGACGGGGGATGCCGGTGGGAATGCACGCATCTGGGATTCCTACAGTGGAGGTTATTTTTACAGTGCTCCATGCCGGAGGAAAATTTGGTCAAGGGGGTTATAAGACTTCGGGCGGACTTCACGGTGTGGGTGCCAGTGTAGTCAATGCCCTTTCCAAACAACTGACAGTGACTATCGTTCGTGATGGTGTCGAATATGAAGAGCGTTTTGAAAATGGCGGGCATGCGGTTGGAACGCTGAAAAAATTAGGGAAGACAAGAAAGCCAAATGGAACGACGGTGACTTTTTTACCAGATGAGACTATTTTTAGTACAGTCCGTTTTTCCTATGAAGTCTTGGCAGAACGATTGCGGGAGTCGGCCTTTTTGTTGCGAGGCGTCAAAATCACGTTGACAGATTTGCGAGGAGAAGAAACGACTCAAGAAGTTTTCCATTTTGAGGAAGGAATCAAGGAGTTTGTTGATTACCTGAACGAAGAAAAAGATACCTTAACACCGGTAATCTACTTCAACGGAGAACGAGACGGCATTGAAGTGGAAATCGCCTTTCAATACAATGACGGTTATTCTGAAAATATCCTGTCATTTGTCAACAATGTCCGCACCAAAGACGGGGGGACACATGAAGCTGGTCTGAAAGCCTCTATGACGAAAGCTTTCAATGAATATGCTCGAAAAGTCGGTCTCTTGAAGGAAAAAGATCGTAATCTCGAAGGCTCTGACTTTCGCGAGGGGCTGGCGGCAGTGCTTTCTATCCGAGTGCCGGAGAACTTGCTGCAATTTGAAGGACAAACAAAAGAAAAACTGGGTACGCCTATCGCAAGAAATGCGGTGGACAATGTTTTAGGAGAACAACTGGGCTTTTTCTTGCAGGAAAATAGCGAAATGAGCCAAATGCTTGTCCGCAAAGCCGTCAAAGCACGGGAAGCTAGAGAAGCAGCTCGTAAAGCGCGAGAAGAAAGCCGCAGCGGAAAAAAACGCAAAAAAGGCGAATCCTTGCTGTCAGGAAAACTGACACCGGCGCAGTCCCGCAACCCTAAACGCAATGAATTGTTTTTGGTGGAAGGAGATTCTGCCGGCGGTTCTGCTAAACAAGGCCGGGATCGGAAATTTCAAGCGATTTTACCGCTGCGAGGCAAAGTTATCAACACAGAAAAAGCCAAGATGCAGGACATCCTGAAAAATGAAGAAATCAATACGATGATTTATACGATTGGTGCCGGAGTGGGCCCTGAATTTGATATTGCCGATGCCAACTACGACAAAGTCATCATTATGACCGATGCGGATACCGATGGTGCTCACATCCAGGTATTGCTTTTAACTTTCTTTTATCGTTATATGAAACCTTTGATTGAAGCCGGCAAAGTCTATATTGCACTGCCACCATTGTACAAAGTTTCCCGTGGTGTCGGCAAAAAGGCGGTAACGGAATACGCTTGGACTGATGAAGAGCTGCAATCTGTGATTCAAAAAGTCGGTAAGGGCTACATGCTGCAACGATATAAAGGACTAGGTGAAATGAATGCGGAGCAGTTATGGGAAACAACGATGGATCCTGAAACCCGCACGCTGATTCGGGTGCGCATTGAAGATGCCGCTCAAGCAGAGCGCCGCGTGACGACACTGATGGGAGACAAGGTTGAACCCCGGCGTAAATGGATTGAAAGCCACGTCCAATTCACGTTGGAAGAAGACGGCAGTATCCTGGATAAAAAAGAAGAGAGCACTACCACTACGCCAGACTTTTACGACGAGGAACGGACTCAGGAGATTCAGCAGGTCAAAACAGCAGCAGAAGCTGAAGAAACAGATCAGGAAATCAGTCTGTTTGACTTGGACTGACCCCACAGGTATTTTTGTGCATCTTGATAGTTGATGTCAAGTTGCCACTAAAGCAGCAAGCTGTCGGAGATTCACAACTGTCGGTATTTTATGGATTCTGGCTTTTAGCAACTTATGATCGGAGGCTTTTTTTTGGAACACAAACACAATATTCAGGAATTAACATTAGAAGAGGTCATGGGTGATCGCTTCGGACGTTATTCAAAATATATCATTCAAGAGCGGGCATTGCCGGATATTCGCGACGGGTTGAAACCGGTGCAACGTCGGATTCTATTTGCCATGAACAAAGACGGCAATACTTACGAGAAAGCCTTTCGTAAATCTGCCAAATCCGTAGGGAACATCATGGGTAATTACCATCCCCATGGGGACAGCAGTATTTATGAAGCGATGGTTCGAATGAGTCAGGATTGGAAACTGCGGGAGATTCTGATTGAAATGCACGGGAACAACGGGAGCATGGACGGCGATCCACCAGCTGCTATGCGGTATACCGAAGCCCGTTTGTCTAAACTCAGTGGGGAGCTGCTAGCAGATATTGAAAAAGAAACGGTTGATCTTGTTTGGAATTTTGATGATACCGAAAAAGAACCGACTGTACTGCCGGCAAAATATCCCAATCTGCTAGTGAACGGCTCTACCGGTATTTCAGCAGGGTATGCTACTGAAATACCGACTCATAATCTAGCAGAAGTCATCGACGGCACTATTTATTTGATTGACCATCCTACTGCGAAGCTGGAAAAAATCATGGAATTCATTCCTGGCCCGGATTTTCCTACCGGTGGGATTTTGCAAGGCAAAGAAGAAATTCGCAAGGCGTACGAAACCGGCAAGGGCAAAGTAATTTTGCGTTCAGTGACAGCTATTGAAGAATTGAAAGGCGGCAAACAACAGCTGGTAATCACTGAGATTCCTTACGAAGTGAACAAAGCCAGCCTTGTAAAGAAGATGGATGAGATCCGGCTGAACAAAAAGATTGACGGGATTGCCGAAGTCCGTGACGAAACAGATCGGACCGGCTTACGCATCGTTGTCGAATTGAAAAAAGAAGTCAACGCAGAAGGAATCTTGAACTACTTGTTCAAAAACACCGAACTTCAGATCAACTACAACTTCAATATGGTGGCAATCGCTGACTTGCGCCCTGAGCAAGTGGGTCTTTTGCGGATCTTAACGAGTTATATCAGTCACCGAGAAGATGTCGTACTCCGCCGCAGCCGTTTTGAACTGACGAAAGCTCAAAAACGTCAACACATCGTAGAAGGTCTGATTAAGGCGCTTTCTATTTTGGATGAAGTCATTGCTACGATTCGTGGAAGTAAAGATAAAAAAGATGCCAAAAATAACTTGGTGATGCAACACGGCTTTACCGAGGAACAAGCAGAAGCGATTGTCAACTTGCAGCTGTATCGCCTGACCAATACCGATATCACCGCTTTACGGGCAGAAGCTGAAGAGCTGGCTATCACTATTACCGAACTCCATAAGATCCTGACTGATGAAGGGGAGCTCAAAAAAGTCATCAAGCAGGAACTGCGGGAAATTAAAAAACAATATGGAAACAAACGTTTAACTAGAATCGAAGATGAAATCACTGAGATTAAGATTGAAACAGAGGTTTTAGTGGCACAAGAAGATGTCGTTGTATCTGTGACCCACGAAGGCTACCTTAAACGCAGCAGTGTGCGCAGCTACCAAGCATCAAAACCAGAAGAGCTGGGGATGAAAGACGGCGATTTCGTCTTATACACAGGTGCAGTCAATACGTTGGATCATTTGTTGATCGTTACTGATAAAGGAAATGTCATCTATCGACCAGTGCATGAATTGCCTGATTTAAAATGGAAGGACATCGGTGAACATATCTCACAAACCATGATGAACTTCGGGATTGATGAATCGATTTTACAAGTTTTCAGTTTCAAAGAACTGGACCCGACTAAAAACTTTGTGATGATTACTAAAAATGGTTTAATCAAACAGACAAAGATGACTGAATTTGAACCGTGGCGGACCTATAAGAGTCGACCGCTAACGATGATTAAATTCAAGGATGAGACAGATGAACTGCTGGCAGTCTACCTAGTGGAAGAAGGCCGAGACGATGATGTCTTTTTAGTAAGCAATCGTGGTTTTGGACTGCGGTATCCACTGTCAGAAGTACCGGTAGTTGGACCAAAAGCAGCCGGCGTGAAGTCCATGAATTTAAAAGAAGGAGACTTTATTGTCAACGGGTTGCTAGTTTTATCTGAAGGGGATACGCCGATTGTAATCGTGACGCAACGAGGAGCAGTCAAGCGGATGCTGGCCCAAGAACTCAATCCATTAGGCCGAGCAAAACGAGGCTTGATGGTTTTGCGGGAGCTGAAGAAAAATCCTCATCGCGTCTTGTATATGGGGGCTGGCGATGATCGACGGCTACTCTTACAAAATCAAAAGGGTCAACTGACCGAGATTAATACCGAAAAATACCCGATTGGTGAACGCACCTCTAACGGCTCTTTTGCGGTTGATGAGAATGCTGGCGGCGTTTTGATCGCTGTCCACGAACTTCGAGATCCTGCCTTGCCAGAAAAAAATCCCGAAACTGTTATATAATCTGTTTAAAAAACAGCCTTCTGTATCAATACAGCGGGCTGTTTTTTGTTTCAAGCCAAACCAATAAAAAGCTTAAAAAAGTCCCAGGAAAAACAAACCTTGCACAAGTAAATAGGGCTGGTATATAGCGTTTCCTATACTTTAAGTGACAACAGATCGTGTTTTTTTGAACAAGTTTCATGAAAAAACTTGCATTGGAAAAGATATGTGTTATACTATCTTCGTAAAGCTGTTACATAAATTGACAGCGGTTAATTAAGGAGGGTTCATTGATGGGAACTGCAACAAACGTTGAAGAAATGAACAAAACAGCCTGGGACGGATTTAAAGGCAAGCTTTGGAAAGAAGGAATCGATACTCGCGATTTCATTCAAGAAAACTACACACCTTATGAAGGCAGCGCAGACTTCTTGGCAGAACCAACAGATGCGACTAACGAACTGTGGGGCAAACTACAAGGATTGCAAAAACAAGAACGCGAAAACGGTGGCGTCTTGGATATGGAAGCAGATGTTGTTACAGCAGCAAATGCTTACGGTGCCGGGTATATCGATGAAAGCTTAAAAGACGAAGAAAAAATCGTTGGTCTGCAAACAGACAAACCATTGAAGCGTGCCTTCATGCCTTATGGTGGGATTCGGATGGCTGAAGAAGCATTGGAAAGCTACGGCTATGATGTAAACCCTAAATACACTGAAATTTTCAATAAATACCACAAAACACATAACCAAGGTGTTTTCGATGTGTATACGCCAGAAATTCGTGCCGCTCGTCGTGCGAAAATTATTACTGGTTTGCCGGATACTTACGGCCGGGGCCGGATCGTTGGTGACTACCGACGGGTTGCTTTGTACGGTATCGACTACCTGATGGAACAAAAACAACATGACCATGCCAACTGTGGCCACGGTCAATTCACAGAAGAAGACATCCGTCTTCGTGAAGAAATCTCAGATCAATACAAAGCATTGAAACGCATGAAAGAGATGGCTGCAGCATATGGCTTTGACATTTCTCGTCCAGCTGAAAATGCTCGTGAAGCCGTTCAATGGACTTACTTCGGTTACTTGGCCGCTATTAAAGAACAAAATGGGGCAGCAATGTCTATCGGCCGTATCTCTACTTTCTTGGATATCTACATCCAACGGGATCTGCAACGGGGACTGTTGAATGAAGACGAAGCACAAGAATTGATCGACCACTTAGTAATGAAATTGCGTATGGTGAAATTCGCACGTATCCCTAGCTACAACGAATTGTTCTCAGGCGACCCGGTTTGGGCAACATTGTCGATCGCTGGTATGGGTATGGACGGCCGGACGTTGGTAACTAAAAACGACTTCCGCTTCTTGCGTACCTTGCAAAACATGGGTCCTTCACCAGAACCAAACATGACAGTTTTGTATTCTTCACGTTTGCCACAAGCATTCAAAGACTACGCTGCCAAGATTTCTATCGAAACTTCTTCAATCCAATACGAAAACGACGATGTGATGCGTCCAGTATGGCGTGACGACTACGCAATCTGCTGTTGTGTGTCTGCGACAGAAACCGGTAAAGAAATGCAGTTCTTTGGTGCCCGTGCTAACTTGGCAAAAGCTTTGTTGTATGCGATCAACGGTGGTGTGGATGAAAAGAGCAAAACACAAGTTGGTCCTAAATATCGTGGAATCACTGGTGACGACGCTTTGGACTTTAATGAAGTCATGGAAAAATATGACGACATGTTGGAATGGTTGGCAGGCATGTATGTAAATACATTGAACTGCATCCACTACATGCATGACAAATATTACTATGAAGCTGCGGAATTGGCATTGATGGATAGTAATTTGAAACGGACGTTTGCAACGGGGATTGCCGGATTCTCTCACGTAGTAGATTCATTGGCTGCTATCAAATACGCAAAAGTTTACCCAGTTCGTGACGAAAATGGCTTGGCAATTGACTACAAGATTGAAGGAGACTTCCCTAAATACGGTAACGACGACAATCGTGCCGATGACTTGGCAGTTTGGTTGTTGAAGACCTTCATGGAAAAATTGGAACACTACCACACTTACCGTAACTCAGAACCGACAACTTCGATTTTGACAATCACTTCAAACGTGGTTTACGGAAAAGCAACTGGTGCATTGCCTGACGGACGTCCTGCTGGTGAACCATTGGCACCAGGCGCAAACCCTTCATACGGAGCAGAAACTCACGGGTTGTTGGCTTCATTGAACTCTTTGACTAAACTGCCTTATGAATTGGCATTGGATGGTATTTCAAATACTCAAAGTATCAACCCTGACGCATTGGGTCATGATGAAGATGAACAAATCGAAAACTTGACTCACGTTTTGGATGGTTACTTCGATCAAGGTGCTCATCACTTGAACGTGAACGTCTTCGGTAAAGAAAAACTGATTGATGCGATGGAACATCCGGAAAAAGAAGAATATGCAAACTTCACAATTCGAGTATCCGGTTACGCAGTTAAGTTCATTGACTTGACTCGCGAACAACAATTGGATGTTATCAGCCGTACATTCCACGATCACATGTAAGCTGATTTAACGAACAAGCCCATAAAAGGCGGATGGACATTGTTCATCCGCCTTTTGTTATAATGGTTGTGCGGGACTTCACATTTTATTGTTTGTCGCGCTGAGAAACCTTGCATTTCACTGAAACCTTTAATTTCAAGCGCTGTTGCCGTGTTTGAATCACTATATATAGGAGGATCAGATCGATGTCTGAGAAAACCAATCAAGAAGAGGTCTATGGAATCGTACATTCTACCGAAAGCTTCGGCTCTGTTGATGGCCCCGGCGTGCGCTTTATCGTCTTTTTACAAGGATGCAAGATGCGCTGTCAATTCTGTCACAATCCGGATACCTGGATGCTGCAAAATCCCAAAGCTCGCAAGCGTACGGCTGACGATGTCCTGGAAGAAGCGCTGCATTATCAAAGCTACTGGGGAAAAAAAGGCGGAATCACGGTCAGTGGTGGCGAACCCTTGCTGCAAATTGACTTTTTGATCGATCTCTTCAAAAAAGCCAAAGCTCAAGGAATCAATACAACTTTGGACACTTGTGGCCAGCCTTTTACCAGAGAAGAACCTTTCTTCTCCAAGTTTAATGAGTTGATGACATACACGGACCTGCTTTTGTTTGACATCAAACAAATTGATGAAAAAGCCCATAAAATGCTGACTCGTCAATCCAATAAAAGCATTCTGGATATGGCACAGTACTTATCTGAAATCAATAAACCAGTCTGGATCCGCCACGTTTTGGTACCGGAACGCAGCGATTACGACGAATACTTGATCCGTCTAAATACATTTATTAAGACATTGAACAATGTCGATAAGGTAGAAATTTTACCTTACCATACGATGGGAAAATACAAATGGGAAGAACTGAATCTGGATTATCCTTTGGAAGGTATCTTGCCACCGACAGAAGATCGGGTAGACAATGCGAAAAAACTGCTTCATACCGAAGATTATGTCGGCTATTTGACCCGCTGATAAAACGACAAGAGAGGGAAAGAATGATTTCTTTCTTTCTCTTTTTTTGTTATGATAATTAAGAATTCAACTAAAGGAGCGAACTTAAATTATGTCGAAAGTTTTGATTTTTGGTCACCAAAATCCTGATACCGATGCCATCGGGGCTGCCATCGCATTTGCTCAGCTGCAAAAAGCTATGGACGTGGATGCTGAAGCTGTTGCGTTAGGTACCCCTTCAGAAGAAACGCAATTTGCACTGGATCATTTCCAGTTAACTGCCCCACGAGTAATCACTGCGGTTAAACCTGAAACCAGCGATGTTATGCTGGTGGATCACAATGAATTCCAGCAGAGTGTTTCTGATATTGCCGAGGTGAATATTTTATCTGTAGTGGATCATCACCGCATCGCTAACTTTGAAACTGCCAATCCATTGTATTACCGTGCGGAACCAGTGGGCTGTACCAGTACAATTATCTACAAAATGTATCGGGAAATGGAAGCAGAAATCACAAAAGAGATTGCCGGGATCATGTTGTCAGCCATCATTTCAGATACTTTGCTGTTCAAATCACCGACGTGTACCCCTGAAGATGTCAACGCTGCTGAAAAACTAGCTGAAATTGCTGAAGTTGACTTGGAAAGCTATGGTCTGGCTATGTTGAAGGCAGGGACTAATTTGTCTGATAAATCAGCAGAAGGATTGTTGGACTTAGATGCTAAGAGTTTTCCAATGGCAGATAAGACGGTCCGGATTGCGCAAGTGAACACTGTTGACTTGAAAGAAGTCTTTGATCGCCAATCCGAGCTGGAAGCTGCTATGAAAGCTGAAAGTGAAGAGAAAGGCTATGACTTGTTCTTGCTGATTGCTACGGATATCTTGAACAGCAATTCTGAATTGCTGGTAACTGGCGAACCGGTTGCCAAAGTTGAAACAGCTTTTAACACCACGTTAACGAATAATCGTGCGCTTTTACCGGGCGTTGTTTCTCGCAAAAAGCAAGTTGTCCCACAATTAACAGCGGCTTTTAACAACTAATCAAGCTATTTTAAGCTGTAAAGTAAAGCAGAGAGTCGATCCTGTGAAGATTCTGCCAAACGCTGCTGCCTGCTTTTCTCATTAGAGTTTAGGCAACAGCGTTAGAACCGGACAATCCACCTATCCTTAATTTTGGGTAGAGGGTTGCAGTGGTTGCGGTATGAAGCTAACGGGAGCGGCTTTTTTTACTAGAAAAGGAGTCAATGATCGTGATATTGATCTGTGAAGCATCTGATAAACAAAAGATTCGCCTATCTCGCCAGCACTATTTTGACAGTTTAAGTGATTATTTGTATCAGCATCCGCAAGTGACTTTGCGGGATCTGGTGAAAGTTTTTTCTGAAGCGGGATTTTCCAGGTACTTGGAAGCCTGCATCGAAGCTGGGTTAATCCTTCGTGAAGAACGGCGTTATCGTTTGGCACTGCCGGTCTTCACTCGAGAAGAACAAGAGCAGATTCGTTTAAGTGAAGCGGTTCAAAGTACTCTTGGTGCTTGGGGAAAAGAAGCAGAAACCATCGCGGGAATCTTCGAAGAAAAGCGCATCGCATTGACAGAAAACTTTGCCCCTTACTTTGTCGAAAACGGGACAACGCTGCTTCGTTATAGTCGTGTGGCTGATGAGGACTTGGCGTTGTGTTCTGCAAGTGTGGGAGATCTGCAGGAAAAAGATCTGGCAGGTTATTTTTCAGCTAATCGAATAGTGTCTGAACCAGAAGTTTATGCTCCTTTACGCCGACTAATTGGAGATGTGGATGAAGATTATTTCATGCAACAAACCGGCTGGATTGTCAGCCGTGTGCTGCGTGGTAAAAAGCCACGAGATTCAATTTTTCTAAATGCTCTTTTAATGACAGAAATTGTTGCAGAAAGTGATGGCTTTTTTCTTAAAATCCCGCATTTAATAAAAACTGACCTGTTGGAATCACCAATAAATAGAGAGAGAGTCACAGCAAAATCTCATTTTGAAAAAATATGTATGTATAGCGAGCTGTGTAAAGCTTATGCAGGAGGCCTGCAACAGTGGTTGGTCAAAATAAAGTAGGCTTTTGAAAAAGAATGGTGATAAAAATGAGAAAATAGTAAGTGTTATTGTTGTTAATCTAATAAATGCGTGATAAACTTTAATTAGTGAGTGAAGTGCAAGAGAAAACGAGCCGATACAATTTATTTTGGAGCAGTGAAAGCAATAAGCTGACCAACAATCACTGTTTTCTTTGCAGGATCGCAGAGACGAATCAAAGGAGGCATTTATTTGGAAAAGCTACAGAATAACTCAGTTGAAATGCAAGGGAATAAACGAGAACAAGGTGATTTAATCACTTTTGTTTCGATGGTGGAAGTGGAAAAGGCTCGCAGAGAATTGAAATTGAGCCAAATTGATGAGTCGAATTTTTCCGACGCAGAAATTGTGCTGGCCATCCAAAAACAAAAAGAAGTAAATGCATCAACCGTAGTACCTATTGTGCTGGATTGGCTAGTAGAGGCCAACTTTATCGTTTCAGGCTCTCAGGCGGCGGCCTACATTCGTAAAAATGGCAAATACGCTGTCGAAGGTTTCCAATACAAGACAATTGGTGAAATGGATTTTGACAGCAACGGCAATTACTACCTGGTAATCGCTTCAAGTACTCACAAAAAGATGGAGTGCATCTACAAGGTCTATACAAATGGTGAAATCAAAGAATTAGTTGTAGAGGCATAATACTTCTCTACACGCAAAAGGCTGAAACGAGTTGTGATTACAAAACAACTACTCTAAAACAGACTACAGTTTTGAAATAATTTGCGCCGCCAGCAATTATCGAGAATATAGTTCGTTTATCAGGAGATGTGGGGATGAGTAAAAACTTTTTTCTCTTTACGGATTTGCACTAAAGTAAACAAAGTCAAAAAGCTGATATTGAAGACCGCCGACAGGATGCTGCCAAAATTCGGTAAGATGAATTCAGCAGTGAAGACGCTGTAAATCACACTGGCTAGATACATCATCATATTGACTGCCATTAAAAAGGCTAAGAAATAGTATCGGCGATTGTTCAAAAAGGAAATTAAAAAGAACAACATCGCAATCAGAGTAATCAAAATTTGTAGTCCCGCTGCCAATATATATGGAAAAGATTCGGGATTGAAGACAAACAGAAACGTCCGTAACAGCAAGATGACGTATGCAAAAAAGTAAAACGCTGAAGCTTCCTGAAATGAATCGTTCTTTGTGGCTTTGTAATATCGCCACAAAAAACCGCTGAAAATCGTGGCAAACAAGATGAAGAGGTGATTGAAAACTAACGTCAAGGCACTCTCATCGAAAAAATTATGCTGCAATAGTTGTATTTCCAAAAAATCGACGGCATAGCGGTTAGCCAGTATTAGATAGAGTACAAAAAAAACGACAGCAACAAGACCGCTAGTCACTGTGAGTAAGCCAAGCTTGCTATCAGATGTGGATGGTTGTTCCATTTTATGACCTCAGTTCCTGAGAATTTTATATCAAAATAATAACAAAATGATAAGTTAATGTCGATAGCATCTAATAAAAAAGTGGAAAAAGTATTTCAGATCCCGAAAAAAATGCATATTTTGTTATTTTACAGCATTTTTATCACGATTGCGGACTTTCTTTGTCCAAAAACCACCGGAAATATATTTTGGCTCATAGGAGATGACAAAAGCCCGAGCTTCAATATCTTTAATCAATCGATAAAGCTCCTGTTCATTTTTTCGAGAAGAGAGGATCTCCAATAAAATCCGTTCCCCCTCCAATCCCTGGGCGACACTTTGCGTAACACCATAACCGTGGTCTCGAAGTGTTGCGGGCATTTGGCGGTCGACTTCGCTATCTGAAGGAAGGATGACGGTCACCATAATATAGCCAAGCGCTAACCGGTCTTCAATTTTAATTCCAACACTGATTCCAACGGCATAACCAAGAGCATAAACTAAAAGATTCAGCGGATCATCTAAGCGATCCAGCACTAACGAAAGTCCCAAAATGTAAACGGTAATCTCAACCATGCTCAAAAGCGGTGCAATGATTCGGTACCCTTTCATCGTCAATAAAAATCGTAAAGTGTTCAAAGTAACGTAAACAAAGTTGATTCCAAAAATCATGCCTAGCATTTTTATATCCAAAACAGCCACACTCCTTTATTTCTACCTTACCTTATGGTGCAGGGGAAAACAATCAAAGCGTCTTTTTCAGAAAAAAGGTATGGACATTACAGTAAGATGATTGAAAAATCTTATAAATCGCTATTGTTGTTGAATTACAACGTTTTTCACTGAGATAAAGTCAATCTATGTTATTTTCTTAATGAATAATGGCTTTTCCTACATAAATTTTAATTAATTAGCACAAGTTTGAAAAAACGTCAACAAGAAATATTCTGAAAAGTGATGAAACTTGATAAAACCCGTAAATTAACATGTAAGCGGTTTATTTACGAAGGTTTGAAAACGAGAATAAATAATGCTTTTGAGTCAAGTGAACAATTTTATCTTTTTTGAAGGTTTATACTTTCCAATGATTAAGATTATGTTATTATTATATTAGAAAACGTTGGTTCCCGCAGTTGAAGGTGCTGTTGCTACCTTTTTTAGGGAAATGGATGTTTTGGACAGAATTACGCAGAAAGAAAGGGAAATGGTATGGTTGAAGAAGTTGAAGGACAAGTACTCGAAGCAGAAGCCAGGTTTTTATCCGGTGAAAATTTCTATGCCCAGCATTTCTTAGGGTGTCACAAGCTTTCCTCCGGTGAGTATGTTTTCCGAGTATGGGCACCGAATGCACAACAAGTTTGGCTGGTGGGTGATTTCAACGCTTGGGATGATTCTTTGCCAATGCAGCGGCGAAACGACTCCGGCATTTGGGAGATTGTTACAGCCGTTGCCGTGACAGGACAGTTGTACAAATTCAAAGTTCGTCAAGCAAATGGACGCGAGATTTTTAAGATTGATCCTTTTGCAGTCTTTTTTGAAAAAAGACCCCACGATGCTGCGGTAGTTTATGATATTCCTGAAAAGAAATGGAAAGACGGTTTGTGGATGGGGCGTAAAAAGCGCTCGAATCAGTTTAAACGACCGCTGAACATTTATGAAGTCCATGCCAGTTCTTGGAAGCATCATGATGATGGCACACCATATTCCTTTGCTGATTTGACTCGCGAATTGGTTCCCTATGTCAAGGAGATGGGCTACACCCACATCGAATTCATGCCGCTGATGGAGCATCCTTTGGGAATGAGTTGGGGATACCAGCTGATTGGTTACTTCGCGCTTAGCTCTTATTACGGCACGCCAGAAGAATTTCAAAATTTTGTAGAAGCCTGTCATCAAAACAATATCGGTGTCTTGGTCGATTGGGTGCCTGGTCACTTCTGCATTAACGATGATACCCTCCCTTATTACGACGGGACACCGACATTTGAATATGAAGATCCAGATCGGGCCAAAAACATCCGCTGGGGCTCCATCAATTTTGATTTAGGTAAGCCACAAGTCCAGAGTTTTCTGATTTCAAGTGCCATGTTTTGGATCGAGATGTATCATTTGGATGGGATTCGGGTAGATGCTGTTTCTAACATGCTCTACCGGGATTACGACGAAGGGCCCTGGACCCCCAACCACGAAGGCGGTAATCGCAATTTTGAAGGTTTCTATTTTCTGCAAAAGCTAAATGCGGTTGTGAAGCTGGCCCATCCCGAGACAATTATGGTTGCCGAAGAGTCTTCTTCTGAAACAAAAGTGACAGGGATGATTGAAACGGGTGCGTTGGGCTTTGATTACAAATGGAATATGGGCTGGA
Source organism: Candidatus Enterococcus leclercqii (assembly GCF_009933135.1). Lineage (GTDB taxonomy): Bacteria > Bacillota > Bacilli > Lactobacillales > Enterococcaceae > Enterococcus_C > Enterococcus_C leclercqii. The sequence goes on from NZ_MAEH01000014.1 coordinate 411,453, forward strand.
TGAATGATGTGCTCCGCTTTTACGAAATGGACCCCATCTATCGCAAAGATCACTTTAATCTGCTGACCTTTTCTTTCATGTATATGCTCAATGAAAACTATATCCTGCCATTGTCTCACGACGAAGTAGTCCACGGGAAAAAGAGCCTGATGCATAAAATGTGGGGAGATCGCTACAAACAGTTTTCACAGCTGCGTAATCTCTTTACCTATATGATTACACATCCCGGCAAAAAGCTGCTCTTTATGGGAAGTGAATGGGGGCAATTTTTGGAGTGGAAATATGATCATGGCCTGGAGTGGGTCGATCTTAAGGATCAGCTGAATAAAGACATGCAGCACTTCACTGCCACATTGAATCAGTTGTATAAAAATGAAAAAGCGCTGTGGGAACAAGAAGACAGTTGGGATACGATTGAAATTATTGATGCCGACAATACCGATGATTGTGTGCTTTCCTTTATCCGTAAAGGTAAGACCAAGAAGGATTTTCTGGTAATCGTCTTAAATCTGGCACCGGTGGAACGGCAAAACTTCGCGGTTGGAGTCCCTTATCCAGGAACTTATACCGAGGTGTTGAACACTGAAATGAAAGAATTTGGTGGAACCTGGACTAAGAATAATCCAGATTGTGTCACGGAAAATATACCTTTCAAGCAATTCGACCATCAGATTCAAACGATTCTTCCCGCTCTGGGCGCATTGATTATTCGACCGCAAGAAGTGAATACTCGCAAACCGGCACAAAAAGCAACGACGAAGAAGATAAAAAAGTGACTGCTAAATCAGCAGATAACGAATAAAACGAGAGGGGGAAAGGTGAGAACTCATCACCGAAGAAATGAAAACAGAAATGTTAGCTATGATCCTGGCGGGAGGTCAAGGGACCCGCTTGGGAAAACTTACCAAAAATATTGCCAAGCCGGCGGTGCCGTTTGGAGGACGTTACCGGATCATCGACTTTACTCTGAGTAATTGTGCCAATTCCGGCATCAAAAATGTTGGCGTCGTGACCCAATATCAACCACTGGCGTTGAATAGCCATATTGGAAATGGCGCCAGCTGGGGATTGGATGGCATTAATTCCGGCGTGACAATCCTGCAGCCTTATTCCAGTTCAGAAGGAAGCAAATGGTTTGAAGGAACAGCCCATGCAATCTACCAGAACATTGCTTATATCGACCAAATGGATCCGCAGTATGTGCTAGTCCTTTCTGGCGATCACATCTATAAGATGGATTATGAAGAAATGTTGGAGAATCATAAAAAGAACAACGCTTCATTGTCAGTGGCAGTTATCGAAGTACCAATCCATGAAGCTTCCCGATTTGGGATTATGAATACGGATGAGAATGATCGAATCATCGAGTTTGAAGAAAAACCTGAAGAGCCTAAAAACAATTTGGCCTCCATGGGGATTTATATCTTTAATTGGGGCCGTCTGCGCAATGTCTTGATGAATAGTTACAGTAAAGATGGACAGATGATTGACTTTGGTAAACACGTAATTCCATCTTATTTGGAAAGTGGCGAAAATGTCATTGCTTATCGTTTCCAAGGCTATTGGAAAGATGTAGGGACCATCGATTCACTTTGGGAAGCCAATATGGAATTTATCGAACAAGACATGGAATTGGATATCCGTGATAAATCTTGGCGTGTTTATTCTAAAAATCCGATCTCACCACCGCACTTTTTGACTGCAACGGGTTCAGTAAAAGACTCTTTGATTACTGACGGTTGTTATATTGCGGGAGATATTTCCCACACGATTCTTTCCGAAGATGTTCAAGTTAAAGAAGGATCACAAATCAGTGACAGTGTCATCATGCCGGGAGCGACAATCGGTAAAAATGTTCGGATTCACCGGACGATTGTGGGAGAAAATGCCATTATCGGGGACAATGCCGTGATCGACGGAACGGATGAAATCGCCGTAGTGGGTTATTCAGAAGTGATTGGAGTGACTGTTGATGAGAACTAATAAAATGTGTGCGATTTTGGGGAATTTGAACCGCTTTAAAGGCTTACTTCCTTTAACTGACAAGCGTCCTTTAGCGACCTTGCCCTTTGATTGCAAATACCGTTTGATTGATTTTAATCTGTCCAGTATTGTCAATGCGAATATCAATACTGTTTTCATGGTTTTTAACGAAGATGAAACGCAATCGGTATTCGACCATATCGGCGGCGGGAAAGAGTGGAATCTGGACGGGGTTCAAAACAGGTTCTTCATCCACGTTTATCAAGACTTCCTTAAACGTAAAGCAGAGGACAAACACTATTACGACACTGTGATTGACTACTTGCAAAAGTCTAAGTCTGAATACACGGTCTACATGGGCAGTAAAATGCTGTGCAATATCGATTTGCGAGCATTGTTGAAAATCCATCAAATGCAAAACAACGATATGACAGTCGTGTACAAACGAGTTGGGAAAGAGAACATTCACCCAAGCGATCTATTATTGGATGTCGCTGAAGACGGTACGATTCAAAAAGCCATTTCTGCTCAGGATACAATCTTAGGCGAAGTGAATAATTTGTGTGCGGATATTTATATTGTCCAAACACAAGCTTTGATCGATGCATTGCGTAAAGGGCAAAATGAAGGGGAGTCCGTCAACATGGAGAGCTTCCTGCGTTCCAAGATTACTGAAGTTGACAGCTCGAGCTATGAATATACTGGCTACCTGAGCAATATTTACGATATGAAGACCTATTATCAAGCCAATATGGATATGTTGGATACGCAAAAGTTCAATTCTCTGATGTATTCCAGTCAAAAAATCTACACCAAATTGAAAAATGAAGTCCCGACCTATTATTCTGAAGCCTCCGATGTTGAGAACAGTCAGTTTGCCTCCGGAAGCGTAATTGAAGGCAGCGTCAAAAACTCATTGGTTTCCCGCCAAACACAAATTAAACCACAGGCACAGGTAGATTCATCAATTCTAATGGCTAATAATCAGATTGGCGCAGGCGCTGTCGTCCGTTATGCAATCTTAGATAAAAATGTGGTTGTAGAACCGGGTGTGAAAATCATTGGAACAAAAGAAGAGCCAATCGTCTTGAAAAAAGGCAGCCATGTCATCTCGGATATTTATGGAGGCGAATAACGTGAAGGTATTGTTTGCAGCAGCAGAATGTGCCCCTTTTTTTAAAACCGGCGGCTTAGGGGATGTGGCTTTTGCCCTGCCAAAAGAACTGGTCAAAAAAAAGGTGGATTGCCGAGTAATTCTACCTTTTTATCAAAAGATGCCTGAGGTGTATCGAGAAAAATGTGAAGACCTCTTCAACTTTACAGTGGCGGTAGGCTGGCGCAAGCAATATTGCGGGTTGAAACGTCTCATTTTGAACGAAGTCACCTACTATTTCATCGACAATCAGTATTATTTTGGACGTGAGGGAATATATGGTTATGGAGATGACGGGGAGCGCTATGCTTTCTTTCAATTAGCGGTAATTGAAGCGATGGAGCGTTTGGAATTTGTGCCGGATATTCTACACAGCAATGACTACCACACGGCGATGCTGCCATTTCTTCTCAAAGAAAAATATCGTTGGATAAAAGCATACTCCGGTATCAAAACAATTTTGACAATCCACAATATCGAGTTTCAAGGTTGGTATGAAGGTGGCAAGTTAGCTGATTGGTTTGGTGTCGGTATGGAGCGCTATGAAGACGGCACTGTGCGGATGAATAATTGTTTGAACTTTATGAAAGCGGGCATTTTGTACGCAGACCGAGTCAATACGGTAAGTCCCTCCTATGCAGAAGAAATCAAAACACCGGAATTTGGTGCGGGTCTTGATATCATCTTGCGAATGGAGTCGGGTAAGCTTTCAGGAATCTTAAATGGGATCGACTATGATCTAAATGATCCGGAAACCGATCCGCTGATTACCCATCATTTTTCCGCTGACGATCTCAGTGGCAAAGCAGCAAACAAGGCGGAGCTGCAACAAACGATGGGCCTGCCAGTAAGGGAGGATGTGCCATTGATGGCAGTCGTCAGTCGTTTGACTCGCCAAAAAGGGTTCCATCTGCTTTTAGAAGAACTGCCGAATTTATTGCTGCAAGATGTCCAACTGGTGCTTTTAGGGACTGGTGATCCGGATTTTGAAGAAGGCTTCCGTTATTTTGCAGCCCAGCATCCGGATAAGCTGTCGGTGAGCATTTCCTTTGATGTCAAATTGGCACAACAGATGTATGCCGGAGCAGATATTTTCTTAATGCCTTCTGCTTTTGAACCTTGTGGGTTGTCGCAAATGATGGCGATGCGCTATGGTACATTGCCGGTTGTCCATGAAATCGGCGGGTTGAAGGATACCGTAATTCCTTTCAATCCCGTCACTGGTACTGGAACTGGTTTTGGTTTTAGTGATTTCTCCAGCTATCAATGCATGAAGGCGATGGAAAAAGCAATCACCTTGTACCATCAATCACAGCCTGCGTGGATGCGGCTGATGAAACAGGCGATGAGAACAGATTTTAGTTGGCAGACTGCCAGTGAAGAGTATTTAACACTTTACCAAAGTGTCAACTAACACATTAAATGAAATAAGCGAATAATGGCGACGGGTCCATTGTGCTGTAAAACAGCAGTGATTTGTTCGGATCAGATGAGAAAAGAGCTGTGGCATTTGCTGCATGCAGCGCTTTTGTTACTCAATGATCCGAATACTTCTGCTACAGCACAAGTGAGGACCTTGTCACCATTTTTTCGAAAACAAGTACGTTTATAAAACAACCGAAAGTGGCCAACGTTGTGCTACTTTTGGCAATGGGCCAAAACGGTGATTCTCGGACAATTGGAGTGGTGAAAATGACAATGACGGTTAAAGGTTTTCAAAAAGAGTTGAAGCAGCGTTTAAGAGAAAAATATGCAATGGATATCAAAGATGCCTCCCCCCAGGAATTGTTTTACGTATTAGGTAGCGTGGTAAAAAAATACTATTCCAACGCTTGGACAGATACCTGGAAAGATTATCTGACGGCTGAGCAAAAACAGGTTTACTATTTTTCCATTGAGTTTTTACCTGGAAAAATGCTGAAAAGTAACTTGTTGAATCTAGGAATCCTTGACACAGTAACAAAGGGTTTGGAAGAGTTGTCGATTGATTTAAATGATCTGGTGGCAGTAGAAAAAGATATGGCCTTGGGAAATGGGGGCTTGGGTCGTTTGGCTTCCTGTTTTATGGACTCCATCGCTTCTTGTGGACTGCCCGGCAATGGCAACGGCATCCGCTATGATTATGGCCTGTTCAAACAGCGCTTTGTTGACGGTTATCAAGTTGAGTTGCCGGATGAGTGGCTGCGAACCGGTAATATCTGGGAGGTGCGGAAAGATTCCAAGGCAGTAGATGTTCGTTTTGGTGGCAATGTTTGGATGCAGGAAATGGCAGACGGCAGCTTGAAGCCGGTTTACGAAGATGTTCGTACCTTACGGGCAGTTCCCTATGATACAGCCATTTTGGGTTATGAAAATCAGATTGTTAATACATTGCGCTTGTGGAGCGTAGAGATTCCTGCATCTGAAGAAGACAAATACCGCAGCATTGAAGATCGACGACAGTTTGAAGACTTAACAGCTGTCTTGTATCCAGATGATTCCAACGAGCGGGGGCGACTGGTACGTTTAGCTCAAGAATACTTCTTTGTCTCGGCCGGGGTACAAAGTATTATGCGCTACTTCAAAAAATTGAATAAGCCTTTGACTTTGTTAAATGAGTATATCGCGATTCACATCAATGATACCCATCCGGCTTTATGTATTCCGGAGATGATGCGCATTTTGATGGACGAGTATGACATGAGTTGGGAAAAGGCTGTTTCGGTTACCACCAAGGTCATGAGCTATACTAACCACACCATCATGGCAGAAGCTTTGGAAAAATGGTCAGTGGAGCTGATGAAAACCACCTTGCCGCGTATGTATCAGATTATTGAAGAATTGGATCGCAGGTTTGTGGAGGAGTACAGTCGCTTCCATGATGATGAGCTGATTCAGCGAACCCGCATTATTCAAAATGGTCAGGTACACATGGCGCATCTGTCGATTATTTATAGTCACAGCACCAATGGCGTGGCGAAACTTCACTCTGATCTGTTGAAAGAAGTCGTCTTGCACGATTTTTATGTCCTGTTTCCGGAGCGCTTCAATAACAAGACTAATGGCATTGCGCAACGTCGCTGGTCCCAATTAGCCAATCCAGCCCTGTCAACAGTTTTGGATGAAACAATCGGTACCAGCTGGCGCAAAGACAGCGATGACCTGAAATTGCTGAAAAACTATGCCGATGATGCCAGTGTCTTACAAAAGTTGGCAGATGCAAAATTGGTTAACAAAAAAGCATTGGCCCGCTATATCAAAGACACAACGGGAATCGAGGTTTCAGCAAATGCCATTTTTGATGTCCAGATCAAAAGGCTCCACGCTTACAAGCGGCAATTACTGAATCTGTTGCATATCTTGAAGCTTTACTTTGATTTGAAAGAAGATCCCCAAAAAGCAATCAATCCTCGGGTATTCATCTTTGGAGCCAAGGCTGCACCAAGTTATACCTATGCTAAGTCAATCATCAAGGTCATCAACGAATGTGCAAATCTGATCAACAATGACCCGGACATCGACGGCAAACTCAAAATTGTCTTTTTGGAAAATTACAATGTGACCTTGGCGGAGCACATTATCCCGGCAGCAGATGTCAGTGAACAAATCTCATTGGCTTCTAAAGAGGCTTCTGGAACCAGCAATATGAAGCTGATGTTAAATGGCTCAATTACCGTCGCTACTCTAGACGGAGCCAATGTCGAAATTCGTGATGCAGTAGGTGACGAAAATATCGTAATTTTCGGTCTGACAGAAGAAGAAGTGTATGCCTACTATGAAAACAACGACTATTCTGCGCTGAAAATTTATGAAGACTCTCCTATCCTGCAGCGCGTCTTGAATGCCTTCATTGACGGCTCCATTCCCAACATTCATTTTGAAGGACAGGAAATTTACGACTCTCTTTTGAAGTACAATGATGAGTATTTTCTGCTGCGGGATTTTCAGTCGTACGTTGAAGCACAGGAAAAGATCGATTGTTTGTATTCGGACAAAACCCGTTGGCAGGAAATGAGTTTGATTAATATCGCCAATGCAGGTCGCTTCTCCTCAGACGACACAGTGATGCGCTATGCTGATGATATTTGGCAGATTGAACCCGTGGCAACCTTCACGAAGAAAAAGAGGTAAAAAAGATGGGGAAAATCTATTTCAATCCATGGCAAAAGCAATTCAAAAGTCCTTTCGGTGCAGTTGCCGAAGGGGCCTTTGTCCGCTTTGCTATCCAAGCAGACGACCCTGGAATCGCCCGCGTTTTTCTAATCATCACTCCTGAAGGAAAGCAGACCCATCGCATTCAAATGGAACCAGCTGAAGAAGGATTTTACGAGTTTGAATTCTTTTTCAATGATGGCAAGGGGCTGTACTTTTATCATTTTGAGTTGGAGTATTTGGCTCACAATCAACAGCGCTTTATTCGGTATTATTGTTGGAGTGGCGAAAATGGTCATGGCCATTTGGTAGACCACTTGGAAGAAATCAAAGAGTATCAGGTCACCTGCTTTGAAAAGGCAGAAACTCCGCCAGCCTGGTATCGGGAAGCAGTGTTTTATCAAATTTTTCCTGACCGTTTTCGAAACGGAAATCCAGACGGGAGCATCAACTCACCCAAGTCAAACACGTTTATATATGGCAAGGTGACTGATGAACCACTGTATGTCAAAGATACACAAGGTGAAATTTTACGTTGGGACTTTTACGGAGGCAATTTTGCCGGCATCAAAGAGAAGATTCCTTATCTAAAGGAATTAGGCGTCAATGCCTTATACTTGAATCCTATCTTTGAGGCCCGCAGCAATCATCGCTATGATACAGCCGATTATCTGAAAGTCGACGGAATTCTTGGTACTGAAACGGAATTTTCTGAGCTGTTGGAAATTCTTCACAACGAAGGGTTTCATGTGATCTTGGATGGTGTGTTTAGCCATGTGGGTCGCAATAGTCGCTATTTCAACTACGACGGTACTTATGGCGAAGACGTCGGTGCCTATCAAAATATCCACAGTCGTTATTTCCCATGGTTCACGTTTACCTCATACCCGAATGATTATCGCTCTTGGTGGGGGGTCAAAGATCTTCCAGAAGTAGATAAAGACAATGAAGAGTTTCAGGAATTTATTTATGGAAAAGACGGTGTTTTAAGCAAGTGGAACAACTTGGGGGTGGACGGATGGCGTTTAGATGTAGCCGATGAACTACCCGATGGTTTTATCGCTGGGATTCGCGGAAATCTCGACTCTTTTTCAGACCAGATTTTGTTGGGAGAAGTTTGGGAGGATGCCTCAAATAAAATTTCTTATGGTGTGAGACGGCAATACATTTTAGGAAATCACCTGCAAGGGGTCATGAACTATCCGCTGCGAACCGCCACGATTGCCTTGTTGACAGAACAATGCGCGCCAAAAGATGTCGCGCTGGACTTTACACGGCTGCAGGAGAATTATCCCAAAGATGTCTTTTACAACAGCTTGAACAATGTCGGGACCCACGATACCGAGCGCATCTTGACCCAGCTGGGCGGCAATCGGGACAAATTGTCTTTGGCTTTTGCGTTATTGGTGCTTTTTCCGGGGGTTCCTTGCGTCTATTACGGAGATGAAGCTGGCCTGACTGGCGGTAAAGATCCTGATAATCGCAAATTTTTCCCCTGGGAGACCATCGATGAGGTATGCTATCAAGCTTGTCAAAGCTGGCTGAAACTGCGACGAGAGAATCGGCTCTTGCAAACTGGTGAATTTGATTTGATCTTCAGTGAAAAACTGTTTGGTATTTTGCGTTACGATAAAACTGATTTTGTTTTGGCGGTATTGAACCCATTGGATGTCGATGTTGTTATCAATGCAGCTGACTTTGCCAGCTACCGTCAGTTACCTCTGGACCAGGAGCGCTTAGAGGAGTTGCTGGATGGGCAGTTTATTATGGCCAATCATTCATATGTGATTACCGGGAGATTCGATTGAAGATTTGCGCTAAAAGTCCGCGAATCGCGAAGTTTTGTGATAGAATGAGGGAAATCAGAAACAAAGGATGACGAGCATGAGCAACTATTCAGATATCAGACGGAAGCACTACCGCTTTCCTGCCTATAATGATGACGAGGGAGTCAAGATCCAGCGAGAGGAAAAGCGCAATCTCTTTGCTAACGATCGGAGCTGGCTGATCACGGATGAAAAAGACTTCGATCGTCAACCAGACCCAGTTGAACGCAAACGGGAAAGTGCGTTTTCAAAACGCTCCGAAGCACCAGATCGTACATTGCGGCGTTCGCGACGAGAAACGATGGATAAACGTGGACTGACGATTAATCAGAAAAAAGAGCTGAAAAAGCACCGTGACAATTTGCCGGATTATAGTCGGAAAGCGCCAGTAGAGGTCGATGCAGTAGGCCGCACCTCGCTTTTTGGCAAAGAGCCTCGTACGTCTTCGCTACGAAATCCCACGACCAGGGCGGAACGCAGTGGAGCAGATGGTTCTTTGAAGCGGCAATATTCTGGGCGCTCCTACTTTGTACCGAAGTATATCCCGGCTTCAGTGATTCCTGAGAAAAAAGAAGGGGAAGTCTCTAAAGCGGAATTGCTCGCTTCAATGGAGAAGCCTAAGGAAAACTTTTTGACTTTTGATACCGAAGTAGCTGCTTACCAGGAAAAAAAAGAAGATGCTCCTTCTGTCAGTAAGTTTCCTGCTGAAGAAGTTGTAAATACGAAAAACACTTCAGCTGATAGCAAGCAAGAAACTGTGTCAAGTGATGAACGACGACGCAGTGTATTGGATCGTAGTCTTTCGGGAATGATTGAAGAAGCCGACAATTCCGATAAGAACGGTTATTTTTCGAGAAAAGATCGCTGAGAAGATGGCTATCTCGAAAGTGGAATCTTGAAAAAGGCAGGGAAATGTTATGGAATCCTACGAAACGCAGTTGGATAAACTGAAATCCGGTGAAATCGATCAAATTGAAGTTTCCCATGAGCAGTTTATGCTGTTTCGAGAAGCATGGTTGAAAAGAGAAGACCGCAAGTATTTTGTTGGTGAGGCTCACCACGATGGCGCGGTGACGTATCGTTTCGATCCAACCGTCTTGTAAGAAAAAAACAGACAGGTGCGCCCACAGTTCAAACTATGGGAAAGCACTTGTCTGTTTTTTCTTTTTTAATTGGCTGCTATTTCATTTTCTTTTTGATCAAAGGGTTCTTCAAGAGTTTTGATTTTTGTCATTTCTTTGGTCCAGCCATAAAAGGATGATATTTGCAAGCCAATCCAAAGCAATCCCAAGAATGATGCCTGTCATCAGACCATAAAGCAAATTCTCACAAATCAAGCCGATTCCCACTCCGGCTAAGATACCGATGAAGTTGAACTCTCCGTCAAATTGTTTTTTATCCAAGGGACAATCCTCCTTTTCACCATCTTATGACTTTTGTCTATAGTGTAACACATCTGTTTCTTAGTAGTAGTCTGGCTCGTTAAGAGAAAGTAGTGGGCTTTTTGACAGTTATCCTTGACAAAGACTGCCGCCATTGGTAAGATTATGAAGTCGCTGAGATAACAGGGACAGTGTTGCGGAAGTGTTGGAATTGGCAGACAAGCAAGACTAAGGATCTTGTGGGCGCAAGCTCGTGTGGGTTCGAGTCCCATCTTCCGCATAATGATCAGATAACGACTTTGCCATTAGAGCAAAGTCGTTTTTTGTCGACAAGAAGAACAATTGGAAATGCTTGTTGCAATTTTGCGACAGCTCGATTAAAGTTGGTATAAGCTACGATTAGCGGGAAGATATCAGCAACCGCTATTATTGTGCTTAGTGAATTCGAAGACAGCAATCGACGTATCGAGGGATTTTTCTTGATAGAAAACTTAGTAAGACAGCATCAGATTTAAAAGTAAAACATAACTGTTAAGGGGGATTTCAGATGAAGCATTTTGAAAAGTCAACTAAGCTGGATGGTGTCAGCTATGATGTTCGTGGACCGGTTTTGGAAGAGGCCGAACGGATGCAGGAAGCCGGAATCAGCATTCTGAAACTGAATACCGGAAATCCGGCACCCTTTGGATTTGAAGCACCAAACGAGATTGTACGAGATTTGATCATGAATGTTCGAGAATCAGAAGGCTATTCTGAGTCAAAAGGAATCTTTGCCGCTCGCAAGGCAATCCAACAGTATTGTCAGCTGAAAGGCTTTCCAAATGTTGGAATCAATGATATTTATACAGGTAACGGCGTCAGCGAATTGATCACGATGTGTATGCAAGGGCTTTGCAACAATGGTGATGAGGTTTTAGTGCCGACACCAGATTATCCGCTGTGGACGGCTTCTGTGTCATTAGCAGGAGGAAAACCAGTACATTATATCTGTGATGAGCAGAGTGAATGGTACCCTGACATCGAGGATATTCGCAGCAAAATAACCGCCAAAACGAAAGCTATCGTTGTGATCAATCCCAACAATCCTACCGGGGCTCTGTATCCAAAAGAAATTTTGGAAGCAATCGTGGATGTCGCCCGCGAACACGATCTTTTGATTTTTTCTGATGAAATCTACGACCGCTTAGTGATGGATGGGCTGGTGCATATCCCAATCGCTACCTTAGCACCGGATCGCATGGTCGTTACGTTAAACGGTTTATCAAAATCCCATCGTGTCGCAGGGTTTCGGGTGGGCTGGATGGTGCTTTCCGGTGATAAATCTGGTGCCAAGGACTATATTGAAGGGCTGAACATGTTGTCTTCCATGCGCCTGTGTTCGAATGTTTTGTCGCAACAGATCATTCAGACTGCCTTGGGTGGCTATCAAAGTGTTGATGAGTTGCTGTTGCCTGGAGGCAGGATTTATGAGCAGCGGGAATATATTTACAATGCGATCAATGATATTCCGGGTCTTTCTGCGGTTAAACCGAAAGCCGCCTTTTATATTTTTCCCAAATTGGATATCAAGCGATTCAATATAACAAACGATGAACAATTTGTTCTTGACTTCTTACATGAACACCATATTTTATTGGTTCATGGGGGCGGCTTCAACTGGCAGCAACCGGACCATTTTCGAATTGTTTATCTGCCGAAGTTGGATGATTTAAAAGAGACAGCCCAAAGCATGCGGGCGTTTTTGGCAGATTATCGTCAATAAGGACTAGATTGAAAAAACCGTTTTTTCTTGATCTTGTAGCTGTAGAGCAGCGAGGATCAGAAAAAGCGGTTTTTTTGATTTTTTCGATAGGTATCAGTCAATGTTTCGACAAGCTTTTTTGCTCACGACGACGCGGTTGGCGAACTTCTCGGCAATTTCTTTGTCGTAAGGTTCAATAACATTGATTAGAAAAGCATTTTGATATTCTCGTTCCACCTGTCCTTTAAATGTTTGTTCATGCCATTTAAAAATAACGTTCTCTTTTGCTTCCATACAAACCCCCCATAAACATACAAGTCTCTACTTAAAATCCCTCGATAAAATGAAGAACTTTTCGATAGTATGTGTGAAAAGTCGTAAAAGAGCAAATGCGAATACACATAAGTGAATCTGATCGTTTTGTATTGGAACTATTAAAAAGGAGTTAAAGTGGTGCGACTAGTCAAATCCCGGATTTTCCTTGGAAAATAAGTATTCTCGCGTTGATGATACTTAAAAGCGAGGATATTACAAATGTGTAAGTGGTTACAAATGCAGTGCAATAGTATACTGGGCTTGTAAGCAGAAGTAAAACATCCTGTCTTGAAAAGTTGTATGAGCAGGGGGAAGTTTTAAAAACAGAAACTATCACTCCCTCGACAAAAAGGCTAAGCGAAGGGACCTTCATAAAAACGAGGACTCTACGCTCTTATGTGGTACAGGTTGATTGAAAAATTTCTAATAGTCGTTCTACTTAATAATGACTATCAAAAGCACATTACTATGTGATAAAATGAACAAAGGAAACATGTAATTTTTACATATTTTTGGGGGAGGCGGCGTAACTGTGGAAAAGGAAAAATTATCTTTCGGTGAAGTGATTAAAACAATCCGTAAACAACGGAAAATGACCCAGAAAATGTTGTCACAAAATATTTGCTCACAAAGTGTTTTGAGTCGAATAGAAAATGACGGTGAAATTCCGAATGTGTTGGTCATGGCGCAATTGTGCCAGCGAATGGGTGTGACTATCGATCAAGTGATGTCGATGCATTCAACAGAAGTCCAGCACCTCCATGAACTCTTGGAACAAATGGCATATTGCTTTTTTCATAAGGATTATGACAAGCTGCAGCACTTGTTGGAAAAGCCCAATCTCTTAAATCATCTGTATTTGGATACGGATCTACAACTTTACTATTACTATCTGGGGAGTTGCCGCTTTTTTAAAGACCAAGATCACGAACTAGCGCTAGAGGATCTCAAACAAGGACTGGCTTATACTTTTCGCCTAGAAAAAGCCAACGTGTCTGCCACTGAAATTCAACTGATCAGCTGCATCGGGCGGGTATATGAGGAACTTGGTCAAGAACAGACGGCCAGAGAAAATCTAGCCTATAGTTTGCAGCTTTTTTATGAGCTTCCGCCGGAACGAATGTCCAATATGGCGGCCAAAGTTTTTTATAACTATGCCCATTTTTTACATAATCAAGGGGAGTACTCACAAGGGTTGAAAATTGCCAAAGAGGGGATCGAGGTTGCTCGAAAACAGAAAAGCTACTATTATTTAGATGAACTTTTTTTACTAGCAGGGTTGATCTATGAAAAGCTGGGAAATGACGGAGAAGCAAAAAAATACTTTGAGGCTTCTGGGGATGTGCATTATATCAGAAGCATTTAAAATTTCAAAAGTGGTGTAGACCTTTCTTGACTTAAAAAAAAATTAGGAGTACCTTTAAGAAAGAAGGACGGACCGGTTAGAGGAAATATTTTCTGCCGGTTATCCCAACAGATTTTTTATAAAGGAGCGGTTTACTCATGAGACGTTTTGTGTATGCAGACAAATTTTTTATGAATTCTGATACTCGCGGAGCCGGCTATTTGGAATTGGTAGACGGAAAATTCGGTGACTATTTTAAGGAATTACCAGAAGCAACGAGCGAAGTAATTGATAAATCCGGTTACTGGATCGCACCAGGACTAGTAGATACCCATATTCACGGGTATAAAAACCACGATGTGATGGATAACGATGCAGACGGTTTGAAAGTCATGTCTGAAGGATTGTTAGAATGTGGTGTTACATCATTTTTGCCGACTACATTGACTTCAACAAAAGAACGTTTGAAAGATGTTGCAGCTACTATTGGTACGGTTCAAAACGACGTAACAGGTGCTAAGATTCAAGGAATTTATTTTGAAGGCCCGTTCTTCACTGAAGAACACAAAGGCGCTCAAAACCCTTCTTATTTCAGCGATCCGGATTTGGCTACTTTCCATGAATGGCAAGAAGCTTCTGGTGGTATCATCAAGAAAATTGCTTTGGCTCCAGAACGAAATGGTGTCAAAGAATTTGTCAAAAGTGTGACAGATGAAGGCGTCGTTGTGGCATTGGGTCACAGTAATGGGACGCTGGAAGAAGCAACTGAAGCTGTCGAAGCCGGGGCAAGTGTATTTGTTCACGCCTACAATGGTATGCGGGGGTTGAACCATCGGGAACCGGGAATGGTTGGGGCGTTATTAACATTGCAACACGTTTTCAGTGAACTGATTTGTGATGGGCACCATGTACATCCACAAGCTGCAGAAGTTCTGATGGAAAAAGCTGGCCACGACCATGTCGCATTGATTACTGACTGTATGATGGCTGGTGGTATGCCAGATGGAGACTACATTCTTGGTGAATTCCCTGTTGTTGTTAAAGACGGGACCGCTCGTCTGAAAGAAGGCAATCTGGCAGGTTCAATTCTGCGTTTGAAAGAAGCTGTGAAAAACGTTGTTGACTGGGGGATTGCAACGCCAGAACAAGCAGTGATGATGGCTACTTGGGTACCCGCAGTTAGCTGTAAGATTGACCACCGTTGTGGGAGTATCGCTAAAGGCCGTGATGCAGATTTCATCGTCTTGGCTCCTGATATGACATTGACTGAAACTTATTTAGACGGTGAAAAACGTTACGAAGCATAAAATTTACAATTGAAAGCAAGCCTTTCGACGCGCTGTCGGAAGGCTTTTTATATTGTCTTCTTTTGAAGGCTGGTATTACTAGCGAAAAAAGAAATTTGACGACTCGATACAAAAGAGTTTGTGAAGGAATCCATTAAGAAATTTGGTGCAT
Organism: Candidatus Enterococcus leclercqii; assembly: GCF_009933135.1. Taxonomy (GTDB): domain Bacteria; phylum Bacillota; class Bacilli; order Lactobacillales; family Enterococcaceae; genus Enterococcus_C; species Enterococcus_C leclercqii. Next base: position 426,787 of record NZ_MAEH01000014.1, read on the forward strand.
GACAGATTCCTCGCTGAAAGTAAGAACTGATTTAGTTATTTTCTTAAGCGAGCTGTATCAAAAATTGCAAGCTTCTTGAATAAGGTGCATTAAATAACGATGGAGGAGTTTAGGTTAGCGCTATCATAAAAGGGTATGTTACACTTATAAGTAAGAGAATAAACAGATTAGAGGGTATTTGAATGAGTTATATCGAAGTGATTGACGAAGTAAAAAAATATCATATGGGAGATACAGTTATCGTCGCCAATGATCGAGTGAGCTTTGGCATCGAGAAAGGGGAAATCGCTGTAATCTTAGGTCCCAGCGGTGCAGGAAAATCCACTGTCTTGAATATTCTAGGGGGAATGGATACCTGTGATTCTGGAACAGTCGCGGTTGACGGCACGGATATTTCCCATTTCAATGATCGACAATTGACTGAATACCGGCGCAATGATGTGGGATTTGTCTTTCAATTTTATAATCTGGTGCCAAACTTAACAGCAAAAGAAAATGTCGAACTGGCGGCTCAAATCGTAGCGGATGCTGAAAATGCCGAAGACACCTTGCTGAAAGTTGGCCTGGGAAAACGAATGGATAATTTTCCTGCGCAACTTTCCGGTGGAGAGCAACAACGGGTGACGATTGCCAGAGCTTTGGCGAAAAAGCCAAAACTGCTGTTGTGTGACGAACCCACCGGTGCCTTGGACTACGAGACAGGAAAACAAATCTTGCAACTATTAGAGGATGCCTCGCGTCGGATGGGAACGACCGTAGTGATCATTACTCATAATTCGGCAATTGCTCCCATGGCAGATCGTGTCATCCGTATCAATGATGCAAAGGTCCGCAGTATTGAAGAAAACCCAAATCCGACGCCCATCTCGGCGATTGAATGGTAGGTGTTGGCTAAAATGAAGAAACGTGCCTTATTAAAGACTGCTATAAGAGAGGTTCGCAACTCTCCGACTCGTTTTCTATCAATTTTAGGGATCATCTTTTTAGGTGTCGCCTTTTTTGTTGGAATCGGAGCAACCGGACCGGATATGATTAATGCAGCAAACGACTATTATCAAAGGCAGCAGTTGGCAGATGTTTCGGTCATTTCGACGCTGGGTTTGACGGACACTGATCAACAACTTTTAGAAGCAAATCCACAGGTTGAACAGGCTCAGCCACAGTATACGCTGGATTTGAACATGACGAAGCTGAACAAAGTGATTCGCTTTTTTGGTTATGAAGCCAAGGATTCGTTGAATCAGTACAAAATCGTCGCCGGTCGTCTCCCTGAAAAAGCTGGCGAAGTAGCGTTGGATCAGGTAGCCCAATTACAAGGAGATTATCAGATTGGTGATACGCTAACAATTGAAAAGGCAGACGATTTGCCAAATCAGTTGAAAGAGCACCAGCTGAAAGTTGTCGGGTTCGTGAATTCGCCGGAATTTATTGAAAATCTGAACCGGGGCAATACGACTGTGGGGAGTGGGACTATTGACTATTTTGCGGTAGTTCAAAGTGCGGATCTTGACCTCGAAACCTACAGTAGGATCTTAGTGTCATTCAAAAAGGCTGTGGCGGCAACTGCGTATTCAGAAGATTATCAAACAGCCGTGGATGACGGAATCAAAAGCTTGAAACAAACACTGAAACAGCGTCCCCAAGCTCGGTTAGAAGAAGTGAAGGCAACCGCTGAGGAAAAATTAACGGATGTCAAAAAGCAGATTGATGAAGGCGAAAAGGCGCTAGATACCGGTGCAGAAAAGCTTGAAGCAGTTCGCAAACAGTTGGATGATAGCAAGACGCAACTAACAGAAAAAGAGCAAACGCTGCAAGAGGCGCTTGCCCTGGGACAAGAACAACTGGATTTGGCCCAGACACAATTGGAGCAACAGCAGAGTCAGCTGAAGAGCCAACAAGAGGAGCTGACCAAACAGTGGCAAGCGCTGGATCAAGCCAATGAACAGTCACAAGCGTTTTTCGAAAAGCAAGGTGACATCGACAAAGTTACAGAAGGCGCCGAGCAGTTGCAGCAAGAATTGAAACAGTTGCAAAGTTTGCTGGCAGACATTGTGACTACCAAAAAGGTTGCCGCTAGCCAGATGGAAAAAACCATCGCCGCTAAACAGAGGGCTTGGACAGAAATTGTCAATTCACTTCCTGATAATGCTGCGCTGCAAGCAGCATTGGCAAAAGTGAGCCATTCCGGTAAGGCAGCAGATCTATCAACTTTTGAAACCGTGGTTGGAGAATACACGAAGACCACCGCTGCCGAAGCAGAAAAATGGCAAAAAGAAGCAGCGGAATACGCCGAAGAAGCAGCAAAACTAAATCCCGAAGTGCTGGCAGAAAAAGGACAGCAGCTAAAGCAAGTGGAAGAGCAGTTGCAAGAAGCGGACAAACAGCTGCAAGCTGGCCGGGAAGAGTTAGCACAGCAACGTCAGACTCTGCAAGAACAACAAGCCGCCGGTGAAGAGCAGTTGGCAGAAGCCAAACAGGAGTTGGCTAACGGCGAGGCAGAATACCAGAAAAATGTTGCTCACTATCAAGAGCAAACCTCTGAAAATATGCCCAAATTGTTGGATGCTCAGCTGCAGTTGAAAAATCAAACCCGCCAGCTTGCGGAAATGAAACCGGCGGATTATCTCTATTCTGATCGGGATACCAATCCCGGGTATACGGAATACAAACAAAATGCCAATCGAATCTCCAGTCTAGCTACAGTTTTTCCGGTGATTTTCTTTTTGATTGCTGCATTGGTCAGTTTGACGACGATGACTCGAATGATTGAAGAAAAGCGCAGCGAAATCGGCACCTTCAAAGCGCTGGGTTATAAAAATACGGAAATCGCACAAAAGTTCATTTTGTATTCACTGACAGCCGGACTATTAGGAACCCTCGCCGGTTTGGCACTAGGCTTTTACCTGTTTCCAACAATTATCGTGAATGCTTATGGCCAGCTATACAATATGAAAGAATTCACTACTCCCTGGTATTTGTCGTATACCATTGTTGCAACTGTTGTAGCGCTCATTTGTACGGTTGGTATTGCGCTTTTGACGTTGCGGTTGGATCTGCGCAGTTCCGCTGCAGCTCTTTTAAGACCAAAAGCCCCTAAAGCAGGGCGTCGCGTTTGGCTGGAAAGGCTCACACCGGTCTGGCAGCGCATGAGCTTTATTCAAAAAGTAACGGTTCGTAATCTATTTCGCTATAAATCGCGGATGTTGATGACGATTTTTGGAATTGCCGGTTGCACCTCTATGATCGTGACTGGTTTTGGTCTGCGAGATTCCATAGGGGATATGGTGCCGCTTCAGTTTGAGAAGCTCTGGCAGTATCAGGGAGTGGTTACCTTTAATGACCACAGCACAGATGAACAGACACAACACTATGAAGAGGCATTAAAAAAATTGGATGGGTTCAAAGAGGCATTGCCAATCTCTGCTCAAACACTGACTTTATCTGGCGAAGGCCAAAATCCTCAAGATGTTTCAGTTTATGTACCACAAAAGCCTGAGGATGCCGGTAGTTTCCTGCTTTTCAACGATCGCAAAACCGGTGAAAAGTATCAATTAACAGACAATGGCGCCATCATTGATGAAAAATTAGCCGCTCTTTTTGCCATTGAAGTGGGAGATAAGCTTCAGCTGAAGTCTTCTGAAGGTAAAGAATATTCATTAAAAGTTTCCGCTGTGGTTGAGAATTATGTCGGACATTTTGCTTATGTGACACCAGAATACTTCAAAGAAATCTTTCACGAGGAACCACAATATAACAGTGAGCTTCTATTGTTTGACCACCCACATGCAAGTAAGCAGCAAACGGCGATTGCTAACCAACTGATGGCCAATCCAAAAGTTGTAAATGTGACCTTCTTATCGGATTCTTCTGATGCATTGGACGATACGGTGGGCGTGTTGACAATCGTAGTCTGGGTTTTAATTATTTCTGCAGGTCTTCTGGCATTGATCGTATTGTATAACTTGAATAACATCAATATTTCTGAGCGAATTAGAGAATTGTCCACGATTAAGGTTTTAGGATTTTATAATAACGAGCTGACGATGTACATCTACCGGGAAAATATCATTTTAACAGTCTTGGGGATCGTGGCAGGACTTGTATTAGGCTTTTTCGAACATCGGTATGTGTTGCAGACAGTAGAACTTGATATGCTGATGTTTTCTCCGGATGTTCATCCGTTGAGCTACCTCTATGCGACCTTAATCACGCTGTTCTTTACCTTAGTAGTCGGTATTGTAGTGTATTTCAAACTGAAAAAGGTGGATATGATTGAAGCGTTGAAGTCAAATGAATAATGTTTTGCGTAAAAATGGCAAAACATTTAAAAAGCAAAGAAGGAGTGAGAAAAGATGAAGATGGATCTGCTAGAAGCCGGAATGGTCACGATTGTCTCGATGGGTATCGTCTTTCTGGTACTAATGGCGCTGTGGGGAGCGCTGGAATTGATTCATAAATTGGTAACGGGCGGGGGGACTTCAGATGGGTGATATCTTGCGAAACATGGTGGAGACTTCTGGATTTGCCGGATTGACTTGGCGCCATCTGGTAATGATTGCCATCGCACTGATTTTTATGTATTTAGCGATTTTCAAAGAATATGAACCTTACCTGCTTTTGCCAATTTCATTTGGAATCTTACTGGTGAACCTGCCTTTTACCGGGATTTTTGCTGGGCCCACAGATGTAGAACCTGGTGGCTTGTTGTATTACTTGTATCAAGGAACCAATCTGGGAATCTATCCACCGTTGATCTTCCTCTGTTTAGGAGCATCAACGGACTTTGGGCCGCTAATCGCCAACCCCAAGACACTGTTATTGGGGGCGGCGGCCCAGTTTGGAATTTTTGCTGCATTCTTTGGTGCTATTGCCTTGGGAATGACTGGATTGGAAGCTGCTGCAGTTGGAATTATCGGTGGTGCAGATGGGCCAACTGCTATTTATTTGACGACTCGGCTGGCTCCTCATTTACTGAGTGTCATCGCCATTGCGGCTTATTCCTACATGGCATTGGTACCGATTATTCAACCACCGATTATCAATGCCTTGACGACTGCTGAAGAGCGGAAGATCAAAATGACCATGCAACGGACCGTGACTAAAAAGGAGCGAATTTTATTCCCTATCTTTACTACGATTTTTGTGGCATTGGTGGTTCCTGCCGCCACGACATTGATTGGTTGTCTGATGTTAGGCAATCTGGTGCGAGAATCGCAAGTGGTTCCTAAGATTACCGAAACGCTGCAAAATGCAATGATGTATATCATTACGATTATTTTGGGGTTGACAGTTGGGGCAAAAGCAGAAGCGGACATTTTTCTTTCTGTCACCTCATTGAAGATTATTTTCTTAGGGTTAGCCGCCTTTGCGATTGGAACGGCAACCGGCGTATTGTTTGGCAAACTCATGTGTAAACTTACCAAAGGACAAATCAACCCGATGATTGGTGCCGCGGGGGTCTCGGCAGTTCCAATGGCAGCGCGAGTCGTGCATAAAGAAGGACTCAAAAATGATCCTTCCAATTATCTCTTAATGCATGCCATGGGTCCCAACGTTGCCGGGATTATCGGATCGGCAATCGCAGCTGGAACGCTGTTGGCCTATTTCCAGTAACGGTCGCTGGATAAGTAATAAAGGGAATGTGAATAAGTAATTTCCAGTTGCTAAACAGCGGATGTTTAACCACAATTAATAAAAAGTATACAGATGGGAAAAATTTGTGACCCTCTTTATGTCTTAGTCCGAAGAAAGAACATGACTATACGTGTCAAGAAAAAGTGAATTAGGCTGACTTCCCTTAATGAAATCAAGGTTAGTCAGCCTTTGAAATTTTTAGCGATGAAAAGCCGACGATCTTCCAATGGTGTTAATGGAAGATCGTCGGCTTTTGAGGGCTCACGTTTGGTATTGTTCGCTTTGTAGGACGGTGATTCAACTATTGTCACAGACCCTTTTCAGTTTTGCAGAAAAGGATTTGGGGAGAGTTTTCAAAAAAAGTTAAATATCCAGGTTTAATAGAAAGGAAAGCCGGTTTATTTTTGAATTTTTCTGTTATAATAGCAAGGTTGAAAGGAAGGTGCTACCGATGGACGGTATCTTGGCTTTGTGGAAAGAGCGGGGCATGACCAGTCATGACTGTGTCTTTAAGTTGCGTAAAATATTACATATGAAAAAAATCGGACACGGAGGGACCCTTGATCCGGAAGTGGATGGTGTGTTGCCCATCTGTGTTGGAAAAGGGACCAAAGTGATTGAATTTTTGCAAGACAGTGGCAAAATCTACGAAGGGGAGATCACATTGGGCTATGCGACGGATACCGAAGATCGTTATGGACAAGTGATTGACGAGACGCCGATTAAGGAACCTTTTTCTGTGGAAGCAATTGATGAGGTGATGGCAGGTTTTCTGGGAGAAATCACTCAGATTCCGCCGATGTACTCTGCAGTCAAAGTAAATGGTCGCCGACTCTACGAATATGCCCGTGCCGGCGAGAGTGTGGAAAGACCGCAGCGCAAGGCAAATATCGCCGCCTTTGAACGAATCAGTGAGCCCGTTTATGATCAGGAAAGACAGACTCAGTCGTGGCGTTTTCGTGTCGAATGTGGCAAAGGGACTTATGTCAGAACGTTAGCAGTGGATACCGGGGCTAAGCTAGGTGTTGCGGCCTGTATGACAGATCTCACACGACTTGCCAGTGGGGGCTTTGATCAGAGCCGTGCAGTTACTTTAGAAGAAGTTGCCCAGGCAGTTGAGCGTGGGGAGCTGGCAGAAATTTTACTGCCTTTGGAATATGCACTGAAGGATATGCTGCGAGTGGACATTGATGAGTCTCTGTGGCAGCGAGTTAAAAACGGTAGCCGACTGACCATCACTGAACTGCAACTGCCGGAAATGCCTGCAGGACCAATCGCAGTGTTTTACAAAGAGACTGCGGTCAGCATTTATGAAAAAAATCCCAAAGAAAAAGAGGGGTTAAAACCCTTGAAAGTATTGCGAACGGAGATGGAGAACAACTAATGGAAATCATCAAAATCCGACACCCATATGATCAAAGTGAAATTCCCAAGGAGAAAGTCGTTTTGGTTCTAGGCTTTTTTGACGGTGTTCACCGAGGACATCAAAAGGTCATTCAAGCTGGGAAGAAAAAAGCAGACGAACTAGGTGTGAAATTAGCCGTGATGACGTTTAACCACCATCCTTCTGTTGTTTTCAAAAAGATGGGAAAAGAAGACTTGAAATATCTCACCAGCCTGTCGCAAAAAGAACGACTGATGGCATGGCTGGGCGTCGATTACTTGTATGAAATTGAGTTTACTTCTGACTTTGCCCATTTGCCACCTCAAGATTTTGTCGATCAATACATCGTGGGGTTACACGCACAAGCGGCAGTCTCTGGGTTTGACTATACTTATGGACCCAAAGATATCGCTGATGTGGCCCATTTGCCAGGCTATGCCAAGGGGCGCTTTGATGTAATCACGGTCGCTAAAGAAACTGAGGAAGGCGATAAGATCAGCTCTTCTCGGATTCGGGACTTGTTGGAAGTCGGTGGGATGGAAGAAGTTAACCACTTATTGGGTTATCCTTACAGTATCGATGGGGTTGTCGTTCATGGGGAAGCTCGCGGACGAACACTGGGTTATCCCACTGCCAATATCAAATTTAGTCATTACGCCCGATTGCCCATGGAAGGTGTCTATGTCTGTGAAATGACTATCGCTGGGAAACGCTATCCAGCAATGGGCTCGATTGGCCATAACGATACGTTCGGTGAAGGTCGTCAATTGACGATGGAGATCTATGTTCTGGACTTCAATCAAGATATTTATGGCGAACAGGTCAGCGTGAGTTGGCTGCACCTGATCCGCGGGCAAGTTAAATTCGACGGCGCCCAAGGACTGATCGACCAACTACAAGAAGATGAAGCAGCGACTCGTCGTTACTTTATCGAAAATCCGATTGAAGAAATAGAATAAGCTTAGACCAAAAACCGAGTGTGCTAATGCACCTCGGTTTTTTGGCTGCCATCAGTTTCTACCAAACAGGCTAAAGGCGGGCTTTTTTAAGACCTTGCAAAACTGTTAGCCGATTTTGGGGGATATTGAGGTGATTTTCGGCTGTTATCGGTTGACCCGAGTCTAACCCGAGTGGTAGGTTCAAGATACTTGAGTTACATGAAAGTGGGGAGTCGGGATGTCGGAAAACAAACGCAATGGCAGACATGGAAAAAAGCAGAATTTATTTCAAAAAGCAGCGCCAGTTCTGATCGGCACAGTAGTTTTATTGCTGGCCGCAGTCGCATTATATGGCGTTTTTCAAGCAAATCGTGGCAAATTGTCTGCAAATCAGACAGGAAATGCCCAAGTAAAAAAAGAACAAGCGCCATCCTCTGATACCACCAAGGATCAAGAAGAAAAAACAGCTGCCTCCGAAACCACAACGTCAAAAACAAATGACAATGATGAAGATGTTGAGGCAGCAACAAAAGATTCGAAAAAATTACGCGTGGCTAAAGGAAAAAACCATAACGAGGCTGCAAAAGACTATGCTTATGATCCTAAATGGGTTCAAGATGTTGTCGATGGACGAGCAGTCAACGACGGTCAACGCCTTTGTTTTTTAACCTTTGATGATGGAGTCAATCATGAAGTTACGCCACAAATTCTGGATGTTTTGAAAAAAGAGCAAGTCCACGCTACTTTCTTTGTTGTTGGCAATACAATTGGTGACAAGACGAAGGATATTCTTGAGCGGCAAATTTCAGAAGGCAACAGTATTGGTATCCACAGCTTTGATCATGACTATGATAAGTTGTATCCTGGCAGGACAGCAGATTCTTCCCGCATCGCAAAAGAAGCCGAAGATACACAAGCAGCGTTGAAAAAACAGCTGGGACAAGATTTTCAAACAACTTCATGGCGCTATCCTGGAGGACATATGTCTTGGCATAATATGGTGCAAGCTGATGATGCGCTGGCTGCTCAAGGGCTGCACTGGGTGGATTGGAATGCAATGAGTGGGGATGCAGAACCGGCGAGCACCCGACCTAAAACGGCAGACGAAATGGTTGCCTACCAGGAAAAATCAATTACGGAATATCCGGATGTCAAATTGCGAGTAGTGCTGATGCATGATGCTGCAGATAAGCAGGTAACTGTTGCAGCGTTACCGCGAATCATTCAATTTTATCGAGACAAAGGATTTAAATTTGGTATCTTGGAATGAAGAATTGTCACATGTGTCTTTATCAAAAAGATCGGATTCATTTCCTAAAACAATGCACTGCCTGTAAAATTCAGGAAGTTTTTAGATAGGTTTGATGAGCTGCCGGCAGATTGCTATTTGTCTGAGATAATGCTAGACTGAACTGCAAATCTTTTGGACTGCGAGGAACATTAAATGAGCCATGACACAGGGCAGGATATCTCAGCTTACATCCACATCCCTTTTTGTGAACATATCTGTTACTACTGCGACTTCAACAAAGTTTTTTTGGAAGGTCAGCCAGTGGATGAATATATCGAAATGCTATTGCGGGAAATGACACTGCAACTGGAAAAGACGCCGGTCAAAAGTGCACCAACTCTTTATGTTGGTGGAGGCACACCTACATCATTGACTGCAAAACAACTGGAACGGCTGTTGTCGGGAATTGTCGAGCGTTTTCCGATGGAGACTGTGACAGAATTTACAGTTGAAGCAAATCCCGGGGACTTGACTGCTGATAAGCTTGCGGTAATGCAAAATTATCAGGTTAACCGCCTCTCAATGGGAGTCCAAACCTTTGATGATCGGCTGCTGAAAAAAATTGGTCGCCGCCATACCTCAGCGGATGTTTATGAAACAATGGCCTTTTTGGAAAAAGCTGATTTTCGCAATGTCTCCATTGATTTGATCTATGCGCTTCCGGGTCAGACCTTAGCAGGCTTTAGAGAGACACTGCAGCGGGCAATTGAGCTGGATCTACCCCATTATTCACTATATTCGCTGATTCTGGAAAACAAGACGATGTTCATGAATTGGGTAAGGCAAGGGCGGTTGACACTGCCAGATCAAGAAGAAGAAAGCCAAATGTTCGAAGAAACGATTTTGGCGATGGAAAAGGCTGGTCGCAAGCAATACGAAATCAGTAATTTTGCATTGGCTGGCAAAGAATCTGAGCATAACAAAGTCTACTGGCACAATGAGCACTATTTTGGTTTTGGAGCGGGTGCTAGTGGTTATGTAGGGGATACACGGTACAAAAATTTTGGGCCAATTCAGCACTATTTGAGTCCCCTTAGAGAAAACAAGTTGCCGGTATATGACAAAGAAACCCTCACTGTAAAAAGTCAGATGGAAGAAGAAATGTTTTTAGGGTTGCGACTCAAAGAAGGGGTCTCTGCCAGCCGCTTTGCTGAAAAATTTCAGCGTTCCATTCAAGAGGTTTACGGAAAGGTTTTGGCTGAAGAACAACAAGCTGGTTTATTGGAAGTAACTGGCGACCGCATCCGCTTGACCGAGACGGGACTTTTGATTGGAAATGACATTTTCGAACGTTTTCTGATAGATGAATAGAGGTAGTTCAAAAAGACCGAGCTGATGATGGCCCGGTCTTTTTTAGCCTTTTAAAGGCTGTGTCGGTTGTAGACGTGTTGGGGAAGAATTGCACGTTAGTTGCGGGTCGTGAAAGTGGGCTTTAAATTTGGAAAGCGACAACAGGACAGATAGGATTTTTCCGGTAAAAAAATATGAATTCTTCTTGAATTACCAGTGGAACCAAAATCTGAATCGCAGAAAAAGGTTGCTATTACAAGGTATTTTAGGTTGTTTAGGGATTAGCACTCGGGCATCCAGAGTGCTAATTTTTGAGTTGTCTTTCTTGACTTCTGTGTCAGATATGGTATATTTATAATCGTGTTAGCACTTAAAAGAGATGAGTGCTAACGAGAGGTGATAGAAATGTTGACAAACAGGCAACAAGATATTCTACGTCTCATCATCCAGCATTACACACAGACCGGCCAGCCGGTAGGTTCGAAAAAACTGATGGAAGAGGGCATCGAAGCCAGTTCTGCGACAATCCGCAATGAGATGAAAGCTCTGGAGGAACAGGGCCTTTTGCAAAAAACGCATTCTTCATCGGGACGGGTTCCTTCTATTGAAGGGTATCGGTTTTATGTGGACCACCTGCTGAAACCTGGACGCGTTGAGAAACGGGAGATGCAGACAATCCGCCGATCATTTGGCGGTGAGTTTCATGAAATCGATGAAATCATTCAACAGTCTGCGGACATTCTCTCGCAGCTGACCAGTTACACGGCCTTGTCGCTGGGTCCGGATGTCAAAGAGCGTAAGTTGACCGGTTTTCGAATCGTGCCTCTTAACAACCGTCAGGTGATTGCCATCATTGTGACGGACAAAGGAAACGTTGAGAGCCAAGTCTTCACGATACCAGTCTCTGTCTCTGGAGAAGATTTGGAGAAGATGGTTCGGATTATCAATGACAAACTGGTGGGAGAATCACTAATCACCGTTTATCATCGTCTGCGGACCGAAATTCCAATGATCCTCCACAAATACTTTCAGACGACGGAAGGAATTTTGACCTTGTTTGATACGATGTTGGGTCAAGCTTTCGAAGAAAAGGTATTTGTTGGCGGGCGGATGAATCTGCTGGATTTTGAAGGATCCAATGATGTTACGCAATTCAAATTGATGTATACATTGATGAAAGATCCGGAAGAGCTAAACCAGCTGTTACTGCCAGAAAGTCAAGGCATTCAGATCCGTATCGGCAACGAGCTGGGCAATCAATTGTTTCAAAACATGAGCTTGATTCAAGCGTCTTATGAGATCGACGGACATGGTCAAGGAACGATTGCTTTGTTGGGACCAACCAGCATGCAATATTCCCGAATGTTTGGCTTGATCGACGCATTTCGTCATGAGCTGGCTTCAAAACTAGGAGATTATTACCGTTCCTTAGAGGGTGACCCTGACTGGAGCTGACGAAGACTTAAGAAGGGAAGTAACGACGTGTCAGAAAAAGAGCAAGAGTTTAACGAAGAAGTCGCTGAACTAAAAGAGTTAGAGACAGCTGAAACTGAAAATGACGAAGCTGTAGAAGAACAGTCAGAACTGGCTAAAGTGACGGCTGAAAAAGAGGCATTAGAAGATCAATACTTGCGAGCGCAAGCGGAAATCGCCAATATGACAAAACGGAATCGTCTGGAGCGAGAAACGTTACAAAAGTATCGTTCTCAAGACTTAGCCAAAAAACTCCTCCCTTCAATTGATAATTTGGAACGGGCGCTGATGACTGAGGTCTCAGATGACCAAGGTGCCGGATTGAAAAAAGGAGTAGAAATGGTACTTGAAAGCCTGCTGAACGGGCTGAAAGAAGAAGGAATCGAAGAAGTACCTGCTGAAAAGGGAACCCCTTATGATCCTAATATCCATCACGGGGTACAAATCGTGCCTGCATCAGAAGAAACTCCTGCTGATACAATAGTAGAGGTTTTCCAAAAAGGGTACAAACTCCATGATCGCGTATTGCGCCCAGCGATGGTCATCGTCGCTCAGTGAGGAACTAGAAAAAGCAGATCCAAGTAATCTGATTACTTTTCAAAATTAAACTTTATTTACAAAGGAGATTATTACTATGAGCAAAATCATCGGTATCGACTTAGGTACAACAAACTCAGCAGTTGCTGTTTTGGAAGGCAGCGAAGCTAAAATTATCGCCAATCCAGAAGGCAACCGGACAACACCATCTGTGGTTTCTTTCAAAAATGGTGAAATTCAAGTGGGGGAAGTTGCTAAACGTCAAGCTGTAACGAACCCGAATACAGTCGCTTCGATTAAACGTCACATGGGTGAAGCAGGCTACAAAGTTGAAGTGGAAGGCAAGTCTTACACACCACAAGAAATTTCTGCTATGATCTTGCAATACCTGAAAGGTTTTGCAGAAGATTACCTCGGTGAAAAAGTTGAAAAAGCGGTTATCACAGTACCTGCTTACTTCAACGATGCCCAACGTCAAGCAACCAAAGATGCTGGTAAAATTGCCGGTTTGGAAGTTGAACGTATCGTCAATGAACCTACTGCCGCAGCGTTGGCATACGGGATGGACAAAACCGACAGAGATGAAAAAATCTTAGTATTCGACCTTGGTGGCGGTACCTTCGACGTTTCCATCCTGGAATTGGGTGATGGGGTCTTTGATGTCTTGTCTACTGCTGGTGATAACCACCTTGGTGGGGATGACTTTGACAACAAGATCATTGATTACATGGTTGCAGAATTCAAAAAAGAAAACGGCATTGACTTGTCACAAGACAAAATGGCCTTGCAACGGTTAAAAGATGCAGCGGAAAAAGCGAAAAAAGATTTGTCCGGTGTAACATCAACTCAAATTAGCCTGCCATTTATTACAGCTGGTGAAGCAGGACCATTGCATTTGGAAATGACATTGACTCGTGCCAAATTTGATGAAATCACCGCCGACTTAGTTGAACGTACGAAAGTTCCTGTACGGCAAGCGCTGAAAGATGCCGGCTTGTCACAATCTGAAATCGACGAAGTTATCCTGGTGGGTGGTTCGACTCGTATCCCAGCAGTGGTGGATGCAGTGCGTAAAGAAACTGGCAAAGAACCAAATAAATCTGTGAACCCTGACGAAGTTGTTGCAATGGGTGCTGCCATCCAAGGTGGCGTAATCACTGGTGATGTTAAAGACGTGGTACTGTTGGATGTTACGCCGTTGTCATTGGGTATTGAAACAATGGGTGGTGTCTTCACTAAATTGATTGACCGCAATACGACAATTCCAACTTCTAAATCACAAGTATTCTCAACCGCCGCTGATAGCCAACCAGCCGTAGATATTCATGTGTTGCAAGGGGAACGTCCAATGGCAGCTGACAACAAGACGTTGGGACGCTTCCAACTGACGGATATTCCACCAGCACCTCGTGGTATCCCACAAATCGAAGTTACATTTGATATCGACAAAAACGGGATCGTGAATGTTTCTGCCAAAGATTTGGGTACTCAAAAAGAACAAAAGATTACCATCAAATCTTCTTCAGGTTTATCAGATGAAGAAATCGAACGGATGGTCAAAGATGCAGAATCCAATGCGGAAGCTGATAAGCAACGCAAAGAAGAAGCAGATTTGCGTAACGATGTAGATGCCCTGCTCTTCTCAGTTGACAAAACATTGAAAGAGTTGGAAGGCAAAGTGGATGCCGATGAAGTCAAAAAGGCTGAAGATGCCCGTGACGAATTGAAAGCTGCTGTTGAAGCCAACAACTTGGAAGAAATGAAGACCAAACGGGATGCCTTGAATGAAATTGTACAAAATCTGACCGTGAAACTTTATGAACAAGCGGCGCAACAACAAGCGCAAGAAAATCCTGAAGCTGCCCAACAAGCACAAGGTGGCGCAGATGATGTGGTTGATGCCGACTTTGAAGAAGTTGACGGCGACGACAAGTAAGCAGCAAACCGGTCCCAAGCTAGTCTTTAATGAGTAGCAGTTATTGTGTTTGATGAACATTTTCATACGGCTTTTGCCGAAAGCCAGAAAGCCAAAGTTTTTGAAACTTTGGCTTTTTTGCGGGAGAAATCAGATGACAGGAAGCATTAAAACTTTGCAAAACGGGTTCAGCTTACGAGTCGAATATGTTAGAATACACGAGTGCAGAAACAAAGCAGTGGTCAGTTTTTGTGGCAATACCTGGCTGTCTTTTCGTCAAGGTGCCAGATGTAACGAAAGTGAGCAGATTAGTTTGTATGCTGACTGTCGCAAGCTGATAAAGAAGCAGGAGGAAAGCCAATGGCAGAGAAACGAGATTATTACGAAGTCCTGGGAGTCGCAAAAGGGGCAACGGATGATGAAATAAAAAAAGCATACCGCAAGCTTTCCAAACAATACCATCCAGATATCAACAAGGAAGCGGACGCTGAAACAAAATTTAAAGAAATTTCAGAAGCATATGAGATCCTCAGCGATCCTCAAAAGCGGGCAGCCTATGATCAGTACGGCCACGCCGGGACAGACCCTAACTATGGTGGTGGCGGTTACGGCGGTGGATACGGCGATTTCGGCGGCTTTTCTGGTGGGGGATTCGGTGGTTTCGAAGATATTTTTGAGTCCTTCTTTGGTGGGAGCGGTCGTACGGCGAATCCAAATGCTCCTCGTCAGGGAGCGGATTTACAGTATTCCGTCAATCTAAAGTTTGAAGAGGCGATTTTCGGCGTTGAAAAAACCGTGAAATACAATCGGGAAGAGACGTGTCATACTTGTGGCGGGAACGGTGCCAAACCTGGAACCCAGCCAGTGACTTGCTCTAAGTGTGGCGGTTCCGGTCAGATCAATGTTGAACGACAAACTCCTCTTGGACGCGTCATGAGCCGGCAAACCTGTGATGTCTGCCATGGGACAGGGAAAGAAATCAAGGATCCTTGCGAAACTTGTCACGGGACTGGCCATGAAAAACGGGCCCATGAAGTCAAAGTAACTGTACCTGCTGGTGTAGAAGAAGGTCAGCAGATGCGTCTTTCCGGTCAAGGGGAAGCTGGTATGAACGGCGGCCCTTATGGCGATTTGTATGTGGTATTCCGGGTGGAAGAAAGTGATATCTTCGATCGTGACGGTGCCGAGATTTATTACGAGCTGCCGTTGAACTTTGTGCAGGCGGCTTTGGGAGACGAGGTCAATGTACCCACTGTTCATGGAGATGTGAAGCTGAAGATTCCGGCGGGTACTCAAACAGGTACCAATTTCCGCTTACGAGGCAAGGGTGCTCCGAAATTGCGGGGAACCGGTAACGGGGATCAGCAGGTCAAAGTGAAGTTAATCACACCGAAAAACTTGAGTGAAGAACAAAAAGCAGCGTTACGGCAGTTTGCTGAGGTTTCCGGCAGCAAGATTGACGAGCAGCATGCAGAAGGTTTTTTTGACAAAATGAAGGATGCATTTAGCGGTAAGAAGAAATAAAAAGTAGACGGCCACCCAAATTTTTCTTGGGTCGGGCGTCTTTTTTTGCTATTCTTGAATAAAATAAAGGAGGCGATGATGTGATACGCAGGTTTTCTAGTCCGCAAACTTATATTCAAGGGCCAGATGTCTTCAAAACTCAACTAGGACAACTTCGACGTTTAGGAAATTATGGAATCATTGTGACGGACGGCTTTGTCAAAGCGCACTTTGGCGACACATTGGCTGGCGATCTTGCAGCAAACGGCATACAAAGTGACTTCTATCTGGTGGATAGCTTGGATGCAGAAAAAGCAAGAAAACGAGCGCTGAACTATCAAAAAGAAGGATGTTTTGTTATCGGACTGGGTGGTGGTCGAGGGATTGATTTGGCCAAGTCCTTAGCATACGAAGCAGCTCTACCCATCGCAGTATTGCCAACCGCCGCTTCTATGGACGCGCCGACTTCTCGAATTTCAGTAATTTATGATGACAAGGGGATTTTTCAAAGATATGACTATTACCCGACTAATCCCGAAATTCTGCTAGTGGACACGAAGGTGATTTTGGCAGCACCTAAAAAGATGCTGGCACAAGGCATCGCTGATGGGTTGTCAACTTATATTGAGGCGCGAGCTGTCTTTAAGGATGGTGGCAACAATACGACTGGTGATAAACCGACACTAGCATCATTGGCAATTGCTGAAAAATGTCGAACTGTTCTTTTAGAGAGTGCACAGCAAGCGTTGGCAGATCACAAGCAGGGTTTGTTGACCCCAGCTTTTGAAGCAGTCGTTGAAGCGAACATATTGTTGAGCGGTCTCGGCTTTGAAAACGGTGGACTGAGCCTTGCCCATGGTTTTCATAACGTCATAATGGGAGATGTTCGTTATGGCGTCAAGGCTGCGCATGGCGAGATCGTCTCGGTGGGGTTACTGCTTCAGTTAGCGGCTGAAGGTAGTGTAGATGAGTTTGACAGTTATCGAGAGTTGTTGAAAACGATTGGGATGCCGGTTACTTGTGATGAAATCGGCCTGCGTTTATCAGAAATCCCAGTAGCAGAAAAACTGATACCGGCTATCCTGGCAACAGCACAAGCTGGAAATCACATTCCAGTTAGAGTCGGAGCAACGGAATTAGTGACAGCATTCGAGACAATACAATAAAAGAGCTTGCAGCCTAATTCGGTTGCAAGCTCTTTTGTTGTCTAACTATCGTGAAAGAAATTTAGATGTTTAAGACCTTGTCCAAGAAGTCTTGTGTACGAGGATTGGTAGGGTTATTAAAGACTTCATCTGGAGTCCCGTCTTCTAAAAAGACACCACCATCGCAAAAGAGAACTCGGTCGGCCACTTCCTTGGCAAACCCCATTTCATGGGTAACAATCACCATGGTCATGCCTTTATGAGCCAGTTTTTTCATGACATTTAAAACATCTCCTACCATCTCAGGATCCAGTGCCGAAGTAGGTTCGTCAAAGAGCATAATATCCGGATTCATTGCTAAGGCACGGGCGATAGCCACCCGTTGTTTTTGACCACCGGAGAGGCTGCCGGGCTTTGCATCCTGCTTATCTGCCAAGCCAACAGTTTCCAGTAGTGAGAGAGCCTTTTGTTCAGCTTTTTCTTTACTCATTTTGTTGAGATCAGTCGGAGCCAGTGTGATATTTTCAAGAACTGTCAAATGGGGAAACAAATTGAAATGTTGGAAGACCATACCAATGTGCTGACGAACTTGATTGATGTTGGTCTGTTTGTTCATCAAATCCGCACCGTCAATAATAATTTGGCCGCTGCTGGGCTCTTCCAGCCGATTCAAACAACGCAGAAAAGTACTTTTACCGGAACCGGATGGGCCGATAATACAGACGACTTCACCTTCTTGAATATCGATGGAGATGTCATTTAAAACCGTGTTGCTGCCATATTTTTTTACAAGGTGTTTCACTGCGATTTTTTCAGTCATAACTCAGGCTCCTTTCTTTTCCAATTGTCTGGCCAGGCGGGTCAAACTAGTAATGACCACCAGATAAATCAAAGCGATGATTAAATACGTATAGGTACTTTGAGAAGTACGGGCGACAATGATTTTACCTGTTTGCAGCAATTCTGCGACCCCGATGACAGAAATTATTGTAGTGTCCTTCAGTGTGATGACAAATTGATTGACGAAGGAGGGGATCATAATTTTGACAGCTTGAGGCAAGATGATCTTCTGCATGGTACGAGTGTAAGAAAGACCCAAACTGCGGGAAGCTTCCATCTGTCCTTTAGGCACCGCGTTGATTCCGCCTCGTACCAATTCAGCGATATAGGCACTGGCATTCAATGTCAAAGTGATGACTCCGGCAGTGAAATCAGGGATGTTGAAGGGGAGTCCGAAGAAGATGAAAATTGCCAATACCATCATAGGAATACCTCGGATCAAATCGACATAGAGTCCGGTGAAGGTTCGCAGAGCTTTGACTGGCGAAACGCTGAACAGACCAAAAATGATTCCTAAGATAGTTGCTAAAGCAAAGGAAATCAGCGCCAATGCGATAGTTTTACCCAATCCTTTTAAGAGCGCTTGCCAATTATTTTGCAATAATCCGAAAAAAGTAGATTCGTCTGCTTTTTTCTCAGTCGAGCTAGTCGAGCCAGAAGCAATGTATTTATCGACAATTTTTTGATACGTGCCGTCGGATTTCATTTTTGCTAAACCAGCATTAAACTTTTTCAGCAGCTCCTGATGGGTACCTTTTTTGACGGCAAATCCATAGGCATTTCCTTTTTGAGGATCACCCACTAATTTGAGGGGTTGGCCATTGCTGATGGCGTAGCCCAAAACCGGGTAATCATCGAAGATTGCTTGCACTTTATTACTGGTCAAAGCGTTATACAACGCATCGGCAGCGTCGTAGTTTTTGACGGTATAGCCATATTTTTCTTGATTGTCCTGTAAGAACGTTGCGCTTTCAGTTCCGACTTTGGCAGCTACTGTCTTGCCTTGTAAATCCTCATAAGTCTTGATGGTATCGTCTTTACTTGCAACTGCCATCTGAATCCCACTGTCAAAATAAGAATCCGAGAAATCAAAGTTGTTCTTGCGCTCTTCGGTGATGCTCATGCCGGCAATCATTCCATCCAACTGGCCGGATTGGACGCCCTGGATAGAACTGTCAAAGCCTAAAGGGCGCAGGTTCACTTCGAATCCCTGATCTGCAGCAATGGCTTTCAATAAGTCGACGTCAATTCCGACGTATTCATTGTCTTCGTTTTGAAATTCAAAAGGTGGGAAGGTGAGGTCCGTGCCGATCTGATAAGTTTCTTCCGCCTGGACTGAAAGTGACCCCCAACCGAATGTCAGGATTCCTGACAAGAATAGCAATGTTGTCAGAAAAGCTTTCTTTGGTTTCATAACACAACCTCCGTAGTTTAATTTGCGATGCTTTCTCCCTGGTGCGTGCTATAGCAACGTTTTTTCACGGATATCACTGAAAGTATAACGTAAAAAAACTGTCCCAAGAAAAAGAATCTAATGAGTATTATAAATTCTGTGACAGGTTTTGTGCAAGGTCTGATCCTAAAAAAGGAAAGAAAAACGAGGAATCCTCACTGTTCGTGTAACAAAACATGACACTAAGCTTGCAAGTGTCACTTAAAAAAACTCTAAAGACAGGTGACGGGAAGATTGTAAAAATAGCGAAAATATGTTCGGTATGGTACAATATTTTAGTTGAAGTGCTCTTGTTTTGTTTTCCACAAAGAAGAGCTTACACTTAAGTAGAATCCAATGAATTTAAAGGAGTGTGTTGGGATGATCGACAGAGATACGACCAGACGGTTTGAACTGGTTTCCAAGTACCAGCCTGCCGGCGATCAACCGGAGGCCATTCATCAATTGGTGGATGGGGTAGTGGCGGGAAAAAAAGCTCAGATACTCTTAGGTGCTACCGGGACAGGGAAAACCTACACGATTTCCAATTTGATTAAAGAGGTCAATAAGCCGACACTGATTATCGCCCACAACAAAACATTGGCGGGACAACTCTATGGTGAGTTCAAAGAATTCTTCCCCAATAACGCAGTCGAATACTTTGTCAGCTACTATGACTACTATCAACCAGAAGCCTATGTGCCTTCTTCTGATACTTATATTGAAAAAGACTCCAGTATCAATGATGAGATTGACAAGCTTCGTCACTCGGCTACCAGTGCGTTATTGGAGCGCAATGACGTGGTGGTTGTCGCTTCTGTTTCTTGTATTTTCGGGTTGGGCTCACCGATGGAATATCAAAAACAAGTGGTTTCTTTGCGAGTGGGTATGGAAACGAGTCGCGATCAATTGCTGCGTCAGTTGATTGATATTCAATTTGAACGTAATGACATTGATTTTCAACGGGGGCGCTTTCGGGTTCGCGGCGATGTGGTAGAAATTTTCCCAGCTTCTCGAGATGAACGTGCCCTGCGAGTAGAGTTCTTCGGTGACGAGATTGATCGAATTCGCGAAGTGGATGCGTTGACCGGCGAAATTCTCGCAGAAACCGAACATGTTTCTATTTTTCCGGCTACTCACTTTGTGACAGATGAAAATCACTTGGAACACGCCATCGAAAGTATTCAAAATGAGCTGGCCTTACGTTTACAAGTGCTGCGCAGTGAAAACAAACTGTTGGAGGCCCAACGACTGGAACAGCGGACCAATTATGATATCGAGATGCTGCGGGAGATGGGCTACACGTCCGGCATTGAAAACTACTCCCGCCACATGGATGGCCGCAAAGAAGGGGAACCCCCTTATACACTGATTGATTTCTTTCCGGAAGACTTTTTGATTGTTATCGATGAATCCCATGTAACTATGCCTCAAGTGCGGGGAATGTATAACGGCGACCGGGCCCGCAAACAGATGCTTGTGGATTATGGTTTCCGCTTGCCTTCTGCTCTGGATAACCGGCCATTGCGTTTGGAGGAGTTTGAAGAACACGTCAACCAGATTGTCTATGTATCTGCAACACCGGGACCATATGAAGAATCCCAGACAGATACGGTTGTTCAGCAGATCATCCGACCAACTGGATTATTGGATCCAGAGATTGAAGTCAGACCAATCATGGGGCAAATTGATGATCTGGTCGGTGAGATCAATGAGCGGACAGAAAAAGATCAACGGGTCTTCATCACTACTCTGACGAAGAAAATGTCAGAGGATTTAACGGATTACTTGAAAGAACTGGGAATCAAAGTCAAATACTTGCACAGTGATATCAAGACTCTGGAGCGAACAGAAATCATCCGCAATCTGCGTCTAGGAGAATTTGACGTTTTGGTGGGGATCAACTTGCTTAGAGAAGGTCTCGATGTGCCGGAAGTATCGCTGGTAGCGATTTTGGATGCTGACAAAGAAGGATTTTTGCGAAGTGAACGTTCCTTAGTGCAAACGATCGGCCGGGCTGCCCGTAATTCAGAAGGCAAGGTTATTATGTATGCAGATAAAATCACAGATTCCATGCAACGAGCGATGGATGAAACGGCCCGACGTCGCAGTATTCAACAGAAATACAATGAAGAGCACGGGATCGTGCCTAAGACGATCATCAAGGAAATTCGTGATTTGATTGCCATTACCAAAGTTGCTGAAGATGAAGAAAACTACATGACTTTGGCAGACTATGAAGACATGAGTAAAGAAGATCGGGAAACTTTGATCTTGAAGTTGGAAAAAGAAATGAAAGATGCTGCCAAAGCATTGGACTTCGAAACTGCCGCGACCTTGCGAGATACTATTTTGGAGTTGAAGGCAGCATTGTAAAGTGTTCATCATAAAAAAGACAATAGACCCAGAAAGCGACTAGCTAAGGTGAAAAGAGTTGCTTTGGGTCTGCTTTCTGCCGACAGTTACGGCTAGTGACACATCCATAACTGTCGCGACAGCTATTTTTAAAGGAGGCCCCACATGGCAAATGATAAAATAGTGATTCACGGTGCCAGAGCACATAATTTGAAGAACATCGACGTGACGATTCCAAGGGACCAATTAGTCGTTGTGACTGGTTTATCCGGATCAGGAAAGAGTTCATTGGCATTTGATACATTGTACGCAGAAGGGCAGCGACGCTATGTAGAGAGTCTCTCTGCTTATGCTCGACAGTTTCTGGGACAGATGGACAAACCTGATGTGGACAGCATTGATGGCTTGAGTCCGGCAATCTCCATCGATCAAAAAACCACCAGTAAAAATCCTCGTTCTACCGTCGGAACAGTGACTGAGATTAATGATTATTTGCGGCTGCTGTATGCCCGGGTCGGCCACCCAATTTGTCCTAACGACCATATTGAAATTACCAGTCAATCTGTCGAACAAATGGTTGATGCTGTAATGGCACTGCCGGATCGCACGAAAATCCAGATATTGGCGCCAGTTGTTTACCAGAAAAAGGGGCAGCATAAGAAAGTTTTCGAAATGATTCAACGAGAAGGTTATGTCCGCGTGCGGGTGGATGGTGAGATTTATGAAATTACAGAAGTACCTGAGTTGGAAAAAAACCGCAAGCATGAAATCTCCATTGTAATTGACCGGATTGTTGTGAAAGAAGGCATTCGTTCACGTTTGTTTGACTCTTTTGAAACCGCACTGCATTTGGCAAAAGGATATGCTGTAGTCGATGTGATCGGGCATGAAGAAATGCTTTTCAGTGAACATTACTCTTGTCCTTATTGCGGATTTACCGTTGGGGAATTGGAACCGCGTTTGTTTTCTTTCAATGCTCCATTTGGGGCCTGTCCTGAATGTGACGGGTTAGGTATAAAATTGGAAGTCGACGTGGATCTCGTGATACCAGATCAGACGAAAACATTGAAAGAAGGCGCCATTCTTCCCTGGAATCCTATTAGTTCTCAGTATTATCCGGAATTGCTGCGGCAAGCGTGTGACAGCTTTGGTATTGACATGGATATGCCCTTTGAAAAGCTTCCAGAAGAGCAACGTGAAATTGTTTTATACGGCTCTAATGGGGAGGTCTTCCATTTTCACTATGAGAATGATTTTGGCGGAGTGCGAGACGTTGAAGTGCCTTTTGAAGGAGTTTTAACGAATATCAAACGCCGTTATCATGAAACCAACAGTGACTTTACTCGAGAACAGATGCGTTTGTACATGACAGAGCTGACTTGTCAGGCTTGTCACGGGTATCGTTTGAATCCGCAAGCTTTGTCTGTTCAAGTGAACGGCAAAAATATTGGTGAAATCAGTGAGTTGGCGATCGACAATTCATTGGCCTTTGTGTCCGGCTTGAAATTGACAGAGCAAGAGCAAACCATCGCTTCACCAATTGTTAAAGAAATCAACGATCGGTTGAATTTCTTACGCAATGTTGGTTTGGATTATTTAACCTTAAGTCGCGCTGCGGGAACCTTATCAGGTGGAGAGGCACAGCGAATTCGGTTAGCAACTCAAATTGGTTCAAATTTGTCGGGGGTACTGTATATCTTAGATGAGCCTTCCATCGGGTTGCATCAACGAGACAACGATCGCTTGTTGGCTTCCCTGAGAAAAATGCGGGATCTCGGCAATACGCTGATTGTAGTTGAGCATGACGAAGATACGATGCGAGCGGCTGATTATCTAATTGATGTGGGTCCTGGTGCGGGTGCTCAGGGCGGGCAAATTATTGCTGCGGGGACGCCAAAAGAAGTCGAACAGGTACCTGATTCGATCACTGGTCAATATTTGTCAGGGAAAAAGCAGATTCCGATTCCTAAAGAGCGGCGTAAAGGAAATGGTGAGAAGGTTACTGTTACTGGGGCGACAGAAAATAACCTGAAAAATATCAGTGTTGATTTCCCTCTTGGAAAATTCACTGCAGTAACGGGCGTATCCGGTTCTGGTAAGTCTACTTTGGTCAATGAAATCCTAAAAAAGGCATTGGCGCAAAAGATCAATCGCAACTCTAATAAGCCTGGACGCTTTAAGAAAATTAGCGGCTATGAAAAAATTGAAAAAATCATTGATATCGATCAAAGTCCTATCGGGCGGACCCCACGAAGTAATCCAGCGACTTATACCAGCGTTTTTGACGATATTCGCGATTTGTTCGCTAAGACCAATGAAGCCAAAGTACGTGGTTATAAGAAAGGACGTTTTAGTTTCAACGTCAAGGGCGGCCGTTGTGAAGCTTGTAAAGGTGACGGAATCATCAAGATTGAGATGCACTTTTTGCCAGATGTCTACGTACCTTGTGAAGTTTGTCATGGGAAACGATACAATTCTGAAACGTTAGAAGTCCATTATAAAGGGAAGAATATTTCCGAGATTTTGGACATGACTGTAGAAGATGCGGTGGAATTTTTCAAACATATTCCTAAAATCCACCGAAAGCTCCAAACCATCGTGGATGTTGGTTTGGGTTATGTTACTTTGGGGCAGCCTGCGACAACGTTATCCGGTGGGGAAGCCCAACGGATGAAATTAGCCAGCGAACTTCACAAAAACTCCAATGGCAAGAGCTTTTACATTTTAGATGAACCGACTACTGGTTTGCACACCGATGATATCGCCCGACTGTTGAAAGTGTTGGAACGATTGGCCGATGCCGGCAATACTGTGTTGGTAATCGAACACAATTTGGATGTAATCAAATCTGCGGATTGGGTGATCGACCTTGGACCGGAAGGCGGGGACGGTGGTGGAACCATTCTTGGGACTGGAACGCCGGAAGCAATTGCCAAACTGCCGGAAAGTTATACGGGACAATATTTGAAGCGTGTTTTGAAAAAAGCTGAATAGGCCTGAAATTTTTTCTAAGGGAAGATAAAGGTCACCTGGTATAAAGCGTAAAGCCTTGCTTTGCGCTTTTGCTATGGTATGATAGCGGTATTGAAAAAACGATAAAGAGTAAGATACATGGGTACTCTTTGTGACTTTAGCAGGAAAGAGGAATGTCAGGTGGAAAACTTTTTTAGTATTTTAGGTGGGATGGGTACGCTGGCTACCGAAAGTTTCGTAAGGATCCTGAATCATCGGACTGTGACTCATAAAGACCAGGACTATTTGAACTATGTGTTGTTTAACCATGCAACGGTTCCTGATCGAACAGCGGCTATTTTGGATCCGCAGCATGCAAAGGATCCCTTGCCGTTTTTGTTGGACGATATTGCTAAGCAGAATCTGCTGCAGCCTAATTTTATCGTGTTGACCTGTAATACGGCTCACTATTTTTTTGACACGCTGCAAGAAGCGACGGGGATTCCAATTTTGCATATGCCGCGAGAGGCCGCTTTAGAGCTGAAACGCCAACAAAAAGGCGGCAAGGTGGCATTTTTGGGAACAGAAGGCAGTGTGAAAGCTGGTGTGTACGAACGTGAGTTGAAGCAGGCTGGCTTTGAAGTGATGATTCCTAAGCCGCAGTTGCAAAAAAAGGTCAACGATTTAATCTACCGTGACATTAAAGAGCAAGATTTCCTGAATAAGGATCTTTATTATGAGATTTTATTTGATACAGTGGAAACCTACGGCTGTGACAGCGTGGTTTTAGGCTGTACGGAATTGTCTTTGATGGAAGAGTTTGCCGCCGGTCATCCGTATCATGTAGTAGATGCACAATCCATTTTAGTGGATCGCACAATTGAGCGGGCAATGGCAGACCGCAAAAAGGATGGGACGTTTTCTAAAGAGATTTAGTCATTTTTTTAGTAGTGGAGGTTATCGGAGCGGCGCGGCTTCGGTACCTTTTTTATTTGCAGTTTCTATACTTGACTAATAGATGGGGATTTTTTAGAGAAGAGCATTGAAAAGGGTGAAATAGTCAACCAGAATTTGTCTACCAAAGGTTTTTGAGTGCCTTTCAGCCTAGTTATTTGTTATACTTCTTAATGATGGCAGGCAGCGATTGCCTGTCGAAGGAATCATTTAAGGAGGGGTACTCTTGACAGAAAAATCTGTTTTTCCAAAGGACTTTCTTTGGGGCTCGGCATCTGCAGCTTACCAAGTGGAAGGTGCTTGGGCTGAAGATGGCAAAGGGCCGTCCGTCTGGGATGAGTTTGTGCGGATTCCCGGAAAGACTTTTAAAGCTACAAATGGTGACTTGGCGGTAGATCATTATCACCGGTACAAAGAAGATATTGCCTTGATGAAGGAACAAGGCCTGAAAGCTTATCGCTTCTCAGTTGCCTGGACACGAATCTTTCCAGAAGGTCGCGGAAAAGTTAATCGAGCAGGGTTAGATTTTTATATTCGATTAGTGGATGAACTGATTGAAAACGGTATCGAACCAGTCCTGACTTTGTATCATTGGGACCTGCCAAAAGCATTGCAGGAAGAATATGGCGGCTGGGAATCTCGTAAAATCATTGACGACTTTGTTAATTATGCAACCGTTCTCTTTGAAACCTTCAAAGGGAAAGTTCACTATTGGGTAAGTCTGAACGAACAGAATGTCTTTATTCAATTGGGGTATATGCTGGCTGCGCATCCGCCTGGTGTGACTGATGAGAAACGGATGTATGAAGCCAATCACATTGCCAATCTGGTCAATGCTTCAGTTATTAATAAATTCCACGAGATGAAAATGCCTGGTCAAATCGGGCCGAGTTTTGCTTACACGCCAAACTATGCTTTCGATAGTGATCCCCAAAATGTGTTGGCGGCTGAAAATGCTGAAGATTTGATGGCTCATTTGTGGATGGACATCTACGCTTGGGGTGAATATCCTATCGCTGTGATGGATCTGCTGGAAAAACGCGGCGTGGCTCCGACGATTGAAGAAGGAGATATGGCGCTTTTGCGTTCAGCTAAACCGGATTTCATGGGAATGAACTACTATCAGACAGCCACGAACAAATTCAACCCAATCGACGGTGTTGGTCAAGGAAAGATGAACACTACCGGTAAAAAAGGCAGTTCCGAAGAGTCAGGGATTCCCGGACTCTACAAAAAAGTCCAGAATCCTTATGTCGATCGTACCAATTGGGATTGGGAAATCGATCCGATGGGTATCCACATTGCCTTGCGTCGGATTACCAGCCGCTATCGTCTGCCGATTCTGATCACGGAAAACGGCTTAGGGGAATACGATAAGATTACCTCTGAAAACGAGATCCATGACGAGTATCGAATCAAGTACTTGAAAGATCACGTAGCGGCTGTGGGTGACGCTATTGCGGAAGGCTGTAATGTATTGGGGTACTGCACTTGGTCTTACACGGACTTACTCAGCTGGTTGAACGGTTATCAAAAGCGCTATGGTTTTGTCTATGTTGATCAAGATGAAACACAAGAAGGCAGTTTGAAACGTTACAAAAAAGACAGCTACTACTGGTACCAACGTGTGATTGCTTCAAACGGTGCCGACCTCGATTGACAAGGGAAACCTGCTTACCTGCTGTTCCATCATAAAAAGTAAGCAAATTTGATGATTTTCTTGACTACTCACCAATTCTGGTGGGTAGTTTTTTTGTCAATTCTGAAAAATCCACAGCGATAAGGAGTTTTGTTCAGCAGGAATTCTGTGCTGTTAAATATTTTCTAAAGGTCTTTCTTTTTGGGGCGTGGTGCATGAAAGAGATGGAAAATCACTTTATAATTTTAATTAATAGAAAAATATTGAGTATTTTGAATAAAAAAATGAGGGAGGGGAGCTGTTATGAAGAAAATGTTGAAGTTTTTAACGGGTCTGCCACTGCTAATCAGCATTTTTATGTTGCCGCTGCTTTCAGATCAAGTGGTCCTTCATTATCGATTAGTAGGCAATTATGAAAGTTTTGGCAGTAAATATCACCTGCTTTTTCTACCTGTGATTGTATTGATTATTGGTACAGTATTGGAAGCTGCCACGGCAAGAGCGACAAAACAACCAACAGAAGAAGTCCCAGTTCTCAGAATATTGATTCTGTTAGTATTGAACGGTATGAGTGTAACGGCGGTGTATGTTGCGGGAACCGGAGTTCAAGACCTTTATCAGCTTCCCGTCGGAAAAAATCACCTGCTGTTTGTCTTTGTGTCATCGGTATTCATTTTCTTAGGGCTTTTATTGCCTTATTTGCCGGTGGTGACTGGTGGTCGGAATAAAGAAGCTTGGAGCTTGTCTCGGTATACGATGGTAAAAGAAAGTCGAAAATATGAAAGCTACGCATTCTCAGCATTGGGGATTATTGGCTTGATTCTCGGCGGACTTCCTGTCAGTAATCAGCTGAGGTGGCTGCTGCTATTTACCTTGTTGTTGACAATCAGCGGAATCACCGTTGGCTGTGTCCTGACGATCCGTCGCAGACTTTTTCGAGCTCACGAACGAAGCTGAGTAATTTTCTCAAATAGAAGATAAAAGGCAAGGAAAAGAGCGGCGATATCAATCATTTTCAAGTGTTAATGGCGAACAGTTCATCGTGTTCAGCACGAAAATATATGGTACAAATCGGTGGGACAATTTTGTGTTAGTTTCCATAGAAGGAACATTGCTCTGGGTATAAGGAGAGTCAGCGTTTGAAATTTTTAACAACGAAAAACCAAGGCCTTTCCGCTATTTTTTAATGGAAGCGCCTTGGCTTTTTTTGCTTGTGGCTCACCTTGAGTAGTGTTCGCTTGGGCAGAAGGTGAGCAGAGGATTCTTATCCCCCTTTTGGTGATATGGACCAAGGACTGTTTGAGATGGAAGTAGATAGGGATTTTCTCAGCCAATCTTTGAAAAAAACAGACTTTCTGGAAAGGTCCTGTACCCTAATTGAGGCAACTGCTATAATTCAAGAAGAGGTGTAAAAAATGAAAGCATGCGGAGTGATCGTAGAATACAACCCGTTTCATAACGGACATAGATACCATGCCCAACAAGCTCGTAAACGCTCAGGAGCCGAGGTGGTGGTGGCTTGTATGAGTGGCAACTTTTTACAGCGGGGCGAGCCGGCTATTATTGACAAATGGTTGCGAACAGAAGCCGCTTTGAAAAACGGTGTCGATTTGGTTATTGAGCTGCCTCTCTGTTGGTCATTACAGGCTGCCGATTTTTTTGCTCGGGGCAGTATCAAGCTGCTTCAAGGAATTGGTTGTGAGAGTCTTTGCTTCGGGACAGATGCAGAAGACCGTTTTGACTACCAGGAGTTTGGCAATCTGGTCACGGGAAATCAGATGCTCATTGACCAGACTTATCAGCAATTACAGGATGAAAAACTCAGTTATCCGCAAAAAATGAATCAAGTGTATTCACAACTTTTTGCAGATATGCAGCTGGCAGGGGATACCCCAAATCATATTTTGGGATTAGCTTATGCCAAAGAAAATGCAGCCTATCCTCATCCCATGAAGTTAATTTCGGTACCACGGATTGGCTCAGGATACAATGAAAGCAATCTGCGACAAGGACAACTTGCCAGCGGAACCGGAATCAGAGAAGGAGTACGCAGTGGTGCCGATATTTCGAGCTTCGTTCCACCGAAGACTGCTTGGGGATTGACGCAACAATCTGCAAGTTGGGAAGGGCTCTGGCCATACCTGCGCTATCGACTATTATCAGCCAAACCGGAAGAGCTTCGACGAATCTATCAGATGACAGAAGGGCTGGAGCATCGCTTGATAGAAGCTGCCAAACAGGCGCTGGATTTTCAGCAATTCATGGCGCAAGTGAAATCTAAACGCTATACGTGGACGCGACTGCAACGTCTGTTTTGCTACGTATTGCTGGATATTAACAACCAAGAGATGCAAGCAGCCTGGCAGGAGAACCAGTTGCGGGTACTGGGCTTTACTGAAATTGGTCAGCGTTATCTCAGCCAGCAGAAGAAAAAATTGACGTTTCCTCTTGTGACTCGTGTCGGAAAAGCACAAAACCGGCAGCAAGAGTTAACATTGCGATCAGATGAGATTTATCGGTTGGCAGATCCCCGCATTCCTGAACAAGCCGTGGGACGGATTCCAATTCGTGTATGATCTGATAGAAAACTCTTCACAGATCGCGATCAGACAAGTATAATGGACAAGGACATTTTTATTGAATTTACAACAACTACAGAAAGCGAAGTGTAATTATGGGTCGTAAATGGGCAAACATCGTTGCAAAAAAGACTGCCAAGGACGGTGCGAACAGCCGGGTCTATGCCAAATTCGGTATTGAGATCTACGCTGCCGCAAAATCAGGTGATCCTGATCCCCATTCAAACCAGAAATTGCGTTTTGTCATTGAACGGGCGAAAACATACAATGTGCCTCGACATATCATTGATCGAGCTATCGAAAAAGCGAAAGGATCCGGCGATGAGACCTATCAAGAATTGCGCTATGAAGGGTTTGGTCCCAACGGCTCAATGGTAATCGTGGATGCTTTGACCAATAATGTAAATCGGACTGCTGCTGATGTTCGGGCGGCATTTGGTAAAAACGGCGGCAATATGGGTGTATCCGGTGCGGTTGCTTATATGTTCGACAATACGGCATTGTTTGGCTTTGCCGGTGATGATGCTGACGCTGTTTTGGAATATCTGATGGAAAAAGACATTGATGTTCGTGATGTGGAAGAAGAGGACGGGCAGATCATCGTTTACGGTGAGCCAGACGACTTCAGTGCTATCGATGCAGCTCTCAAAGAAAACGGAATCAACGAATTTTCTGTGGCTGAACTGCAGATGATTCCACAAAACGAAGTGACTTTAAGTGGCGACGATTTAGAAAAATTTGAAAAAATGATCGACGTATTGGAAGATTTGGAAGATGTCCAATCTGTCTACCATAACGTTGCTTTGGAAGATTAAGAAAAGCCAAAAAAACAACACCGCAGCCGACGGGAGAATCTCCAGTGGCTGTGGTGTTGTTTTGATATAGCGTGCTGCAAGACTCGCCTTGCGAGGGTTATCTAAGGCTTGTTTTTTTCTTCTTGTTGATCGGCAATCTCGTCTTGGACTTTTGCTAACATCTGCTGTAATTTTTGTTCCTTACGCTGGAGAACCACCAGATCTTCTTTGATTTCGGAGGCTTTTTCGTGTTCTGGTGGCCGAATCAAAAAATTCAAAGCGATGGCCACAAAAGTACCGATGAATGTATCAATGACCCGCTGCAAAGCAAAATAGATTGACTCATTACGGCTGACACTCAATGTAATCAAAAGCATAGTAGCGATAGCCGAAATGATGCCTGCGTTGTTGTTGATGCCATCGGAGACGATGATTAAAAGAGCCACCAATAATGGTAAAAGAAAGACTTCCAATAAAAAATCTTCGTGGAAAAACTGTTTGACAAAAAAGTAAAAAATCGCAAAGGCGCCTCCGAGACTATTCCCTAAGATACGGGATTTACCGAAGGATACCGTCGTAGTCAGGTCTTGCCTCAAAGAAAAAACGGCTGCCAATGCGGCGATTAGAGGTTCACCGCGGTTGGTGAAGTGAAAGAGCAGGATGCAGATCATAACGGCAATTGCTGTTTTTAGTGTTCGCATACCGATTCGAAACCGACCCAAATGCATGGACATCACTCCCTTTCTTCGTTGGTAGGTCCATCCTTATCCTTACCTTTAATGATAGCGGAAAAGATCTTAGATTGCCAATTTTAGGCGATTTTCAGTACAATGGAGAAGAAAACTGATGAAAAGGAAGATGCTTGTTGAAAATAGGATTACGTACAGTTAAAACCGCACTTTGCGCGGTATTGGCGATGATTATTGCACAAAGTTTGAATTTGCTTTATGCGCCGGCAGCTGGGATTATTGCTGTTCTAAGCGTGGGGAACACCAAGCGTTCTTCGTGGGAGATTGCCCGCAATCGGGTACTATCTCTGGTGATGGCAACTGGCATTTCATTTGTCTGTTTTTCCTTGGTTGGCTACAATCCAGTTGCTTTTGGCGTTTACTTGCTGTTTTTTATCCCTTTGTCCGCCAAGTTTGGGCTGGAAGATGGGATTGTTGTCAATTCAGTATTGATTACACACTTTATGGCTGAAGCTTCGTTTGCATCGAGTATGCTGCTCAATGAGTTTTTGTTGATGGTAATTGGTGCGGGTCTGGCCTTGACGGCTAATTTATATATGCCTGATCTTGAAAAGTCATTGCGGCAAGATCAGACCGTGGCTGAAACGATGTTTGCACGTTTGTTGCTGCTGCTTTCAGAAAGCTTGAATCATCCGCAAAAGGCGGCGCAGCTGGAACAGCGCTGCCAAAATCTACTGGAATTTTTACGAGAAGCGCAAAAGAAAGCAAGTCGCCATCGAGACAATCGCTGGAGCAGTGGGGATGAGTACTTTGAAGCATATTTTTCCATGCGACGTTCTCAATTACGCCTGCTCAATGACATGATTGGTTTTACGGCTCAAATCAGTGTAGAAGCTGAGATGGTAGCTGATTTGAAGAAACTGCTTGAAGAAACTTCGGAAACTTTTTCTGAAGAAAATGATGGTCGGGAAATCTTGGCTAAGATTATGATAATCTATGAAAATTATCGTTTGGCTCCTTTACCAAAAGATCGGGAAGAGTTTGAAAGTCGAGCGCTGTTGTTTCAATTTTTACAGAGTTTTACGAGTTTTATCGAAATCAAGGCAGAATTTGCTGAAGTCAATCAAAAACCGGCTGCCCTTTAAGGCAATTAAAAAAGACCGCTGAGTCGAGAAGATTCGACTGGCGGTCTAATTACGCAGGATTTTTTAGCCTATTTTTTCCAAGCAGAAAGCATCTGATCCATTGCCGAGATGGCATCATAGGTCATAGCTAGAGACGTGTTTTCGGCTCCGTTGATAGTAGCGACCATATTGGCGACTTCGTAATTCATCGCCTGGGAGGTTTCGCCGACTTCGATGTGTTCGCGGGTGCCATCGTTATAGAAAATTTCTGCAGCTTGTGCCCGGGGGTATTCTGGAACGGTAATGTAGCCATTTTCATAAGCGACAATGCCGATTTTTGGCATTTTGGCTTGGAAGGTTAATGTGACTGCTGCCATTTCATTTTTCGCATTTTTCAAAATTGTGACAGATTGTTCATCAACACCGGTGGAAAAAGGCAACATATCGCTAGCTACAACTTGCGGCTGGGCATTCATAAAGCGACGAACAAAGCTGACTGCATAGGTACCAATGTCCAACAGCGCACCACCAGCCAAATCCGGATTGAAGAAACGATTGCTTGGATCTGGTTCTTTATAACTGCCAAAGGGTGCTTGAATCATTTTCAGTTTTCCTAATTTACCGGAATCGGCAATCTTCTTTAACTCGGTAAACAAAGGCATGTTGAAAATGGTCATGGCTTCTTGTAAAACTAGATTTTTTTCTTTGGCAACGGCCATGACTTCTTCTAGTTCCGACAGATCCATGGTGATGGCTTTTTCGCAAAGAACGTGTTTTCCTGCGGTCAAGGCTTTTAGAATGTACTCTTTGTGGAAACGATTAGGGACAGCTACGTAGATGATATCCACTGCTTCGTCTGCCAACAGGGCGTCATAAGAACCATAGCTTGCAGGAATCTCATATTGCTTGGCGAAACGATCAGCAGTCGCCTGATTTCGGGAGCACACAGCATAGAGATTGCTTTCTGGGTTGGAAAAAGTCATCGCCAATTGATGGGCGATATCACCAGTACCGGCAATGGCCCAATTGTATTTTTTCATAACGTATAAAACTCCTCTCAAAATAACTTGAATTGACATTATTCAAATCCCACTCCTGCCGATTTTTTCCTTGCTAAGAAGCTCCACTGGTCAAAAATCAAAGAAAGTGAAAAAACAAAGCCAAATCATATTTACAGTGTAACAATCCTTTAAAAAAAAGGGAAGTTCTTTGCAAAACTCTGGTATTTGCAGATAATTTCAGTAAAATAGATTGAGAAGCTTTAGTAAGAGGTTGTTCGTCACAGCCGTGATTCAAGCCACTCTAGACAGAATATTTGGGAAAAGGATGAACGACTATGCATGACGTTTACATTGAAATTTTGGTTTCAACAATTAAAGAACAATATTTGACAGAAAAGAACTTTTTTGACGGGGTTCTCAGTATTTCTGAGGAAACCTGGGAAAACTGGAAGCGAGGAAGTCTCAATTTACCGGGAGAACAGAGCCAGAAAATCAAAAATCTCTTTAGTGATTATGAGTGGATGTTGGTGCAGAAGATTTTGCGTCAGACCATCATCTTTCCTGAAAAGAGAACAACTGCTGTGACAGATTATCGCCATATGAAGACTCAAATTGCCCAGAAATGGCTGAAATCCGGATTAGCAGAGGTTTCCGTAAAACAACGAGAAGAAAATCACAATGCACAGATGGTGGAGCTTTTAGTGGTGATGGATTACGGAAAATGGGGATTTGACGATATTCTGAGCTTCCGCTTGCCGGCTCGTATCCAGCAACAAATCGAAAGCGAACAGGTAGCGCTTTTGGACTGGGTCAACGAAAACCTGGAGGAAACATACCTTGAAGAGCAGTAAAATCCGCAATAAGCTTCCCGTTGGCGTGAGTTTGGGTCTGGTGATTGTTGGGGCGGCCTTAGTGATTTGGTTCTGGCCTTTTTCTGATCTGCCTTTTCGAATCGAGGGCTTTGCTACTGAAAAACAGACAACTTTTGTATCTTTTGATTCAACAGACCCGCTAAGTCAAAAAATTTCCACCGAAGATTCTACCTCAAGTGCAAGCATTGGCAAAAAACAGGTGGCAAATGACGCAGAAAGCTTAAAATCACAGTTGTTGCGCAACCTTTTGCCAGAAAGTCAAACGAATTCTTTAAAACAAGGGGCAGCTGCAACTCTACCGCCAGATTTTCCTAAGATAGCGGTCACAGATTGGCGGATACAGCTCGTCGGTCCAGATCACAAACTAGCCCATGAAATGGATGAGTCACAATTGACTGAGATCAGTAGCAGTGAGCGTTTGGACAAACGTGTGGCAGATTCATTTGCTGATTTGACACAAGGGGCGGCTGATGCTGGTGTTACCATTGCTGTTGTCTCAGCGTATCGGTCAGTTGCTGATCAGACCGCTGTTTTCAATGAGAAATTTGAACGCATGAAACGTCAGGGAAAAAGTGATGAAGAAGCTGAACGCGAGACCATGACAGATATGACACGGCCGGGATACAGTGAACATCACACCGGCTTGGCTGTGGATGTTGTCGATGAATCGTGGTTGGCAAGTGACCCGGCCTGGACCTTGGAGGAGAGTTACGGAGCAACAAAAGGTGGGCAGTGGTTGGCAGCTCATGTGGCAGATTATGGGTTTGTCATTCGTTACCCGGCTGATAAAACAGCCATTACTAAAATCAGTTACGAACCGTGGCGCTTGCGGTATGTTGGAAAAGATGTTGCCAAATACATGAATGCACATGGCCTTTGTCTAGAAGAGTTTGTTGCAGAAGCAGAAAAGTGGGAACAATATGGCAATTAGACGTTATCAATCAAAAAAAAAATTCAATCTACCGCTGGTTTTGTTCGGTATGCTCTTGATTGGGGTCGCCTTTGTTTTTTCATTGGCGACCCTTGCCGATTTTTCTGGAAAACCTGAAACGGAGACAACGCAAGAAGCAACGTTGTCCCGTCAGCAATTTATTGAAAAGCTGGTGCCTCACGCCCAAGAACTTCAGGCAGGCTATGGTGTTCTCCCTAGTATTATTATCGGACAGGCAGCGTTAGAGTCCAATTTTGGACAAGCAACTTTAGCCAGTAAGTACAACAATCTTTTTGGGGTCAAAGCTTTCGGAGATAAGCCCAAAGTAAATCTCGAAACACAAGAATATTTGAACGACCAGTGGGTTACAGTCAAAGGTGATTTTCGAGTTTATGAATCTTGGGACGAATCAATGGATGCCCATACCCGCTTATTTGTGAACGGAGTGGATTGGGATCCTAAAAAATACGAGCCCGTCTTGCTGGCTAAAGATTACAAAGAGGCCGCCCAGGCTTTGCAAAAGGCGGGATATGCGACAGATCCCACCTATGCTGATAAAATAATAGCTATGATAGAAGAATATCACTTGGATCAATACGATCATTCAAATGATCAAAAATAACTGTAAGAACAGGAGTGAGCCGATGGAGCAGAAAAAAGCTAAAAAAACTCCGGAAATTATGACTGAGTTGAGAAAGGATATTGTTCGGGTACCGGCTGTTATTCGAGAAGCCAGTGGAATTACTATCTTTGGTAAGCGAATCAAGTCGATTATCTTTACGACAGATATCGCCATTATCCGCAATACCGATGCCGATGCTGTGATTGCGGTTTATCCTTTTACACCGCATCCGGCGATTACAAAAAGTATTATTGAGGCTGCCGATATTCCGGTATTTTCCGGTGTTGGTGGTGGACTGACACAAGGAAACCGCTCTTCATATATGAGTATGTTTGCCGAGGCACAGGGATCTTTGGGCGTCGTTTTAAATGCCCCGACACCTGTTGAAACGGTAAAAATGGTGGCTCAGGTGGTGGATATTCCCGTAGTGAGTACTGTCACCTCTATCTATACGCCAATTGATGAAAAGTTGGCGGTGGGAGTCAAAATTATCAACATCAGTGCAGGAAAAGATACGGCGGCAACAGTCCGACATTTTCGCGAACGCTACCCGGATTTGGCGATTATGGCAACTGGTGGACCCACTGAAGATAGCATCAAAGAAACGATTGAGGCTGGCGCGAATGCCATTACCTATACACCACCGACTAATGGCGAGCTGTTTCGTCGCAAAATGGAGCATTACCGGGAACAAGAAAAAGAAACTGATGAATAACCGCAATAACAATACTGACGCTTTTTATTTTTTGCGGACACAAAGCCAAATGTGATAGACAAGTAAAAGACGACAATCGCCTACTAAAAATAGAAAGGAGATTGTCGTCTTTTTAGATTAAGGGTAACTATTACGATACTTCAAAGAATTAGTGCATTTCCTTCTTCTTTAAAGCCGTAAATAGGCTGCAGCGCGTTGTCCTCCATGTAGAATAAATGCAGGGGGCGATGAGTCATTAGTGCGGTAAGTAGCTTTGGCATCGGTAGTGGAAGCTGGTTGTTGTCAGCTATTAGAATCAGCCGATCACCTTGATAGTCAATCCCACTGCAGGGCTTGGGTGTCCCGTTGATAGAGAGTAGTAATTGTTGCAGTTCTTGTCCTTGGCTGGGAAGCGTCAAGGCGGTTAAAAGTTCACTTGCTCGCATAAAAATCGCTACCTCTTTTCTTGGCTGGATAAGGACTCAGCTCATAATCAATCATGACTTTAGTTTTTCCCAATACCCCATAGTCTCTGGCAACAAATTGTCCTCGTTTGTTGTAGCTGCCGGAAACGACAACAGTCATACCTGGTGCGACATCAGCAAAAAAATTGAGTCCGTGGCGAGCAATCAGACAGTGTTCGTTATTTAATTGAAAATAGACCAACGGCGGATCTACTGAAATCAGTCGGCTTTTTTTTAGTTGTCCTCGTTTTGTAATCATTATGTTCATCTCCGTATCAAAGAAAGCCAGCAGGTGGAGGATAGCTTTTCAATACCTATTTAAAATGGGATTCCAGCTGCAGAAAAGTCAGCGATGGCACTTAGAAACAGAATACTTATTGATATAATTATACAAACAAACGTTCGCCTTGTAAAGCTGCAGCTTCTGTGAAAGAGAATGAAAAAATGATGAAAAGATGTTGCGACTTTCCAAAGTCGGTGTTATACTCGGCAACATAAATGGTTCAGCCTTCAAAAATTTAATAATTACCGCTTATATATCGTCGTAATCGGTCGACAGTCTCTACCCGGTACCGTAAATATCGGACTATAAGCAAAAAATGTGCGCAGACACTTTTTTTGCTTATGCAAGGAAAAGTCTGCGCTTTTTTATGACATATATCTGAGTAGATGAAAGACTTTCAGACGACAGATGGCGGAGATCATGAAGGCTGAGCATAAAATATATTGATTAAAGGGGAGCTCTGCAAGATGAAAGAATTAATCGAACGCATCAAAACTGACGGACGCGTTTTGGGTGAAGGCGTCTTAAAAGTCGACAGCTTCGTGACCCACCAAGTAGATCCAGTATTGATGACACAGATAGGCGAACGTTTCGCTGAGTGTTTTGCCGACAGCAATATTACGAAAGTCGTTACCATTGAAGCTTCCGGAATTGCACCGGCGCTGTATGCAGCTCAATTTTTAGGAGTTCCCATGGTATTTGCTCGTAAGTCGAAAAGCTTAACGATGAATGAAGAGCTCTTGACTTCAGAAGTTTACTCCTTCACTAAACAGATCACCAGCACGATCTCGATTTCAAGAAAGTTTCTTTCGGCAGAGGACAATGTTTTGATCATCGATGATTTTCTAGCAAATGGGCAAGCAGCTAAGGGGTTGATTGAATTGTGCCGACAAGCTGGTGCCAATGTAGAAGGTATCGGCATCGTGATTGAAAAGTCTTTCCAAGATGGCCGCCAACTGTTGGAAGACATGGGCTTAAAGGTTGTTTCATTGGCCCGAATCGAATCACTTTCAAATGGTGAAGTCAGCTTTTTGAAGGAGGATGCCTGAGTGGAAAAGCAAACACAAACAGGTAAAGCCGCGGTTTTAGGTCTGCAGCACCTCTTGGCGATGTATGCGGGTGCGGTAGCGGTGCCCCTTTTGATTGGAACTGGACTTGGATTCAATGAGCAACAGATGACGTATCTGATATCCATTGATATTTTTATGTGCGGCGTAGCAACATTGCTGCAATTGACGGTCAATCGCTTTTTTGGAATCGGCTTGCCAGTGGTTTTGGGCTGTGCAATCCAAGCTGTTGCCCCTTTGATTTTAATTGGTACTAAAGCAGGTGTCGGCGCTATTTACGGATCGATTATTGCTGCTGGTATTTTCGTCGTATTGATTGCTGGTGTTTTCTCCAAGATCAAGAAATTGTTTCCCCCATTGGTTACCGGAACTGTAATTACTGTGATTGGTCTAACCTTGATTCCTGTTGCTATCACCAAGATGGGTGGTGGGGATGCGGCAGCTGATAATTTCGGTGATACTAACAATTTGCTCTTAGCCTTTGTTACGATTGCCTTGATTATCGGTGTTCAGATTTTTGCCAAAGGTTTTATCCGATCCATTTCAGTTTTGATTGGTTTGGTAGGTGGGACCTTGCTTGCTTATTTCATGGGAATGGTTGACTTTAGTGCGATTGGGCACGCGCCAATTTTTCATGTGCCGCAACCTTTTTACTTTGGGAAGCCGACATTTGATATTTGGTCAATTCTTTTGATGATTATTATTTCGATTGTTAGCATGGTGGAATCTACCGGAGTTTACTTCGCGTTGGGTGATATCACCGGACAGCCGATTGGCGAAGAAGATTTGAAAAGAGGATATCGTGCGGAAGGTTTAGCAGTGATTTTAGGCGGAATTTTCAACACATTTCCTTATACGGGCTTTTCACAGAACGTGGGACTTGTTCAGCTGTCAGGGATCAAAACGAAAAAGCCGATTTATTTCTCTGCTTTGTTTCTGATTATTCTAGGTCTTTTTCCAAAGATTGGCGCCATTGCGCAAATCATTCCAGAGCCTGTTTTGGGTGGCGGAATGCTGGTGATGTTTGGCATGGTGGCCGTTCAGGGGATGCGGATGCTTTCAAAAGTTGATTTTGCTAACGATAAAAATTTGTTGGTGATTGCAGTCTCCATTGGTTTTGGTTTAGGATTCAATATCATGCCACAACTGTTTGCGAAACTCCCGGAAACACTGCAAATGTTTACCGGCAATGGCATTGTGATGAGCTCCTTATGTGCGATTTTACTAAATCTGCTGTTTAATGGTATTAAAGAAGAAAGACCTTTGACTGTAATTGGGGAAGAACTTTCCCATGGATAAGGCAACGTCGGATCGATTTTTCGGTCCGGCTTTTTCTTTTGAGTAAAAAGCACTTGGAAAATCCGAACGAAAAAGTTTCTTTTTTTAAAATCATTCGATATTTTTTTGACTGTTTGTCTTGAAATTGCTAAACTGTAGTGGAAAAGATGCGGTGTTTTCTGAAGTGAACTCGCAAAAAAGGAGAGACAATGATGGATGCGAAAGTTGCTGTGATCATGGGCAGCCAGTCGGATTGGGAAACCATGAAAGCTGCGTGTGAAAGCTTGGACGAATTGCAGATACCCTATTTGAAAAAGGTGATATCTGCTCATCGAACCCCAGATCTGATGTTTGAATTTGCGGAAACCGCCCGAGAAAATGGAATCAAAGTGATTATCGCCGGGGCTGGTGGAGCCGCGCATTTGCCAGGAATGGTCGCAGCAAAGACGACATTGCCGGTGATCGGTGTTCCGGTGCAATCCCGAACATTGAACGGACTGGATTCGCTGCTTTCTATCGTACAGATGCCCGGAGGAGTGCCGGTGGCCACTACGGCTATTGGAAAAGCTGGCGCAGTCAATGCAGGATTACTTGCAGCTCAAATGCTTTCCATGTATGATTTAGATGTCGCGCAACGCTTGGCTGATAAGCGAGAAGCAATGCGTAAAACTGTTATGGAAAGTAGTGATCGACTTGGTTAAGCCGTTAAGACCAGGTGCTGTAATCGGCATCGTGGGAGGAGGCCAGCTGGGGCGGATGATGGCCATCAGCGCAAAAGAAATGGGATTTAGAGTCGGTGTCCTTGATCCGACAGAGGATTGCCCAGCCTCGCAGGTAGCGGATTGGCATATTGTCGCCGGCTACGGAGACATTTTTGCTTTAGAAGAGCTGGCACGACGTTGTGAAGTGATCACCTATGAGTTTGAAAATGTTAGTGTCGAAGCATTAAATACGATTCTTCCTTATGCTA
The DNA here is from genome assembly GCF_009933135.1 of Candidatus Enterococcus leclercqii. GTDB lineage: Bacteria > Bacillota > Bacilli > Lactobacillales > Enterococcaceae > Enterococcus_C > Enterococcus_C leclercqii. The sequence goes on from NZ_MAEH01000014.1 coordinate 467,437, forward strand.
ATGTCCCTCAAGGAACAGACCTTTTAGCGATTACACAAGATCGCTTATTGGAAAAATCTTTTTTAGAAGCCAATAACATCGTGATTGCCCCTTACGAAACGATTATCAGCCCCACCGATATTCAAGATGCCATCGATCGAATCGGCTATCCTTGTGTGTTAAAGACGACACGAGGGGGGTATGATGGAAAAGGGCAGTATGTGTTATACAGTACCGCTGATTTGGCACCATCGATGAACCTGCTGCGACAAGGTACTTGTGAACTGGAAGCTTGGATTCCTTTTGAAAAAGAGCTGTCTGTAATGGTTGCTGGAAATGGTCGAGGGGAATTCGCGGTTTTTCCGGTTGTTGAAAATATTCATCGCAACAATATTTTACATGAGACGATTGCGCCGGCGCGAGTAGCTCCCGACGTCGCTGAAGAAGCTGCCCGTATTGCTAAAGAAATTGCTCAAGCCCTAGATCTTCATGGTTGTCTGGCTATTGAGATGTTCTTGACGAAAAGCGGCAGCATTTATGTCAATGAATTAGCGCCACGCCCCCACAATTCTGGGCATTATACCATCGAAGCCTGCAATTTCAGTCAATTTGATGCCCACATTCGCGGCATCTGCGGCTGGCCGTTAGGCGAAGTTCGCCTCTTATCGGAAGCTGTGATGATCAATGTGTTAGGGGAGCACTTGACAGAAACCTATGGTTTAATCGACCTTAAACCTGAGTGGCAATTTCATTATTACGGAAAAGCCGAGGCGAAAAAAGGACGTAAGATGGGGCATATTACGGTGACAACCGAAGATATTTATGGGACGTTAGAGGAAGTCTATCAGACCAATATTTGGGATTGAGAACTACCTGATTTTAAAAACAAGTAAAATGAATCCGCAAAAGGAGCACACTTATGTTAGAACGTTATTCACGACCTGAAATGAGCCATATTTGGACAGAAGAAAATCGCTACCAAGCATGGCTGGAAGTTGAAATCTTGGCTGATGAAGCCTGGGCTGAATTAGGAGAGATTCCCAAAGAAGATGTAGCGAAAATCCGGCAAAACGCCACTTTCTCCATTGAACGAATCTTGGAGATTGAAGAAAGTACCCGCCATGATGTTGTGGCCTTCACCCGTGCTGTTTCAGAATCACTGGGAGAAGAACGTAAGTGGGTCCACTACGGATTGACCAGTACCGACGTGGTAGATACCGCCTATGGCTATTTGTTGAAGCAGGCTAACGATATTTTGCGCAAAGATTTGCAGAATTTCTTAGAGATCATCGGCAATAAGGCTAAAGAACATAAATATACCGTCTGTATGGGCCGGACTCATGGTGTGCATGCGGAACCGACGACATTTGGTCTGAAATTGGCTACTTGGTATTCCGAAATGAAGCGCAACATTGAGCGCTTTGAACACGCAGCCAAAGGAGTCGAAGCCGGCAAGATTTCTGGAGCGGTAGGGACATTTGCTAATATCCCGCCTTTTATCGAAGAGTTTGTTTGTACTAAGCTGGGCATTCGACCACAAGAAATTTCGACACAAGTGCTGCCTCGCGATCTTCATGCCGAGTACTTCGCTGCGTTGGCTTTGATTGCAACTTCTATTGAGCGTTTTGCTACTGAAATTCGTGGGTTACAAAAATCAGAGACGCGGGAAGTGGAAGAATACTTTGCTAAAGGGCAAAAGGGTTCTTCTGCCATGCCTCATAAACGCAACCCCATCGGTTCTGAAAACATGTGCGGGTTGGCTCGGGTTGTTCGTGGCCACATGTTGACAGCGTATGAAGATGTACCATTGTGGCACGAACGAGATATTTCCCACTCTTCAGCTGAACGAATCATCATCCCTGATACCACGATCCTGCTGAATTATATGCTGAATCGTTTCGGTAATATTGTGAAAAACCTGACCGTCTTCCCTGAAAACATGAAACGCAACATGAACGCAACTTTCGGTTTGATTTATAGCCAGCGTGTGATGCTGAAGCTGATCGATAAAGGGATGACCCGCGAACAAGCATATGATCTGGTGCAACCGAAAACAGCATTTGCCTGGGACCATCAAACTGCCTTTCGTCCACTGCTGGAAGAAGACGACAAAGTCACTTCCATCTTGTCTAAAGAGGATCTGGATGACGCTTTTGATTACCATTACCATTTACGCAATGTTGATGAAGTCTTCACGCGCATTGGCTTAGGAGATTAAGATAATTAAAAAGCCTTGAAAACAAGTCTGTTGAGTCTTGTTTTCAAGGCTTTTTGTATGGTTTAGGCAAAAGCGGTTTTGCTGCTGTAATAACGCATCTGTTCTTTTCGCAAGCTGTCTAGTAACAACTCAACGAATTCAAAGGATTGTTCCTCCATATTAAAGAAGACTTTGAAGTGGTAATGGTTTTTAAATAGGTGCTGTTCGTGGATCTGAGTGATCACCAACTCGTCATTTCGCTGATTACGAAATTGCAGGGTGCGTTTGCGACACTCTACATGGCGGCGACTGGCCTGACGAAATTTGCGAAAGGTGTAGAAGCTTGTCTTCCTGTTTTGCTGATAGACCGCTTCGACAGCCAGAAGATCGTTGAACAAGTCCCGCTTTTCTTCGAGGGACAAAGGATTCAGAAAATGCTCGATGGACAATTGTTGCTCTAACATACACAGGCCTCCCAAGTCACGTCTGATACGTGACTAATATAACAAAAAAAGATAATTATGTAAACGATTACCAGATGGTTTTTAAAAAATGTGTTCACAATAGAAACTCTTGTGTAAACAAAAATTAGCTGGCGTAAAGACTTGGAGTTGCTGAAAAAAGAAGAAGGATAAGAGAATCACATCATGACTTTCTTTAAATTCCGAACAATAAATGTTTTTGATAGCTTTAATATAAAGAATCGGGTTGACCCTCATAGACTGGCTTGTTAAAATAAACACAACAAAAGGCGAACATTAAGACGCTTGTGTATAAAGATCGTTAATTTAGAGGGGTGCAGGATGGAAAAGAAGGAATTGCTCTATGAAGGCAAAGCCAAAAAGCTTTACAAAACGGATGAAGACGGTGTTTTGTGGGTAGAATACCTGGATCAGGCAACTGCTTTGAACGGCGCAAAGAAAGATGCTGTTAGCGGGAAGGGTGCGTTGAACAATCAAATTACCAGTTTGATTTTTGACCGCTTGAAAGACGAAGGAATTCCTTCTCATTTTATCGAAAAAATATCAAAAACCGAACAATTAGTCAAATTCGTAAGCATTATTCCTCTAGAAGTTGTTGTCCGTAATACTGCAGCAGGCAGCTTTTCAAAACGACTGGCGATTCCAGAGGGGACCTCGCTGGCTTTCCCTATTGTGGAGTTTTATTTTAAGGAAGACCGATTAGATGATCCGTTTATCAATGACGATCACGTTCGCGTGCTGTCTATTGCTACTACGGAAGAAATCCAAGAAATCAAGGCGTTGGCAAAGAGAGTCAACGACGCGTTGCGTACTCTTTTCCAAAAGGCTGAGATTCGTCTGATTGATTTCAAGATTGAAGTTGGTCGCGATACCGATGGTGGAATCTTACTAGCGGATGAAATCTCCCCGGATACTTGCCGGCTTTGGGATATGAAAACACAAGAACATTTAGATAAGGATATTTACCGCCGTGATCTAGGAGATCTGGTTCCGGTGTATCAAGAAGTGCTGCAGCGTTTGGCTGACTAACCCCCATAAAAGAAAGGAAATCTGTCATGTATTTCGTAAAAGTTTATGTTACCTACAAAGAATCTGTTTTGGATCCACAAGGAGAAGCTGTGAAAGGTGCTGTCCACCGAATGGGCTTTGAAGCGATTGAAGAGATTCGAATTGGAAAGTATTTTGAAATCAAAGTCGCCAAATCCGATCGTCCGGTGGAAATGATAATCGAAGAAATCTGCGACAAATTGCTGGCAAATGTCAATATGGAAACTTACCGCTATGAAATCGCGGAGATGGAGGAAGCCTAATGAAATTTGCAGTAATCGTATTTCCCGGTTCCAACTGCGATATGGATATGCTGTGGGCGATCAAAGACATTATGGCAGCTGACGCGGAATATGTCCGCCACGACGCCGAATCATTAGCGGGCTTTGACGGGGTTTTACTGCCGGGGGGCTTTTCATATGGAGATTACTTGCGCTGTGGCGCGATTGCCCGGTTTTCACCAATCATGAAAGAAGTTGTCCGCTTTGCAAATGAAGGCAAGCCGGTTTTTGGAACCTGTAATGGATTTCAGGTGCTGACTGAAGCGGGGCTTTTACCAGGTGCTTTGATTCGCAATAAATCCTTGCATTTTATCTGTAAAACGACGCCGCTGAAGGTTGCCAACAATCAGACTGGATTTACCAGTGAGTATGAAAAAGATGAAATCATCCATATCCCAGTGGCCCACGGAGAAGGAAACTATACCTGCGACGAAGCAACTTTGGCTGAATTGAAAGCGAATAATCAAATCGTGTTCACTTATGAAGAAGACATCAACGGTAGTGTAGCAAATATTGCCGGTATCATTAATAAACAAGGCAACGTCTTGGGGATGATGCCGCATCCGGAACGAGCGATGGAAGACTTGTTGGGCTCAGCTGACGGAAAACGCTTCTTTGCTTCAATCCTGAAAAACTTTGGAAAGGTGTCTGTGACCAAATGACGAACTTAGAACCTACTCCCCAACAGATCAAAGCTGAAAAAATTTACGCGCAATGGGGACTGACAGATGAAGAATATCGCATGATTGCCGAGGATATTCTCGGACGCCTGCCAAACTACACAGAAACTGGTCTCTTTTCAGTTATGTGGAGTGAACACTGTTCCTATAAAAATTCTAAACCAGTCTTGCGCAAATTTCCGACTAGCGGCCCGCAAGTCTTGCAAGGTCCTGGTGAAGGTGCTGGGATCGTGGATATTGGTGACGGCCAAGCAGTGGTTTTTAAAGCAGAAAGCCACAATCACCCGTCAGCAGTTGAACCTTATGAAGGAGCTGCAACTGGTGTCGGAGGGATTATCCGAGACATCTTTTCTATGGGCGCCCGTCCGATTGCCATTTTGGATTCCTTGCGCTTTGGGGAACTGGACAATTCTCGTACCAAATACCTCTTGGAAGAAGTGGTAGCAGGTATTTCTGGATATGGTAACTGTATCGGTATTCCGACAGTCGGTGGCGAGGTGGCTTTTGATCCTTGTTACGAAGGCAATCCACTGGTAAACGCCATGTGTGTCGGTCTAATCGATCACAAAGACATTCAAAAAGGTCAGGCCAAAGGAGTCGGCAACGCCATCATGTATGTTGGTGCAAAAACTGGTCGTGATGGGATTCATGGGGCAACGTTTGCATCAGAAGAATTTTCAGAAGGAGAGGAACAACAGCGCTCAGCCGTGCAAGTCGGCGATCCCTTCATGGAAAAGCTGTTGTTGGAGGCCTGCCTGGAATTGATTTTGGATCATGCGGATATTTTGGTTGGAATCCAGGATATGGGAGCAGCCGGTCTGGTATCTTCCAGCTCCGAAATGGCTTCGAAAGCGGGTTCCGGTTTGAAGCTGTATCTGGACGATGTTCCACAACGAGAAACAGGTATGACACCTTATGAGATGATGCTTTCTGAATCACAAGAGCGGATGCTGATCTGTGTCAAAAAAGGCGCAGAGGATCAAGTAGAAGCGCTGTTCCAAAAATATGACTTAGATGCTGTGACGATTGGTGAAGTTACAGGTGATGGTCTGTACCGCCTGTATCACAAAGGAGTAGAAGTTGCGAATCTTCCTGTGGATGCATTGGCAGAAGATGCACCAACCTATTACAAAGAATACCAAGAACCTGCTCGAATCAAAGAATTTGCTGAAATGGCAGATTTTACACCGACTGTTGAAGATGCAACCGCTACTTTAGTGCAGCTCTTGCAGCAACCGACAATCGCTTCGAAAAAAATGATCTACGAAACATATGATGCGCAAGTACGTACCAATACGGTTGTGCTGCCTGGTTCAGATGCTGCTGTGTTACGCGTGCGGGGAACCGAAAAAGCACTGGCGATGACAACCGACTGTAATGCCCGTTATCTTTATTTGAATCCAGAGGTTGGCGGACAGATGGCAGTTGCTGAAGCGGCTCGAAACATCGTTGCTTCTGGTGGTCAACCATTGGCAATCACCGATTGTTTAAACTATGGCTCCCCTGACAAACCAGAAGGCTTCTGGGAGTTATGGACCTCGGCTGATGGCATTGCTGAAGCTTGCCGAGTTCTTGATACGCCGGTTATTTCCGGTAATGTCTCCTTATATAATGAAACAGATGGCAAAGCAATTTATCCGACACCTATGATTGGCATGGTCGGCTTGGTTGAAAAGCTCGCTCATATCACCACACAAGATTTCAAACAAGCAGAGGATTTAATTTATGTAATCGGTGAAACGAAGGCAGATTTCAACGGTTCTGAGATTCAAAAAATGCAGTTGGGACGGATTGAAGGCAAATTAATGGCATTTGATCTGGCAACAGAAAAAGCCAATCAGGATCTGGTTTTGGAAGTGATTAAAGCAGGTCTGATTCAAAGTGCCCACGACTGTGCAGAAGGCGGTCTGGCGATAGCTGTTGCAGAAAGTGCCTTTAAAAATGGGTTTGGTGTGGCGATCAACGTCGACATGACAAAAGAAAAGCTATTTTCAGAAACGCAGTCTCGCTTTGTGCTATCCGTCTCTCCAGAAAAGCAAGCTGAATTTGAAGCCAAAGCTGGTGAAAAAGCGCAATTTATCGGGAAAGTTACCGCGGATGGTCAAGTACAGATGACGGCCAATGACGGCCAAGTGCAGATCGCCACAGCGACTGCAAAGGAATTATGGGAGGAAGCCATTCCATGTCTTATGAAGTAAAAAGTTTGAACGAAGAATGTGGCATTTTCGGCGTCTGGGGTCACCCAGACGCTGCGCGTGTCACTTATTTTGGCTTACACAGTCTGCAACACCGAGGACAAGAAGGGGCGGGCATCGTATCCAACGATCAGGGGAAATTATATGGCTATCGCGATTTGGGACTGCTGTCAGAAGTCTTTAAAGACGATCGTGATTTGGAGAATTTGAAAGGTTCAGCTGCTATCGGCCATGTCCGCTACGCCACGGCTGGAAATGGGAGTGTTGACAATATTCAGCCCTTCCTCTTTAAATTCTATGATTGCTCTTGCGGCTTAGCCCATAATGGGAATCTAACCAATGCCCGTAGTTTACGAAAAGAACTGGAGCGTGATGGTGCGATTTTCCATTCCAATTCCGATACTGAAATTCTGATGCATTTGATCCGCCGCAGTAAAGCAGAAAACTGGCTGGACCAATTAAAAGAAGCTTTGAACACAGTTAAGGGCGGTTTTGCTTACATCATTATGCGAGAAGATTGTATGGTTGCAGCCTTGGATGCAAATGGTTTTCGTCCACTGGCGATCGGACAAATGAAGAACGGGGCCTATGTCATAGCCTCTGAAACCTGTGCTTTGGAAGTCATCGGTGCAGAATTCGTTCGGGACGTTCAGCCTGGCGAAATTATTATTGTCAACGATGATGGCTTTACTGTTGATAAGTTCACCGAAGATACGCAACACGCGATTTGCTCGATGGAGTATGTCTACTTTGCCCGTCCAGATTCTAATATTGCCGGGGTGAATGTTCATACTGCCCGTAAAAATATGGGACGTATTCTTTCTAAGGAAGCTCCCGTTGACGCCGATATGGTTATCGGTGTGCCGAACTCGTCTCTTTCAGCTGCCAGCGGTTATGCAGAAGCTTCAGGGATTCCTTACGAGTTAGGTCTGGTTAAAAACCAGTACATCGCCCGTACGTTTATCCAACCGACCCAGGAGCTCCGGGAGCAAGGTGTACGCATGAAGCTTTCAGCTGTTCGTGGGGTAGTGGAAGGTAAAAAAGTGATTATGGTGGATGATTCTATCGTAAGAGGGACCACCAGCCGTCGAATCGTACAACTGCTTAAAGAAGCCGGCGCGAAAGAAGTCCACGTTCGTATCGCTTCGCCACCTTTGAAATACCCGTGCTTTTACGGCATTGATATCCAGACCCGTAAAGAATTGATTGCTGCCAATCATTCAGTTGCAGAAATCTGTGAATGTATTGGTGCAGACTCCCTCAGCTTTCTGAGTGAGGAAGGGCTGATTGCTGCGATTGGTTTAAACTTTGATGCACCTTATTCCGGATTATGCATGGCCTATTTCAATGGCGATTATCCAACACCATTGTATGATTACGAAGAGCAGTACCGGGCGTCATTAAAAGAAAAAGTATCTTTCTTTGATCTATAAACGAAAAAACAAATCAAAATCCGGATCAGCAGGGATGGCTGACCAAAAAAGGAGTATTTCATTCATGGCAAATGCCTATCAAAAAGCCGGTGTCGATGTCAATGCCGGTTATGAAGTAGTGGAACGCATCAAAAAACATGTGAAAAAAACGGAGCGCTTGGGTGTTATGGGGGCGATTGGCGGTTTTGGCGGTTGTTTTGACCTCAGCTTGCTTGATGTAAAAGAGCCAGTGCTGATTTCTGGAACAGATGGGGTCGGAACCAAGCTGATGGTAGCCATTCAAGCTGATAAGCACGATACGATTGGTATCGACTGTGTAGCGATGTGTGTTAATGATATCGTAGCGCAGGGAGCAGAACCATTATATTTTCTCGATTACATCGCTACTGGTAAAAACGTTCCTGACAGATTGGAACAAGTAGTTGCCGGTGTTGCTGAAGGCTGCATGCAGGCAGGAGCGGCATTGATTGGTGGAGAAACAGCAGAAATGCCGGGAATGTATACGGCTGAAGATTATGATTTAGCCGGCTTTGCGGTAGGTATCGCAGAGAAATCACAGCTGGTCACCGGAGCAAAAATCAAAGCGGGAGATGTCCTTTTAGGTTTGGCTTCCTCAGGTATTCATTCCAACGGGTATTCACTGGTGCGCAAAGTTTTTTTTGAAATGAACGACATGACTGTCAGCAGCCGCTTGCCGGAGCTTGGCGAAGAAACGCTGGGAGAGGTTTTGCTGACACCAACTCGCATCTATGTGAAACAATTGTTGCCATTAGTCAAGAAAAGTTTGGTAAATGGGATCGCTCATATTACCGGCGGCGGTTTTGTGGAAAATATTCCCCGCATGTTACCAGAAGGTCTGGCAGCAAAAATCACTGTCGGCAGCTGGCCAGTACCGGCTGTGTTCAAGGCCTTGGAAGCTTACGGCAATATTCCCCATGAAGAAATGTATGAAATCTTCAATATGGGAATTGGCATGGTCTTGGCGGTTGCACCTGAAAAAGTGGCGACTGTGAAAGAGGTGTTGGCTGAGTTGAATGAACCTTGCTATGAACTGGGTATCGTTACAGAAAATTCAGCGCAGGTGATTACGATCAAAGGTGAGGGCCAATGAGGTTTGCAATCTTAGCCTCTGGAAACGGCAGTAATTTTGAAGCAATCGTCACAGCTTATGAAGCCGGTGACCTTCATGGTGAATTGGCCCTGGTCTTTTCCGACAAACCGGATGCGTATGTGCTGCACCGGGCTAAAGAGCATAAGGTTCCGACAAAGACATTCACCGTCAAAGAACATGGAGGAAAGGCTGGCTACGAAAAAGCGCTGTTGCAAATGTTGAAAGATGAACAAATCGATTATCTGGTTTTAGCTGGGTATATGCGCATATTGGGTGAAGAATTGATTGCGGCTTTTCCTGAGGGAATCGTCAATATTCATCCTTCGCTGTTGCCATCGTTTCCCGGGCTGCACGGAATCAAGGATGCGTTTGAATACGGCGTAAAGATCACTGGCGTAACTGTTCATTTCGTCGATAAGGGTGTCGACACCGGTCCCATTATTGCACAAGAGGCAGTAACAATTGATGAAAACGAAACCCTCGACAGCTTAGAAATAAAAATCCACCAGGTAGAGCACAAGCTTTATCCGGCGGTATTGAAAAAATTGTTTGCAGAGGCAGAGTAATCTTAGGATCAAAAACGAATAATCATAACTAAAAAGGGGACAGCATTCATGAAAAAACGAGCACTTGTCAGTGTATCCGATAAAACGGGGATTGTCGAATTGGCGCAAGGACTCTTGGCTGCAGGATTGGAGATTATCTCCACTGGTGGCACAAAAAAAGCCTTGGAAGACGCTGGAATTGAAACAATCGCTATTGAAGAAGTTACTGGATTTCCAGAAATGATGGATGGGCGGGTCAAAACCTTGCATCCATTGATCCACGGAGGACTGTTGGGTCGACGAGATCTTAAAAGCCATCTGGATGCGATGAAAGCCCATGATATTACACCGATTGATGTCGTAGTGGTCAATCTCTATCCCTTTAAAGAGACCATTCAAAAAGCTGGTGTAACTGAAGCTGAGGCGATTGAAAATATTGATATTGGTGGGCCGTCAATGCTGCGTTCGGCTGCTAAAAACTTTGCCTCTGTCGCTGTGGTGGTGGATCCTAAAGATTACGCCAAAGTGTTAGAGGAGCTGAAAACCTCGGGGGAAACTACGCTTGCCACACGAAAATACCTCGCAGCTAAAGTTTTCCGTCATACGGCAGCTTACGATGCACTGATTGCCGGCTACATGACTGAATTAGTAGGCGAAGAGCATCCGGAAAAACTAACATTGACGTATGATTTGAAACAAGAGCTGCGCTACGGTGAAAATAGCCATCAACAGGCCGCGTTTTATCAAGATGCGCTGCCGGCTTCTTATTCTATTGCTGCGGCAAAACAGCTTCACGGTAAAGAATTGTCCTATAACAATATCAAAGATGCCGACGCTGCGATTCGTATTGCTCGCGAGTTCGAGGCACCAACTGTCGTAGCTTTGAAACATATGAATCCTTGTGGGATCGGTACCGGTGAGACGATTGAAAAAGCCTACGATTTTGCCTACAATGCCGATCCAGTCTCCATCTTTGGCGGGATTTTAGTGGCCAATCGTGAAATCGATTTGCCGACTGCTGAAAAAATGCATCAGCTGTTTTTAGAAATTATTATCGCCCCTTCATTCACACCTGAAGCCTTGCAACTGTTAAGCAGCAAGAAGAATCTGCGGTTGATGACACTGGACTTTTCAGAAAAGAAAAGCAGTCAGGTCCCTGAAAAAGTTTCCGTGTTGGGTGGCTTATTGCTACAAGACCAGGACATTTTGAATGAAGCTCCTGAAAGTTGGGAAGTCGTCACCAAACGACAACCGACAGCAGAAGAACTGGCGGCTTTAAGTTTTGCTTGGAAAGCCGTTAAACATGTGAAATCCAACGCTATCGTCTTGGCAAACGGCCATCAAACCGTGGGAATCGGCGCCGGCCAGATGAATCGTGTGGGTTCTGTGAAAATCGCTATTCAACAAGCCGAAGAGGCCGGCAAGATGGATGGCGCAGTCTTGGCATCAGATGCTTTCTTTCCGATGGGAGATAGCGTTGAGTATGCTGCTGCCCATAAAATCAAAGCGATTGTTCAACCAGGTGGCAGTATCAAAGACCAACAGTCCATTGATGCAGCTGATGCAGCGGGGATTGCGATGGTCTTTACAGGGGTCCGTCATTTCCGCCACTGATTAGGTGCCTGCAAAGCGTTGCTTAAACTTTTATGAACTGGGAAATCTGGCCTGTTCTTTTTTGCCAGAGACAGATTGTTTGTTCGCCCAAATTTTTGACAATAAAGGAGAAATTTCCATATGAAATTGCTGGTAATCGGTTCAGGTGGTCGGGAACACGCCATCGCTAAGAAGCTGGCAGAAGACGCCACGGTCACTCAGGTGTTTTGTGCGCCAGGAAATCCTGGTATGAAAAAAGATGGCATTGAAGTGGTACCTGTAGCAGAAAACGATCAGGCTGGTTTACTTGCTTTTGCTAAAGAACAAGCAGTCGACTGGACTTTTGTTGGCCCAGAAGCTCCTCTTGCTGCTGGCTTGGTTGATGCTTTCGAGTCCGCCGGCTTAAAAGCATTTGGACCTTCAAAAGATGCGGCAATGATCGAAGGCTCAAAGGATTTTGCTAAACAGCTGATGGTGAAAAATGCCATCCCTACTGGGGCTTATCAGACATTTACGGATTTTGCCAAAGCCAAGGCCTACGTTGAAGCGCAAGGTGCCCCGATCGTCATTAAAGCGGACGGTCTAGCAGCAGGTAAGGGTGTGGTGGTAGCAGAAACAGTGCCGCAAGCCATCGCTGCACTGTCAGAAATGCTTGAGGACAACAAATTTGGTGCAAGCGGTGCCCGGGTGGTAGTGGAAGAATTTCTTGCTGGAGAAGAATTTTCATTGTTGGCTTTCGTCCGTCGTGACAAAGTTTACCCAATGGTGATCTCGCAAGACCATAAGCGCGCTTTCGATGGCGATAAAGGTCCCAACACTGGCGGCATGGGAGCCTATTCTCCGGTTCCCCAGATTCCTCAAGAGATGGTAGATGAGGCTGTTCAGAGAATTTTGATTCCTGCTGCCAAAGGGATGATTGCTAACGGTACTCCTTTTACGGGCATCTTATACGCCGGACTGATTGCAACTGAAAAAGGACCGAAAGTTATTGAGTTCAATGCGCGCTTTGGTGATCCCGAGACCCAAGTTGTCCTGCCGCGCTTAAAAAGCAGTTTGGCAGCAATTATTTCAGCGTTATTAGCTGATGAAAAACCGGTTATCGAATGGGCAGACAACGCAGCTTTTGGTGTGGTAGTTGCCGCTGACGGATATCCTGGAACTTATGAAAAGGGGCGGCCGATTCCATTAATCGAGGATTCTGAAGTTACCGTTTATTATGCTGGGGTTTCTGAGACAGCTGGACAGCTGGTGGCTGCCGGTGGACGGCTTTTTCTAGTAGAAGCAGAAGGTGAAAACCTGCCGGAAGCGCAAGAAAAAGTCTACCGGGCATTGGCAGCGGCAAAACTGACGGGGATGTTTTACCGCAAGGATATCGGCCATCGCGCATTAAAGTAAAAATGAAAAAGTAACGGGGATTGTCTTTTACTAGACGCAGTTTGAGCAGCAAAGTTTGTTCATAGATTTTCAGATAGGTCGTTGGATGCCTGGCATCTGCGTTGCCCTGGAAATCTGCAGGCAGCTTTGTAAAAGCAAGCTGCGTCTTTTGTGCTTCAATCAAAGAAAAAATAGCCATAAAGAGAGTGGGCCTCCAAAAAAGCAACCAGAAGTATGCAATCAAAAGCTGTCAACGCTTTCTAAAGATGTGGTACACTGTTAGTGTCAATAATTTATTAGGAGGTCTGTCATGAAACAGGTCAATCTCGGTCCAAATGAAGTAGGTGCATCAAGTATTATTCTGGGGTGTATGCGTATCACCCAAGCAAAAGATCCGGTGGCAGTCATTCAAACAGCTGTGGAAAACGGGATCAACTTTTTTGATCACGCGGATATTTATGGTGGCGGCGAATGCGAAGAAGTTTTTGCCCAAGCTTTTAAGAAAACTGACTATAAGCGAGAAGATATGTTCATTCAATCAAAATGCGGGATTGTTCCCGGCGTGATGTTTGATTTTTCCAAAGAACACATCATTGAAGCGGTTGAAGGAAGTCTGAAACGATTGCAAGTGGATTACTTAGACAGCTTGTTATTGCATCGTCCAGATACGCTGATGGAACCAGAAGAGGTTGCCGCTGCCTTTGATCAATTGGAGGCGCAGGGAAAAGTCAAATATTTCGGTGTCAGCAACCAGTATTCCCGCCAAATCGAACTTTTGCAAAAATATGTACGGCAGCCGCTAATCATCAATCAGCTGCAGTTTGGGGTAATGCATACCGGGATGGTGGATTTCGGGCTTCATGTGAATATGACAGATTCCCGAAGTGTCGATCATGACGACGGTGTTTTAGAATTTTCACGAATGAACGATATGACGATTCAAGCTTGGTCACCTTATCAGTACGGCTTTTTTGAAGGTGTTTTTATCGGTAATGAAAAGTTTCCTGAGCTAAATCTGAAGCTTGTGGAAATGGCAGAAAAATATCAAACGACACCTACTGGAATTGCCTCTGCTTGGATTTTGCGTCATCCGGCAAATATGCAGGTGATCGCAGGGACTATGACCCCGAGTCGGATTGAAGAAATCGCCAAGGCTGCAAATGTCCAGCTTTCCCGGGAAGATTGGTATGGGATCTACTTGGCAGCAGGAAACGATTTGCCTTGATTTTAGTGGGAGTTTCTAAAGAACGTTCGGAAAAACCGAACGTTCTTTTTGTATTGACTTAAGAATCGAGAAAATATAGTTGCTTTCCCAAATATTCTGCGCTAAAGTACTATGGGCGCCGGAAGTAAAAACCGACAGCCCTAATATGAGTATTTTCATGGAGGATGGACAGCATGTTTGATATGAAAGTTTTTGATTATGAAGATATCCAGTTGATTCCGAATAAATGTATTGTGACCAGCCGCTCGCAATGCGACACGAGCGTAACCCTGGGGAAACACACTTTCCGGATGCCAGTGGTACCTGCCAATATGCAGACGATTATTGACGAGAAAATTGCTGAATTTTTGGCGGAAAACAACTATTTTTATATCATGCACCGTTTTGACGAAGCTGGCCGGATTCCCTTTGTTAAACGAATGAAAGAACGGGGCTTGATCAGCTCAATCAGTGTTGGAGTTAAACCTGAAGAATATGATTTTGTCGATGAATTGGCCAAACAAGAGCTAGTGCCAGACTATATCACGATTGATATTGCCCATGGTCATTCCAACAGCGTCATCGAGATGATCCAACACATCAAAAAACAATTGCCGGAAACCTTTGTCATTGCCGGCAATGTAGGCACGCCTGAAGCAGTTCGGGAATTGGAAAATGCCGGAGCCGATGCAACAAAAGTCGGAATCGGACCTGGTAAAGTTTGTATTACTAAAATCAAAACCGGTTTTGGGACCGGGGGTTGGCAGTTGGCTGCTGTGCGTTGGTGTGCCAAAGCTGCACGTAAACCAATTATCGCTGATGGTGGGATTCGAACCCACGGCGATATTGCAAAATCTGTACGTTTTGGGGCAACAATGGTTATGATTGGTTCCTTGTTTGCCGGTCACGAAGAATCGCCTGGTGAAACGAAAGTGGAAAACGGCGTAGTTTACAAAGAATACTTCGGTTCTGCTTCTGAGTTCCAAAAAGGCGAAAAGAAAAACGTAGAAGGTAAAAAAATCTGGATTCCTTACAAAGGTTCATTGCGGGACACTTTGGTGGAAATGCAGCAGGATTTACAGTCGTCGATTTCTTATGCCGGCGGAAAAGATCTGGAAGCCATCCGCAAAGTCGATTATGTGATCGTGAAAAACTCGATCTTTAACGGCGATACAATCTAATTAACTAAATAAACACCGATCTACTGGTTTTGATGAAGAGAGCTGTCATCAAGCCGGAAGTCGGTGTTTTTTTGTGACTCAAAAATGAAGAGCTGAAATCTGAGCTGTTGTTAGTAGGCAGGTGCTGAGATAGCTGGCGAGGCTGCCATAGCAAAGGCCGCGTCCTCAAGTTTCCAAAGTGCTTTTTCTTCTCGAAGCTGTTGCAATTTGTGATGCAGTTGGTCAAAAGTGACGAAATTCATGAAGGGGTCTGTCAGGTAAAAAGGATGGTGCTTCAGGGCAATATCCGGAGAAAAAGTCGAGATGATTAAATCGAAATTTCCTAGATAAATATTGAGATCGT
This sequence comes from Candidatus Enterococcus leclercqii, assembly GCF_009933135.1. Taxonomy (GTDB): domain Bacteria; phylum Bacillota; class Bacilli; order Lactobacillales; family Enterococcaceae; genus Enterococcus_C; species Enterococcus_C leclercqii. The sequence continues at coordinate 483,082 of NZ_MAEH01000014.1, forward strand.
CTTTGGATAAATAGGCAGCAGGCATGGTTTCAAACGTGACATTGCGACCCAATAATTGCTGCAATTTGACAGCCATGTGTTCATCATGATTGTCGGTGAGATCACTCATCACTAGAATTCGCAATGCAATGGTTCCATAGATGATTTCCGGCAGCTCTTTCATAAGTGAAAACAGTAGATAATCCTGTGCTTGACAAGAAATTTTCAAGGATTCTTTAGCAAGAAAAGCTGCCAAGTCTTGTTTAATCTGGCTGGTTCCGTAAGGATAAAAATCAGCTGCGCGGCTCAGAAAACTGTCTGTCGGATGACGAAAAATCCGTACAAAATCACTGTTGGTCCGAAAGGCAGTGTTTTCCTGAAGAAAGCGGGACAAAAGATCCTCTAGCTGATGCTCAGTGTATGACAGCTGTTGTTGCCAAACGATTTGGTAAAGAAATCTGGCGATGCGTTCTTTTAATTGGCAAAATTCGCTGTCAGTTGCTATCGCCTGATGATAATGTTCTGAAGACAACAAATAGCAGTTGGAATAGCACAGCCAAAAAAGATCTGCATGATTCACTTGAAGGTGGTTGCGGTCTCTCTTGGAAAAGAGGTCGGCAGTCATCTTTTGGGATTCGGCTGCCAAAAAGGTTGCTGGATCTTCAAAATAAAGATGCTGCCACGTATTTTCAAAAAGCTGATGGCCATGATGATTACGATACCAACCTATCATCATAGAAAGCAACAGTTTGGTATGTCGGTAATGATTTTCGGGAATTTTGTGATGTTTCAAAAATTTTGTCAAAAGAGTATCGATAGTATGTAATTGTGGGCTTTCAATAAAAGAGAGCGCTTCAGGTGGTCCGCCGGTTTCAGAAAAAAACTGGGTGTAAAAATGGCGGATAAATCGTTCATTTCCTGTTAGGCGCATCGGTTTGTTTAACAAAGCGATGTCGTGATCAGAAAACATTTTCTGGATTTTAAGTAGGATTCGATTGGTATGAGATACACTGAGAAAAACAGCGTCAGCACAATCTGTCTGAGTTTGGCAGTCCTCTAAAAAGAGGTGCTGCATCAATTTGACTTCTTTGGTTTTTGACAAATAGACTCGGCATAAGGCGTCGTATCCTAGGGTATTCGTAAAGGACATCTGGTAATTGCCATTGCTGCGAGTAAAATCAAGGCCAGGACAGCAATCAGCGAGACGAGACAGATTTTTATGCATCAAACTGGTAGAAAGTGCAAACTTTTTTTGCAACCGTAGCTCATCAACAATAAATTCATTTCTATAAAAAAAGTCCAATATTTTTAGATCACGTTGGTGCTGCTTGGTTAGAATGCTTCGAAAATCCATGCTGTTTTTGCTCCTTTTGAAAATTTCTGAAAAGAGGGGTTGACCCTTTCGTAGAATCGGGCTATGATGAGACTGTAAGTAAATAATTGTTAGGTGAGGCTCCTATTTGGACACAGGCTGCTGCCGCGAAAGGATCGAGAGACCCTTAGATGGTAGAACAGGGATGGTCGTGAAGGTCATCCATAAAGCAGCTGATAACTTTTTGTTATCTACGCCCTATAGTGCTAAAGCTCTACGATGAACAGACGTTGTATTTTTCGCGCGCTCATTGTGGAGTGCGCGTTTTTTAGTTTATTCTGATTTTGTAATTTTATCATATATAGCTATATTTATCATTAGAAAAATATTTATATGATAAATTTTAAAGTGTGAATTAGACTACGTGCCACTCACAAGTACAACTTACCAAGAGGTAAAAGGCAAAAAAGGTATGAAAGAAAGGATGATGAACATGGAAGCACCCAGTCCCGAACCACTACAACTGAACACGTACGGCTGAGGGAGGGGCACCTTCTTCAGTCTTCGGAGAGTTTTTTTGACAAAAGCTTGCCGATAAAGAGAAGGAGGAACAAACATGTTGAACAAAAAAGCATTGTCCAAAGATACAGAATTGAAAAAATTAGCACTTTTGTCCGAACGGGAACTTTTGATGGAGTTGAGAACCTCTTTGAAAGGTCTTTCGGCTGAAGATGCACAAGAACGCTTAGAAGAATACGGTCCAAACGAGGTAAACGCTCAAAAGCCAACACCGGCGTGGCTTTTGTTTCTGGGGGCATTCAAAGACCCCTTTGTTTTAGTGTTGGCATTGTTGATGATAGTTTCAGCAGCTACCGGTGACTTTGAAGCAGCTGCTGTAATGGGAATTATGATTTTAGCCAGCGCGGGAATTACTTTCGTTCAGGAATACCGTTCACAAAAAGCAAGTCTCGCTTTAAAAGAATTGATTGAAAACACGACAGCGGTGACCCGAGGTGGTGTTACACGAGAAATCCCAATGGACGAAGTAGTCCCCGGCGATATTATCACATTGGCAACAGGGGATATGATTCCTGCAGATGCCGTTTTAATCTGGACCAAAGACCTCTTTGTTAATCAGTCTTCGTTGACTGGTGAATCCATGCCAGTGGAAAAATTTGTTCGTAGCCAGACGTCTGCAGGGGCTGATTCATCGGCAATCGAGTTTCAGGATTTGGTTTTCATGGGGACAGATGTCTTGAGCGGGCAGGGAAAAGCTATCATTTTAAAGACTGGTCAGGACACTTTTTTTGGCGATATCGCTAAGAATGCTACTACTAAGAGAGGAAGTACGGCGTTTGATGTCGGCTTGAAGAAAGTTAGCCAACTGCTTTTACGCATGGTCATGGTTTTGTTCCCGGTTGTCTTTTTGATCAATGGTTTGACTAAAGGTGACTGGAGCTCTGCTTTTTTCTTTGCGATTGCGGTTGCGGTAGGTTTGACACCGGAAATGCTGCCGATGATTGTTACCAGTAACCTTGCCAAAGGAGCGTTGGCATTATCTAAGCAGAAAGTCATTGTTAAGGAGCTTCCTTCGATCCAAAACTTAGGGGCAATGGATGTATTGTGTACCGACAAGACAGGAACTATCACAGAAGATCGAGTGGTCTTAGTGCAACATCTCGACCCTTTAGGTACTGAAAATCAACAGGTGTTGGATATGGCCTACTTAAATTCTTTTTACCAGACGGGATGGAAAAACCTGATGGATATTGCCGTGATCAACTACTATGGTGAAAAAAAACAACACTTGCCATTTTCAGATGTGGTTAAAATTGATGAGATTCCCTTTGACTTTTCTCGGCGGCGTTTGACGGTAGTAGTCAAGGCAGATGGACATCAAATTATGATTACTAAAGGTGCAGTGGAAGAGATGGAGCAGGTTTGCCGATATGTAGAAATCGACGGCAAAATCACGGAATTGACTGATACCTTGCGCCAAGAAATGCGGCAGGTAAACCAGCGGATGAATGAACAAGGCATGCGGGTGATTACTGTAGCAATTCGTCGTGACGCACATTCAGATGCTACCTATTCTGTTGAAGATGAAAATGAAATGATTTTGATCGGGTTTATGGGTTTTCTGGATCCTGCTAAAACATCTGCTATTACTGCCATTAAGTCACTTCATCAGCACGGGGTTACGGTGAAAGTACTGACCGGCGACAATCAGATTGTCGCTAAAAAAGTTTGTCAAGATGTAGGAATCAATGTAACTACGAGTTTGCTGGGCGCAGATATCGAAAAGATGTCAGATGAAGAACTGATGGCAACTGTCGACGAAACCAATCTCTATGCCAAACTCGATCCGATGCAAAAGTCTCGTATCATTGAAATCCTTCAGAGAAAGGGCCATACAGTAGGTTTCATGGGAGACGGAATCAACGACGCACCGGCTCTCAGAAAAGCGGATGTCGGCATCTCGGTTGATACAGCAGCAGATATCACCAAAGACGCTAGTTCGATTATTCTTTTGGAAAAATCTTTGAATGTGTTGGAAACAGGTGTACTAGAGGGTAGAAAAGTCTTCAGCAATATGATGAAATATATCAAATTTACCATTTCTTCTAATTTCGGCAATGTCTTTTCTATTCTGGTAGCCAGCGCATTTCTACCGTTTCTGCCGATGATTTCCATTCAACTGCTCGTGCAAAACCTGATTTACGATATGGCTCAGTTAGCGATTCCTTGGGACAACGTAGATGAAGAAGAGTTGGCACGTCCGGTTCGTTGGGAGATTCGTGATTTGTTTAAGTTTACCGTTACCATTGGGCCGGTGAGTTCAATTTTTGACATTCTCACATTTCTCGTGATGTGGTTTGTTTTTCACGCAGATACTGTCGCTCAACAGCAACTTTTCCAAACAGGCTGGTTTGTCGTAGGGTTGACGACGCAAACGTTAGTCGTTCATATGGTGCGTACGAGAAAAATCCCCTTCATTCAAAGTATTGCTTCATTGCCGGTGCTGCTATCTAGTGTTGGAGCGATTGCCGCAGGTCTAGCAATTGTTTTGTCGCCGATTCGAGAAGTCTTTGAATTTGTTCAATTGCCGAATAATTACTGGTTCTGGTTTGCCGGCATTGTCTTGTGTTACTTGATTGCCATTGAAATCGCTAAACGCCTTTATATTCGGGTCACAAAATCGTGGGTATGATTCTGACAGCCAGCAAGACAGTAAATATTTTCTAAATACAAAATAAGTGTGCACCTCAGACGATTAGCGGTCGGGGCGCACACTTTTTTGTTATTGAGAAAGCGGGTTGCTCCCCCTCAAAGTAGCCGTTTCAATAGCAAATGAATAGTATAGAGAATTTTGCTGTGCTATAAAGTTGATCGGAGTCCCGGAAAAGCTCATGATATCAGTAAGCGTTTCATATTTGTGACCGAAATCACAAACATGGATGGTGAAATTCTGATTTTATCAGGCTTTGCTTTGCTTCAGTGGTGAGCACTTCACTTGTAAGTTTTTTGAAGAAATGATAATTTAATGATGTAAGATATTTTTGGTATTGATACAGAATACAAAGCTGTTACAACCGCCGAAAGATAATCAGAGAGGAAAGTGTGATACATGGCTAAAGAAGTAATTGATTTTAACAAGCTTTTAGAGCAAGTCAATGCCGACTTCCCGACTTACCAAGCGTTGGATAAGGACGGTAAGGTGGTAAATAAAGACTTGATTCCCGATTTGTCCGATGATGAATTGGTAGAATTGATGCGTCAGATGGTTTGGTCCCGTGTGTTGGATCAACGTTCGACTGCTCTAAATCGCCAAGGCCGCTTGGGCTTTTATGCACCAACTGCCGGACAAGAAGCCAGCCAATTGGCTAGTCATTTTGCATTTGAAAAAGAAGATCGACTGTTCCCTGGGTATCGTGATGTTCCCCAATTAGTTCAACACGGTTTACCATTGAAAGAAGCTTTCTTGTGGTCACGAGGACATGCGGCAGGTAACCTTTACGCAGATGACCTTTATGCAATGCCACCACAAATCATTATCGGTGCTCAATATGTACAAGCTGCCGGTGTAGCGTTGGGCTTAAAAAAACGTAATAGTAAAAATGTTGCGTTTGTTTATACCGGTGATGGCGGTTCTTCACAGGGTGACTTTTATGAAGCAATCAACTTTGCTGGTGCCTATCACGCCAATGCGGTGTTCTTCATTCAAAATAACGGGTTTGCGATTTCAACCCCGCGTGAAAAACAAACCGCTGCCAAAACGTTGGCTCAAAAAGCAGCTGCAGCTGGGATTCCTGGGATTCAAGTCGACGGTATGGATGCGTTGGCAATGTATACTGTTTCTAAAGCCGCGCGAGAATGGGCAGCTAACGGCAATGGGCCTGTCTTAATTGAAACACTGACTTATCGTTATGGGCCACATACTCTTTCCGGTGATGATCCAACGCGTTACCGTTCAAAAGATCTGGACAATGAATGGCAACAAAAGGATCCGTTGATTCGTATGCGGAACTATTTGACTGAAAAAGGTCTCTGGTCTGAAGCAAAAGAAGAAGAAATCATCGAAGCTACAAAAGATGAAATCAAAGCAGCAATCGCGGAAGCGGATCGGGTACCTAAACAAAAGGTATCTGACTTCTTGAAGAACATGTATGAAGTCCAACCACAAAACATTCGCGAACAAATTGCATTCTATGAAGCGAAGGAGTCGAAATAATCATGGCGCAAAAAACGATGATCCAAGCCATCACTGATGCATTGGCTTTGGAATTGAAACGTGATGAAAACATTTTGGTATTCGGGGAAGACGTCGGTAAAAACGGTGGTGTTTTCCGTGCGACTGAAGGATTACAAGATAAATTCGGTGAAGACCGAGTCTTTGATACCCCTCTGGCAGAATCAGGTATTGGTGGTTTAGCCTTTGGTTTAGCATTAGAAGGTTATCGTCCGGTTCCTGAAATCCAATTCTTTGGTTTTGTTTTTGAAGTAATGGATGAAATTGTGGGTCAAATGGCTCGTACTCGCTACCGCATGGGGGGAACCCGTAATTTGCCTATCACAATTCGCTCACCATTTGGTGGGGGTGTGCATACACCGGAACTTCACTCAGACAACTTGGAAGGGTTAATGGCTCAATCACCTGGTTTGCGGGTTGTAATCCCTTCAAATCCTTACGATGCAAAAGGTCTTTTGATTGCATCTATTCGCAGCAACGATCCAGTCGTCTTTTTGGAACACATGAAATTGTATCGTTCTTTCCGTGACGAAGTGCCGGATGAAGCTTATGAAGTGCCATTGGACAAAGCAGCTGTAACTCGCGAAGGAAAAGATGTTTCCATCATTACTTACGGTGCGATGGTTCGTGAAGCGATTAAAGCCGCTGACAATTTGGCAAAAGAAAACATTGATGCTGAAATTATTGACTTGCGAACAGTGGCACCGCTGGACGTAAATACAATTATCGCTTCTGTTGAAAAGACCGGGCGCGTTGTTGTCGTTCAAGAAGCACAAAAACAAGCTGGTGTCGGTGCACAAGTGGTTTCAGAAATTTCAGAACGATCGATTTTGTCCTTGCAGGCACCAATTGGTCGTGTTTCTGCTCCGGATACGATTTTCCCATTCGGACAAGCAGAAAATATCTGGCTGCCTAATGCGGCTGATATTGAAGCCAAAGTCAAAGAAATCGTGAACTTTTAAGGTATAGCAGAAGGGAAGTAGAACAATGGCTTATCAATTCAAATTACCGGATATCGGTGAAGGCATCGCGGAAGGTGAAATCGTTAAGTGGTTCGTTAAACCCGGCGATACCATCAAAGAAGACGATACTTTACTGGAAGTCCAAAATGATAAATCTGTAGAAGAAATCCCCTCACCAGTTACCGGGACTGTCAAAAACGTTTTGGTACCTGAAGGGACCGTCGCACAAGTCGGCGACGTATTAGTTGAAATCGACGCGCCTGGTTTTGAAGGAAATGATGCACCAACAGCAGCTCCAGCAGCTGAAGCGCCAAAAGTAGAAGCAACACCGGCAGCATCCGGTAGCGGTGTGTTCCAATTCAAATTGCCAGATATCGGTGAAGGTATCGCAGAAGGTGAAATCGTCAAATGGTTTGTTAAAGCCGGCGACACCATCAATGAAGATGATACTTTGCTAGAAGTTCAAAATGACAAATCCGTCGAAGAAATTCCTTCACCAGTTACTGGGACTGTCAAAAACGTCTTGGTACCTGAAGGAACGGTGGCGCAAGTTGGTGATGTGTTAGTTGAAATTGATGCACCAGGCCACAATGATGCACCAACAGCAGCCCCAGCACCGGCAGCTCCTCAAGTCGCTGCAGCACAACCGTCAACACCAGCAGCATCAACAGCATCAACAGCAACCACTGCTGTAGTGACAGCTGCCAATCCTAATAAACGAGTGTTGGCAATGCCATCTGTGCGTCAATACGCTCGTGAAAAAGACGTGGATATCTCACAAGTTACGGCTACCGGAAATGGCGGTCGCGTAACAAAAGAAGATATCGATGCGTTTGTTTCAGGCGGCGGCCAAGCGGTACAAGCTTCCTCAGAAACGACAGCACCACAAGCAGTCACTCAACCAGCAGCAGCTGCGGCTAAAGAAGCACCAAAAGCCTTTGTTTCTAATTTGGGTGAGTTGGAAACCCGCGAAGCGTTGACACCAATGCGTAAAGCAATCGCTAAAGCAATGGTCAACAGCAAGCATACTGCTCCTCACGTAACATTGCATGATGAAGTTGAAGTTTCCAAATTATGGGATAACCGCAAGCGTTTCAAAGAAGTGGCCGCTCAGCAAGATACTAAGCTGACTTTCTTACCATACGTAGTAAAAGCTTTGACGACTACTGTCAAAAAATATCCTGTATTGAATGCTTCAATTGACGATGCCAAACAAGAGATTGTTTATAAACACTACTATAATATTGGTATTGCAACTGATACAGACCATGGATTGTACGTACCGAATGTTAAAAATGCCGATACCAAAGGATTGTTTGCAATTGCTGATGAAATCAATGAAAAAGCGGCAATGGCTCAAGAAGGCAAACTTTCTGCTGAAGACATGCGCAATGGCACAATCACTATCAGCAACATTGGTTCAGTTGGCGGCGGCTTCTTTACACCTGTCATCAATTACCCGGAAGTTGCCATCTTAGGTGTAGGAACGATTTCTCAACAACCGATTGTCAATGCTGAGGGCGAAATCGTCGTCGGTCGTGTCATGAAACTTTCACTGAGCTTTGATCACCGCATCGTTGACGGCGCAACTGCTCAAAAAGCTATGAACAACATCAAACGTCTGTTGGCGGATCCTGAATTGATGTTGATGGAAGGATGATAAAAAAATGGTAGTTGGAGATTTTGCTATCGAATTGGATACAGTTGTAATCGGTGCTGGACCTGGCGGCTATGTGGCCGCCATCCGGGCCGCTGAAATGGGTCAAAAGGTTGCGATCATTGAACGGGAATTTATCGGTGGGGTTTGTTTGAACGTCGGTTGTATCCCTTCAAAAGCCTTGATTGCAGCTGGACATCATCTGCAAGAATCCAAAGACTCTAGCGTTTTTGGTGTTTCTACTGAAAATGTTCAATTGGATTTTACTAAGACTCAAGAATGGAAAGATAACAGTGTTGTTCATAAGTTGACCAGCGGTGTAGAATTTCTTTTGAAAAAACATAAAGTTGAAATCTTGATGGGGGAAGCCTTTTTCGTAGATGATCATACCTTACGTGTGATGCATCCGGATTCTGCTCAAACCTATTCTTTCAATAATGCTATCGTTGCTACTGGTTCTCGTCCTATCGAAATCAAGGGCTTTAAGTTCGGTGGTCGCGTGTTGGATTCTACTGGTGGTTTGAACTTGAAAGAAGTTCCGAAAAAATTCGTCATCATTGGTGGCGGTGTTATCGGTGCTGAATTGGGTGGCGCTTATGCCAACCTTGGTGCCGATGTGACAATCCTTGAAGGTTCTCCGCAAATTTTGCCAACATATGAAAAAGACATGGTGAAATTGGTAGAAGACGACTTCAAGAAAAAAGGCGTAACCGTTGTTACCAGCGCAATGGCTAAAGAAGCCATTGACAATGGAGACAGCGTGACCGTCAAGTATGAAGTCGACGGAAAAGAACAATCTGTAGTTGCTGATTATGTCATGGTAACTGTTGGTCGCCGTGCCAATACGGATGATCTTGGATTAGAACAAGCAGGGGTTGAAGTCGCTGAACGGGGATTGATTCCGGTAGATGCACAGGGACGGACCAATGTGAAAAATATTTTTGCTATTGGTGACATCGTAGCTGGTGCTGCCTTGGCTCATAAAGCTAGCTATGAAGCTAAAATTGCTGCTGAAGCAATTTCAGGTAAAAAAGTGGCAGTCGACTATAAAGCTATGCCAGCCGTAGCTTTCACTGACCCTGAGTTAGCTTCTGTCGGTTTGACGATTGCTGAAGCAAAAGAAAAAGGCTACGATGCCAAAGCATTCAAGTTCCCATTCTCAGGCAATGGTCGTGCTTTGTCTTTGGATAAAACGGAAGGCTTCATGCGTTTGGTAACTACCGTTGATGACAATGTCATTATCGGTGCTCAAATCGCCGGCGTTGGCGCTTCTGATATGATTTCTGAGTTGGCATTGGCCATCGAATCCGGAATGAATGCAGAAGATATCGCATTGACAATCCATCCACATCCTTCTTTGGGAGAAATCACGATGGATACAGCTGAATTGGCACTTGGTTTGCCAATCCACATTTAATTGTTGTTCAACAGTCAATCTGCCTGGAGATTCCGGTAGGTTGGCTGTTTTTTTCTATCTGTTTATGAGAACAATCTTGTGCCAGGGCGGACAGACAACTTTTACAAGCCGCTTAGTTTGTCTTCTTTTGGAAGCTGTCTGATTGTGTTACACTGGTGGAGAATGTGAGAGGTGAAACCATGCGAGATTATCAATACCCATTAGATTTGGACTGGACAACTGAGGAAATGGTAACAGTGATGAAAATGTGGGAATTACTGGAGCAAGCCTATGAAGAAGGAATTCAGGCCGAAACATTTTTGAAAGGCTATTCTCAATTCAAAAAAGTTGTTCCTTCGATTGGTGAAGAGCGGCGATTGGGCAAAGATTTCGAGAAGTTATCGGGATATTCATTGTACCGGACACTGCAGTCGGCTCGACAAAAAGAGCGAGGGCGCTTTAAAATGTCCGCTGCTTGATTAAATTGAAGTGAAGAGCACAGAAGGGAAATCATTATGACACAAATCATTATGACACAAATCATTATGACACAAATGAAACAGATTACCGAGGAAATCAAAGGCTGGATCTACGAGGCTGGTGACAAAATTAGAGCTAGTTTTGCAAACGACGATTTACAAATTGATACAAAGTCTGGACGGACGGATCTCGTTACAGAGATGGATAAAGCAACCCAGGAATTTTTGGGAAATAAAATCTTGGCTTTTGACCCGAATGCGAAAATCATGGGGGAAGAAAATGGAAAAGATCATTTAACAGATTTCTCCGGTCGCGTATTTATCATCGATCCTATTGATGGTACGATGAACTTTGTCTTAGAGCAGGAAAATTTTTGCATCATGGTGGCCATGTATGAAGACGGAATTGGCAAATTGGGCTTTGTTTATGATGTAATGAAAGACGAATTTTTATATGGTGGGCCTGACCTAGGTGTCTTTTGCAATGGTAACGTGGTAGCAGCTCCTAAAGATAAAGCATTATCTGCTGGATTAGTAGGTATGAACCATGTCATGTACCAAAGAAATGATTACCATGTGCAAGAGATTGGTGATATCGCGATGGGTGTGCGAATGTCAGGTTGTGCCGGTTACGAGCTGATTGATTTAGCCTTGGGCCGGCGAGTTGCCTATATTTCTAGATTAGCACCTTGGGACTATGCGCCTGGCGGTGTCTTGATTGAGGCCTTGGGATTGAAAATGTCCTCTATTACCGGAGATTCGTTAAAACTGGCTGGTCGCGAAGTATTTTTGGCGGGGACTCCTCAAGCTTATGAGGAGTGTTTGAAATTAGCGAGTGGAAAATAGAACGGAGTGTTTGTGGAATTGGAAATTTCTTTAAGAAAGCTTGGTTTTTTCGGAGAAATGAAACATTTTCACTATATTTCAGAAAGAGTTTCTGATATAATAAGCCGTCGAGTGAAACAATCGTGCATCGAAACCGGCCGCAATGGGCTGGTTTTTTTAAGGAAAAGAGGAGTTTACAACAGTGAAATTACGTGAAGACATCCGCAACGTGGCCATCATCGCCCACGTCGACCACGGAAAAACCACATTAGTCGATGAATTATTGAAACAATCCGATACTCTGGATAGCCATACACAGTTGGCTGAACGGGCAATGGACTCCAATGCGTTGGAAAAAGAGCGGGGAATCACCATTCTGGCGAAAAACACCGCTGTTGAATATAAAGACCACAAGATCAATATCATGGATACCCCTGGACACGCGGACTTTGGTGGCGAAGTTGAACGGATCATGAAAATGGTTGATGGTGTATTGCTGGTAGTTGATGCTTATGAAGGAACGATGCCTCAAACTCGTTTCGTATTGAAAAAAGCGTTGGAACAACATCTGATTCCAATCGTAGTAGTCAACAAAATCGACAAGCCTTCTGCTCGTCCGGAACATGTAGTTGATGAAGTGTTGGAATTGTTTATCGAATTGGGAGCCGATGATGACCAACTGGATTTTCCTGTGATCTATGCGTCTGCTTTGAATGGTACCTCAAGTCTTTCCGATGATCCTGCTGACCAAGAAGCGACAATGGCTCCAATCTTTGACACTATTTTGGAACACATCCCAGCTCCGGTAGATAATAGCGACGAGCCCCTGCAATTCCAAGTATCCTTGCTAGACTATAATGAATATGTGGGACGTATCGGGATCGGTCGAGTTTTCCGTGGAACTATTCGTGTAGGTGACCAAGTGGCATTGATGAAACTGGATGGGGAAGTCAAAAAATTCCGAGTAACAAAACTGTTTGGTTTCTTCGGTTTGAAACGTCAAGAAATTCAAGAAGCCAAAGCTGGCGATTTGATTGCTGTTTCAGGGATGGAAGATATCTTCGTTGGTGAAACAGTTACGCCTGTAGACCACCAAGATGCCTTGCCAATCCTGCATATTGATGAACCAACCTTGCAGATGACTTTCTTGGTGAACAACTCACCGTTTGCTGGCCGTGAAGGGAAATTCGTCACTGCACGTAAGATTGAAGAACGTCTGATGTCTCAACTGCAAACCGATGTTTCACTGCGGGTCGATTCTATTGCACCGGATGCTTGGATTGTATCTGGTCGTGGCGAACTGCATCTGTCTATTTTGATTGAAAATATGCGTCGTGAAGGCTTTGAACTGCAAGTATCACGTCCTGAAGTAATCGAACGTGAAATCGACGGTGTCAAATGCGAACCATTTGAACGGGTGCAAATTGATACACCGGAAGAATATATGGGTTCTGTAATCGAAGCTTTGGGTGTACGTAAAGGCGAAATGCAAGATATGATCCATACCGGTAACGGACAAGTTCGGATTATCTTCTTGGTACCTGCTCGTGGCTTGATTGGGTTTAGTACAGACTTCTTATCTATGACCCGTGGTTACGGGATCATGGCTCATACCTTTGATGCGTATCTACCGATGGTTCCTGGACAGATCGGTGGTCGTCACCAAGGTGCCTTAGTTTCTATCGACCAAGGGAAAGCAACAACATATTCCATCATGTCTGTGGAAGAACGCGGAACAGTCTTTGTTGAGCCCGGGACAGAAGTTTATGAAGGCATGATCGTCGGTGAAAACTCTCGGGATAAAGACTTAACTGTCAATATTACGAAAGCCAAACAAATGACTAACGTCCGTTCTGCGACGAAAGATCAGACTTCCGTCATTAAAAAACCACGTATCTTGACGTTGGAAGAATCATTGGAATTTTTGAACGAAGACGAGTACTGCGAAGTGACACCAGAAAGTATCCGGCTACGGAAACAAATTTTGAACAAAAATGAACGTGAAAAAGCAGCTAAAAAGAAAAAAATTGCTGCCGAATAATTTTCGCAAAGAGTGCAATCTTTCCATGGTATTATTACCACAGAAAGATTGCACTCTTTTTTTGAGGAAATTTATCAAGAGAGTACGAAGAGTCCAGGTTCTACAATATTTAGTGTTGGTGGAAACTCTCCGGATTTCTTCCAACATTTTTTTGTATGCGAAGTATAGAAAAAGAGATATCCAATAGAATGAAGTCGACTAAAACAGTCTCTATTCAAAGAAAAAGAGGCTGAAACGGGCTTTTCTTAATGAAATCTCAGAAAGTGCCGATACGTGCTTTTTCTTAACAATATTTTACGAACGTTATTAAAAGAGACCTTTATCAATCAAGACCTGTTTTGTTAGAGATTTCTTTATCTATGTGGAAAACTACTTTTGAAAAAAGAGAATAGATATTGTTCCAAAGGGATTTTTGTACGAAATCGGTTAGTTGGAGAAAGTCATAATCAGTCTTTGTTGTTTCACGAAAGCATATTGTTTCACGGGTTATTTAGTATGTCTGATTTTTACACGAATGCTTTGAACACTAGTTAGTTTTTTGTTCGGTATTTCATTTGCTTTCTTGAAAATATTATGAAAGGTTTTTGAGAGGGTATCCAAATTGATGGTGAACTATGCTATAATAATGAAACTGAAGCGTACTGGACCTTGTCCTACGGGATAGGCAGATAGTTCAGGACCGAAAGGAAGGATAATCATGGAATTTTCGCCGGAATTCGCATTGGAGCTGCTTGTCCAAGATGCTGACCGCATCAAAAAGCTGATTAAAAATCAAAAGAACAGTCAATGCATTTCGCAATGTAAAGCTTTTGAAGAAGTGGTCGATACACAGATGTATGGTTTTTCCCGGCAAGTGACCTATGCTGTCCGTCTCGGTCTGGTTTCCAATGAAATGGGGCACCAACTGATGGCAGATTTGGAAAAAGAGCTGAATCGTCTCTACACGGAAGTTTACGAAGACCAAAAATCCGACGTCAGCAAGGAGGCTTAGGCCTTTGCCGACAAAGTTGAAAAAACGCCACCTGATGGATTATGGGATTTTGATTCCCTATTTGATTTTATGTGTTTTTGGGTTGGTGATGGTTTACAGTTCCACCTCCTATGATCAGCTGGTTAAAGGGTTAAATCCTATGGAACCGGTTATCAAGCAAGCGGCTTTCTTTGTGATTAGCCTGGTCTTGATTGGGATCATTTATAAAATGAAAACTGACTTTTTGAAACGTAAAAATTTATCTGCTATAGCTATTGTTGTGATGCTGGCGTTGTTGATCTTTACCCGTTTTTTTTACAATCATCAGGTAAATGGGGCGTACGGTTGGATCAAACTGCCAGGGATGACCATCCAACCCGCAGAGTTTTTCAAAATTATTGTCATTTGGTTTTTAGCAGTGAAACTGGCTGCTCGTCAGAAGATTATCAATGAGCCTGGTATTCCTAAACGACTGTCGATGCCTCTTCTTTATGTATTTTCAGGTATTATCATTATCGCTTTGATGCCTGACCTTGGGAATGCAGCGATTATTATGCTGATTGCGATTGCAATGCTGCTAGCTAGTGGGATTAATTTCTGGTATAGCGTTGTAGTAGGAATCGGGGGTATTATCGCTTCTGTAGGAGTCATTAAGGGTATTGCTTTGCTGGGAAATACCCTAGGAGAAAAGATCAACTCAATTCCATTTAGTCATGTGTTTGAACGATTTATTGTCTACCAAGATCCCTTTGAGTATTTGTATGATAAAGGGCACCAACTGGTAAACGGCTATTATGCTTTTTATAATGGTGGATTGTTTGGACGTGGACTGGGGAACAGTATCCAAAAGAAAGGCTTTCTACAGTTTCCTTATACGGACTATATTTTTGCCGTTGTTGTTGAAGAATTGGGGCTGATTGTAGCCATCTTAGTCTTGGCGCTGGTTTTTTATATGATTGTTCGAATTTTCTTAGTTGGTATTCGATCAACAGATCCGTTCAATTCACTAATGTCGATCGGGATTGGTGCATTGTTTATGGTCCAAGTCTTCGTCAATCTTGGTGGTGTTTTAGGAATCATCCCATTGACCGGCGTCACCTTTCCATTTCTCAGTCAAGGTGGATCCAGTTTATTGATGCTTTCTATCTGTATTGGCTTTGTGCTGAACATCAGTGCCGAGGAAAAGCGAAAGAAATATGGAATTAGTCTAGGAAGTTAAATGATTTTCCAGATCAAAAATTACACGGCATCTGAAACAGATGCCGTGTCTTTAAAAAAAGAAGTGTCACAATTTTCAAAATCATGTCTAAGATGGAAACAGAAGCTGAACAAAAAAATCATTTCGATAAACTGAATCAAACTGTCAGTTCCACTTTCTAGGTTGTCTAGTGGAATGATATACGTAGAGAAAATAAGACTGATTTTTCTTTGGAAAAATCATTACTTTAATATGAACGAGGAGTGGTAAAATGAAAAAAGTTCTGGTGGCCAATCGGGGAGAAATTGCTATTCGAGTATTTCGTGCTTGTAGTGAGCTGCGTATCAAAACTGTCGCAATCTACGCGGCAGAAGACGAGTATTCCGTTCATCGTTTTAAAGCAGATGAAGCCTACCTGGTTGGAAAAGGAAAAAAACCAATCGATGCATACCTGGATATTGATGATATTATTCGGATTGCAAAAGATTCTGGGGCAGAAGCCATTCATCCGGGTTATGGTTTTTTATCGGAAAATCTGGAATTTGCGCAGCGTTGTGAAGCAGAGGGCATCATTTTTATCGGGCCATCAACTTACCATTTAGATATTTTCGGCGACAAAATTAAAGCCAAAGAAGCGGCGATTGCTGCTGGTATCCAATCGATCCCTGGCTCAGATGGTCCTGTAGCTTCGGTGGAAGAAGTTCTGGAATTTGCCAGAACCTATGACTACCCCGTTATGATTAAAGCTGCTCTTGGTGGCGGCGGCCGCGGCATGCGGGTTGCCCATGACGAAAAAGAAGCTCGTGACGGCTATCAGCGGGCTAAAAGTGAAGCAAAAGCAGCTTTTGGTTCTGATGAAGTGTATGTGGAAAAATATATCAGTGATCCTAAGCATATTGAAGTTCAAATACTTGGGGATACCCACGGAAATGTCGTGCATTTATTTGAGCGTGATTGCTCAGTGCAGCGACGGCATCAAAAAGTAGTTGAAGTTGCCCCTTGTGTATCTTTAAACGACCAACAGCGTCAAACCATTTGTCAGGCGGCGGTTCAGTTGATGAAGCACGTTGGTTATATCAATGCCGGGACAGTGGAATTTCTGGTAGAAGGGGACAAATTCTACTTTATCGAGGTCAATCCGCGGGTTCAAGTAGAGCATACAATCACAGAAATGATTACAGATGTCGATATTGTGACCTCTCAAATCCTAATTGCCCAAGGAAAAGAGCTGCATCGTGAAATCGGTATTCCGCAGCAAGATAAGATTGCAATTAAAGGAGCTGCCATCCAGTGCCGGATCACTACTGAAGATCCTTTGAATAATTTTATGCCAGATACCGGTAAGATCGATACCTATCGTTCACCGGGTGGTTTCGGGGTGCGTCTTGACGTTGGAAATGCCTATGCTGGAGCAGTTGTTTCACCGTATTTCGATTCGCTGCTGGTAAAAGTTTGTACATTTGGTGCAAATTTTGAGCAGGCGATTCAAAAAATGCAGCGCTGCTTACGAGAATTTCGTATTCGCGGAGTTAAAACCAATATTCCTTTCATGCAAAATGTGATCAACCATCCCGAGTTTCAATCGGGGGATGCCAAAACGACTTTCATTGATAATACACCAGGTTTGTTCGAGTTTCCGAAATTGCGAGACCGGGGCAATAAAACTATGAAGTACATTGGCGAAATCACTATCAATGGTTTTCCGGGGATTGAACAGTCTAAGAAAAAATATTTTGAAGCACCACGAATTCCCAAAAAGCTGGAAACGTTGGACAATTATCGTTCCGCTAAAAATGTTTTGGAGGAAGAGGGAGCAGAGGCTCTTTCTGCTTGGATCAAAGGCCGCAAAGAATTACTTTTGACAGATACGACTTTCCGAGATGCTCATCAAAGCTTGTTGGCAACGCGAGTGCGAACCAAAGATTTCAGCAAAATCGCTGACTTGACCGAAAAAGCAATGCCGCAGTTGTTTTCAGCAGAAATGTGGGGTGGGGCTACTTTTGACGTTGCTTATCGTTTCTTGAATGAAGACCCGTGGAAACGCCTGCGAATGATTCGGGAATTAATGCCTAATACGTTGTTACAGATGCTTTTCCGTGGGTCAAATGCAGTCGGCTATTCCAATTATCCTGACAACGTATTGGTGGAATTTATCAAAGAAGCAGCGGCACAAGGTATCGATGTGTTCCGGATCTTTGATAGCCTCAATTGGGTTCCTCAGATGGAAAAATCGATTCAAGCAGTCAGA
This sequence comes from Candidatus Enterococcus leclercqii, assembly GCF_009933135.1. GTDB lineage: Bacteria > Bacillota > Bacilli > Lactobacillales > Enterococcaceae > Enterococcus_C > Enterococcus_C leclercqii. The sequence continues at coordinate 500,899 of NZ_MAEH01000014.1, forward strand.
GATACCGGGAAAATTGCTGAAGCAGCAATTTGTTACACCGGTGACATCAATGATCCAATGCGGGATAAATATACGGTCCAATACTACAAGAATATGGCAAAAGAGCTGGAAAACTGTGGCGCACATATCATTGCCATCAAGGATATGGCAGGTCTTTTGAAACCTCGTGCAGCTTATCGTTTGATCAGCGAACTAAAGGATACCGTTGATTTGCCAATTCATCTGCATACGCATGACACAGCGGGCAATGGCGTGATTACCTACTCGGCCGCCACTCAAGCAGGCGTAGATATCGTTGACGTTGCAATTAGTGCCATGAGTGCTTCTACCAGCCAGCCGAGTCTCAGTGGCTTGTATTATGCTCTAGCAGATGATGAACGTCAGCCGCAAATCAATGTGGACAATGCCCAGCAAATCAACCACTACTGGGAAGATGTCCGGATGTACTACAAACCTTTTGAAAACGGCTTAAATGCACCTCAGACTGAAGTTTACAAACACGAGATGCCTGGAGGACAGTATTCCAATTTGCAAGTCCAAGCAAAAGCGGTGGGTCTCGGAGATAAATGGGATGAAATCAAAGAGATGTACCATACTGTTAACATGATGTTCGGTGATATCGTGAAAGTGACGCCTTCTTCAAAGGTTGTTGGCGACATGGCCTTGTTCATGGTTCAAAACAATCTCACTGAAGAAGATGTCTATGAAAAAGGACTGGAATTGAACTTTCCAGAATCTGTGGTGACCTTCTTCCAAGGGGAATTAGGGCAGCCGGTTGGTGGCTTCCCTGAAAAACTTCAAAAAGTCATTTTGAAAGGACGACCAGCTTTTACTGATCGCCCTGGAGCATTGGCAGCTTCAGTTGATTTTGGCAAAGTGAAACAGGAGTTGGCGGAAAAGATTGGGTATGAACCGCAACAAGATGAAATCTTGAGCTATTTGATGTATCCGCAAGTCTTTCTGGACTATCGTGATGCCTACAACATGTTTGCGGATGTCACGATGCTGGATACTCCGACTTTCTTTAAAGGCATGCGTTTAGGTGAAACGATTAATGTAGAGATTGAAAAAGGCAAGATCCTCATTATTCGTCTGGACGAAATCGGTGAGCCGGATATCGAAGGCAATCGGACCTTGTTCTTTAACTTGAATGGTCAACGCCGAGAAATTGTTGTGAAGGATAGTTCCATCAAGAGTGCAGTTCAAACCAAACGAAAAGCAGAACCGACAAATAAGGAACAGATTGGTGCTACCATGCCGGGGTCAGTTCTGCAAATATTAGTTAAAAAAGGGGATCGTGTAAAACAAGGCGACACCTTGATGGTCACTGAAGCTATGAAGATGGAGACTGCCATTGAAGCGCGCTTTGATGGTGAAATCAAGCATATCTATGTGGCTGAAGGAGAAGCTATTACACAAGATGATCTATTGATTGAAATCGTTGAAAAATAAGTGTTGGGTAAGCCGTGACCTTTGTGGTTGCGGCTTTTTTGAAAGGACGAAGAATTCTTTCAAAAAGCGAAAATCAATGGAGAAGACTATTGCTGATTTCTATTGGATTGCAGTTCTCATTTTTACAGGAATATAGTATGATGAAGAATAGTTGGAAAAAGGAATTTCTCGTAAAAGGTTTTAAAAAGTCTTTTAGAAATAAAGGGGAGTGAAGGAATGAAGAATGGTCCGATTAAAAGACGCTGGCTGATTTTTGTGGCTCTGTTGTTCATTACGTTGATTGTCGTCTATTTACAACCAATCTTTTTTCCGAGACAGGTGCAGACGCTTCGTCCCCACGACTCACAAGTTGTTGGTGAAGGGGGAAATACCAGTTTGCAAGTCGAGCCCATTCAGGCGGAAGGATTTGCGAAACTAATTGGAAAAAGCCAAAAAGAGTTTGAACGAACTTATGGTAGCCCTATAGTTAGTTATGATTCCGGCTATGGCTTTTGGATTAATCGCTATCAAACAGAATTGACGAATTCATATCTTGAAGTCAGTATTCAAGAAGGAAAAATAGCTGCGATTAAAACAGCAGGTATTGATGGCCCCGACATTGCACCTTTTCAGCTAAAGATGAGTATGGGTGACTTGGCTCAAATTACAATGCTATATCCCAATTTCACAGTCAAAAATGGCGAAGAAGACGTGAGCCTCGAATTGATGGAAGAAGATCTGAACTATCGTCCGTTAGTGGCTTTTGATAACGGGACGTATGGCATTTTGTTTTTCAATAATGATTCAGAATTGATTGCAGTGGCGTATCTGACAGCACAAATGCTGTTGAAGCTGGCTCCTTACAGCGTGACTGATGGGACGGTCGCGGCCATTCAACCTACCACGGAAAATTGGGAGGCCATCGATCAGCAAAAAGAGACGCAAGGATTCAGATTGTTGAACATCCTGAGAACTAATGAAAATCTCCCAAATTACGATACCACCTATACTCTCCAAGGACAGAGCCGTGACTTTTTAGCGCGTTTTTTGAAAAAGCCGGAAAGCTATTTGGATGGAACAAAATTGGAGAGTTTTTTACGAGTAACCGAAGATGCTGGCAATGAGTTTTTTATCATTGGTGGCAAAGAATTTGAAGAATTGGCTGCTGCACTTGAAGTCCCCGGAGTCTACGGTTTTTTTGAGACGCCTTGTTATGATTTAACGTTTCAGATTCTTTCCTGGTACAGCGATCCTTATATACACACTCGCTTTACAAAAGAGAGTCCGCAGGCGACAGCTATTGGCATCTCGCAACAGAATATGGTAATCTTATTTGAGGACAGAACGTCGACAGAGGACAGTGAATAACTATGATTTACGATGAAAACATGTTGGCAGTCGACCAGCAGATTCAACAATTGCTTACTGTGATTAGCGACAGTCCCTTTTGCAGGGAATATCAGATAGCTCGCAGATCATTGCAAACAAATCTTGAAGCGCAAGGATTACGGAAAGCTTTCAACGATAAAAAAAATAATTATGAATCAGTAGCAGCTTATGGAGAGTATGCTCCGGGATTTAAAGAAACCCGCTTGGCGGTTATGGGGGCGAAACGACAGCTGGATTTGCATCCGATAGTTGCTAACTTCCGAGTGCAAGAAACGCGCTTGCAGGGATTGTTGGATGAGATATCTGGAACGATTGCCCACAAAATTGATGCTGCAATCAAAGTCGATGCGGGCAATCCATTTTTTGAAACGAAAAACCATCACGAGGGTTGCGGAGGAAATTGTCATGGAAGTTGATACAACAGCAGCATTTGAAATTAATAAAAGACGCGGCCTGGTTGTTTGGGTCTATAGCTTGAAACAATTGAAGAATTTGAAACGGTATGGTTTAGTCCATTATGTTTCCAGAAAAATGAAGTATGTGTATCTGTATTTGGATGAAGAGCGCTTTGCTGAAAATATGGAAAAAATTCAGCGCTTGCATTTTGTACGAAGTGTGGAGCCTTCTTATCGTCCAGATGTTGAAATGAACTTCGCAGACAAGATTGGAACAAGGGCAGCGTATCAAATGGATGAAGACGGCTTTGAAGTTGAAGAGCTCTCTACAACGATCCGTTTGGCGGAAGATGTTTGAGAAACGATTGAGAAAAAGCGATAAAAGGCGGGAGTCCTGGGGATGATCTCCGCCTTTTTTGTGCCTGACAAAGGGCTGGAAAAAGCGTTGGATTTCGAAGGATTTTCAACCTTTTTTCATTGTCATCGCGGACATCCGGTGGTAGGATCAAAAGCAACGACCCATTTGAGAACAGAAAGCAGGGAAACATATGAGAGTGATCTCCGGTGAGTTTCGGGGAAGAAAATTGAAGAGCTTGTCAGGAGACAACACTAGGCCAACGACTGACAAAGTAAAAGAATCTATATTCAACATGATTGGCCCTTATTTTGACGGCGGCACTTGTCTTGACTTATTTGCTGGAAGCGGTGGCTTGGCAATTGAAGCCGTCTCTCGAGGAATGGATCATGCGTATCTTGTAGATCGCAGTTACCCTGCAACCAAGGTGATCAAAGAAAACATTGCAATCACTAAAGTTGAGGAACGATTTACTGTTTGGAAAATGACCGCTGAGGCAGCGCTTCGTCAGTTGACTGCGGAAGGTCAGCAGTTTGATTTAGTTTTATTGGATCCCCCTTATGCCAAGCAGCAGTTGGTTACACAATTGACTGAAATGGCGAATGGCGGATTATTAAGGGAGGATGCGCTGGTTGTCTGTGAAACGGATAAGCAAGTCACGTTGCCTGAAACCATCGGGGCAAGCTTACAGCAGATTCGACAGCAAACTTACGGAATTACGGCTGTCACCATCTATCGCTTCCAATTAGAGGAGGAGAATCTATGAAAAAGGCGTTGTTTCCCGGCAGTTTTGATCCATTTACTAAGGGGCATTTGGATACGGTAGAAAGAGCGGCACGCTTATTTGATGAAGTGATTATTGGTGTATTTATCAATACTTCAAAAGCCGGTTGGTTCTCAGCTGCAGAACGAACAGAACTGATTCAAACTGCGGTGGCTCATCTGCCTAATGTACGAGTGGTGACCCAAGATTCCGAGTTGACAGTAACGGCTGCTCAAAAACTAGGCGCCGACTTTTTGCTGCGAGGCATTCGCAGTGTCAAAGATTACGAGTATGAAAAAGATATCATGACTATGAATAATCATTTAGCGTCAGAGATCGAGACCGTTTTTTTGTTGGCTAAACCCGAGTATAGCCACATCAGCTCAAGTTTGCTAAAGGAAGTACTGCTCTTTAACGGTGATGTGAAAAAGTACTTACCTCCAGCGATTTATGAAGCCTATTTAAGAAAGCGGGATACCCATGAAAAAGCAGAATAAAGTACCAGTGAAACAACTGCTGCTTTTATTGGCAGCACTGGCAGTTTTAGCAAGCCTGATAGTTCCCATTCCATATTACATTGAAGCGCCAGGTGCTACGATCAAACTAGACGAGCTAATCACTGTTAACGATCAAAAAGATCAGCATTCCGGGTCATTTGCGTTGACATCTGTAGGTATCCGGCAAGCGACAGTAGCCACTGCTGTACGGGCGAAATTTTCTGATTTTCAGGACCTGATTACAAAGCAAGAATTGATGGGCAATGCGACTAATGAAGAATATGATCGTATCCAGAATTACTACATGGAGTCTTCGCAAAATGCCGCCATTGAGCAAGCGTTGAAGCTGGCCGATAAGAAATATGAAATGCGCTACTTGGGAGTCTATGTTCTAGCCATCGATCCAACTTCCAATTTTTACGGGAAAATTTCAGTAGGGGATACTGTAACCAAAGTGGATGGGAAAAGTTTTGAAAATGCAGATGATCTGGTGAAATATGTCCACAGTCAAAAAGTAGGTCAAAGCGTCACCGTGACGTATTTGCAAGATGGGAAAGAAAAAGAAGCTTCCGGCAAGCTGATTTCTCTCCCTAAGCCAAATCAAGGCAAAGCCGGTATTGGCATCACACTGACCAGCCATACGGAGATTGAGTCTGCTGAAAAAGTCACCTTCAATGTTGACAATATCGGCGGCCCTTCCGCTGGGTTGATGTTCACTTTGGAGATCTATCAACAGCTGATTGCAAAAGACCTGCGCCATGGGTTGGCAATCGCCGGTACGGGTACTATGAATGCCGATGGGACAGTAGGTCAAATCGGCGGAATCGATAAAAAGGTTGCTTCAGCCGATGCCAGTGGCGCCAAGATCTTCTTTGCGCCAAAAGGAGAAAGCAAAGACGATACCAATTACCAAGAAGCCAAAGCTGCAGCCGAAAAGCTCGGAACAGAGATGAAAATTGTCCCTGTAAGCACGTTAAAAGATGCCGTTGACTATCTGGAAAATGAAGTGAAATAGTTTAATTTCCAGCTTTAATCTTTGTTTTAAGAGAGACGAAAATCTGATTGTTTGCCTCTGATAATAAAATAGATTCATCAGACCAAGACACCGAAAAATTCCTGTGAAAAGTAGTGGAGTTTTTCGTGTCTTGGTCTCTTTGATTTTGTAGAGGGAGTTTTTTTTGAAAGGAAATTGCAAAGCCTGCTACCTTATAGAAGGTCAGTGGTTGCAGTTTGAATAGGCATAAAACATTTTTATTGCTTTAAATGGAAAGGCTCTTTTAAGGTGTGTTATAATCTTTTTATAACAAAGTAGCCGGGAAATCGTACAAGACCACAGTGGTGGGTTCCAGCTTTTTCCAGACAACTTTGATAAAACGGAAAGCACGCTAAGTCGGCGGGACTAACAGTTTGATAGGTACCTTGCCATACTTTTGCCACAATCCGTTATCAGGAGGATAAAAATGAAAATTGAACGTCATAAACCAGTGGTAGAAAGCTATCACTACGATCACCGTATTCCTGAACAAGAATACGAAACAAAGCTGAATGTGGGATTTGCCCCTTTGCAGACCTCTGACCCTGATTATCCGAAAGAAAACAGTATTCTTGGCGCACGTCTTGAGTTCAATCTGATTTTTAAAGAATACATTCTCTCCGGCAGTATCAGTCAGGTGAATCATCTGGTCAATCGCAAAGTGGAACAACAAGAAGATCTCACCAAAGAAGAGATTGATGAAATTGTTGCGCCGTTGTTTGATATCGTGGAACGGATTACTTATGAAGTGACAGAAATTGCCACTGACGAACCAGGGCTTAAATTGAATTTTCAATCAAATGCCAGTCAAGCTGAGGAAGTGTAATCATGTTTAATGCGAAAACGCAAGTGATGCTTTACATGGAGGATGTAGCAAATGCCATTGCTTTTTGGGAAGCATTGGGTTTTGTGCTGCTTGATACGCAGGAAGCTGATGGTACTTTGGTAGCTGAAATCGCACCGACTGCCACCGCTGATTTGAGTTTTGTCTTGTACGACCTAACCTATGTCCAAAGTCATTCGCCTGAGGTCAATGTTGCAGCACCGTCAATTATGTTTTCAACAGATGATGCGATGGCCTTGTATCAGAAAATGCTGGAGCAAGGTGTCCAATTAGGGGAATTGGTCCAATTAGAAGAAGGACTGATCTTTAATTTCGCCGATCCTGAAGGAAACTATTTTGCGGTCAGTGGGACGGCCAACTAACGCAGGTAGAAGAATAGCACTGAACCGGAAGCCCTAAGCTTCCGGCTTTTTTTAATGCAAATTATTTTTTAGGTAAAATTGAAAATTTTTAGGTCTCGTGCTATTATAAGTTGAAACGCTTACAGATGTCGGAGCTTCTGCAACGGACTATTCCTTGCACCGGCCACACCCGTAGCGCTGAAAATGAATGATTTCAGGGGGTAAAACACAATGTCGAAATTATTGAAAGGCGGGGTTGTCGTCACAGCACGAGGACGGCTGCAGTTGGATGTTCGGATTGATGGTGAAAAGATTGTCGAGATGGGGACGAATCTGCCACAAGCAGGCGCCGAGGTGGAAGATGTCACGGGACGGTATTTGCTGCCCGGGTTTATCGATGCCCATACTCATTTGGAGTTAAACAATGGACCAGGTACCCAAGGAAGTGCGGATAATTTTTATACCGGAAGCAAGGCAGCTGTCGCAAAAGGTACGACTACTGTTATTGATATGGCCACACCTACCAAAGGGCAAAGTTTACAAGAATGTCTTGCGGTTTGGAACAACTTTGCTGAACATACGAGCTCATGTGATTATACTTATCACATGTCGATTATTGAATGGAACGAAGCGATAAAAAAAGAAATCGCGGAAATGATTGATCAGGGGATCACGTCATTTAAAATGTATCTGGCCTATGACAATCTGCGGGTTACTGACGGGGAACTTTTTGAAGCCATGGTGGAATTGCAAAAGCAAGGAGCCATGCTGGGGGTTCATTGCGAAAATGGCGATTTAGTCAATGAGAAGATTCATCAATTGTTAGCGGCAGGGAAAACTACGCCCCACTATCATCCTTTGTCAAGACCAGATGCAATTGAAGCAGAAGCGGTGGAACGTTACCTGATGATTGCTAAAGAAGCCGGTTTGACAGTCAATATCGTACATCTTTCCACTCGGCGTTCTTTAGAAGCTGTTCGCAGAGCGAGAAAGCGCGGCCAGCAATTATTCGTCGAAACTTGCCCGCAATACCTTCTTTTGGATGACAGCGTTTATGATCAACCGAATTTTCTGGGGGCCAAGTTTGTCTGTTCACCACCTATCCGAAAAATAACGGATCAGAAAGCACTGTGGGAAGGCATCACAGATGGTTCCATCAACACGATTTCTACGGATCATTGCAGTTTCAATTTTGCAGGCCAAAAAACATTGGGGGTTGATGACTTCAGTAAAATTCCCAATGGTATGCCAGGGGTTGAAACAAGGCCGGAGTTGATCTACACAGCCGGTGTGGATACGGGTAGAATTACTTTAGAAAAAATGGTGGCTTTGTTATCGGAAAACATCGCCCGGCAGTTCCACCTCTTTCCTCAAAAAGGAATTTTACAAGAAGGATCAGATGCAGATATTGTCGTATGGGATCCAGACAAAGCCGGCTTGATCTCAGCTGCAACACAGCTGCAAAATGTTGATTACACCCCTTATGATGGATTTGTGACTAAAGGGGCAGCGGAGGCTGTCTACCTGAGAGGCGAAAAAGTTGCCGAAAACGGTGCAGTCTTGAAAGAAAAGCAAGGCCGTTTTGTTTATCGTAAAATACCAGTGACGGAGTAAAAATACAGGATCTACTGCTTCTCTGCAGACTTTTTTTAGCAGAGGGTGGGTAGATCCTTTTTTGTGTCTGAAGTTCTAAAACGAATGCCTTTATAAAGATTTATTCTGGGGAAAACGGAGCAGACTTTCGCAATTTATTTGCCAGTGGCGTACACTTAGATTAACGAGAGCCGGAATTCTTAGAGAAGGGAGCACAAAAAATGAAACCTTATGTTTTTGCCATCAGTGATATTCATGGCATGTATGATCTGTTTGAAAAGGAAGTGGCCAACTATGACCCGGAGCATCATCAATTGGTGCTGATTGGTGATCTGAACGATCGCGGACCACGAAGCAAGGAGAGCCTGTTGTTAGGCAAAAAACTAGTGGAAGAATCAGGTGCAGTTTATCTAATGGGCAACCACGAAGAGTATTTGTTGGATTTTTTGCAACAACCGGAAGATGTGGCGCCGATGTATCTTTACAATGGCGGCAAAGAAACAGTGGAGAGTTTGCTTCATAAAGGCGCCTGGGAGGAATACTCCCCCACAGAAATAGCTATGATGATCCGCAGCCGTTACCAAGATCTGATTGCCTTTTTAAAAGAACGACCCCTCTATTATGAATGGGGGCCTTATGTATTTGTCCATGCCGGTGTTGATTTGACCAAAAAGGATTGGCGCAAAACCACTCCTCACGATTTTGTTTGGATCAGAGAGCCTTTTCACACTGGAAAAAATAATACTGGCAAGATCATCGTCTTTGGCCACACCATTACTCCAATGCTTCATGGGGACATGCAGACCACGGATCTTTGGCTCTCAGACAACAAAATCGGCATCGATGGAGGAGCAGTTTTTGGAGGCAGTGTACATGGTGTGATTTTTGATACAACTGGGATCCTACAAGACATTGAGTATCAAAACACCACGGGTCCATGGCAGCCGGACAGGTAATCTTAGCTGCCAGAGAAACTGTTTGCCGGTTTTTCTTTTTTGAAGAAAGATATGGTAAAATAAATCGGTATGGCATCAAAAGCTGTCAGGCATGTATCAAAACGGCGCCTTTGTTTTGATTCGCATGCCTTTTTGGCGGCCACTGTCAAGAAAGGTGTGACGCAGATGGATCAGGCAATTTTGGATCTTTTAAAACAAGAGTTGAAACAGTATCATCCTGGGCAGTTAAAACGGGTGTTGGAATTATTAACAGAGGGCAATACGGTTCCTTTTATTGCTCGTTATCGTAAAGAAGTGACTGGGAACCTGGATGAAGTACAGATTCGGGAGATTGAAGAACGTTACCAGTATTTGAGCAACCTGGAAAAGCGTAAAGAAGAAGTATTGCGTTTGATTCAAGAGCAGGAGAAATTGACGCCCCAACTGGCGCAAGCAATCAACGCCGCAGTGAAAATGCAACAGGTGGAGGACCTTTACCGACCCTTTAAGCAAAAACGCCGGACAAAAGCTACCATTGCAAAAGAGCGGGGATTGGAAGCTTTGGCACAATGGTTGCTGACGTTTCCTGCCGCTGGGGATGTCAATCAACAGGCGGCACAATTTGTTGACCCCGACAAGGAAGTATTCACACCAGAAGAAGCATTGGCTGGTGCTCATGAAATCTTGGCGGAACAGTTTGGTGACGTTGCTGAGTTTAGAAGCTGGATTCGGGAGTATACTTTTTCTCACGGCAGTTATACCAGTGTGGTCAAAGATGCAGAGAAGGACGAAAAAGGCGTTTATGAAATGTATTATGATTTCAGTGAACCCTTGAAAAAAATGGTCTCTCATCGAATATTGGCCACTAATCGCGGCGAGAAAGAAGATATTCTAAAAGTGACAATCCAAGTGGATGAAGCCAAAATCATGACTTATTTCAGCAGTAAACTGCTGAAATCCTATTCTTCACCAGCGACACCTCTTGTAACAGCGGCCTATGAAGATGCCTATAAACGATTTATTGGACCAGCAATCGAACGGGAACTGCGGAATCAGTTGACTGAAGCAGCGGATGAACAGGCAATCCAAGTCTTCGGTGAAAACCTTCGTAATCTTTTGTTGCAACCGCCTTTGAAGGGAAAGGTCGTCTTGGGATTTGATCCCGCCTATCGAACTGGTTGTAAATTGGCTGTTTTAGATGCTACCGGCAAAGTACTTGATATTGCAGTAATCTATCCTCATAAGCCAGCCAATGAAGCCAAACGCGCAGCAGCCGGGCCGGCCTTTTTCAAGCTGATTGAAAAGTACCAAGTAGACATGGTAGCCATTGGCAATGGAACAGCTAGCCGAGAATCAGAACAATTTGTCGCAGAACAGCTTCGTGAGATAGAGCGGGAAGTATTTTATGTCATCGTCAATGAAGCCGGCGCCTCTGTCTATTCTGCAAGTGACACAGCTCGGGCAGAATTTCCCGACTTGGCAGTTGAAGAACGTAGTGCCATCAGTATTGGCCGCCGTTTACAAGATCCATTGGCAGAACTAGTGAAAATTGATCCTCAGGCAGTAGGTGTGGGGCAATACCAACATGATGTTTCCCAAAAACGATTGGCTGAGCAGCTGGATTTTGTCGTAGAGACAGTCGTTAACCAGGTAGGGGTGGATGTCAATACTGCCAGCCCTCAGCTTTTGCAACGAGTGGCCGGCTTGAACAAAACCACCGCGCAAAATATCTTTACTTATCGAGAGGAAAATGGCGCTTTTACTGCCCGTAATCAACTGAAAAAAGTACCACGACTGGGACCTAAAGCCTACGAACAAGCCATTGGATTTTTGAGGATTCCAGCGGGGAAACATATTTTGGACAATACCGGTATTCACCCGGAAAGCTATCCAGCAACCAAAGAAATCCTTGCGCTGGCAGCAGTTACAGAAAAACAGTTGGGGTCTGAAACAGCCCAAGAGGCTTTGAAAAAACTGAAGCCAGAAGAGTTGAGTCGTAAACTTGGCATCGGTAAAGAGACCGTTGTAGATATTTTGAAGGCATTGTTGCAACCAGGGCGGGATATGCGAGAAGAAATGCCTGCGCCCCTTTTACGAAAAGATGTCTTGAAAATGGAAGACCTCAAAGCCGGCATGGAGCTTAAGGGAACAGTGAGAAATGTGATTGATTTTGGCGCCTTCGTTGACATTGGTGTCAAACAAGATGGCTTAGTGCATATTTCCAAACTCAGCAATAAATTTGTGAAGCAGCCGAAAGACGTCGTTGCAGTAGGTGATGTGGTCACTGTCTGGGTGGAACAAGTTGATCTGAAAAAAGGCCGTATCAGTTTGACCATGAAAGATCCGGTGCAGGAAAAGTAAGATGACCCAAGAAGAATTGCAACAGTTGGTAGAAACAACTTCCTTGGCTACTTTTCAACGTCCTTTTCGCCACCAAGCTGTCTTCAATAAGCGGCTGAAAACAACTGGTGGCAGATACCATTTGCGAGATCATCATTTAGATTTTAATCCGAGTCTTTTTGCAGCTGTTGACCAACAGACGATCATTGGTATCATTAAGCACGAATTGTGTCACTATCATCTGCATTTATGCGGTAGAGGCTACCGACATCAAGACCGTGATTTCAAAAATTTACTTAAGCAAAGTGGAGGCCTGCGGTATGCGCCTAGATTAGAAGATTCACAACGACAACTATCTTCGCCTAAGCTGCTCTACTACTGTCGACAATGCGGACAAACGTATCCTCGGCAACGACGCATCAATACAACGAAATATCGCTGTGGTGTCTGCCGAGGAGAACTGTCCTTAAAAGAAAATTTGAAATAAAGGTGCTAGGCCTAAAGCAGCCGATTAATACAAGACGAATGACTGAGCTGCCGGGTTCAGTGAGTGATGTTGTGGAGACTGCTATTAGCAAAAAGAATGCCAAAATTGGCTGTCGAGAAAACTTTGTTGCACAAACCGCGGATTTGTTAGATAATATGTTTCGTGAAAAGGGGTCTGACCCTTTCTGACCAATGACACTGATACCACCGGAATTGGCTCCGGTCTGGTTTTATGATTGAGAAAAGAGGCTAATCACTATGATTACAGATAAAGATAAGGTTTATCATTTCGTCGGCATCAAGGGTTCTGGGATGAGCTCCTTGGCGCTGGTGCTCCATGAAAAAGGTTACCATGTGCAAGGTTCTGATGTGGACGAATATTTCTTCACCCAACGAGATTTAGAAAAAGCGAGTATCCCGTTATTGCCTTTTGATGCAGACAATATCAAAGCAGGGATGGTTGTCATTGCCGGAAATGCTTTTCCTGATACGAATCCGGAAATCCAAAGAGCTCATGAAATTGGAGCAGAAGTGGTGCGCTACCACGACTTTATCGGTAACTTTATTCAAGATTACACCAGTATTGCCGTGACTGGTTCTCATGGGAAGACGAGTACGACTGGCTTGTTGGCCCACGTCTTTAGTGGTGTTAGCCCTACTAGTTATCTGATTGGTGACGGGACCGGGCATGGGGTTCCCGATGCGGACTTCTTTGCGTTTGAAGCCTGTGAATACCGCCGTCATTTTCTAGCCTATGCGCCAGATTATGCCATTATGACCAACATTGACTTTGATCATCCAGATTACTACCACAGTATCGATGATGTCTTCACTGCCTTCCAAAGCCTGGCTTTCCAAGTGAAAAAGGGAATCTTTGCTTTTGGTGATGACAAATACCTGCGAAAAATTGAAGCCAATGTGCCGATTTACTATTATGGTGTCAATGAAGACGACGACATACAAGCGCGGAACATCACGCGGACAACAAAGGGCTCTGAATTTGATGTCTTTGTTAAAGGTGAAAAAATCGGTCATTTCGAATTGCCAGCTTTCGGTAAACACAACATCTTTAATGCGTTGGGTGTAATCGGCATTGCCCACTTGGAAGGCATTCCTATGGCCGAAGTAGCAGAAGAGATGAAGAGCTTTGCCGGTGTTAAACGCCGCTTCTCCGAGAAAAAAGTTGCGGACATGACCATCGTGGATGATTACGCCCATCATCCGGCTGAAATCAAGGCAACCATCGATGCTGCGCGGCAAAAATATCCTAAAAAGGAAATCATTGCGGTTTTCCAACCCCATACCTTTACTCGTACCATTGCCTTAATGGATGACTTTGCTGAAGCTTTGGATTTGGCTGATAAAGTCTTCTTGTGTGATATTTTTGGCTCAGCCCGTGAAAAGCAAGGCGACGTAAAAATCGAAGACTTGGGCAACAAGATCAAAAAAGGCGGACAAGTAATCAAAGAAGACAATGTTTCACCACTGTTGGATTTTGAAAATGCCGTAATCATCTTCATGGGTGCCGGCGATGTTCAAAAGTTCGAACAAGCCTACGAAAAATTACTCAGCAGCACGACACGTAACGTATTGTAAGAAGGCGGTGGCAAATTTTTGTCACCCTCATCTTTCCTGCGAAGTGAAATTACCAAATGTGATCCACAAGCAAAAGACAAGTCACTTTCCACTGTCTTCAATGGAAGTGACTTGTCTTTTTGTTGTCAAAATTTTAAGGGGCGGTGACAATAGTTGAGTCACCGTCCTACGAACCGAACAATACCAAACATGAGGCCCCAAAAGCCGACAATCTTCCATTAAAATCATTGGAAGATAATCGGTTTTTCATTGCTAAAAATTTTAAACGCTGACTAACCTTGATTTCATCAAGCCAAGTCAGCCTAATTCACTTTTTCTCTTGACACGTATGGTGTTGTTCTCTCTTCGGACAAAACATCAAGCGGGTCATAAATTTTTCCCATCCGTATATTTTTTATTAATTGGGGTTGAACAACCACTGTTTAGCGCTTGGAAATTACTTAGGTCACATTTCCCATTCATTGATGGATTGACACTGGGTTAGCGAACTATTTTTTTGCAGAATTGAGATTTCCAACAGCTACCATCAAAAATGGTAAGTATAAGAAGAGTAAGTTCAGCCGTTGCCATAATCCGCGATGAGCGACTTGAAAGTCACTAGCAATCGGTATTTTTGGCATCGCAAACAAAAACATGAAGATGGAAGACAAAACGAAAATAATCGGGAGTGCGATAACCATGAAGCTGTTGTGCTCCATATAATACAGTCTAATCAACAGAAATGTGCCAATCAACAGCGCGACGAAGCCGGCTCCCGATGCATAATTATGAAGCAGACTGGTAAATCCGACTTCTTCAGTCGTAGCGGCGCGATCCACTAGTCCGGTGATAATACAATCACCAATTCCGAACAAGGCAATCAGGATGCCTGTCCAGAGGGCTAAGGGTGCCGATGTGCCCCGAAATCGTTCATAAAAAGCAGGAGCGGATAAAACGAAAAGCGTACCATTGATGACCTCCCAAATTTTGAAAGCCCATTTTGTTGGCATGCCTGTCTCGCCAAAATTTGAGATTAGCATTTCAATCTGATTGTAACCCGGGAGAAACCGCCCCAAAATAAACGGAAGTGCCAACTCACTGATAACTGCGAGAATCAGTAGATAAAAGCCATATCGTTTTAATGAATCCATACTATTTTCCTTCAATCTCTGCAAATTTCATTTCTTTTCAATTGATATTTTACTCATTTCTCCCCAAAAAGAAAAATCAAACGAGTCGAACTTGAAAAAGATTTTTTGCAAGTTATGATATACTTAACTGTATTTTTAATGTAAAGGCAGGTCAAAAACTGTGGAAGAACACTATATTTTATCCTTGGATCAAGGGACCACCAGTACGCGAGCGATTTTATTCGATCATAACGGAAAGGCAGCTGCTAGTGGGCAACGGGAATTCACACAAATTTTTCCGCAAGCCGGTTGGGTGGAACATAATCCTGTTGAAATCTGGAACTCCGCGCAGTCAGTAATGGCGGATGTTTTGATTGATGGCAATATTCGTCCAGAGCAGATTGCGGCCATCGGGATTACTAACCAACGGGAAACGACTGTGATTTGGGATAAAGCTACGGGGGAACCCATCTATAATGCCATTGTTTGGCAATCCAAACAAACCAATGAAATTGCTGATTGGCTGAAGAATTCCGGCCATGAAAAGCTCATCAAAGAAAAAACCGGCTTGATCATCGACTCTTATTTTTCAGCGACGAAAATTAAGTGGATTCTAGATCAAGTACCCAACAGCCGCGAGCGGGCCCAAGCTGGTGAATTATTGTTTGGTACTATTGATACTTGGCTTTTATGGAAGTTGACAAATGGCAAGGCCCATAAAACGGATTACACCAATGCTTCTCGAACGATGCTGTTTAATATCCATCAGCTGAAATGGGATGAAGAGATTTTGGCACTTTTGGATATTCCTGCTGTGATGCTACCAGAAGTTTGCTCAAACTCTGAGATTTATGGCTACACTGAAGATTACCTTTTTTACGGTCAGCAGATACCAATCAGTGGAATGGCAGGAGACCAACAAGCCGCGTTATTTGGTCAGCAAGCCTTTGAAAAAGGAATGGTAAAAAATACGTACGGCACCGGGGCCTTTATTGTCATGAATACGGGTGCTGAGGCGATTCCTTCTGAAAATGGGCTGTTGACCACCATTGCTTATGGCTTGGCTGGTGAAATCACCTATGCTTTAGAGGGGAGTATTTTTGTTGCTGGATCTTCCATCCAATGGCTAAGAGACGGCTTACGAATGTTTACATCAGCTGCTGAGTCAGAGGAATATGCCTCTCGAGTGGCAGATAGTGACAATGTGTATGTTGTGCCGGCTTTCACTGGACTAGGGGCACCTTATTGGGATCAAGAAGCTCGTGGTGCTGTCTTTGGGTTGACTAGAGGAACTACAAAAGAGCATTTCATTCGCGCAACGTTGGAATCTTTGGCTTATCAGACACGAGATGTGGTTGAGACGATGGGAAAAGATGCCGGCGTTCCTATCAAGTTATTGCGAGTGGACGGTGGTGCCTCTCAAAATGATTTATTGCTGCAATTTCAAGCAGATATTTTACAAACACAAGTCCAGCGTGCGGCTTATTCGGAAACAACTGCGCTAGGTGTGGCTTTTCTGGCTGGCTTGGCTGTGGGTTTCTGGCAATCGCGGGAAGAATTGGCAGGATTTGTCAGTAGTGGCGAAGTTTTTGCACCTGCCATGGAAGGTGCAGTTTCTGAAAACCTGTATGCTGGTTGGCAGGAAGCAGTTCAAGCGACGATGGGCTTTAAGCACCGTCCGTTAAAAAAATCGTAAACAAACGACCGCTAATTTCAGCAGTGACCGCTAAAAAGGAGGACTAGTTTCCGACTTTTTGGCGGTCGTTTTTAATTTGAAAAAACAGGTTAGGATGTGGAAAAAAGGGCTCAAAAAGAATTGTGTCGTTTTCACTGTTTTTGTTGAATAAAACCGACGTTATTATAAGCGTTTTACTGTTGTTTTCAGCAAGATGTGCTACAATTAAATTACAAAAAAATGAGCTTAAGATTAGATAAACGCAGTAACCTTATCAGTGGTATCCTGTTTTAAATAGATATCAGCAATTAAAAAATCAACAATAAAAAGCAGCAGTTAACTCACGAGCAATTTGGCAAAGGCTACAAATTTTTTCGAGAAAGCAGGGGATGAGCATGGAAATCTTATTGGAACCGGTGAATCAGGCGGTATCCTGTTCAGTGATTTCAAAAGAAGTGGCAGTTCCGATTCGTCAGTGTTCGTTGCTGGTGGAACGATGTCACGATTTGGGTGTTGAAGGTTATCAGGTGGGAGAGTTTTATGGCGCCGGCTTTTTGAATCGCTATATGCCCATCAGGATTCCCTATGCCCCCATGTTAATCTATAAGAATAATGTTCAAATTCCTTTGGTTTTTCGAAAAGATGCGGCCGCCAAAGCCTTGGTCAACGACCCCTTACGGTTGCCGGCTTTTTTTAAATTGTTGGACTGGTATCTCAGCTACGATGATGAAGCTGAAAAAGTGGTTTTTGGCTATGAAAGCAGTCGTGGTTCTCTGCAGCGCTTCACGCGGGTAAAAGTCATCGACAGTGCACTGGTGGCTTTTCGTTTATCGGAAATCATTGATGCAGCGGGATACTCCTTGAAAGCATTGCACTGCGAAGAGGATTTTATTGAATGGAACCGAAAACATCGCCTTGTATCAGAGCAACAAATTGGTCGCCATAGTCGTGTTCTTAATCTGGAGAATCCAAAACGTTTGGCGGAAGTTCAGATGATTTTTGATATTGTACGTTTGAAATATCCGGAGGTCCCATTATTTCCCAAAAAACAGTTGACGGTTGTCGGTTGAAATTATTTAAGAACGCAAAAAGCGGTCCCTCTTACGTTGTGAGGGGACCGCTTTTTGCATGTTGTCTTTGATTTTTGCAGTTGTGCTGTTTAGGCAACTCAATAATTGGATACAGGCACAAAAGCGACTCAATTTGCAGTCAGCAATTGGTAAGTCAATGGGTTTGCCTGCTGTAGTAGTGGACTTTCTGTAATCGTCGTGAACAAAGTCAACTGGTGCATCGCTCTGGTACAGATGGTATATAAAATCAAACGGTCCTGTTGGGTCGTAAAGTTCTCGTTAATGTTCCAGGCAAAAACACGATCAAACTCAAGTCCTTTTGCTAAAAATGCCGGAATAATCATGATGTTTCGCTTCATGAAATCATCTTCTGACACGATCAGTTGAATTTTTTTTTGGAAGGCCGGCTCTAACTGATCATAAAGCGCTTGACATTCCTCTGTTGTTTTACAGATGATCGCTGTCCGCCAATATTTCGCGGTAGCCCGTTCTGCTTCCAAAATGCCAGTCAGCGTCAGCAGGTTTTCTGCATTGGATCCCCCCCGGACTAATCGTGGAAGATCTCCGGTGCGGGCGGTCATTTCGACAGTATCTTCATGACTTAAAAACTGATTGGCAAAGTCAGTGATTTCTTTTGTCGAACGATAGCTGGTCGTCAATTGGTAACGAGTGACTGCCGTGTCGCCAAAGAGGGCGGGGAGTGAACCTACGATTGTCTCATTGCCAAAGACCTTTTGATTTAAATCACCACATAAAGTGATACCGGCATTGGGATACAAAGCACGCAGCAGAGCGACTTGTGCCGGGGGAAAGTCCTGCATCTCATCAACGAAGATAAAGCGCGCTTTCAGTGGGACCTCTATCGGGTAGAGACCACGGCTCAACAGAAAGAACAAAACGGCATCTTCTTGACTGAGACGGCGTTTTTTGAGACTGTCACGTACTTTCTCAAGCGCTGCTGCCCATTCTTCATCGGAAACACCGGCTTTTACCAACAGAGAGCGGGGCACTGTTTTTAGAAAATGCAAGTACTGCTTAGAATAGTTAATATACTGGAACCTTTCGACAGCTCGTACCAATGGTCTAAAGTGGCGTTTTACGACTGCTTTACGAATCTGAGCGCGGATTTTCCGCTCATTTGCCTCGGTATCCTCAACATCGGGGTGTGTCTCGTAATATTCTTGAAGCCGCTCTTCAACAGCTTCTTTGACCCACGGCTTTTTGGCTTCATCTTTTTGCAGACCACCTGCTTTTTTCAGCAGCTTGGTCTGTAACAATTGAGTTCTTTGGTATAGCGGTAAATTGGGGTTGGTTTCTTGGTACCATTGCCGCATTTGACGAGTGCTTAGGTAAGTTTCACCGTTAATTTTTAAGTCGCGGAACAAAGGACCTAATTCGGTGATCGTTTGTAAATAGCGGTGACTGTGCTGCACCAGTGCCAGTCCGCTTTTTAAACGTTGTGTACGATTTTCGGCACCAGAGAGAAAAACAGCTTCTTGTTCTTCTTCTTTTTCAATTTCCAATTGAGGCAGCAGTTGCTGCATGAAGCTGCGGAAAGTTCGAGTAGGTACGGCGCTTTCTCCTAAAGATGGCAAAACCATCGAAATGTAGTCGGAAAATAGATGGTTGGGAGAAAACAACAGCACTTGATCATCGGCTAGCCATTTCCGGTGACGGTACAGTAAAAACGCAATCCGCTGCAAGAGTGCAGAAGTTTTTCCCGAACCGGCAATTCCTTCAATCAGCATAACTTTGCTGTGGGTATCGCGAATAATTTTGTTTTGCGCCTTTTGAATCGTGGAAACGATATTTTTCATCTGGGAAGAGGAGGCTTCATCTAAAATCTCCAATAAGAACTCGTCATTGATGACTTCAGACGTATCCACCATGGATAGGAGGGTGCCTTCTTGAATCTTGAATTGCCGTTTTAGCAAAAGTTCGACTTCAAATCGGTCATGATCGGTTTCATAATGGGTTGGACCTAATTCTCCTTCATAATAAAGGTTGGCAATGGGCGCCCGCCAGTCGATTACGATGGTATTTTCATCTTTGTCTCGCAAGGAAGCAATCCCCAGATAGAGGGTTTCAGGTGCTTCGGCTCCCTCTGTGAAATCAATTCTGGCGAAATAAGGATTTCCCGACATCGCCGCTAAGGTCTTGAGGCGCTTTTCGACGGCATCCGCAGAATGGTATTTGAGCATCAATTCTTCTTCGTGCTGACGGTATTCCAAGACTGATTCATAAAAGGCCTCGTCATCTCCGCCACGAATTTTGCGGTCAGCAACCCCTTGTAATTGATCGTGCAGCTCACCAGCTAAGGCTTGCTGTTGCTTTTTTAAAAGTTGTTCTTCAGTATGGATCAAACGGACGGTATCGTCGGCGTGTTGTTGTTCTTTAAGACGTTCTGGATTCATGTCAGAGAAAAGCTCCTTTGATTTGCTGTCATTTGTTGTCGTCAGTAAAATTTAAAGACCGGGGCCTTTAAAAATACGTCATAAAATTATAGCACAAAAAAACTTGACGGAGAAGGCAGGGCAAGAGGTGTGCTACAATAATAGAAAACGAAAGGAGCAACCGGTTATGCGCAGTGAGCAAGAAATGATTGATTTAATCTTAAATACTGCCAAAAGTCTGCCACAAGTTGACGCAGTGGCAATGGAAGGGTCGCGAATGAACCAACATGCGCCAAAAGATATCTTTCAAGATTATGATGTGGTCTATGTAGTTAACGACAAGACAAGTCTCTTAGCGGATCGTAGTTGGTTAGCAGCTTTTGGGCCGGTGTTGATTCAACAGCGGCCGGAAGAGATGACTTTGTTTCCTCCCACATTAGGGGAACGTTTTACTTTCTTGACGCTTTTTGAAGACGGCAATCGGATCGATTTGATGCTGTGCCCTCACTCGGAATTGGAGATTTTACTGGCAGAAGATCCTTTTTTGACTGTTCTTTGGGATCCGAAGCGTGTTTTTCCGCCACTGCCTGATGCAGGAGATCAGAAATTTTGGGTACAACCACCACAAGAAGTGCTGTTTCAGGATTGCTGCAATGAGTTTTGGTGGGTGTCAACCTACGTGGTCAAGGGACTTTGGCGCAAAGAAACTTTGTATGCCACAGACCACCTCTATGAAATCTGCCAAAAAGAACTGCTACGCGTGTTAAGCTGGCGGGTAGGAAATGAAAGCGGCTGGAATCAAAGCTTTGGCAAAAATTTCAAGTATCTGCCAGATTATCTGGATGAAGCAACCAGACAACTGTTGTTTGAAATTCGTGACTTCACCAGCCTCACTACTATTTGGCAGAGTCTGTTCACTACACAGGAACTCTTTCATGAGGTGGCTGGCAAATTAGCAGAGGAAATGGGTTTTACCTATGACAAGGGGACTGCTGAAAAAATCATGCAATATAGTCGCAGCTGGTTTGAGGATCAAAAACATATCGACACAGAGATTGAAGGGTAATCTGCCGTAAAGGGCAATGATTGCTAAAGCCAACTAAAAGAAATAATTGAAGGAGGAATTGGAAATGCCGTTTGTTCATATTGAATTAGTTGAAGGACGCAGCCAAGAAGCGTTGACCAAAATGATGGAAGAGATTACTGAGGCTGTCCATAAGAATACGGGTGCCCCAAAAGAACATATTCATGTGATTATTAATGAAATGAAAAAAGGGACATACGCTGTGAATGGTGAATGGAAGGAATAATTTTTTGATTTGCGACTGTTTGGTTAATTTTTGAAAACAAAAAGATTTTCCTTGCAAAAATTTTTCAAGAGTGTTTAAATGTAACCATACTTGATCGATAGAAAAGCCAACTGAACCTGAGAGTCTTTTTACAGAGAGGGTCGCAATTGCTGCAAGCGAGCCAAAAGAAAACCGGGGAATGACCACTTTTTTGCCAAGACTTCTGTCAAATACAGAAGCGGCCTGCACCGTTACCGCAATGAGGAACACGAATCATCGTGTTTGAATTTAGGTGGAACCACGTCTGTTACGTCCTAGTGCTTGTCAACATATAGTTGATAGGTGCTGGGACTTTTTTGTTTCCCGACGTTCGTTGCAATCGATCAGCAAAAAAATTATAAGGGGAGAAACTACTATGTCAATTAAAATCACATTTCCGGACGGCGCTGTAAAGGAATTTTCAGCCGGTGTCACCACTAAAGACATCGCAGCGGGAATTTCCAATAGCCTGGCGAAAAAAGCGCTCGCGGGCAAGTTTAATGGCGAGCTCATCGATCTAAATCGCGCAATCGAAACAGATGGCAGTATTGAAATCGTCACACCGGATTCTGAAGAAGCGCTGCCACTTTTGCGTCACTCCGCAGCTCATCTGATGGCCCAGGCTGCTCGCCGTCTATTTCCAACTATCCACTTTGGCGTAGGTCCAGCAATCGATAGCGGTTTTTATTATGATACAGACAACGGCGAACATCCGATTACTGCGGAAGATCTGCCAGCCATTGAAGCTGAAATGATGAAAATCGTTAAAGAAAATTTGCCTATCGAACGTCATGTATTGACTCGTGCTGAAGCTTTGGAACTTTTTGCTGGCGATCCTTATAAAGAAGAGCTGATCAGCGAAATGCCAGAAGATGAAGTAATTACCGCCTACAGCCAAGGAGAATTTGTTGATCTGTGTCGCGGACCTCATGTACCATCTACTGGACGTATCCAAGTATTCCAACTGCTTTCTGTGGCAGGAGCCTACTGGCGAGGAGATTCAAAAAATCACATGATGCAACGGGTCTACGGAACAGCTTTCTTTGATAAAAAGGATTTGAAAGAATTCATCCGCTTGCGTGAAGAAGCCAAAGAACGCGATCATCGTAAATTAGGGAAAGAGTTGGACTTGTTCATGGTCTCTCCTGAAGTTGGTTCCGGGCTGCCATTCTGGTTGCCAAAAGGTGCCACCATCCGTCGTATCATCGAACGGTATATCGTGGATAAAGAAGTTAGCCTGGGGTACCAACACGTATACACACCAATCATGGCAGATGTCAATTTGTACAAAACATCTGGACACTGGGATCATTACCATGAAGATATGTTCCCACCAATGGATATGGGAGACGGTGAGATGCTGGTGTTGCGTCCAATGAACTGCCCGCACCACATGATGGTCTACAAAAACCATATTCATTCCTATCGTGAGCTGCCAATTCGTATCGCTGAATTAGGTATGATGCACCGCTACGAAAAATCCGGTGCGCTGAGCGGCTTGCAACGGGTTCGGGAAATGACTTTGAATGACGGGCACACATTTGTACGACCAGATCAAATCAAAGACGAATTTAAGCGGACACTAGATCTGATGACTTCCGTTTATGCAGATTTCAACGTAACTGATTACCGGTTCCGTTTGAGCTATCGTGATCCCAACAATACAGAAAAGTATTTTGATGACGATGCGATGTGGGAAAATGCCCAAACTATGCTGAAAGCTGCTATGGATGAACTGGGTCTGGACTACTTTGAAGCAGAAGGAGAAGCAGCCTTTTACGGACCAAAACTCGACGTCCAAGTAAAAACAGCTTTGGGGATGGAAGAAACACTATCCACTATCCAATTGGACTTCTTGTTGCCAGAGCGTTTTGATCTGACTTATGTCGGTGAAGATGGTGAAAATAATCACCGTCCGGTAGTTATCCACCGGGGGATTGTCTCTACGATGGAACGCTTTGTTGCCTACTTGACCGAAGTTTACAAAGGGGCTTTCCCAACTTGGCTGTCACCTGTACAAGCAACTATTATTCCGGTTTCCGTGGAAGCTCATAGTGATTACGCTTATGAGTTGAAAGAACGGATGCAAGTATTGGGCTTGCGCGTAGAAGTTGATGACCGCAACGAAAAGATGGGCTACAAGATTCGGGCTTCTCAAACACAAAAAATTCCGTATCAAATCGTCGTTGGCGATCAAGAAGTCAAAGATGCCACAGTCAATATCCGTAAATACGGCAGCAAAGAAACAGAAGTCTTGGAAGCCAACTTGTTTTTGGATGCCATTGCTGCTGAAGTCAAAAACTACAGTCGTGTTTAACAAAATCAGCAGAAAAACAAACAGGAACTTTTCTCTGATTGATTAAAAAAGCACCTTCAGAAATCTGTCGTAATCAAAGGCCGAACTTTGATTGCGACAGATTTTTGTTTTAAGGACTACCCGGAATTTGAGAGATAAGCAAGCTACTCATAAAAATGTAAGAAGTAACTGTCGCAATAAAAGGGGAACAGGCAAAAGCCAATCTGCGGATTGAAGCTCACCGCTGTCAGCTAAAGGGATTCGGTCTAAAGGCCGATTTTTTATTCGAAGTAAGGTGCTATACTGATTCAACTTTCTATTTTATAAGTGACCGTTGATTTTTAGCGGATTGGAAAGACAAAACTTGCACTTTTAAAGGGTTTTGATAAAATTAGGTTAATCTAAATACAACCACTTTCGGAGGAATATGTTTTGCAGATAAACAGAAGCAAGAAAATAGGTAAGAATATTGATGAAATCGAGGAAGGGGACTCGTTGTCTTTAACGGAATCGATTGAAGATAGCCAGTTGTTGATTTATCTTGGGTTGACCAATGATGCCAATCCCCTTTACATTCAACACGACTACGCACAGGAGACAGAGTATCAGCGCCCAATTGTGCCTTCAGTGATGTTGATGGGGATTATTACGTCAGCCATCAGTAAGCATCTGCCGGGACCGGGTTCTCATGTTGTTAATTTTTCGGTGAACTTTATTGAACCTGTCTACCACTACGAAACGCTGACCTTTGAATTTGAAGTCATCAAGGTCGATAAGATGAAAGACGTAGTGACCATTTCTGTTGAAGCCACAAATACAGAAGAAAGCCGTGTTCTGGATGCAGTCGTGATGGTGCAACCGCCATCAAAGAAAGAGAGTGATCACATTGGATAATCAAAATAATCTGCAACATCCCGGCCAATATGCACCACAATTAAACGTGAGTGCACTGAATAAATTTTATGGCAAAGTCTATGGTATTTTTGCAGGCGGCTTGGGGCTGAGTGCCTTGACCGCTTGGTTGGGTGCAAATGTCTTTCGTACTCAGTTTGAAACTTTCATTAATCGCTTTCCACTTGGCTTTTGGGGACTTTGGATTGCGCAATTAGTCTTAGTGCTGCTGATGGGCAAAAAGGCTACTAAAAATCCTTCCTTCACGCTGGCAGGTTTTATCGTCTATTCACTTTTGACTGGCCTGACGCTGACAGTGACGCTGATGACCTACAGCAAAGCAACCGTCGTTCAAGCTTTTGTAACTGCCACAGTGACCTTTGCCGGTGCAGCTTTGGTGGGGATGTTTATCAAAAAGGATCTAAGCGTTGTCGGTCGAGTGAGTCTGATTCTAGTTTGGGGTTTGATTATCACCATGTTGCTGAATGTATTTATTTTTCACAGCACCGGGTTGGATCTCATGCTGGCCATCGGGGGCGTCCTTGTATTCACAGGGCTGACTGCCTATGACAATCAGATGATTCGCACCTATTATTACCAATTCCAAAACCAAGAAAACACAGGGATTGCCGCCTTCGTAGCTTTGCAGTTGTACTTGGACTTCATCAATATCTTCTTGTACTTGCTGCGAATCTTCGGGTATGACGACAATTAACAGTTTTTTTGAACTGAGAAAAACTGACGAGAGGAGGGAATAAAATAATGAAAGTGTTGTTTATTTTTGACGATCAAAAAGAATCGACATTTTACTTGTATGATTTAAAAGACGGGAAAAACCAATTGCTTCGGTTTTCTCCAGAAATCTTGATTGGAGAAAAAACGCTGGGCCAATTGTTTGTAGAGCACCCCATCGAAAAATTCATGGCTTATTTTAGTGTGGCCTTCGAAATTACGGTAGAGAAATATCTAGTCATGAAAAAAAGTGAGGGACTGGCTGCCGTCAAAGAATCTGGACTGGACAATGCCGGCTTCTTTCAAGTAGAAAATCCCACATCATTTACCGCACTGCAAAATGGCCGGCATTACGATTCGGGAACACTTTTTCTAACGATGACTGAAGTGGCTGCTTATATCAGCTGGCAAATTGATGATGATGGAACCTTTGGCGTTTTTACACGGCAAGAAGATGTGATTCGTTTGATGAAGAAAAAGCTGTTGAAACCACGCCTTTCCACAATCACCAAAAACATAGGCAACGTTAATTCCCATACACAAACGAACCTAGGGATAAAAGACATGCTGAAATTGGGCCAAGGTTATCTGGCAAAAGGAGATGACAGAATGGTCAAAACTACTTTGCCAGCAGTCGGAACCTATCAGTTAGCAGGAGATTTTCCTTACCGAATCACAGCAATCGACTGGCAGAACAATCCGATTCAATTGCACCCAGAGTTGCGCTGACGGGAATAGCAGTTTTGAAACGCAAAATTTTAGAGGGGCACTGACTTTTCATGAATAGTTATCTGCTGCAAAACATCGCTGAAATTTCAACACGTCAGCGATGTTTTGCAGCTGTTTTTTTGTTAGAATGAAAGAGGATAACCATCACTGTGAAAAGTAAAAAATGGTGAACAGCAGGCAGACCGTAGTTTAAGCGGGTTGCCAAAGATGATCAACTACAACAAAGGGGTAAAACCATGACCAAGAAAAAATTATTGCTGATTGACGGCAACAGTGTCGCTTTCAGAGCCTTTTTTGCACTCCACAATTCTTTGGAGCGGTTTAAAAACAATAGCGGACTACACACCAATGCAATTTATGCCTTTAACACCATGTTTGACAACGTGATGGCAAAAGAAAAACCGACGCATGTTTTGGTGGCTTTTGATGCGGGGAAGACGACATTTCGCACGGAAATGTACAAAGACTACAAAGCGGGTCGTGCCAAAACACCTGGAGAATTTCGAGAGCAGCTGCCTTATATCCGTGAATTAATCAATGGACTTGGCGTGCAGTATTATGAACTGCCAAACTATGAAGCTGACGATATTATCGGCACACTGGCGAAACAAGTGGACAAAGAGGAATTCGATGTGGTGATCGTTTCAGGTGACCGAGATTTGACACAGTTGGCAACCGATGAGATCAAAGTGGACATTACGGTGAAGGGCGTCTCTGAAATTGAGACCTATACTCCGGCTCATATTGCTGAAAAATACGATGGCCTGACACCGGCACAAATCATCGATATGAAAGGTCTGGCAGGAGATACCTCTGACAACATTCCCGGAGTTACCAAGATTGGCGAAAAAACAGCAATCAAGTTATTGAAGGAATACGGCTCTGTGGAAGGCATCTACGAACATATTGATGAATTGAAAAAAAGCAAAATGAAGGAAAATCTGATTAACGACAAAGAGCAGGCCTTCTTATCCAAAAAGTTAGCGACAATCAATACCGAAGCACCAGTGGATGTAGCGATTGATAGTCTTATTTACACTGGCAAAGATTTGGAAAAACTGATTCCTTTTTATCAGGAAATGAACTTTAAAAGCTTTTTGGATAAATTGAATGTTACGGAAGATACTTCGGCATTGGAAGAGGTTTCTTTCAAAGTCGTCGATAGGTTTTCTGCGGACATGTTTACTTCAGAGATGGCGCTTTATGTTGAGATGTTAGGGGACAATTATCATACCGAAGACGTAGTAGCTGTTGCCTGGGGAACTAAAAAGCAGATTTACGTGACCACAGATTTGGCACTTTTTGAAAACGAAGCTTTTCTCACCTGGTTGGAAGCAGCCAACTCGAAGCAGGTTTATGATGCCAAAAGAACCTATGTCGCATTGAAGCGCTACACTGAAAAGCAGGCACAGGGAATCGCTTTTGACGTCCTGTTGGCGGCGTATTTGCTGGATACTAACGACAACTCCAACGACATTGCCGGCGTGGCACGACATTATGACTACAATGAGGTCCAGTCTGACGAGGCTGTTTATGGCAAAGGTGCCAAACGCGGGTTACCAGAAGATGAGGAGACGATGTTTGCTCATTTGGCACGGAAAATCCAAGCTATCCACTGGCTGAGTGACAGATTAGATGCCGATTTGAAAGCAAAAGACCAGTCCGCTTTATTTTATGAGATGGAACTCCCGTTGTCTTTCATTTTGGCAGAGATGGAAATTGCGGGTATCACGGTAGATCCGACACGCTTGCAGAAAATGAAAGGCGAGTTTTCCGTTCGCTTGCAGGAAATCGAAAAAAAGATTTTTGAAGAAGCAGGAGAAGTCTTCAATATCAATTCACCCAAACAGCTGGGTGTGATTCTATTTGAAAAAATGGGTCTGCCAGTAATTAAAAAGACGAAGACTGGTTATTCTACGGCAGTCGATGTTTTAGAGCAGCTGCGGGAACAAGCACCAATCGTTGACGATATTTTAAACTATCGGCAGATTGCCAAGATTCAATCGACTTATGTGGAAGGTTTGTTGAAAGTTATTGCACAAGACGGGAAAATTCACACACGATATGTGCAGACGCTTACGCAAACAGGACGGCTGAGTTCAGTGGACCCTAATCTACAAAATATTCCGATTCGTTTAGAAGAGGGACGGAAAATCAGACAGGCATTTGTTCCTCGAGATAAGAACTGGTTAATCTACTCTTCTGACTATTCACAAATTGAACTGCGGGTGTTGGCCCACATTTCCGATGATGAACATTTGAAAGAAGCCTTTGTGGAAGGTCAAGATATCCACGCTTCCACTGCAATGCGGGTTTTCGGAATTGAAAAAGCGGAGGATGTCACACCGAATATGCGCCGTCAAGCCAAAGCGGTCAACTTTGGGATCGTCTACGGTATTTCTGACTATGGCTTGTCACAAAACCTGGGAATCACACGAAAAGCCGCGCAGCAGTACATTGATACCTATTTTGAAAAGTATCCTGGGGTCAAAAAGTACATGGAAGAAATCGTGCGAGAAGCCAAAGACAAAGGCTATGTTGAGACACTATATCATCGTCGGCGTTATTTACCGGAGATCAACTCCCGCAACTTCAACCTGCGAAGCTTTGCAGAGCGGACAGCGATTAACACGCCAATTCAAGGCAGTGCCGCCGATATTTTGAAAATTGCCATGATTGATTTAGCTCGTCGTCTAAAAGAAGAAGAGCTGGATGCAGTTATGTTACTGCAGGTCCACGATGAACTGGTTTTTGAAGTACCTGAAGACCAGTTGGAAAGATTGGATGCTTTGGTCAAGGAAGTCATGGAACAGGCAGTAAGTCTCAGTGTGCCTTTAATCACTGATTCATCTTGGGGCAAGACTTGGTACGAAGCGAAATAGCAAAAAAGTCGTCGGGCAATCGGTTATTTCGATCGCACGGCGTCTTTGATTTTCTTATAGGAAGGCAAAATCCTTGTCAAAACTTAAGGGCGTCTTTTAAGCTGTTATAGTTATTGAGTTATAAAAGTACAGACAAAAAATGTCTCGTGAGGAGATGGATTCAGATGCCGGAATTGCCGGAAGTAGAAACTGTCCGAAAAGGCCTGGAACAGTTGGTGGTTGGAAAAACGATTGAAAAAGTTGAAGTTCGCTGGCCGAAAATCATCGAAATGCCAGAAGTTCCGTTGTTTCAAGTGTTGTTGGAAGGACAAACAATCAAAGAAGTCCACCGTAGAGGGAAGTTTCTTATTTTTAAACTGACAGATCACGATTTGATTAGTCATTTGCGGATGGAGGGAAAATACGAGTTCTTTCCCGCAGCAACGTCGAAAGAAGAGGTTGTGGAGTTGGGAGACACCTCGCTTTTAGCAGCAGAATCTAATGCTGCCCTTCGTTTAACAGAAGAACAGTTAAAAAAAGCAAAACTCGACCACGACTTGGAGAAAAAAAGGGAGCTTTTTCCCATCACAAAGCATACCCACGTCCTCTTTACCTTTACTGACCACAGCCAACTGCAATACCGGGATGTCCGTAAGTTTGGCCGGATGGCATTGGTAGCCAAAGACTGTGCAGATCAATATAAAGGAATTCGCCAGTTGGGTCCTGAGCCGCGACCAGAGTTGTTCACCTTTGACAATTTTAAGACAGGTCTACTGCGTTCTAAAAAGGCGATTAAGCCACTGTTGTTGGATCAGCGGTTGGTGACAGGGTTGGGAAATATCTATGTCGATGAGGCATTGTGGCAGGCAAAAATTCATTCGGAACAGCCGGCAGACACGTTGACAGATAAAGAAATTCAACAGCTAAGGACTGCGATTATCGACGTCTTGGAGCGGGCTGTTCTAGCGGGTGGCACCACGATTCGAACCTATCTCAATGCATTGGGAGAGGCTGGGAAATTTCAATTGTCGCTGAATGTTTATGGACAAACCGGCAAGCCCTGCCCTCGCTGCGGTAGCCCAATTATCAAGATTAAAGTTGCTCAGCGGGGAACGCATTTGTGTCCCCACTGTCAAAAGCTGCAGCATCGTCAGCCGCGACAACCGCAAAATAGACGCGGCAAGGAGGAGAAATGACGTGACATTTGTACTTGGTGTGACTGGTTCTATTGCGACTGGTAAAACAACAGCTGTAAATGTATTCAAAGAATTTGGCATTCCGGTAGTGGACGGCGATCAAGTCGCTAGAAAAATTGTAGCACCCAATGAGCCAGCTTTAGCAGCCATCGTTTCGACCTTTGGCCAAGAGATGTTAACAAAAACCGGGCAGCTTAATCGCAAGCGCTTAGGCGACATTGTATTCAATGATCCCCAAAAAAGAAAACAATTGGATGATCTATTAGATGGTTATTTAAGAGAAGAGATTTTGCGACAGATTCGTACATCAGCTGCGCAGGCGCCCTTAGTAGTAGCTGATATTCCGCTGTTGTTTGAGCGGGGATATGAACAATACATGGATCAAGTGGCTGTTGTTTATATTCCGCAAACACTCCAGTTGGCGCGGCTAATGAGTCGAGATCAACTGTCGAAAAAAGAAGCCCAGCAACGCATTGATAGTCAACTGTCCATCGAGGAAAAGGCAGCACGAGGGGATTGGGTCATCGACAATCAAGGGGAGCCTTCGCAAACTCGTCAGCAGATCCAAGATTGGCTGCAAGCCCATCATTTTATTGAAAACTAGTTAAATACTGTATCAACCGCGGAGAGCTTTAGCTAAGCAGCTTCGCGGTTTTTTCGGTGTTCTCTGCTTACTTCATCCGGTTTTTCTGTTATAATTATGAAAGATAAAGAATATGGAATCACGGCCTAAAAGCTGTTTGTAGAATAGTTTTCAGAGAACATAGAACAGTCTTTCAATCGTCTACGAATTATTATTTATTAAAAAGAGAAGGTGGAATTTATGCGTTGCCCAAAATGTCATCATAATTCAAGCCGCGTCATCGACAGTCGCCAGACAGATGACGGTCGCACGATCCGCCGCCGTCGCGAATGTGAGAACTGCGGCTACCGTTTTACAACTTTTGAACGAATTGAAGAAACACCACTTTTGGTGATTAAAAAAGACGGCAAACGGGAAGAGTTCAGCCGTGATAAAATTTTGCGTGGTTTGATCCGTTCCGCTGAGAAGCGACCGGTGGCAATGGAACAAATGGAGCAGATTGTGGACCATGTGGAAGAACGAGTGAGAGGTCTCGGAGAAAATGAAGTCTCTACCATCAAAATCGGTGAATATGTGATGGAGGAATTGAAAGAAGTCGATGAGATTTCCTATATTCGCTTTGCCAGTGTCTATCGCCAGTTCAAAGACATGTCGGTGTTTTTGAAAGAGCTACAAGAAATCGTCGAAAAAGCTAAGAATGGGGAAA
The DNA here is from genome assembly GCF_009933135.1 of Candidatus Enterococcus leclercqii. Taxonomy (GTDB): domain Bacteria; phylum Bacillota; class Bacilli; order Lactobacillales; family Enterococcaceae; genus Enterococcus_C; species Enterococcus_C leclercqii. The sequence goes on from NZ_MAEH01000014.1 coordinate 532,466, forward strand.
ATTGATGGGTTTATTTTGCAATAAGCGCTTTGCAAGAGTTTCTCTTCACCGCTGTATTGCTATGATCAAGGAGCTGTAAACTTGGACTATTCGAAAGAACAATTAAAACCAAAAGAAATTTATCGTCCTTTTAAAGCTCGTCCTTTACAAAGGGATGGAGAACAGGCGCTGTGCCATCTGTATCAACCAATCATTGGCAGCGATGCCGTGGCGGTTTATCTCTCTTTATTGACAGATGCAGAAGATGTTTCGCAAGATGAGTTTCTTCACATGGATGCACTGACTGCATTGGATATGGGGATACCACGCTTTGTTAGTGCCCGTGTCCGTTTGGAAGCAATTGGATTGTTGCGAGTATATACCAAAAATGACCGAGAATTAGGTCGACAATTTTTATATGAACTATTGGAGCCTGTGACACCAACGGCTTTTTTTCAAGATTCTCGTTATTGTCAATTACTTTTGCAAAAGGTCTCTCAGCACAAGTTCAATCAGCTGGCTACCCGCTTTGCTCCCAAGGACTTAGTTTTAGACGGATATCGTCAAGTGACTAAACGCTTTGCTGAAGTCTTTGGTGGAAAAACTGACTCAGAAAACTGGGCCTTAAACAATGCGGCAACATTAGACATCGAAAAGCAAACCGCAGCCTATCAAAATTTTGAGGACACCGGTGATTTAAAGGTGACATTGACAGATCTGGATTGGACTTTTATGAAAGATCTTGCCGAGAAGGAACACTTGGAAGCAATCGTCTTCACTGATGAACTTCGGGAGAGATTAGCCTTTTATCACGAGTTGTATGGCTACAATGAGATGGAGCTGGTTCAGCTGTTAGCAGATACGCTCCTGTTAGAAAATGGCAGCTTGACCATGAAGCAGTTGGATCGTTTGGCAGAAATGCGGATGAAAGAGGCCCCTGTTGTTAAGCAATCAAGTGGATCAACTGATGGGGATGAGTTGATTCGCCGCAAAAACACTTTTTTAGCACAGGGGTATACAGAAGCAGACTGGCAAGCCATCCAAGCGGCCGAAACCTATCCGCCGTTGAAATACTTGCAAGGACTAAAAAAGGCCAAGCGGAGTTTTGTTACTAAAAATGAAGAATGGCTGTTAAAGGACTTAGTAGAAAAATCACCGCTGCCAAACAGTGTAATCAATCAGCTGATGAGTTATGTATTAGTGGATCAAAACAAGAGCGATCTTAACTCACGATTGGTAAATACTATTGCTACCGATTGGTCAGAGAAACAGTTGAAGACACCGGAAGACGCAATCACCTATGTGCGTCAAAGAAAACTTGAGCTTGAAGAAGAAAAACAGAAAAAAGAAACCCGCAAGCAGGAAAATGCCAAGCGCTTTTCCAGCAATCGGCCCCAACGAACCGAGAAGCTGGAAGACTGGTCCAAATATCAGACAAAAACTGATCCAAAGCTTCAGGAGGAACTGGAACGTCGCATGAAAGAATTTTTGAAGGAAGAAGGTGATGGGTGATGGAAGACGTCGGTAAAACTATCAGCAATATGATGCGCGGCAACAACTATCAAGGACGTTATCAGGAAATGGTGGCAGCTATTTTGAAAGACCCAGATGTCCAAGATTTTTTGCATGAAAATCAAGAACGTTTGACACAAGAAGATATTGAAAAGAGTTATTCGAAACTCTATGAATTTGTCAAAGAAAAGCGCAAATTCCAATTAAAGGATCCAACGATGATTGCGCCGGGGTATGAGCCACGCCTGACGCTGAACTACCATTATGTGGATGTCTCTTACGTACCAACAGATGAACTGCTGGCTCAACGAGAACAAGAAGAGATAAAAAAACGTATCCAAACCTATGACATACCAAAAGATATTCGCAACGCTACCATGAAAACAGTATCACAGACCGCTGAGCGAACAGCGATTATTCTTCAGATTCTGCAGTTTGTCGAGGACTATTCCAAGGCACCTGGTGAATTTCATAAAGGACTGTATTTAGCTGGTGACGTGGGTCGAGGAAAGACTTATCTTTTAGGTGCAATGGCCAATGAGCTGGCAAAACGGGGCTTTGAAACTATGTTGGTTCATTACCCCACTTTTTCTTACAATATCAAGCGCAGTATCGGTGACAATACCGTCAATGAGAAGATGGATCCAGTCAGAAGAGCTCCTATCTTGGTACTAGACGATGTCGGTGCAGATGCGATTACCTCTTGGACCCGAGATGAAATTTTCGGTGTTATCCTGCAATATCGTATGCAAGAACAACTACCAACCTTCTTTACCTCCAATATGACGATGGCTGCATTAGAGGGATTTTTGACCTTTTCAAAAGATGGGGATGAACCTTTAAAAGCAAAACGTCTAGTGGAACGGATTCGTTACTTGGCAAAAGAAGAAATTCTTCAGGGCCCAAATCTGCGTAATCCTTAGTCAATCTGCTAAATAAGAGATATCAATGGGAAATTTAGGGAGGAGATTATCATCGAAACGATTTTTTTGGGAACGTTAAAAGAAGACAGCGAGTCTACAAAGAACGCAGGAAATATCCGATTATGGCTGGAAAATATTACAGCGGACAAAGATCCTGAGAATATTCTGCCGCTTTTTCAAAGCGCAGGGGTGATTGTGCATCTCGTACCTGAGCAGGTAAAGAACCTCCCCACCGATAGCAACTTAAAAAAAGGAACACGGCTTAAACTCACACTTTCGGGATTGCCTATCATGACGATGTCGATTTCACCACAAATTCCCGGGCGCTCCGTAGCCTTTGTTGAACCAGCTTCGGAGGAGACCCTTATGAACCATTTAGAGAAAAAATGATCGCCAAATGGCAAAAGTCGAAGGATTACCGACTAATGGTGGGTTAAATCGGCTCTTTGTTGCCGAAAAAACCACTGGATTAAGAAAAATGAATGAATTATTGGGAGTGTTTTCCTTTGAATGAACACAGTTTATCGAAACGACTAGCAATGGTAGGCGCTGAAGTGCCGTCTGGTGCGCGTTTAGCAGACATTGGCTCAGATCATGCTTATTTACCAACAGCATTGATGCTTGAGGGGAAAATCCAATACGCCGTTGCTGGTGAAGTAGTAAAAGGTCCGTTTGAATCGGCCAAAAGACAGGTGGCTAAAAATGGATTGTCAAATAAAATAACTGTACGTTTAGCGGACGGATTGGCGGCTGTCGTTCCGGAAGACCGTATAGATACTGTAACAATTGCCGGAATGGGTGGAACGTTGATTGCTCATATTTTGGATGAAGGAGTTCGCAGTGGAAAGCTGCAGAAAACTGAGCGACTGATTCTACAGCCAAATGTTGGAGAACAAAATGTCCGCCAATGGTTGATCGCCAACGAGTATTGGATTGAAAGAGAACATATTCTAGAAGAAAATGACAAAATCTATGAAATCATCGTTGCCCTTCCAGTAACAGCGGCGAAGACAGACTCACGTAAAGGGGAATACACGGAAAAAGAACTCTTCTTTGGTCCCTTATTGGCAGTTGAAAAATCACCGATCTTTCTTAAAAAATGGCAGAAGGAACAACAAAATCGGCAACGCGTATGGAATCAGCTGCAACAAGCAGGCACCCCTCAAACAGAAAAAATCACGGAGATAAAAGAACAGTTATCCTGGATTGAGGAGATACTGGCGGACTAGGATAGGCCTAAAAACACCGGTAGCTTATTTGTCTATCGGAGTTTTTTTGCTGTTTAACGGTGTGTATTTAGTTTAGATTATTTTGCGAGGAGGAAGCGTAGATGAGTATCGCAGCAAAAACATTTATTCGTCGATTTGAAGAATTTTGTCCCCTTTGGCTGGCTGAAGAAGGAGATCCGGTAGGTCTTCACATTGGGACGTTAGATAAATCAGTTAAACGGATTATGATGACCCTGGATGTCCGACCGGAAGTTGTTGCCGAAGCTGTCGCCAAACAAGTGGATTTGATTGTTGCCAAACATCCCCCTATTTTTCGACCAATTAAACGGTTGACCTCTGATGATCCCCAAAATGCTATGTATATGACATTGGTCAAGCATGACATTGCAGTCTATGCTGCCCATACCAATATGGATATCATTCACGATGGTCTCAACGACTGGTTTTGTGAGATGCTCGGCATACAGGTAGATGATTATATGACTCGCACCCATGTCGAAGGACTGAAAAAATTGGTGGTCTATGTACCGAAAGCAGCGGCTGAAAAGATGCGTTTGGCATTGGGTGCTGCCGGGGCTGGTCAACAGGGAAACTATCAGGATACTTCCTACACGATGTTTGGGGAAGGTCGTTTTACGCCAACGAAGGCTGCCCAGCCTTTAATCGGTCACGCTGAAGTTCCGGAAACTGTTGAAGAAGCTCGGATTGAAGTTATTTTCCCGGAGAAGAAGCAAGGAGAAGTTTTGAAAGCCATGTTTGCGGTTCATCCCTATGAAGAACCAGCATATGATCTGCTTTCTTTGGATAATGATCCGGTGACTTATGGGATTGGCCGCGTGGGGAACCTCGCACAACCGCTGGCGATTGAAGACTTCTGTCAGCAGGTAAAAAAAGTATTTGATTTAGATGGGCTGCGTCTAGTAGAACCTCAGCAGGACGCCAAAAAGATGGTTCAGCGAATCGCCATCTGTGGCGGCAGTGGGGGGAACTTTTACTTGGATGCCCTAGCTAAAAAAGCAGATGTTTATCTCACGGGTGATGTCTATTATCATACGGCCCACGATATGCAGGCACATGGCTTGACGGTAATCGATCCGGGGCATAACATTGAACGTGTCTGCATTCCGCGCTTTATTGATAAGATGGAAGCTTGGAAAAAAGAACAAAACTGGGATGTGGAGTTTATCGCTTCTGAAACGAATACAAATCCCTTCCAGTACCGTTGAGAGGCTATTGTTAGCTAGTCCGCTTTTTTTGAAACAATACATTTGTCACACACTAATTTTTTGGAGGAATCAACATGTACGAAAATTTACTGCCACGCTTTTTGAAATATGTGAAAACTGAAACTCGCTCAAATTCACAGAGTAAAACGACACCGTCAACTGTTACTCAGGTTGCCTTCGCTCATGAATTGGAAAAAGAGATGACGGAGTTGGGACTGCAAGAAGTTTTTTATAATGAATCAAACGGTTTTGTGATTGGTACTCTACCACCCAACACCGATAAAGACGTACGCACAATTGGTTTTATTGCCCACATGGATACTGCGGATTTCAATGCCGAAAATGTTAATCCTCAAATCATTGAAAATTACGATGGGGAATCTACTGTTCAATTGGATGAAGAGGGGAAGTATACCTTAAACACTAAGGATTTTCCGAATTTGAAAAACTACGCGGGTCAGACATTGATCACAACAGATGGTACGACGCTTTTAGGAGCTGATGATAAGTCAGGTATTGCTGAAATTATGACAGCAATGGAAATTTTGATTAAAAATCCTGAAATTAAGCATGGCACAATCAAAGTCGCTTTTGGACCGGATGAAGAAATCGGTATCGGCGCTGATAAATTTGATGTCGCTGAGTTTGGGGCAGACTTCGCTTATACGATGGACGGCGGACCGGTTGGTGAATTGCAGTTTGAAACCTTCAATGCTGCACAAGCAGAAATCACGATTGAAGGAAAAAATGTGCATCCGGGTACGGCAAAAGATACGATGATCAATGCGATTCAATTGGCCATTGATTTTCAAAATGCCTTGCCGCAAGATGAAGTTCCAGAAAAAACTGACGGCGCCCAAGGCTTCTTCCATTTGATGGCAATCTCAGGTTCTCCTGAAGAGGCTAAAATGAGCTATATTATCAGAGACCACGATCGCAAGGCTTTCGAGGAACGCAAACAATTGATTGAAGCAACCGCTGAAAAAATCAATGCCCGCTTTGATCATCCTCGCGTCCACGTCGAACAATACGATCAATACTACAATATGCGGGAAATTATCGAAAAAGACATGTCTATCGTTGAACTGGCTAAAAATGCGATGCTGGCATTAAGCATTGAACCTGTGATTGAACCTGTTCGTGGTGGAACGGACGGATCCAAACTTTCTCAGATGGGCTTGCCGACACCAAATATTTTTGCCGGTGGTGAAAATATGCACGGCCGCTTTGAATTTGTTTCTCTACAGGCCATGGAAAAGGCTACAGATGTTATTGTGAAGATTGCTGAATTGAATGCAGCTGAATAAATGTAAAAAAACTTCTGAAAAACTGGTTGAGTCTGTCAGTTTTTCAGAAGTTTTTGTGTGCCAAAGCTGTGTTCCAGACAATCAGTTTTGCTCCAGATTTTAAGGAAGCAAATCTTTTGGTTGATCTGTATCTTGGGAAAGTAGCTGGTGATCAAGAGCAGTCATTTTTTGATTGGCCTCCTCGTACAAGGCGGGGATTTGCTTTAATAGCTGCTGTGATAAGGCCAGGGGATCTTCTACACTGGTAGTTTTAAGTTCTACCGTCGAAACTTCTTTTACCAGTTTCTCTATGATGCCGCAGGTTTGATCCACAACTTCAGCTGGTAATAAGGCTGTATTATAGGAAGCGTAGAGGGTACTCACCGCTGTGATAGTAGCGGCATATTGCAATAACCAGGTGAAAATGTACTGTAGGTCCAATTCGGCTACATCTTTAGAAGCAATCCTAGAAACGAGAGTTGCGACTGGAAGTAGCAGTGAGGGAGGCTGCAGTTCATTTAGCGACAAGTTTTCTTCTTCAAGATTTTGATGTTGGGCCAAGTCTAATCGATAGGAGACAAAAAGGAGCTGATCCAAGGTTTCTAGTACAAAAACACCGGTGGCTTTATCTTTTTTGTAAGTAGTCGTTTCTGGAAGTACGGTTTGCGCCTGCTTTTTATTGATCAACCAGGGAGTCGGTTTGATATAGAGGTTGAGATACCGTTCTTTTGAACTGACCAGCTGATTTAGCAGCGATTTCTTTGAAGTGGATGCTGTCAATTCTTCCGCCCATTGCTTATCAGTTATTTTTTTTAAGATTATCAGGTAATCCTCCCGAAGACTCAGCTCGTTTACCGCTTTTTTATCGGAAGAATTGAAGCCTTGTACAGCATAATAAGCAACCTCCCAGCAGTTGGCTTGTCTTGCCAACTCATTGAGCGCAGACACTTCAATGACTTTCCCCGGCTGTGAAGACAGAGAAGATTTCATGGCAGCAAGAAATTCTGTTTGTGCCTCGCTTAAAAGTGACTTGTTGGAAAAAAAGGCCATTATTCATCACCTCGGTTTTCTTATTATTCTAGCGTTTTTAAGGTGGCTGTACAAGGCAAAGACAACGGCGGTACTTTTGAGGGAGTCTTTGGGATTGAACACCTACCTTAATTTGTGTGGCACTTTGACTGAATCATTTGCACCGATGACGTGAAAAAGGTAGAATAAACAGTGTTTTGCCAAAGCGGGTAAGCTAGTCTTTTTATACACGCCGGGAGAAGCTACAAGACTTTTGAAAAGTCGGCACCGGAAAAATAGTGACACGATCTGAAAGAAAGCAGGAAGATTACCATGACGAAGTATCTTATCAAACGTTTTTCACATACCGACCTGGATGGTGTCGGTTCAGCATTATTATTGCCAAATGTTTTACAAGAATTTCCGGAGTTTGCAGATGCAGATTATTTGCCAGTCACCTATAGTGAGCCGGGAAATGAAGGAACCATCGATCCAAATGTAGAGAGTTTTATGGAAAATAATACGGAAGCCGTTACTCATCTGTTTATCACAGATATTTGTCCCTCGCTTCCAGTCGTTCGCAAATTGGCTGCGTATTGCCAAGAAAAAAATATTCAATGGAAAATCTATGACCATCATATTTCCTCAATGGAAATCAAGGAGGCATTTCCCGAAAATGCCCGAATTGCAGTTATGGACGAGACGACTGGGCTCAAACATTCTGGGACATCGGTGATTTTCAAAGAATTACTCAAAAAAATGCCTACTCAGCTGTTTGGCGATGAAAAATGGGAGCGATTGGCGCGGGTAGCAGATTGCATTCGCTGTTACGACTGTTGGGACTGGCAGGCGAATCCTACAGCTGCTTATAAAGAAGAGGCCAAAGACTTCAATAACCTGTTTTACTTTTTCAGCTCTGAAAAGCGAATTGAATTGATGGCTTCAGTGATGGTAAACGGATTGAGCTATTTGGATCAGTATCAGGATATTGTCACGGCGATGCAGGAAAAAGAAGCAGACTACATCCATGGCAAATTGAAACGCGCCCAGTTTGGCACGTTGGCTGATTTACGCTTTGCTTATGTTTTTGGCGAGCAGTATCAATCTTCGTTAGGGAATGCACTGGCAGCTATGGAAGATCCAGAGACGGGTGAGGTTGTTGATTTTGGTATGGTGATTGTCGGTGGTGGAGTTTCCTTGCGGGGAATCAAAGAAAATGTCGATTTATCTGTGATTGCAAAACGTTTCTTTAACGGTGGTGGTCATCAGAAAGCCTCAGGAGGCAGCTTCTTCAAACAGGAATTGTTTATTAAAGATTATGCAGCTCCTTCTGATGAAGAGAAACTGTTATTATCGATTACAAATAGCTGAAAAAACGTGGTAGCTGTGGCTGCCACGTTTTTTTGCCAAAAGCTCCGGCTATCTCTTTTTATTTTGATAAAATGAGCAGATGAATTTCCTATTTTTCTAGTAACGTGTATCATAATAACTGTAAAAAGTATTAATTAATGAGCATTTTTTGTATGACGAAGATAGAAGGAGGAAGTTGAAATGGGATTTATTTGGTCATTAATCGTAGGTGGAATCATTGGTGTAATTGCCGGGGCTATTACTAATAAAGGTGGCTCTATGGGCTTGATTGCAAATGTAGTAGCAGGCCTGGTGGGTTCTGCTGTAGGACAAGCACTTTTCGGCAGTTGGGGCCCAATCATTGGCGGGATGGCAGTTGTACCTTCCATTATTGGTGCTGTCATTGTGGTGGCAGTTGTTTCATTTTTCTTTGGACGCAGTAAATAGCTGTAATTCATTTGGACTTTTAACAATGAAAAGCCAAGTCATTTCCACTTTTTAATGGAAGTGACTTGGCTTTTCTGGGCTCACGTTTCCTAGTATTCCCTTCAGAGGACGGAGACTAGGTGATTGCCACAGTTGTTGTACCCAAAATTCAGTTGTTTAAGCGAAATAATTAATTCCCATGGCTGATTTGACTTCGGCCAAAGTCGCAGCAGCCACTTGCTCTGCATCCTCACTGCCTTTTTTCAACATCGCCATCACAGCAGCCGGGTCTTTTGCAAACTCTTCACGACGCGCACGGATTGGGCCAAACTCAGCTTCTAAAATGTCAATCAGGTAGCGTTTGATCTTCACATCGCCCAAACCGCCGCGACGATAGTGAGCTTTCATTTCCTCGATTGCTTCTTTGTCGGTTCCAAAGACATCCAGGTAAGTAAAGACCATGTTGCCTTCTACTTGGCCGGGATCTTCCACATGAATGTGCTTGGGATCGGTATACATGCTCATAACTTTTTTAGCCAAGACATCGGCAGGATCGGAAATATAGATACCATTGCCCAATGATTTACTCATTTTACCGTTACCATCGATACCGGGAAGACGGCCTTGTCCTTTTGGTGGCAAAACGGCTTTCGGTTCCACTAAAACCTCTCTATAAGTGTTGTTAAAGGAATGAACGATTTCTTGAGTCTGTTCTAACATCGGTTTTTGGTCTTCGCCGACGGGCACTAGATTTGCCTTAAATGCTGTGATGTCAGCAGCTTGAGAGACGGGGTAAATAAAGAAACCTGTTGGAACACCTTCACCAAAGTTTTTTTGTTCAATCTCTGTTTTAACGGTTGGGTTGCGTCGAACGCGCCCAACAGAGACAAGATTCAGATAATACATAGTCAGTTCCGCCAACTGAGGAATCATAGATTGGATAAAGATAGTCGTTTTTGAAGGATCCAAGCCGATTGCCAGGTAATCCAAAGCGACTTCCAGAACATTAGCAGAAACTTTTTCGGGATTTTTTGCATTATCTGTCAAGGCCTGCATATCCGCAATCATGATGTACAATTTGTTGTCAGGATCTGCCTGCATTTCAACACGTTTTTTTAAAGATCCAACGTAGTGTCCCAAATGGAGTTTTCCGGTGGGGCGATCGCCGGTTAGTATGGTATTACTCAATGATTTCACCTGCTCCTTAATTATTGTTTCTGTTTCAGTGTACCTTTTTTTAGAAGAATAGACAACTGACTCTATCAAGAAGTTGGACCTTTAGGACACTGCTTGCCAGCGGATTCAAATCCGCAAAAAATGAAAGAAAATTGCTAGTGACTATTATGAATATTTGATGAATAAAAAACTTGATATTTCTCGCAATTTGCATTGAATCACGAATGTTGTTGCTTGGATTTGCCGAATAATTTCGGGAATATTCAGAAAATAGCCGGTATAAAGAGATATTTTTCTTTACAAGTTCTCAAAAATATCGCTATAATAATGAGTAAATGCCAAAATGAGTATGAAATAAGGGGGATGACTGCATGGCGATGATCGAGTTTGCGAATGTAGAAAAATTTTACGGAAAGTTTCATGCATTAAAAAATATTAATTTACAATTTGAACAGGGTGAAGTCGTTGTTGTAATTGGGCCATCTGGTTCCGGGAAAAGCACCATGTTACGCTGCATCAATGGTCTTGAAAGTATTACTTCCGGTGAACTTTTGATTAATGACAAGGATTTGCATGATAAAAATACCAAGTTGACTGAGGTTCGCAAAAATATCGGGATGGTTTTCCAACATTTCAACCTCTATCCAAACAAGACCGTTTTGGAAAATATCACCTTGGCACCGATTAAAGTATTGAAAGAGTCTCAAGAAGAAGCGACGAAAACCGCTGAAAAACTGTTGGATCGTGTCGGAATGTTGGATAAAAAAGATGTGTATCCATCAACACTTTCCGGTGGCCAACAGCAACGGGTGGCTATTGCTCGCGGACTGGCTATGAAACCCGAAGTCTTGTTGTTCGATGAACCAACGTCAGCGCTGGATCCGGAAATGATCGGTGACGTCTTGAATGTTATGAAAAAAATCGCGAAAGACGGAATGACGATGATTGTAGTTACTCACGAAATGGGCTTTGCACGAGAAGTTGCTGATCGAGTGATTTTCATGGCAGATGGCGAAGTCGTTGAAGAAAGCCGCAATCCGGAAGATTTCTTTGAAAATCCTCAGTCTGATCGCGCCCAACAATTTATCAGTAAAGTTATCAATCATTGATTCGGAGGGGAACATATGAAGAAAAGACTGCTTTCACTACTATCCCTCTGTTTACTTGTCATCACGCTGACTGCTTGTGGTGAAAAAGTAGCCGATCGGGATATTGCAAAAACCAGTAAAGAGGAAAACCAGATCACCTGGGGAGTCAAAAACGACACCCGTTTGTTTGGGATGATGGACGTCAAGACCAAAGAGGTCAAAGGGTTTGATATTGATATTGCTCGCGGGATTACAGAAAAAATCTTAGGAGCTGACGGCAGTGCTGTTTTTGTGGAAGTGACTTCCAAAACGCGCATCCCTTTATTGAAAAACGGCAATATTGACGCTATCATCGCTACTATGACTATTACAGAAGAACGCAAGCAGCAAGTGAATTTCTCAGATGTTTATTTTGATGCCGGTCAGTCACTGCTTGTAAAAAAGGGCAGTAAAATCAAGAGCATCAATGATTTGGGGGCTGACACCACCGTTTTGGCGGTAAAAGGTTCAACTTCTGTGGACAATATCAAAAAAGCTGCCCCCGAAGCCAAAGTTTTGGAGTGGGAAAACTACGCAGAGTGCTTTACTGCTCTTCAATCCGGACAAGGGGATGCAATGACTACCGATAACGCGATTCTTTTGGGGATGGCCTCACAAAATCCGGATTATGAATTGGCAGGAGGTGCTTTTACCAAAGAACCCTATGGAATTGCCATCAACAAAGGCCAGGATAACTTTTTAGCTGAGGTTAACCAAGCACTCCATGAAATGCATGAAGATGGAACCTATGATCGCATTTATGACAAGTGGTTTCCGGATTCTGATGATGGCCGAGTGAAAGAATAAGAAAGGAGCAGCGCGCATGATCCAACTATTCCAAGAGTATCACAGCTTGTTTTTTGAAGGCTTTAAAGTCACTATTTACTCCAGTGTTATTGCGCTGGTCTTCAGTTTGGTCATTGGCACCTTAATGGCTATCCTGCAGTTATCTCAAAATAGACTGGTTGCCGGTTTAGCGAAAGCTTACGTGGAATTTTTCCGTAACATCCCGCTTTTGATCATTGCCATGTTCTTTGTAGTGGTAGTTCCAATGTATTGGGTTGTCCTGGATGGTTTTCAAGCTGGGACGATTGCACTGATTATTTATACCTCGGCTTTTATTGCTGAGACGGTTCGTTCCGGTATTCAAACTGTGCCGAAAGGGCAAATGGAGGCAGGGTTATCTGCTGGGTTCACCTACTGGCAAACAATGCGCTATATCGTATTGCCCCAAGCTTTCAAAATCGTGATCCCGCCATTGGGAAATCAGTTTATCAATCTGGTGAAGAATTCTTCAGTCTTGGCCATGGTGGCCGGCCTGGATCTGATGTATCAAGCCGATTCAGTGGCAAATACGACGTTTGATACCTTTAATACCTATATTATCGCTGCCTTGTTTTATCTAGTGTTGACATTGCCATTGTCTTACTTGATGAGTCATTTAGAAAAACATTGGGCATTGACGGACTAGAAAGGAGACGTGACCTGTTATGCAAAACTTTATTGATGCTTATTCCTATGCAAATTTAAGCTTTTTGATGGATGGTTTGCTGGTGACGATCTTAGTCTCCGTCGTTTCTATCTTACTGAGCTTTATTATCGGTGGCATCTTGGGGGTGCTGCGCTTTGCCAATATCCCCCTGTTGTCCAAAATCGTAGGACTAGTGGTAGATATCATCCGAAACTTGCCACTGCTGCTGATTATTTTCTTTACGTATTTTGCTTTACCTCAGATTGGTATCAAATTGTCGATTTTTTGGGCCGCAGTTGCCGCGTTGACAATTTTTGAATCTGCAATGCTTTCTGAGATTTTCCGGGCGGGGTTAAATGCTGTGCCAAAAGGACAGATGGAAGCGGGGCTATCCACTGGGTTGACTTACACGGAGACTATGACAAGTATCGTTATTCCTCAGGCCTTTAAATCGATGATTCCCGCATTAGTCAGTCAATTGATTTCATTAATCAAAGATACCTCGCTGGCAGTTATTATCAGTCTGCCGGAGCTTACTCATAATGCGAAGATTATTTATGGCCAAAATGAAAGCTACGTCATTCCTATGTTTGTGGCAATGACCGTGATGTATTTTATTGTTTGTTATGTATTGTCCCTATTATCCAAGTATTTGGAAAAACGTCAGTACAATTATTAAGCTAGCTTTTCCGGCCGAGTACTTGGGCCGGATTTTTTTGTGGTGTTAACTCAGCGTTTTTATTAAACAAATTTGCGCTTCAAAGACAGATACTTGAAATCTCCGGTAAAAAAGGTGAAAATAGGTTATCTGTTATGTTTTTGATCTTTTGGCTTTCCAAAATCAGGTTCACTTACCAGCAACTAGAGTAAAACGATTGGTAGTGAATCTTGTTTATGGAGAAATTCAAGAAAGCAGACAGAATGTGCCTAAAGGATAAAGGATTGAATCATATGACGAATCAACGTGCAATCGGCTTTATCGATTCTGGAGTCGGTGGCTTAACCGTAGTCAAAGAAGCACTGCGACAGCTTCCAAATGAGCGCTTTGTATATTTGGGAGATACTGCCCGTTGCCCTTATGGACCGCGTCCGGCAGAACAAGTAATCGAGTTTACTCGCCAAATGGCTGCTTTTTTAATGGAACAAAACATCAAGCTGTTGGTAATTGCCTGCAATACAGCAACTGCTGTGGCTTTAGATATTATTCGGGAAGAGTTGCCAATCCCTGTTGTTGGAGTGATTTTGCCAGGAACCAGAGCTGCTGTAAAAGCAACCCGCAGTCGCCGTATTGGTGTTATCGGCACCCAAGGGACGATCAAGAGTCATTCTTATCGGCGAGCGATTGAATCAAAAACGGACAAGACAGCGATTTTTGGATTGGCTTGTCCTAAGTTTGTCCCAATCGTTGAAAGTAATGAATACCACTCACCAATTGCAAAAAAAATTGTGGCCGAGACCTTGAAACCGTTACAGCTGAAAAAGATTGATACCTTAATTTTAGGGTGCACCCACTACCCATTGCTACGACCAATCATTCAAAATTATATGGGCAGTAGTGTGACTTTGATTGACTCTGGTGCGGAAACAGTCGGGGAGGTCAGTGTCTTGCTGGATTATTTTAATATCGCCAATCCTGATCCATCAAAAATTGGTGATTGTCGATTTTTCACCACCGGTTCGACTAAACTCTTTGATGAAATTGCAAATGATTGGTTGCCGGTGAAAGTTCATTCTCAACACGTAGATCTTGACTAACAACGACTTTAAAGGAGAAATAAATGATCAGACATGATGGACGAACTCCGCAAGAACTGCGGAAAATTTCGATTAAAACCAATGTTTACAAACATCCCGAGGGCTCTTGTGTCATTCGCTTCGGTGATACAGAAGTCATCTGTTCGGCGACGGTGGAAGAACGGCTTCCTCCTTTTTTGAAGGATAGCGGACAAGGCTGGGTGACCGCTGAGTACAGCATGTTGCCTCGAGCGACAGATACCCGCAATCGAAGAGAGAGCGCCAAAGGAAAGCTCAGCGGTCGTACCATGGAAATTCAACGCTTAATTGCCCGGGCGTTGCGGGCAGTGGTGGATCTGGAAAAATTGGGTGAACGCAGTATCCTCGTGGATTGTGACGTGACCCAAGCAGACGGCGGAACCCGCACAGCCAGCATTACCGGCGCTTTTGTAGCCTTGCGTTTAGCGGTGGACAAGCTTTTAGCGCAAAATATCTTGAAAGAAGACCCCATCAAAGAGCATTTAGCAGCGGTCAGCGTAGGGATTCTTCCAGATGGCAACTGCGTGACTGACTTGGATTTTGCTGAGGATCATTCTGCTGCTGTGGACATGAATTTGGTGATGACTGAAAAGGGACGCTTTGTAGAAATTCAAGGAACTGGAGAAGAAGCTGCTTTTTCAGGAGAAGAGCTCAATGAAATGATTCTTTACGGAAAAACCGCCATCGAATCGCTGATTGCTTTTCAAAAAGAAGCCTTGCTGGAAATGGATTATCCTGAAGTCGATGAAAAAACGATTGTCATTGCTACCGGAAATCCCGGTAAAGCGAAAGAATTTGAAGCGATGTTTGCTGCTGCTGGCTATCAGATTAAGACTTTGAAAGATTTCCCGGAATTGACAGAAGTGGAAGAAACGGGAAAAACGTTTGAAGAAAATGCCCGCCTAAAAGCTGAAACCATCGCCCAGATTCTGAAACAGCCGGTTTTAGCAGATGACAGCGGCTTGATGGTCGATGCGTTGGGGGGGATGCCGGGAATATATTCTGCCCGCTTTGCCGGCGAACACAAAAGTGACGCGGCTAACAATGCCAAACTGCTCCACGAACTGACAGAAGTGCCAGATGACAAACGCACGGCCCAATTTCACTGCACACTGGTTTTTGCCGCACCTAGAAAGGACAGCCTGGTGGTGGAGGCAGACTGGCCGGGGCACATTGGCCGTATTCCAAGAGGTGAACAGGGCTTTGGCTACGATCCGCTTTTTGTACCTGAAGGGATGGAAAAAACGGCTGCCGAGCTGCCGCCGGAAGAGAAAAACCATCTGAGCCATCGTGGTCTGGCACTTGCGAAAATGCAAAAGTTGTGGCAAGACTGGTTAGAAGCTGAGGATAACAAGGAAGCAAAAGAGGGAGGAAATAGATGAAATATTTAGTTGTATCTGATAGCCACGGCGACCGTCAAATTCTAGAAGAAATTGCCGCTCATTTTCGTGAGACAGTGGATTTGTTTATCCACTGCGGAGACTCAGAATTACCGGCAGACGACAAATTATTCGAAACGTTTCAGGTAGTGGGGGGCAATTGTGATTTTGATGCCGGCTACAAGGAACGACTACTGTTAACAACACCTTTGGACCGCATTTATGTGACTCATGGACATCTATCTGACGTTCGCTTTGGTCTGAGCAAAATTGCCTATGAAGCGGCGGAAAACGATGCGACGATTGCTCTTTTTGGTCACACCCATCAAATCGGCTGTGAAGTCGTTCAGCATCGGCTATACTTAAATCCCGGAAGCATCACTCAGCCTCGAGGACCAATTCAAAAGAAAGCCTTCGCTATCATTGATGCTGATGCCAAAGGTTGGGGTATCCAATATTTTGGTCGTGACTTTGCGCCTTATACAGATTTGCATTTTACGTTTCCTCGTTGAGTGATTAAAGTGAAAGGGCTTTTTGACTACCTTAATAACGACTGAAAACTGCGTAAGAATTTTATAAAGGAAGGAGGAGAGGTAAACTTTTCTCCTTCCTTTTTTGATACAATCAAGGTGAGCTTTAGGAAACGGAGGCTACTCTTTTGATAGGTAAAGATACGCAAGCATTGCTTTTGGAAAATCAAGACAACTTTCTGATTCCAGCAGATAATGTCGCGACAGTTATGTACAATCATTCACTGGATCATGCTTTGTTGGTATTGGCCAATGTCGGTTACAGCAAAATTCCTGTATTGGACAAGGACGACCATTTTGTTGGTCTGCTAGGATTAAATGATATTGTTCGGAAAATGGTTTCACTGACCAATATTGATACGGACAATTTGGCAGGATTGACTGTTGCCGATGTGATGGAGATTGGTGTGGACTGTCTGACAGATGAATCAGACCTGGAAGACATCTTACATCTCTTAGTCAATAATCCATTTCTGCCAATGATTAATAAGGATCGAATTTTCTTGGGAATTATTACCCGCAAAGAGATTCTGAAATGCACCAACCATCTGGTTCACGAGTTGGAACGCCGCTACCAGCTGCTGCCCAAAACGGACAAAAATCAAGGCCCAACAAAAAAAGGGCTAAAAGTTGTTTGATGTTTTCAATAACCTTTGAGTCACGGACAGTCGCCGGATACACTTGGCTGTTGGTGGCTTATTTGTTTTGCTGGAAAGTAAGGAAATAAAAGTGTGAAGAAAAAACAAAGCCTTTTTCCTGTTTTTATTCCTGTGGTATGATGAGGTGAATTGGAGGAATTGAAATGAAGAAAGTTTTGAAAATTGTAGCTGGGTTGGTTGCCCTGCTCTTGGTCATTGTGATTTGTTATGTGGGATATGTTTTCATCAGCTACAAACGGCTGCCAGATCAGATGAGCTTGTCGGTGGTAGACCACAACGAGGCATCTCTGGAAAAGAGCAAGAGTTATGACATCATGAGCTACAATATCGGTTATGCTGCCTATCCGGCTGACTACAGCTTTTTCATGGATGGTGGGAAATATTCACGGGCTTATGATAAAGCGACAGTAGAAGACAACATGGCGGGAATTTTGAAGACCACTAAAGCCCTTGATCCTGATTTGGCCCTGTTTCAGGAAGTAGATCAAGATGGTGATCGTTCCCAGCATGTGGATGAAGTAGCTGGTTTACAAAAAGGTTTGGCGGAGTATAGTAATGTGTATGCTCAAAATTATGACTCGGCTTATCTTTTTTATCCCGTGACTGATCCCATCGGAAAAGCCAAATCCGGTCTGTTGACCTTCGCCAAAGCCCATATGACTGAAAGCACGCGGTATTCACTGCCCATTGATACGGATTTCAACAAGTTTTTTGACTTGGATCGGGCTTTTTCTGCCACTAAAATTCCGGTGACAGACGGGCGGACATTGACTTTGATCAACTTGCACATGTCAGCCTTCACTAAAAACCGCGACATTCGCCAAGCGCAGTTGGATAAACTATTCAACTTTATGAAGCAGGAGTATGAAAATGGCCATCATGTGATCGTTGGTGGCGATTTTAATCATGACATGTTGGGAAATAGCCCGGAAGTATTTGGCACCCAAACAGAGCCGTTCAACTGGACCCATGCGTTTCCGACTGACCAATTGCCTGCCCACTTCCGCGTAGCTACTGACGGGCTGGCAGAGGCAGAAATCCCATCGGTTCGTCGAAACAATGAGCCCTATAAAGCAGGGTCTTCCTTTGTCTCCATCGTGGACGGGTTTTTAGTTTCTGACAATGTATCTGTTGAAAAAGTCGCTGTCCATGACCAGGGTTTTGCGAATTCAGACCACAATCCTATTGTGATGACCTTTCAGTTAAAGTAAGGATAGGATTTCTGTGACAGATTAGCCAGCTTCTCGTAGCAAAGCTAAGAAGAACAGACTAAGAGTAGAGGATAGAATCATCGCTGGATGGTTTTATCCTCTTATTTTGCTTAGAGGCAAGATAAAATGGTGGCGAAAATTTTTTTGCGAATGGTGATGCCCCAAAAGGTAAAAAAACGGCTATCCGCCATTCGTTTGGAATGACAGATAGCCGTCTTTTGCTGGCGTCTTTCGTTTGGGGGTGTTCAGTTGAGAGAAAATTGTGATGCCAATCATTGAATTAACTCATTTAAGCGGGGCAGTAACCGGACCCGTGGGAATGGTGAACCCGGCTTCAGTCAAGGCGTCGATACCCGCTGCCAGAAACTCTTCTTTTAAAGCTCCTTGGCTGCCATTGACAGCATAAAAGGTGGTGCGAATCACGTAGTTGCCTCCGCCAATATCAACCAGCCCGAAGACGACTGGCGGTGTCGTAATTTTTTGTTGTTCGAGCGCAGCCAAACGACTATTGCTTTTTTCGACGACTTCGCGAATCTTATCTAAGCCTTCAGCTGGCAGAATCCGGACATCGACGATTACTTGCATATCTGCTCGAGAGTTGTTGCTGATAGTCGTAATGTTGCGATTGGGAATAAAGTGAACCGTCCCATTTAATGACCGCAGTTCCAAGGTACGGATGCCCACAGCGATGACCGTGCCTTCAATTCCCAAGTTTTGTAAGACGACATAATCACCGACATCTACTTGCTGTTCCAAAATGATGAAAAAACCGGTGATGATATCATTCATGAAGCCCTGTGCACCAAGACCAATGGCTAAACCGGCGATCCCAGCACCTGCCAATAGGGAACCCACGGGAACGCCTAATGTGGAGAGAACCGAATAGACAAAAAAGAAACCCAGAGTATAATGAACGACATTTCTCATCAAGGTGTGGATTGTCCGTACGCGACCTTCGTTGGCGCGATCGCGTTTTTGATAGGAGCGGTAACTGCGATCTACTAAAAAATCCCCAACTTTAAATAAGATAGCGAAAAGCAGAAGTAAAAAGAGCAGCATCAACCCTTTTTGGATGGCAGAACCGGCAATTGCTTCCCAGTCGATATTTGACCACCAACGCTGCAACGCATTTAGCTGTTTAGCCGCGGGTTCTGTTATTTTTGAGCCGGTTGAATCAGTGGTACTACTTTCAGTAAGTAATCTTAGCGGTGTCATTATAAAATCAACCTCCATTAGTCAGAAATCAGTCAATAGTTCTAGTCGTTGAGCAACAGTTTTTATTGTAACAAAAAGCTGCCTGTGTGTCATAGATGACCAGCTAATAAAAAAATGCAAAGTGTAGTTACTTATTTATATTAGCAAGGGGAGCTCAGTTGGGATATAAAAAACGTATCACACACCGGAAACTGACAGTCTCAGAAACTACCGGTGATGTGATACGGATTGGATTACTATTTATTCAAGGCATTGCTGTTGGATTCAGGCCCTTGTTTTTCCGATGCCAGCAATGTTAATGACCGTTTGGAATGAAGCTCAGTCTGCTGGTGGTAAGTCGCAGGTGTTTTAAAGCCGTATTCATTTCCTAGAATATATTTTGCAATATGCAGCGTCCGGTCACTGGATCGCTCCAGATTAGAGCTGATATCAATGAACAAGATACCATCTGCAGCCCGGCCTTCCCCGTGATTCATCAGACGAATGTACTTGTTGCGCAAGAGTTCTACGAGTCGGTTGACTTCTTGTTCTCGTTCCAGCATTTTCTCAGCCAATGCCATGTCGTCGTTTTCTAATACATCCAATGCATCCCGGACATTTTTGCGTACTTTATCAAATAATAGCAACAAGTCATCGTCAAATAGGAGCAGGTTTTCCCGGTGTTTAGTTTCAATCCCTTTGCGTTTTTCCCGTGCTCGCTGTTTTTGTTCTACTTCACAGGCTTCTTCGACAAAATTCACAATATTTTTGCTGTGATCGCCGATTCGCTCAAAATCTTTCGTGAATTCTAAAAGCATGGCTTGTTCTTGGCTTTCAGTATCTGAGAGTTCAAAGGTAGCGGCTTTGGCAAGGAAATCGGTCAGTTCCACATCAAATTGATTGATGGCTTCTTCGTATTGATAGACGTCATTTTTTAGTTCTTCGTCAGGCTTAATGTAATAATTTTTGGCTGCATCTAATGAGCGAAGGACGTAAGAACCCATTTGAATTACCTCTGAGGAAGCTTGTCTTAAGCCAATAGATGGGGAGGTATAAAGGAAATCCTCGTTCAGTTCCACTGGGCGAATTTCCAGTGATTTTTCTTCACCTGGAATGATTTTTTTCACAAGCAGTTCAATTTGTGGAATAAACCAGAATTGAATAGCCAAGTTGGTGACATTGAATAATCCGTGAGCAAAGGCAATCTGCATGCTAGGGTTTAAGCCCAACGCGCCGGCAATCATCGTTACTACATGAGTAAAGGGCGTTAGCAGTAGAGTAAAGATCACCGCACCCACTAAGTTGAAGGTTACGTGGGCGGCAGCGGTTCGTTTGGCTGCAACACTAGCACCCAGGGCTGCAATGACTGCTGTAATGGTCGTCCCAATATTGTCGCCAAACAAAATCGGCAGAGCAGCGGCTAAGCCAACGCTACCTTGAGCATATAGCTGCTGTAAGATGCCGATTGTCGCGCTAGAGCTTTGTAGAATCATCGTCAACAACGTACCAATCCCAACTCCAAGAATCGGGTGGTGGGAAACATCAACCATCAATTGGTTGAATTGGGGCAGCTCTTTTAATGGTGCCATCGCATTGCCCATCAGGGTCAATCCGAAAAAAAGGCAGCCGAAACCAAATAGAATCTGGCCGATATTCTGTAATGATTTTCGTTTGAAGAAGAAGAGTAACAGTGAACCTACTCCGATGATTGGTAACGCGTAGGCACTCAGATTAAATCCGATGATAAAAGCCGTGACCGTGGTCCCAACATTGGCCCCCATGATAACCCCGATCGCTTGTCGTAACGTCATAAAGCCAGCAGATACCAAACCTACTGCCAATACCGTAGTTCCTGAACTTGATTGAATCAATCCGGTGACAATGATACCGGCTAAAACAGCCCGCAACGGCGTAGAGGTAAAACGATTCAAGACCTCCCGTAAGCGGTCACCGGCTGCTTTTTGTAAACCGTCTCCCATGAATTTGATTCCGTACAAGAAGATTCCCAAACCACCTAAAAAAGTGAACAACATTTCTTGATAAGACATCTCTTACCCCCGGATATGTTTGATTTTGGACAGGCGTCCTTTTTATAGCATTCATCGATAGCATACGGGAAAAAAACAAAGTTGTAAACGGATTTTTCAGAAGTGAAAAGCAAAAAAATAACGAATTACTGAAAAAACCGACTTTTTTTGAAAAAGCACGCACGTATAAATAGAAATGAATCAAGAAGCCGTGCCTTATGTTGCGTCACGAAGATTTCTAAAACTAGTCGAGACTCTTGAATTGTGACAATAATTGAGTCACCATCCACTGAAGCAACCACTGCCAAACGTGAGACCCTAAAAGCCGACCATCCTCCTTAAAATCATTGGAAGATCGTCGGCTTTTCATTGTTAAAAATTTTAAACGCAGCTTTCCCTTGACTTCATTAGGCGAAATCAGTGTCGTTCACGCTTTTTCTTTTTCGGTATGGGATTGTTCTCTTTTTAGACTAGGACCTAAAGAGTTTCACAAATTTCCTCATCCATCTACTTTTTATTCATTGTGATTAAACCTACGCTGTTTAACACTTGAAAATTACCTATGTCACATTCTCTCAAAAGGATGTCTTAGGAAAGATGAACCCCTTTGTCGACGAAAATCACTTCTCCGATAATGCCACTTGCTGCTGGACTGATGAGAAAAGCAGCCGCATTTCCGACTTCTTCAATCGTCACGCCGATATGATCGGGAGTGCGTTCTTCAGAAAGTTGGATCAGCTTTTGATAATCTTGAACACCAGTTACCGCTAGTGTCTTAATGGCCCCGGCAGAAACGCCGTTGACACGAATTCCTTGAGGAGAAAGCTCTGCTGCCAGATAACGGACTTCAGCTTCCAAAGCCGCCTTTGCGATTCCCATCATATTGTAGTTAGGTACGGCCCGTTCAGCCCCTAAGTAACTCATGGTTACGATGCCGCTGTTTGGTGCCAAGATTGGTTTGGCATACTTTGTCACTGCAATCAGCGAATATGCGCTGATGTCTTGCGCCAAGGCAAAACCTTCGCGACTAATGTTCAGGATATCTCCGGAAAGATCTTCCTTGTTGGCGTAGGCGATAGCGTGCACGATCCCGTGAATTTCGCCGGCATTTTCACCGATTTGTTGGAAGGCATTCTCGATACTTTCATCTGAGGAAGCATCACATTCCACCATAAATGAATTTTCCGGTACTAATTTATCCAATTGCTTTTTCATACGTTCATTTTGGTAGGTATAGATGACTTCAGCGCCTTGCTCTATCAATGCTTTGGCGCATCCCCAAGCAATACTGCGCTTGTTTGCAACACCCATAACTACGACTTTTTTTCCTTGTAATAAGCTCATGCTGACACTCCTTGAAATGAGAATAGTATAATTGCAGATCAAAAAATAAAGGTTTTCTGTTGCCATTCCCATTATTAGGGAAAAAGGTTTGATTGTCAAACTATTTTTTTCGATTAAATTTATTAGGGAGCTTCCCAGTTGCTGTAATTTCAGAGTTGTGATATTTTGATAATCAAACTAAATAGTTTGTTAGTTTGCCCTGATGAACTTATAGCCAGTGTGTTGCTATTGTTACGGGGATTTTAGATGAAAGGGGTTTGCCAAATGACGCAAATCATGAATACCGAAGAAATCAAACAAGTGATTCCAAATCGTTATCCTATATATTACATGGATCAAGTCATTCAACTGGTCCCTGGTGAGACGATCACTGCAGTTAAAAATGTGACTGTGAATGAGGACTTTATGCAGGGAAATTTTCCGGAAGATCCCCACATGCCGGGAACTTTGATTTTGGAAGCTTTGGCTCAAGCTGGATCGATTTTGATCCTCAAGTCGCCACAATTTGCTGGGCAGACAGCTTATATTGGCGGTATCGACAAAGCGCAATTTATTGAAAAAGTCCGTGCAGGAGACGTGTTGCACCTGAAGTTTACGATCACCAAAATCAAAGGAAATGTCGGTCGTGCAGATGCAGTGGCCACTGTTGCCGGAAAAACCACAGCTTGTTGTTGTTTCACCTTTATTGTCGGTGCTAAGTAATACTGCTTAGCCAATGAGATTATGAGAATATTGGAAATGATAATTGCTTTAAGAGAATACAAGAAAGCTTAGCAAATGTATTCTACAAAAAAAGAGGTGCCGTTTTTCCGAAATTTCGGAAGAAGGCCCTCTTTTTCACTTATTTTATTCCTGCGTTCTTAATTGATTCTTATTTTGCTTCTTGAATGATCTTAATCTTATTGATTTTTACTTCTTTTTTCAGAGTCGCATTTTCACCTAAACTATTTGCCTCATCGGTTTTTTCAGCAGTGGCAATCTTATCGACAACTTCCATGCCGTTATCAATCACTTGACCAAAGACGGTATACTGGCCATCCAACTGTGGCACACCGCCTTTTTTGTAAGCGTTGATGATGTCTTCAGGATAATATTGTTTTGCTAAACCGTCAGAAACATCATTCTTATTTTGGATGATGAAAAATTGGCTGCCATTAGAATTTGGATCTTGACTGCGAGCCATTGCTAGGGCACCACGAATGTTATAAAGCTGGTTGCTGGCTTCCAACTCGAAGCCGTCGCCCCAAATGCTTTCGCCGCCAGTACCGTCACCGTTGGGATCGCCACCTTGGATCATGAAATCTTCAACTACCCGATGGAATTTCGTGCCATCGTAATAGCCATCTTTGGCGTGGGTCACAAAATTTTCTACCGCTTTTGGAGCAATTTTGGGGAATAGTTTAATCTTGATATTGCCAGCGGTTGTTTCCATCTCTACGACCGTCTCATCGGCGGTCACCTCGTCAGATAGTTGGGGCAGATCCAGGCTGTTCAGATCAACAGAAGAAGAGGTGGTCGTCTCTTGCGTTGTGCTAGAAGCATCCTTTTCGGAATCGGCAGTGTTGCTACTGCCGCAAGCACCTAGTAAAAGCAGTGCTGCTAAAGTGGTAAAGCCGGTGATCAATCGTTTTTGTTTCATTATTGATTTCCTTTCTGTCGGATCGGTACGCTTATGAAGTCCTCAAGGAGAATCTTCATACCCGATACGGATTCTTTCCATAATAGGATAACAAAGAAATGCGCCCCTGACTATACTCGTATGTGAACTTTTTGTAAACCTTTTCCGATTTTTAAGGTAAAGGTGTAGACCAATTAAAAAGCCAGTGCTATACTAAATATGCTACTAAAACCGATTTCGAAATGCCCGCTAGATCAGGTTACCTATTCGTAAGAAAATCAGAGGGAACGCTGGTTGGTAAGTTTTTCGAAACGCTATTCAGGAGGATCATTTCATGGGTAAATTAGGTATTTCCATCTATCCGGAACGTTCAACATTTGAAAAGGACAAAGCCTACTTGGATTTGGCACATAAGTATGGCTTTAAACGCGTGTTTACCAGCTTGCTGCAAATTTCTGGCGACAAGGAACAAGTGTTGGCAGACTTTAAAAAAGTGGTAGACTATGCAAACTCGCTGGACATGGAAGTAATGGTGGACATCAATCCGGCTTTGTTTGAACAATTAGAAATTTCATATGACGATTTGTCATTCTTCGATAACATGGGCGCATACGGTGTCCGTCTGGATGTCGGATTTACTGGGGCAGAAGAAGCCCGCATGACACGTAATCCATACGGCATCAAAATCGAAATCAATATGTCTTCTGGTACCAACTATGTCGATAATATTATGAGTTATTCACCAAATACTAACAATTTGCTGGGTTCTCACAATTTCTATCCGCATCGCTATTCTGGGCTGAGTTATGATCATTTTGTTTTCTGTTCAGAAAAATTCCGTAAATACAATCTGAACACGATGGCCTTTGTCAACTCTCATGATGCGACTTTTGGACCTTGGCCGACACAAGACGGTTTGTGCTCACTGGAAGATCACCGAGATCTGGAATTGGCGACACAGGTCAAGCACCTGGTTTTGACTGGCTTGATCGACGACATTTCCATTGGCAATGCCTATGCTTCAGAAGCTGAACTGGCGGCTATGGCTGAAGCCTTCAATGGGGAATACCCAACTTTGAAAGTAGTTGTGGAAGATGATATTACAGAAGATGAGCGGATTTGTCTGTTTGACAATCTTCATAGCTATCGTGGGGATCGTTCTGAATACATCCTGCGTTCAACTATGACTCGGGTATACTATAAAGACAAACCATTCCCGGCACACAATACTCGAGATATTACACGCGGGGATGTTTTGATTGATAACGTAGATTACGGGCAATATAAAGGGGAAACTCAGATTGCTTTGAAAGAAATGAAAAATGATGGACGGGTTAACGTTGTCGGCCGCATTTCTGATGATGAATTGTTCTTGTTAGGATTTTTGAAACCATGGTCAAACTTCAAACTGAAGGAAAGCCAAGGCTGATTGTTTGATGCATTGCCGCTTCTCACTTGTGAGAGGCGGTTTTTTCCTTACAGCAACAAGCTATATCTGTAAAATTTGCTAAAATATAAGTTTACATAATGCAATTACTGACGTTTAAAAAATCGGCTCTTAAAGTGCTGCAAAAAGCTGAAACCAATGTGTTACAATTACATAAGAAATCTTGCATCCCCATAAAGAAAATGGGATGAATCAGTCTGGGGGAAGCGGAATGCTGGTAGAAATTGATGCGCTTAGTGTGGGTCAATTGTATCTGGATCAAAATAAAATCGAAAAAAACGGACAATTGTTGCGAGCCGCTCAGTTTGAAGGTTATCCGCCAATTGAAGTGTATGAAATTTTCCCTGGACAATTGACAATTCTGGATGGAAATTCTCGTTGCTATCTCTTATATTTGGCAGGAAAAAAAGAGGTCGAAGTCACTTTTGCAGCAACAGAGGAAGTGGAGACGATGATTATGCGGCCACTGTACGAGGCCTGTCTGCGCTGGTGCCAAAAATCGGGTGTGTATCACATTGCCGATTTGTCCCAGCGAATCCTTCCAACCAATGTCTTCATGGAAAAATGGGTGGGCAGATGTCAGCAGATGATTGCTCTTTTACAGGCCTGCCAAGAAGACTCTAACCTTGCGATCTTATTTGAAGAAGCGTTGCAAGCGGGCAAGGATCCAATTGCACTTTCAGGAGAAAGAAAATTGCTATTGGACGAAGTTTTGTCTCAGAAGAATTGATTTTGAAAGGAGGAAGATTCATGAATCGTATCGATGAACAAGCCCTCGTGTTAAATTTAAGCCGACTGCAAGCAATTGCACAAAGTGGAAAAGCCTACAGCAAAGACGTTTTTGATCAAGAACGCTATGAAGAGTTGACAGCTGTCACTGAGAGCTTGATCGCACAGTTAACCCCAGTTCCTGAGAAGCAACTTGCGGTTTTTATGACCGCTGATGAAGGATACGCCACACCAAAAGTAGATATTCGGGCAGCGGTGTTCAACGAAAAGAATCAGTTGTTGTTAGTGAAAGAAAAACGGGAAGGATGCTGGGCGCTTCCTGGTGGTTGGGGAGATGTCGGTTATTCTCCCTTTGAAGTCGCTAAAAAAGAAACGCTGGAAGAGGCTGGGGTGAATATCATTCCTCAAAAACTGATTGCCTTGCGTGACATGGCCAAGCACGATTATCCGTATCGTTTGACCTATGTCTACAAATTGTTTATCTATTGTCGTTGGCAAAGTGGCCAACCGGTTTCTGGCGTTGAGACCAGTGATGCCCGCTTTTTCAACATTGACGAAATTCAAAGTCTGGATCTGTCCCTGCCGCGGAACTCGTTTGTAGATCTGATGATGGCCTATGCTTATCATCAAGCACCCTTTCCAACTATTTGTGATTGAGACTGGCTAATCACCTGTGGAAGAAAAATTTGTTATAGAAAATGAAAATGTAAAGGAAGTATATAAATGAAGTGGACTATACGCATTGGACTGATCGCTTTGGTCCTAGTGGCAGCTGTCTTGCTTTTTGCTGGAAATTATTTTTATACGTATGCCTTTGTACCGGCACCAAAAGACTTCTTGGCTAGTGAAGAAACTACTGATAGCAAGAAAACCACTCCCGAACAAGCTTGGTTTAATGGTAAGACCCGAAAACGCTGGCAGATCAAATCAGAGGATAACTTGTTTTTGTCAGCTATTTATTTGCCGGCGAAGACACCTCAGAATAAGACGGCGATCCTTGCCCATGGCTATATGGCAAACGCGGACTCCCTTTGGCAAGTTGCCAATATTTATCATGATTTGGGTTATGATGTCTTATTGCCTGATGCTCGAGGACATGGACAAAGTCAAGGAGAAGTGATTGGTTTTGGCTGGCCCGAGCGAAAAGATTACTTGGGCTGGATCAACAAAGTCCTGGAAGAAAAAGGGTCTGACGAAAAAATCACGCTATATGGCATCAGCATGGGAGCGGCCACCGTGATGAATACCAGTGGCGAAAAACTGCCGGAAAATGTTTTTGCTATTGTGGAAGATTGCGGCTATGCCAGTATCAAAGAAGAACTGACCTACCAATACAAGGCCATGTTTGATCTCCCCACATTTCCTATCATGCAGGTAACCAATTTAGTTACTCGTGTGCGGGCCGGCTTCTTTTATACAGAGGGGGATGTTCGAAAACAATTGGCTAAAAATAAGACGCCTATGCTGTTTATCCACGGGACAGCAGATACCTTTGTGCCGTTTTCAATGTTGGATGAAGTCTACAAAGCAACCGATGCACCGAAAGAGCGTTGGGAAGTCGCTGGCGCCGAACATGCCAAAAGTTACGATACTGAACCGGAAAAGTATCGAGAAAAGATCAAAAACTTTTTGCAAAAATATGAATAGAGGGTGCAAAATGAAGTATCAAGTAAAACCAATGGAGGAACACGAGGCGATAGAATATTTGCAGTGGCGTTATCCTGAGCCTTACACATTTTATAATGTACCCGCTGCCGGTTTTGCTGAGTGTCTTGCTGAAATCTTGGCCCCTGACAACGGCACTGATTATTATGCGGTCTATCGTAAAGGAAGCTATTACGGCATCTTTTGTTTCAATTATCAATCGCAAGACCTGGAACTGGGATTGGGTATTCGACCAGAGGAGTGTGGCAAGCATCACGGTCGCCAGTTTACTTTGGCGGCCGTCGATTACATTCGCCGTAATCTTCTGTTCAAGGGACGGATTTGGCTACGTGTGGCGGATTTCAATGAACGAGCCCAGCGTTCCTATGAAGGTGCCGGCTTTAAACCTTTCGATCAGCAATTGGCAATCAGCTGGCACGGTCTGACCAACTTTATTCATATGGAATTACCTGAAACCTAAAAAAGTTTGATTTTACTGTTTAGGAGCGATTATGATGGAAGAACGTCAGAAAAGAACAGGACAGCTAATCGGTAGTCTTGTCCTATTGCTTGTTGTTATGGTGGGGCTGGGATATCCCAAGGCTCAGCGACTTATCGAAAAGCAGCAGCAAGCTGTGGCACTAGAGAAAATAGCGGTTCTTAAAAAGCAGTTGCAGCAAGGCGGCGAAATTGGCAGCAGCATTTCAGCTTTACAGCTCTCTGATGGTTTTATGTCAGAAAGCTGCAATCGCGAGGTCATAGAGACGCTGACTGTCAAAGTCAATCAAATCAAACAAGAAGTAGAGGAGTTGGCCGCTGAAAAAGCGCTCTCTTTCACCACTACCAAGCTATCAAATAAACACTTGCAAACATTAGCTTCTCTTAAAACAAAAGTCTTGATCCAAAGTGCAGTCAATGGGCTTTTTGATAATCAGCAGGAAGCGGCAATCAAAGGAACACAGGTCACTTTTGATCATCCTTTGAGCCTTGCTCTTACAGACGGCAGCAGCCTTTCTAAAATAGACGAGTTAGTGGCCCCATTGTCAAAGGATGGTTGGAAAACAGCGATTCAGCAGGCAATTGAGACGGTGAGGTGGCAATTGGAGATTGGCCACCTAATCGATGGACAACTTCAAAAGCTACAAATTGAATTGTCGGAGGGACAGACCTCTATGACAAGAGAAACTCACGATATGATCCAGAATATGATTGCCAATGTCAAAACGCCATTGTATCGGGAAAATTATCAAAATAGATTCCAGGAAGTGCTTAAGAAAATGACGGTAATACCAGTACAATAAGACAAAGAAGAGGATGAAAAAATTGAAAATCACTGTTTTAGACGGTTATGCTTTGAATCCAGGAGACATTAGTTGGCAGCAATTTGAGGAGCTGGGAGAATTTACTTTATATGACCGTACTCCGCCAGAAGATAGCGCTGAAATTATTCGACGAATCGGTTCTAGCGATGTCATCTTGCTAAATAAGGTTCCCATTACCAAGAAAATTGTTGCAGCTTGTCCCAATCTGAAATACATCGGTGTCCTGGCAACCGGCTATAATGTGGTGGATCTGGAGGCTTGCCGCAGTGCCGGTATCACCGTCACCAATATCCCGGCCTATGGGACTGATGCAGTGGCCCAGTTCACATTTGCACTATTATTGGAAATCTGTTCGCAAGTGGGGCGCCACAATGCTTCTGTTCATAAAGGCGACTGGCAAAAGTCACCAGACTTTACTTATTGGTTACAACCGCTGACCGAACTCAAGGGGAAAACGCTGGGTTTGATTGGCTATGGAGCCATCGCTCAAGCGGTAGCAGAGATTGCTCATGCCTTTAAGATGGAAGTTGTTTATTGGAACCATCGCTCCAAAGAACCGCAAGCACCTTGGATTAAGCAGCTGTCACTTGAAAAATTGCTAGCCAAATCAGATGTTGTCAGCTTACATGTCCCGTTGTTTCCTGAGACGGAAAAAATTATCAATGAGCGAACTTTGGCTCAGATGAAAATGGGCAGCATTCTTTTGAATACGTCTAGGGGCGGTTTATTAGACGAAGCCGCTGTATCAGTGGCCCTTTCTAAGGGAAAACTGGCAGCTTGTGGTGTTGATGTAGTCAGCCAGGAGCCAATCTTGGCAGATAATCCGTTGCTACACGCCAAAAATTGTTGGATCACACCGCATATCGCTTGGGCGCCTTCTGAAACCAGAGGACGTCTGATGGCGATTGCTGTTGAGAATTTAACTGCTTTTTTACAAGGCACCAGACAAAATGTGGTTTCCTGAAGAATTTTGTGAAAAAGTATTGAAAATAACTCTTTCTTAAAGATTTATCGGTCGTTTGACAATAGACAAACGTTGTTTTGATAGGTACAATAGGAAAGACGTTTTGAAACAGTTTTGTGAAAAGAAATGGAGGACAAATGATGTCCATGTTTTTAGATCAAGTAACCATTGACGTTAAAGCCGGTAAGGGCGGTGACGGGATGGTAGCTTTTAGACGGGAAAAATATGTTCCCGATGGTGGCCCGGCCGGCGGTGACGGTGGTCGCGGTGGCGATGTGGTCTTGATGGTTGAAGAAGGCTTGCGCACATTGATGGATTTTCGTTACAATCGTCATTTCCGTGCCCATCCCGGGGAAAATGGAATGAGTAAAGGAATGCACGGTCGTGGCTCAGAGGATACCTTTGTTAAAGTTCCACCGGGCACGACGGTTCGTGATGCCGATACCGGCGCTTTACTGGGCGACCTCATTGAAAACGGTCAGACCTTGGTTGTTGCTAAAGGCGGACGCGGAGGGCGGGGCAACATTCGTTTTGCTTCCCCACGAAACCCAGCACCAGAAATTGCCGAAAATGGTGAGCCTGGCCAAGAACGCCGGATCGAGTTGGAATTGAAAGTCTTAGCAGATGTGGGGCTGGTAGGCTTTCCTTCAGTTGGGAAGTCGACTTTGTTGTCTGTCATTTCCGCCGCACGTCCTAAAATCGGTGCCTATCATTTTACGACATTGGTGCCAAATCTTGGGATGGTCAATACTTCTGATAATCGCAGCTTTGTAGTCGCAGATCTTCCAGGATTGATTGAAGGTGCTTCTCAAGGTGTAGGACTGGGAACTCAGTTTTTACGACATATCGAACGAACTCGAGTGATTCTTCATGTAATTGATATGAGCGGAATGGAGGGCCGTGATCCTTACGAAGATTATCTGGCGATCAACAAAGAGCTGGGTGAACACAATTTACGTTTGTTGGAACGGCCTCAGATTATTGTAGCCAATAAGATGGATATGCCAAATTCAGAAGAAAATCTAGCTCAGTTTAAAGAAGAGCTAGCGAAAGAAAAAACGGATGAGTTTGCAGAGGATCTTCTGATTTTCCCAATTTCAGCGGTAACCCGTAAAGGCTTGGATAATCTGCTAAACGCAACAGCTGACCTGTTAGAAAAGACACCGGAATTCCCGCTTTACGAGGAAGAGGAAGTGGAAGAAGAAGCAGTTCACTATGGCTTTACCTCCGATGAACCGGAATTTGCTATTGACCGTGAGCCAGATGCAACGTGGGTCTTGAGTGGACCGAAGATTGAGAAGCTCTTCCAGATGACCAACTTCGCCCATGATGAAACAGTGATGCGTTTTGCTCGCCAATTACGCTCTTTAGGAGTTGATGAAGCATTGCGTGCCCGTGGCGCCAAGGATGGCGACATCGTTCGGATCGGCAATTTTGAGTTTGAGTTTGTTGAATAAATAATTTCACAAAAAAGATGGTGACAAGTATCTTGTCACTATCCTATGATGAGAAATGACCAACCTGAGTCACAAGTAAAAAGGCTCTTTATCATCAGCTTCCTTCTTCGAAGATATTATTTTGATCAAATCCTATAAAAAGGGAAATGCTTCGGTATTTCCTTTTTTTGTTAGTAAGACAAGCAGCTTCCGCTAAAGAATAGTGGAGGTTGCATTTTTATTTTGGAAAGGATTGCGTCACAAGAAAATCAGAAAAAGGCAGCTTTGCAATGGTTTGCTAATGATTACCCAAACGCAAGGGTCACCAGCAGTGTGGCAAATGGCAGAAAAGAGCGAATCTTTTTCAATCTTTCTGGTTATTGGTAAAATAAGTAAAAGTGAGTTGTCACAAATGAAGGAGGAAGAAAAAATGACAAAACGTGTAATCGTAATGAACTTCGAGATGGAGTCACTGGCATACCAAGGCTTTTCTGAGCTGAAGAGATTAGCAGCCACAGGGCAAGTTAAAGGAGAGCAGATGGCTGTCGTGACCCATTCGAATGACGGACAGCATAAATTTAAAATAGAAGACTTTGTTGATTTTACCGGTAGCAATAAAACCTCAACCGGCGGGCTGATTGGGATGCTGGTTGGTATTTTGGTGGGTCCGTTGACGATGCTTTTAGGCTGGGTCGGTGGCAGTATGATTGGCGCAACCCAAGATGCCCGGGAGATTAAAAATGCGCGCAACATCTTTGAATTCCTGGTTTCTGATATTGCTGAAGGACAGACTGGCCTAATTTTGATTGCTGAAGAAGAAGACAATCGGCCGATCAATGAAATCATTATCAATCAGTTGCGCGGTGGCATTAGTCGTTTTGATTACCAGGAAGTCGAAGAAGAAATCAAAAAGGCCCAACAGGTGGAAAAAGACACGAAAAATAATGCCCAGCAAGCTTGGCAAAAACAACATGATAATACCAATGGAGAGACAGACAGTTCAAATGCTTCTGCAAAGGACTGACAGCCTATTGTAAAAAATGCTATACTGAGGACTGGCTAAATACAGGCGACGAGTAGAGTAAATTTAAGAATTTATACAAGTCGAGCAGTGGCCCAGTTTAACAGAAAGTCAGGAATAACACTCATGGAAATCGAATTTTTAGGAACCGGAGCCGGTGTACCGGCGAAACATCGCAATGTGACCGGTATTGCTTTAAAGCTGCTAGATGAGCGCAATGCGGTCTGGCTATTTGATTGTGGGGAAGGAACTCAGATGCAGATCTTGCGTTCAACCATCCGCCCGCGAAAAATTGAAAAAATATTTATCACCCATCTTCATGGCGATCATATTTTTGGGTTGCCAGGCTTAATTTCCAGTCGCTCTTTTCAAGGTGGGACAGAGCCCCTTGAAATTTATGGCCCCAGAGGTATACGAGATTTTGTCCAAATGGCACTGCGAGTGTCCCAGACCCGCCTGTCGTATCCACTGAAATTTATTGAAATTGCAGAAAATGGTGTTGTCTTTGAAGACAAGCAATTCAAAGTGATTTGTGAAAAGCTTGATCACGGGATTGCCAGCTTCGGTTATCGTGTGGTAGAAGCAGATCATGAAGGGGAGCTGCAAGCCGACAAGCTGTTGGCATTGGGAGTTAAATCAGGACCGTTATTTGGTCGCTTGAAAAAAGGAGAAACAGTAACCTTGCCTGACGGACGTAAAATCAATGGTTTAGATTTTGTGGGACAAAAGCGCCGTGGCCGTATCGTAACTATATTGGGGGATACCCGCTTTACGCAAGCTTCAATTCGATTGGCTGAAAATGCTGATGTATTGGTCCATGAAAGTACATTTAATAAAAATGAAGCCCAAATGGCCCGCTCCTATTTCCATTCCACTACTGAACAAGCAGCACAGGTAGCCAAAGAAGCAGGTGTAACTTGCTTATTATTGACCCATATCTCAGCTCGGTATTTAGCGAAAGACGCGATTGAGTTGGAAAAAGAAGCACAGGGCGTCTTTCCCAATAGCCGTATAGTGAAAGATTTCGATGTGGTGGAAGTCCCCTTTAACTGATTTATAGAAGAAAGTGAGGAAGTTGGCATGAATTTACAAGATAAAGTAGTTTTGGTGACTGGTGGTTCAGCGGGATTAGGGGAACAGATCTGCTACGCTGCTGCCAAAAAAGGCGCTATTGTTGTAACCTGTGCCCGCCGCATCAATCTTATCGGTCAGGTCAAGGAAAAATGTGCAGAACTCAGCGGAAAAGCGGCCTATGCTTTTCAGCTGGATGTTGCTGAGCCCAACAGTGTCGACAGTCTATTGGAAAAAGTCGCAGCTGAAGTAGGCCCGATAGATGTTCTGATCAATAACGCCGGCTTCGGTATTTTTGAAAACTTTACCGATTTTGAGCGGGAAAATATTTTTAAGATGTTTGAAGTTAATGTGTTGGGTATGATGGTCTTAACGCAAAAAGTTGTGCTTGATATGGTGGCAGCAGCACGTCCAGGTCATATTATCAACATTGCTTCGATGGCTGGCAAAATGGCTACACCGAAATCGACGGTCTACTCGGCAACAAAATTTGCCGTATTAGGTTTTTCCAATGCGCTACGCCTGGAGCTAAAGCCGGCCAATATTGCAGTAACAACTGTTAATCCCGGTCCCATCAAAACGGAATTTTTTGATAAAGCAGATCCTTCCGGTAATTATTTGCAGACTTTGGGCAATCATGTGTTGGATCCCGAAAAACTTGCAAGAAGAATCATTGCCAGCGTAGAACATCCTAAACGGGAGATCAATGCGCCAGGGTATATGGAAATCGCGGCACGCTTTTATACTTTGTTTCCTACTATGGGGGATTTCTTGGCGGGTGGACTTTTCAATAAGAAATAAGTGGTGCACCTTTGCAAATGACGTTTTGTGAGAATCCGGTGAATGGTAGTGAACTATGAATGGGAGGGAATACCGATGAAAAAACAATGGCGACTCATCGCAGGTTTTGTTTTGATTTTTGTAATCGTGCTATTTGCGGTGTTTAATAACCAATCTGTTGCGGTCAATTTCCTGCTTGCCCAAGTGGAAGCACCCTTGATTATAGTTATCATTGCGTCTGCATTTGTCGGTGCTTTGATTATGTCTTTGGTATCTACAGGTACTCTTTGGCAGCAAAAAAAGCAGATCAAGACCTTGAAACGAGAGTTGACGACTCAACAAGACACTGTTTCCGAGGCTGAGACTGCTTCTTCCAGCGGAGAAAAAATAGTTGTAGAAAAGGTAACTTTAAATAACGAGAAAGATAAGAAAGCAGAAGGCGACTAAAGCTTTCTAAAATGTTTCTACCCAAAAGAACAGCTTTGTGGGATCTTTCCCCAAAGCTGTTCTTTTGCTTAAATTTTACAGCGCGTCAAAGATTTACTTGCGGGATTCTTTTCAGAAGGCAACTGCTTTGCTATAATTATTCAGTTGGGAGTGATCATGTGCGCAATGCAAGATATCAATGGAAAATGCCAGAAGAAACCTCTTTTTCGGCAGAATTTCGGGATTTAATTACACAGCAAGGCTTCTCAGAAACTATAGCCAGAATTTTGTGGCAACGAAACATTCGTACATCGGAAGCCTTGGAACATTTTACAAATCCACAGTTGGCTGATCTCTATGATCCTTTTTTGTTTTACGACATGGAAAAGGTTATCCAGCGGTTGCAGGAGGCTGTTGAAAACGGTGAGCGAATCTTAGTCTATGGCGATTATGATGCAGATGGCATTACCAGTGCAACTGTTATGAAAGAAGCGTTGGAACTTTTAGGCGCCGACGTAACTGTTTATCTGCCAAATCGTTTTACAGACGGCTATGGACCTAATAAACAGGTTTATCAAGATATGATTGAAAGCGGCATTCAACTGATTGTCACCGTGGACAATGGGGTTTCCGGTCATGAGGCTATCGACTATGCCAACAGTGTCGGCGTAGATGTCATTGTGACTGACCATCACGAACTACCCACAGAGCTGCCAAATGCGTTTGGAATCATCCATCCCCGTCATCCAAATGGCAATTACCCTTTTGGTGAACTGGCGGGTGTTGGGGTGGCTTTCAAGGTTGCCTGTGCCTTATTGGATGAGGTGCCGTTGGAATTTTTAGATTTGGTAGCAATCGGGACAATTGCTGATATGGTTTCGCTGACGGATGAAAACCGTGCGTTAGTAACCATTGGCTTACAAATCATTAAACAAACGGAGCGCATCGGCTTACAGGAACTCTTTAAAGCAGCCCAAAGTAAAATCTCTGAAGTTGATGAAACTATGATTGGCTTTGCAATCAGTCCTCGGCTGAATGCTATTGGACGGTTGGAAGATCCCAATCCTGCGGTTACCTTAATGACCACCTTTGATGATGCAGAGGCTCGCCAATTAGCATTGGAATTGGATCGAATTAATGAAGAACGTAAAGCGCTGGTAACAGCCATTACAGAAGAAGCACAACAATTATTGGATCCGGAAAGTCCGATCAATTTGATAGCTGCTCCTGGTTGGCATGAAGGAGTCTTAGGCATCGTAGCAGGAAGAATCCTACGCAATACCGGCAAACCGACAATTGTTATGACCATTAAAGAAGATGGCATTGCGAAAGGTTCTGGCCGCAGTATTGAAGCGGTAAACCTCTATGAGATGTTAAACGGGATGCGGGAACTATTCACCAGTTTTGGTGGTCACCACGCAGCTGTCGGCTTGAGCCTTGCAAAAGAGAATCTACCGCTGCTGCAGAAACAGATGGTAGCGTATCTGTCTGAAACCCAGAGCAAGCTCGATCAGGGGGAAGAACTGGTCATTGATGAGGTGCTAACTGTCAAGGACGTTACCTTATCCTTTGTAGAAGAACTCAGAAAAATCGCCCCCTTTGGAACCGATAACCCGATTCCCCGCTTTGCTTTAAAAGGAGAAGGGACTTCTGTTCTCAGGCAGATTGGTTCAAATCAGCAACATTTGAAGATGGAAGTGCAGGACGCTTCCTCAACTGAGGCGCTGGATGTAATTGGCTTTGATTTTGGAAATGAAATTGCTGAGTTTCGCAATGATCGTTTCACTATTGTCGGTGAGCTCTCTGTGAATGAATGGAATGGCAATAAGAAACCTCAGATGCAGCTCTTGGACTTTCAAGTGAAGGGCATTCAACTATTTGATTTGCGAGCAAAGAAAAATCGACGTCAATTCAATCCAACAAATGACACGCTTTTGATTGCATTTGAGAAAGCTTCCAATAGTAAAGTTGCTCTGCCTGCAAGAGATATTCATTATTATCATGACCAAGAACAATTGCAACAATACTTATCTAGTGGCAGCTTTAGTGAATTGGCTTTTCTTGATTGCCCAGAGGAACCGACTCAGATTAAGGAAATCACGAAACTTACCGGAATCAAGCGGATTATGCTGATTTTGCAAGCAGAAGATGAAGCCTATTTAGATGGGATTGGTACAAGAGAACAGTATACTAGGTTATTCAAACTAATTGCTGCACAAAGCAGAATTGATGTGCGTAATAAACTACCACAGATTGCGCAATACCTGCAGATTCCGCAGAAATTATTGATTTTCATGATCCAGGTGTTTTTTGACTTGGAATTTGTTACAATAAGCGATGGTGTTTTAACACCTGCTGTGGTGGCGGATAAAAAACCACTGGATTCTAGCAGTGTGTACCAACGCAGGTTGAAAAAAATAAAAAGTGAAGAGTTTTTGTTGTTGAGCGATTCTGCTGCATTGAAAGCCTGGCTGACAGATTGAGTTGACTTTTATGTGGTTTAGCAAAGAACAGGGCAAACAGACGCTCTGCCAATCGTTCAATGAAAAATTAGGAGGAACCAACATGGATTTAAAAGACTATATTGCCAGCATTCCCGATTACCCTCAAAAAGGAATCGTTTTTCGGGATATTTCGCCTCTGATGGCAGACGGCATGGCCTATCGAGAAGCAACTAAACAGATCGTGGATTATGCAAAAGAAAAAGGCATTGATATGGTGGTTGGACCGGAAGCCCGTGGATTTATCGTAGGTTGTCCAGTCGCATACGAACTCGGTGTTGGTTTTGCACCGGTGCGCAAACCAGGAAAGCTTCCCCGCGAAACGATTTCTGTTTCCTATGATTTGGAATACGGGAGCGACACATTGACGTTGCACGCTGACGCCATTAAACCAGGTCAAAAAGTATTGGTATGTGATGATCTCTTGGCAACCGGTGGGACTGTCAAAGCCACTATCGACTTGGTTGAAAAATTGGGTGGAATCGTTGTAGGTTGCGCATTTTTGATTGAACTAAAAGAGTTACATGGACGTGACAAAATCGCAAATTATGAAATCAAAACATTGATGGACTACTGAGTTACGAAAAAAAACTGCTGAGGTGCATTCCTCGGCAGGTTTTTTTGTAATCATATAAGAAACTCAATAAAAAAGCCACTATAAAAAGGTACTATAAAAAGCCTCGCAAAAGCTGCTTATGACTGCTTTTGCGGGGCTCTTTCCTGTTGGTCCTTCTATTTTAAAAAGAGAAAATACTTGGGTTAATCTATTAATATTTTCCACTGTGAGGGTAACTGACCGTCCGATTTTGTTGCCGTTCGGCTTGTTTGACCTTTTTATCATCCCAAAGTGTGAACCACAGGAAAAATAAGGGCACAAAAATCAGAGCAGCCAATGGGGCACCATAGTTGACAACCACGAAGCTAATCAACAAGCCTAAACCGACCAATGCAATATTACGAATTCCGTTCATTATCGTCACCTCATTTAATTTATGCGAACAAATGTTTGTATTCTTATTATACGAATGTTTGTTCGGTTTGTAAAGCAAAAAAATAGAAATCCTCAAAATTACTTTGAAGATTTCCAACTGTTAGCCAATGTGATTACGGTAAAGACCGACTACTTGGCCTAAAATGGTCACGTCAGGCAGAATAATAGGATCCATAAAATCATTTTCCGGCTGTAAGCGAATGTGGTCCTTTTCCCGGAAAAATCGTTTGCAAGTCGCCTCATTTTCATCCGTCATCGCAATGACAATATCGCCATTTTGAGCATCCCGCTGCTGTCTTACGATGACTTGATCACCATCTAAGATACCAATGTTAATCATACTCTCGCCTTTGATGGTCAACATGAACAAACTGCCGACATCATTTGAAAGGTTTGGCGGAATGGGGAAGAAATCAGAAGCTTCTTCTACAGCCAAAATCGGCTCTCCGGCAGTCACCACACCCAACATCGGAATCGCCTCATCTTTAATGCCAATTAAATCTAATCCTAAGCGAGTAAGCTCGATTGCTCGCGGTTTGGTGGGATCTCGTTGTAAGAGGCCTCTTTTCTCCAGGCGGGATAGATGACCATGAACCGTAGAGGTGGAAGACAGATTCACTGCTTCGCCAATTTCTCTAACTGTGGGCGGGTACCCTTTGTTTTCTACCCGTTCATGAATGAAGCGTAGGATCTCCTCTTGACGGGAGTCTGTTCGTTTCGCCATGACTGCACCTACTTTCTTTTCTAAATCCAGTGTACCATAGGGAAAAAGCGAAATCAAACAAATGTTCGTCTTTTAGCAAAACTTGTTCCCTTTTTGTTCCCTGGGAGCTAGGCGAATAAATTTTGTCGGAAAGCATGAAAAAGGGGGCACTGATGATCGAAAAGGCAAACCGAAAATCAAAAACCTTCGATGATTTAGGACTATAAATTTAAGCAGGATTAGTTTATGATAAGGGGGATGGAATGCCATTAAGAACAAGAAAACAGCGGGTTGGCAAATGATTGTTCGGATAAGGGGCAAACCTGACATCGCTGGTTGAGTCAAAGGAGGTAGACAAATGCTGTCAGAAGAAAAAATGGCACGAATCAATGAACTAGGTCGCAAGAAGAAAGCTGGAACATTGACTGCTGCTGAAGAAAAAGAACAGATATTGCTACGAAAAGAATACTTGGAGGCCTTTCGCTCCGGCATGCGGCACCATATCGAAGGGATGAAAGTTGTCGATCCCGAAGGCAATGATGTGACACCGGACAAATTGAAACAGATTCAAAAGGAAAAAGGTCTGCACGGTCGGGAATAATCTATTCAATTACAGTCACATTGTTTTGCATGGAAGAACAAATAAAGGTATAATATACCTAAATGAAAATATAGGAGGAATTTCAATTGTTTGATAAAGTCGATCAATTAGGCGTCAACACCTTGCGCACACTAAGTATTGAAGCCATTCAAAAAGCTAATTCTGGACACCCGGGACTCCCGATGGGGGCAGCGCCAATGGCATACGCCCTCTGGACCCGTCATCTGAAAGTTAATCCATTGACGTCTAGAGACTGGGCTGACCGTGACCGTTTCGTGTTATCTGCTGGCCACGGTTCTGCACTACTTTACAGCTTATTGCACTGCGCTGGTTATGAAGTCAGCATCGATGATTTGAAAGGATTCCGCCAATGGGGCAGCAAAACCCCTGGTCATCCGGAAGTCGATCATACAGATGGGGTTGAGGCTACGACAGGTCCATTGGGTCAGGGAATTGCAATGGCCGTCGGAATGGCGATGGCTGAAGCGCATTTAGCGGCTAAATTCAATCAACCTGATTTTTCAGTTGTTGATCACTATACTTATGCAATTTGTGGAGACGGCGACTTGATGGAAGGTGTTTCTCAAGAAGCCAGCTCAATGGCTGGTCATATGAAATTGGATAAGTTGATTGTCTTGTATGATTCCAATGATATCTCCTTAGATGGTCCTACTTCAATGGCCTTCACTGAAAATGTCGGTCAACGATTTGAAGCATACGGTTGGCAGCATATCTTGGTAAAAGACGGCAATGATATGGAAGCTATCAACCGAGCAATTGAAGAAGCAAAAGCGGAAAAAGAAAAGCCGACTTTAATCGAAGTGAAGACAGTTATCGGTTTTGGCGCACCAAACGAAGGCACTAACAAAGTCCACGGCGCACCACTGGGGGCAGAAGGCCTGGCCGCAGCGAAAAAAGTTTATGGTTGGGATTACCCAGAATTTACAGTTCCAGAAGAAGCTGCTGCCCGCTTCAAGGAAACAATCATGGATCGTGGCGCTCAAGCACAGGCTGCATGGGAAGGAATGTTTGAACGTTATAGTTTAGAATACCCAGAGCTGGCTGCTGAATTCAAAGCTGCTTTTGCAAACAAGCTGCCTGAAAATTGGGATGCTGAATTGCCAGTTTACGAAGAAGGTTCTAGTCAGGCTAGTCGAGTATCCAGTAAAGAAATGATCCAAGCCATTTCACAAGCAGTACCTGGTTTTTGGGGCGGTTCTGCCGATCTTTCTTCCTCCAACAATACGATGGTTGCTGCTGAAAAGGCCTTTGAGCCAGGAAACTATGATGGCCGAAATATTTGGTTTGGGGTCCGTGAATTTGCGATGGCTGCGGCGATGAACGGTATCCAGTTGCATGGTGGCACAAGAATCTATGGTGGGACTTTCTTCGTATTCACTGATTACTTGCGACCAGCATTACGGTTGTCTGCTATTCAACATTTACCGGTCACTTATGTTTTGACCCACGACTCGGTTGCTGTGGGTGAAGACGGTCCGACACATGAACCAATTGAACAACTGGCTAGTCTGCGTTGCATGCCAAATGTGCACGTTATTCGTCCAGCAGATGGTAATGAAACACGAGCAGCTTGGAAAATTGCTATGAACTCTCAAAAAACTCCAACTGTTTTAGTTCTGAGTCGGCAAAATCTACCAGTTCTTCCAGGTACAGCAGAACAAGCTGACAAAAATGTTGCCAAAGGTGGGTACGTATTATCCGCCTCTAAGGGGGAAACACCTGAAGGCATCTTGATTGCCACCGGGTCTGAAGTAGGTTTGGCTTATGAAGCTCAAAAAGCTTTGGCTGAAGAGGGCGTCGATGTTTCTGTTGTCTCCATTCCAAGCTTTGACTTATTTGAAGCGCAATCTGAAGAATACAAAGAAGCAGTTCTTCCGAAAACAGTTACTAAGCGTGTAGCTGTTGAGGCTGCGGCTTCCTTTGGTTGGGAGAAGTATACAGGGACCTCTGGAAAAGTGATTGCCATTGATCATTTTGGTGCTTCTGCTCCTGGAGATAAAGTTTTGTCAGAATTCGGATTTACTGTTGAAAACGTCGTTGAAACTTTTAAAAGTCTTTGATTAATCTGAGCCTGCACAGTTCCTTTCTGTGCAGGTTTTTCTTTTTTTATGTGACTAAAAGAACTGTTGTATAAATTTTGAAGCTATATCGCTTGTCCTTTTCTCACAGCACTCGTATAATGATGACAGTTAATTAGAATGACTTGTGTTATCGAAGTCTCTTTAAAGACTTAATCAGGAGGGAAACATGAATACCTACAAATCCCGCAGCGAACGTAGAATTGCCAAGCAGCGTGCCCAACAGAAAAATTTACAACGGGCAGCAGTAGTGGTGGGAACCGGATTGGTCACTTTGCCAACTGTTGGTCTCACGAATGGCCAAAACGTTCAAGCATCAGAATACAATTATCAACAGCCGGATGCAGCGGCTGCATTGATTGCTCAAATTGCGCCTGCCGCAAGCCAAATTGCGGATGCCAATGATTTATATGCATCTGTTATGATTGCCCAGGCATTACTGGAAAGTGGCAATGGTGGCTCGACACTTGCTCAGGCTCCCTATTACAATCTTTTCGGTGTAAAAGGAACATACAACGGCATGGCTGTCTATATGCCAACTCTTGAATACCTGAATGGGCAGTGGGTAACCATTAACGAACCTTTTCGCCAATATGGTTCCTATTGGGAATCAATCCAGGATCATGCCAATGTTCTTCGGAGTACGAGTTTTTCCAACGGGGTGTATCACTATTCCGGTGCCTTTAAGAGCAATACCAGCAGCTATCTTGATGCAACTGCTTACTTGACTGGTCGCTATGCAACGGACCCTGGGTATGCCAGCAAACTGAACTACTTGATTGCGGCGTATGGACTAACACAGTACGACACTTCTAGCACATCAAATACCTATGTTGCCAATTCCAATACCCAAACTACTCAAGCAACAAGTTATGCAGAAAATACGACAAGTTCCGAAAGTAGTGAGGAAGTGCAGGCGAAATCAAGTACATCCGTTCATAAAGTAGTTTCTGGGGATACTTTATGGGGCATTGCCAATACTTATGGTATAACTGTTGATCAATTGATGACACAAAATGGGCTCAGCAGTGATTTGATTGTCGTTGGTCAGGAATTGATCGTCTAATCGTTATTCCAGACAGTTGAAATGGCTTTCGAGACAGCCTCTCGGAAGCTTTTTTTGGTGGATTCTCAATTTTCGTGTTTTTTCGTGGATTTTGCTTGCTCATTTTTTTGAGAGGAGTAGAGAAGACTGCTCAAAGATACCCTGGTTTGTGTAAACGATTTTATTTTTCTTAAATGCAATGCCATCGTTTTTTTATGAAAAGGTGAGATTTGCTGAATCTGGCTAGAATTTTTGTGAATCTTTTAGTATCATGAAGAAAAAAGAAGAGGAGGCTATCGTGATGGAGCATCTGACTGTCGAAGAGGCGATTCAGCATCTGAAAGAAGATAATGTACGAATCACGCCGCAGCGCTATGCAATCATGGAGTATTTAGCCAATCACAAAAGTCATCCCACTGCTGACGAGATTTATCAGGAGATGGCGGGACGTTTTTCTGGAATGAGCGTTGCCACTGTCTACAATAATCTGCGTCTATTGGTAGACAAGGGCTTAGTAATTGAAATGAAATACGGCGATGCTTCGAGCCGTTTTGATTTTACAAACAAGCCGCATTACCATGCGATTTGTAAAAATTGTGGCCGAATAGAAGATTTCTATTATCCAGGGTTGGAAGATGTGGAGATGGCTGCTGGTCAACTGACGGGTTATGAAATCACCGAACATCGACTGGAAGTCTATGGACTCTGTTCTGACTGTCAAAAATTGGAGGGATTTGTTGATGAAAGTCATTCAAACAGCTGACGCACCACAAGCTATTGGGCCTTATGTCCAAGGGAAAATTGCAAATGGCTTTCTGTTTGCTTCCGGCCAGATCCCGCTAGATCCAATTAGTGGTGCAGTCGTAGGTGACGACATCCGTTCTCAAGCTTGTCGTGTTTTTCAGAATATTGAGGGACTGTTGAAGGCAGCCGCCAGCAATAAAAATGCGGTGGTAAAAACTACCTGCTTTTTGAAGAATATGGAAGATTTCGCAGCCTTCAATGAAGTTTATGCGGAGTTCTTTGATGATGAATTGCCTGCACGTTCGGCGGTAGAAGTGGCCCGGCTGCCAAAAGATGTCTTGATTGAAGTTGAGATCATCGCAGCTGTAAATAACTGAACCAGAAAAAGGCAGAGGTGCAGGCTTCTGTCTTTCTTTTTCGAGCATAGGCATCATAAATTCAGGAAGAAGGATAGAGTGAGCTATGGATTTTTTGGAATCATTTATTACCACCGGGCAGGTTGTCATCCCGAGACTGCTTTTGGAGCAATACCAGCAATTAGGATTAACGACTGAAGAGCTGGTTTTTTGGTTAGAGCTTAACAGTTGCCAGCAAACCGGAGACAGTTTTCCTGATCCAGATCTGATTGCACGTCGTATGGGAATTACACAAGCTCAGGTTTTTGATTTGTTGCAGCGGGTAATCGCTAAAGGCTGCCTGCAGATTGTCACGCAGCAAGACGAGAGTGGGCGGCAAACCGACCACTATGATTTTCTGCCAATGTACAAAAGGCTGGTAGTGTTGCTGGAAGATGCGCAAAAGAAAGAAGCTG
Source organism: Candidatus Enterococcus leclercqii (assembly GCF_009933135.1). GTDB lineage: Bacteria > Bacillota > Bacilli > Lactobacillales > Enterococcaceae > Enterococcus_C > Enterococcus_C leclercqii. The sequence continues at coordinate 577,249 of NZ_MAEH01000014.1, forward strand.
ATAACGAGAAAGATGATCAGATTAGTCGTTTGTATCAGCTGTTTGAACAGGAGTTTGGCCGTCCGTTGTCTCCTTTGGAATTTGAAAAGATAGCTGGCTGGCTTGATGAGGACCATTACGACCCTGAACTGATTCGACTGGCGTTGAAAGAAGCAGTAACCCATCAGGCTCGCAGTCTCAATTATATTGACAGAATTCTTTTGAGTTGGGAAGGGAAAAATCTTACCACCAAAGAAGAAGTCATGTCTGAGCAATCTCGGCGCAAATTAGCTTTGTTGCAAAAAGAAGCCGAAAGTCCTCGAAGGAGTCAGAGTCAAGAGACAAAAAAATTGCCTCCGATCACACTTCATAACCCATTCAAGGAGGAATAGCCGTCATGTTGAATAAACAGCAAACCCAAGAAGCCATTGCGATTATGGGCGAAATGTTTCCAGATGCCCACGGTGAATTGATTCACGAAAATTCGTTTCAATTATTGATTGCAGTCATCCTATCCGCACAGGCGACAGATGTTTCGGTTAACAAAGCCACACCGGCACTGTTTGCTGCTTATCCGGATCCGACGGCCTTAGCACAAGCACCGTTGGATGATATTATCGCTAAAATCAAGACAATTGGGCTTTACCGAAACAAAGCAAAAAATATCAAAGCTTGTGCGGAAAAACTATTGCGGGAGTTTGGTGGCAAAGTCCCACACACTCGTGAGGAATTGATGTCACTTCCTGGAGTAGGGCGTAAAACTGCAAATGTCGTTTTAGGCGACGCATTCAAAATCCCCGCGATCGCCGTGGATACTCATGTGGAGCGGGTATCCAAACGCTTACGAATCTGTAAACAAAAGGCAAGTGTTCTGGAAGTTGAAGAAACACTGATGAAAAAGTTACCTCAAGATAGCTGGGTGACCGCCCACCATCGCATGATTTTCTTTGGGCGCTACCATTGTTTGGCTCGTTCGCCGAAATGTGAAGGCTGTCCGCTCTTGTTTATGTGTAAGGATGGTCAAATACGTTTAGGGATTAAGGCAACTTAAAGGTTGAAAATGAAGAGTAGAAAGAGTGCTGTGAAAAATGTAGAAGGTTAGCCAGCGTTTGAAATTTTTGACAAAGAAAAGAGCCAAGTCACTTCCAATGATTTTTAATGGAAGTGACTTGGCTCTACTTGTCTCTCGCGTTTAGTATTCGCTTTGGAGGAGATTGTTACTGGTCAGCGCCATTTGTTGCTGGTTTTTCTTCTGTAGCTGGTTTCTCACTGCTGGTGGTAGTTTCTGAAGAAGCCGTACTTTCAGAACTTGTTACCGGTGGCTCAGAACTTTCTACAGGTTGTGTAGACTGCACTTCAGAACTCGTTTCTGAAGAAGCTGGTTTATCAGAAGAGGCCGCTGTAGATGAGGTTTCTGCTGTGGATGATTCGCTGATTGACGATTCGGAGGTGACCGAAGCTGTTGTGGATTGTGTAGTCGAAGAAGGTGCGACAGAGCTCACTGGCGGCACGTAGTTATCTTTGAAGTACAATTCACCACCAGAGCGCACTAGGTCATCGGGCATTTCCCAATCCTTGACTGTGCTGTTACGAGTAACGTAGGCCATTAATTCACGATAGACCGCAGAAGCAATCATGTTGGATTGATCCGTAACCGGTGTTAAATGGTCGTTGTATCCTGTCCAAACTGCCATAGAGTAGTCTGGTGTATAGCCGGCAAATAAAATATCCGGATAAACGCCGCTTGTAGTGCCTAAGCGTTCCAAGTCTTCATCGGTATAATTAGAGGTCCCGGTTTTTCCGGCTTGAATCAATCCTGGAATCTGAGCATTGGTTCCGGTACCTTCAGTGATGACATCTTTCAAGATATCCGTGACCATATAAGCTGTTCCTTGTGACATGGCACGTTTACCTTCCGGGGTGAACTCATCCACCGAGCCGTCTTGATACACGATTTTAGAGATGTATAACGGCTTGTAGTAGGTTCCGCCATTGGCAAAGGCGCTGTAGGCAGCCGCCAATTTTTCAGAAGAGGCACCATACTTGGTTCCGTCTTGTTTTGTATTGCTGGAAATGGCATTGGAATATTCCATTGTTTGATAATCGATGCCTAAACCAGAAAGAAATTCTTTGGCTTTGTCGAGACCGACGGCATCCAAGGTTTTGACTGCAGGCACATTTCGGGAATAGGCCAGGGCAGTGCGTAGGCTGATATTACCAAAGTACTTCCCATCCCAGTTACGAACCTGGATATCAGTTCCAGGGTAAGTGTAAGGTTCATCATCAACACGTAGGGCAGTGGAGTCTTTCAAGTATTCAAAAGCAGGACCATAATCGGTGACTGGCTTCATGGTAGAGCCAAAGTCACGGGAGGTATTGACAGCCAAATTATTTCCCAGAACGACGCCTTTTTCAATGTTACGTCCACCGATTTGGGCAATGACTTTCCCGCTGGAAGTATCCATTAAAGTGGCTGCTACTTGCATCTTGTCATCGGGATATTGGATATATTGGTCACTATTGACAATCTCATATAAGCGTTTTTGAGCATCCAAATCTAAATTAGTGTAAACCTGGAGTCCGTCCGTATAGACATCTTTACCGGTAAGTTCTTTGACTTGGGCAATGACTTCTTTGATATAACCATCATACTCAGCCCAGTCTTGACGTGTATCTTCAAATTTGATCAAGCCGTCATCAATTGGTGTCTTGACGGCATCGTCGTATTCTTTCTGGGTGATTTTCTTGTTTTCAAGCATCGTATACAAAACGATGTCCCGCCGTTTTTTCGCCACATCACCGTGGCGGTAAGGATCATAATTTTCAGGAGCTTGTGGCATACCCGCCAGCAGAGCGGTCTGGGCTAAATTCAGTTCCTTTAGCGGCTTGCCAAAATAAGCTAGTGAGGCGGTCTGCATCCCAGAAATTCCGTTTGACATATAGACTTTATTAATATAATAGGTGAGGATTTCCTCCTTTGACTTTTCTTTCTCCAACTGAACGGCCATCCATGCTTCTTGGGCTTTTCGCTTCAAGGTTTGGTCGCTGGCTTTCGTAGAGAAAAAGGAGAGCTTAATCAGCTGCTGGGTTAACGTAGAACCACCTTGCATGCCGCCGGAAGTCACATTTGACAGTGCTGAGCCTACAATACGAATCGGATCGACACCGATATGTTTGTAAAAGCGGCGGTCTTCCACAGAAACAATGGCATCTTCCAACAATTGTGGGATGTCTTGGGAGTCTACTTTTTCCCTTCGTTCAGCTCCTAAGTCGGCAATCGGTGTATCACCGGCATAAAATGTGGAAGAAGCGGCAGCATCCAGCTTACTATCTTCAATCTTTGGTGCATCTTTGGCATAGTACCAAAAGAGCCCTACGCCACCGAGAAATGCCAAACAGCCTAAGATAAACAAAGTGGCAAAGGTTCGCCAGATAATTTTTCCGACAGTAAGTTTTTTCTTAGGCGCTTTTTGGGGTTGCTTTTTCTTAGTTGGCTTGTTTTGTCCAGTTTGTCCCCGTCGTTGTGTTCGCGACAGGTTCTCTTCGTTGTTATTGGCCATTAAACAGGCCCTCCTTTGATTTCAAATAACGATCTACTGCATCCAGGTAGGGAATACGTGGTGCGATTTTACGAGGCAGTTCGATGCCTTCTTTTTCGATGACTGCAAGGGGTAACGATTTTTTTCCGGTGCTTTTTTGCTGTTGCCAATAATGAATCAATGTTTGGCTGTCCAAAAAGAAACAACGCTCCAACGTGGAAAACCACAACAGTACAAAGCAAATGCCCTCCTGAGCTAAACAGGCTTCCATGTGCCGAATCTGATGGTCGTGAAAATTCTTAAAAGGAAAAGACAGTTTATTTTTAGTTTCCTTGGCTTCAAAATCCAAATAAAAGCCTTTGTACACACCGTTATAGTCCGTTGTCGACGCTTCTTTGAAATACGCTTCTTTAATAACCGCAGCGCTTCGTTTCGGGTAGTCAACACTGACAATCTGAATGGGTGTAGGCTTTTTATGGACAACAGCCATCTGCCGGTTCAAATAATAGAGGTTGCTTTCATTGATTGCTTCTTCCAACCGCATCCCGCGATTGCCAAAACTTTGTTTAGTCAGGTCTTTTTTTAAAGCTGTCTGAGACGGTTGCTTTTGAGCAGACAGTTGGGTATGCTTAGAAGCAGTTGCGTTTGAATAACTGCGTCCGTCGGGATAGTTGAAAACCATAATTTCACGCTCCTTGCGGCATTATTATACCAAAAAGGCTAGTAAGAAGGAAAAAAACTGTGGAAGAAAGTATCAAAACACTGGTTCTTACCGGATACCGAAGCTATGAGCTGGGGGTTTTTCAGGACAACGATCCTAAAATTGAAGTCATTAAGAAAGTCCTAAAGGAGCGCTTGACAGCCTATCTGGAAGAGGGTTTGGAGTGGCTATTGATTGGTGGCAATCTCGGTGTAGAACTCTGGGGCGCACAAACTGCGTTTTTGTTGCGGGAAGAGTACCCTGAATTTAAAATCGGCGTCATCTTTCCCTTTGCCGATTTTGGAAGTCAGTGGCAAGAAAAAAATGCGTCTTTGTTAACTGAGGTCAAGCTGAAGGCAGATTTTGTCGAAGCCGTCAGTCATAAGCCTTATGAAAGCCCGGCGCAGTTGAAAAATCATACACAATTTTTATTGGAACACTCCGGTGGCTCATTGATTTTGTATGATGATGAATTTCCCGGCAAGCCTCAGTGGTTTTTGAAAGATGCCTTAGATTTTTCAGCAAAGAGACCTTATCAAGTTGAAAAAATTACAATGGACGATTTACAAAATGCGTTATCTGAGGGATAGTGTTTGATTTATGGCGTTTTTTTGATAGAATAAGTGTGAAAGAGCAATCTTTTTAAAAAGTGGATGAGGTGTAGATAGAGATGGCAAACTTGAATTATAGTCCAAAAGACATTTTGCAACAAGAATTCAAAACGAAGATGCGGGGATATGATCCAGTCGAAGTTGATGAATTTTTGGATAATATCATCAAAGATTATGAAAGCTACAATAAAGAGATTTTGGCATTGCAAGAAGAAAACGATCGTTTGACTGCCCGCGTAGCCCAGTTGGAAAAAAGTAGTGCTGTGACTTCTCGCGTAGCTCCAGAAGCGCCAAAGAGCCAGACAGTAACGAACTTCGATATCTTGAAACGTCTGTCCAATTTGGAAAAAGAAGTTTTTGGCAAAAAATTGGATCAAGACGCTTCTGCTACAGATATCGGTGGCGTGACTCGCGCATCCGTGAATGCAGCCAACTACTCAAATGACGACAATTCCGACGACAACGAACGGACACGTCAGTTTTAATTAAGGTATAATGCTGTGATTTTCAGGCAATCGCGGTCCGGCTAGACCGGGCTGAGGAAAGTCCATGCTCGCACCGGCTGAGATGCCGGTAGTGTTCGTGCCTGACGAAACCATAAGTCAGGGTACCGGGAGACCGGTAACGGCAGGAAAACTCCCTAAAGCTTCGGCCATGGGACAGTATCCTTGAAAGTGCCACAGTGACGAAGCGCTGACTGGAAACGGCGGCGGTGGAACGCGGTAAACCCCTCGAGCGAGCAACCCAAACAATGGTAGGGGCGCTTCTTTGACGGAATCAAACGAATACAAGAAGGCAAGCAATTGCAGATAGATGATTGCCCACGCTGCTCATTTCCCTGAAATGGCAGCTGGACAGAACATGGCTTACAGAAAATCACAGTCTTTCAGGGTATAGCGGCAGGCTCATGATTGTTTCTTAACGGAAACAGTTGTGAGCCTGTCGAGTTTTATGAAAAGAAGCGGCAGACTAATTGCCTAGGTAGTTGATCTGATACCGCTGAATAAATCACAGTTTTCTCCCACTGGACCAGACTGCAGATTCGTAGTATTGTCCAATGGTAAATGGTAATGTAAATAAAGAACTCTTTTTTGGACTATTGTCTTGGGCAAAAGTTGACAAGAGAGGGAGTCATTTCAAAAAGATCGGAGCAAAAATATGGAAAAAAAGCAAGAATTCTCACTGGTGGCTACTGCCGCTAGCGGATTAGAAGCCTTGGTAGGAAAAGAACTGAGAGATTTGGGAATCGACTGTCAAGTTGAAAATGGTCGGGCACGATTCAAAGGAACAATGGAAACTATCGCTACGGCCAACTTGTGGCTGCGAACAGCAGATCGCATCAAAATCGTAGTCGGAGAGTTTGATGCATTTACCTTTGATGAACTCTTTGAAAAAGTCAAAGCATTGCCATGGGAGGATTTCTTACCGTTGGATGCCACTTTCCCGGTGGCAGGCAAGTCCATCAAGTCAAAACTCTACAGTGTTCCCGATTGTCAAGCCATCACGAAAAAAGCGATTGTCGAACGCTTGCGTGGCTATTATCATCGTCCAGCCAGTGTGCCATTGGCTGAAACAGGAGCCTTGTTCCAACTGGAAGTGGCTTTGTTAAAAGACCATGTACTGGTTACATTAGATACCACAGGACCAAGCTTGTTCAAACGAGGCTATCGTTTAGAAAAAGGTGGGGCGCCCTTAAAAGAGAACATGGCGGCAGCTTTGGTGATGCTTACTAATTGGCGCAAAGACCGTCCCTTTGTAGATCCTGTTTGCGGCTCAGGGACACTGTGCATCGAGGCCGCATTGATTGGACATAACATTGCGCCAGGATTTAACCGCAGCTTTGCTTGTGAAGAATGGGACTGGTTTTCTGATGAAACCTTTGAAGCGGTTCGAACCCATGCAGAAGAACAAGCGGACTACGATATTCAACTGGATATTTCTGGTTTTGATATCAACGGCAGGATGGTAGAAATTGCTGCTGCCAACGCTGAGGAAATCGGATTGGGAGATTCCATCGTCTTCAAACAACAAGCAGTTAAAGACTTCACCACTGAAAAAGAATACGGCGTAATTGTGGCCAACCCACCCTATGGCGAACGTTTAGGAGAAGAAGAAACCGTCCGAGAACTGTACAAACAGATGGGGGATGCCTTCCGACCATTGAAGACTTGGAGTAAATACATTCTTACCAGCGATTTGCAATTTGAAGAATTTTATGGCGCGAAAGCAACGAAGAAGCGCAAACTTTATAACGGTGCGCTGCGGACCGATTTCTTCCAATACTGGGGAACACGCCCGCCACGTCAGCCTAAGGAGGACTAGGGATGAAAGAAGCAGAATTTTTGGCAGAGCTAAAGGAGCTGGATCTGTTAAAACAAGCGATGTATCTTTTGGATTGGGATAGCCAGACCGGCATGCCCGAAGCTGCACAGGACTATCGGAGTGAAGTGGGCAGCTATCTTAACGGGCTGTATTTTGAAAGAGCCACTGGTCCAAAAATCAACGAAGCCATCACTTATTTTGCAGAACGCCAGGATGAACTTTCGGAAGTAGGGCAAGCTGCTTATCGAATTGTTAAACGGGAGTATGAATTAAATCATGGGGTTCCCAAAAAAGTGATGGCAGCATATTCTCAGGCGGTTTCCAAAGCTCATGGTGCGTGGTCCAAGGCGCGAAAAGCCAAAGACTTCGAACTTTTTAAAGAAGCACTGGCTGACAATATTCGATTGACCAAGGAGTTAATCACTTACCAAAGAAAAGATCAAAGCACTGCTTATGATGTTTTGTTGGATCAATACGAACCGGGCATGACCACTAAAGAGCTGGACAGTGTGTTTGCGACATTGCGAGAAGGAATCATGGATATCCGGCATACTCTTGCTGCCAAAGGAACAGCACCAGACAATAGCTTTATCCACCGCTATATGTCTCGACAAGGACAAGAAAAGTTTGTGAAATCCGTTATTCAGCAGTTGGGCTATGATTTTTCCAGAGGGCGTTTGGACGATACAATTCATCCTTTTGCTACTGGAATCAATCACAACGATGTTCGCTTGACGACCCGCTGGAACGAAACAGATTTCATGATGGGAATTTTTGGTGTGATTCATGAGGGTGGTCATGGCATCTATGAGCAAAATATCGCCGAAAAATATGAATTGACGCCAGTCCATGAAGGGGCATCGATGGGGATTCATGAATCCCAGTCGTTGTTTAACGAGCTGATTATTGGCGGAAACCGTAATTTTTGGGAAAAGCAGTACCCATTTTTTAAAGAATGTGCGGAAGGTGCCTTTGATGACATCGACTTTGAAACATTTTATCGGGGACTGAAACACTCAAAAACCAGCTTGATCCGGATTGAAGCTGACAGTCTGACTTACCCGCTGCATATCATTATCCGCTATGAAATCGAAAAAGAACTCTTCAATGGTGAGATCCAAGTAGAAGATTTACCTGCAGTTTGGAATCAAAAGTATGAAGAGTATTTGGGCCTTCGTCCACAAAACGATTTAGAAGGCATCTTGCAAGATGTTCACTGGTCCGGAGGGATGTTTGGGTATTTTCCATCTTACGCACTGGGTTATATGTATGCCGCACAACTGTATCACACGATGAAGGAGACCATTGATTTTGCTGAAGTTCTTCGATCTGATGATTATTCACCAATTCGTCTTTGGTTGACAGAACAGGTGCACCGCTTTGGACAATCTAAGACACCTTCTGAAATTATTCTGGCTGCGACTGGTGAGAGTTTAAATCCACGGTATCTGCTGGATTATCTCCAAGAGTTGTACTTCAATGTTTATCAAGTGGAGGAAAACTGATGGAAAAAAAGTTGGCCAAAATCATCGCTTATGCCCAAGAACGCTTGTCTGAAGAGCAAAGTGGTCACGGCTTCGATCATGCTTGCCGCGTAGCTAAATTGGCAGAAAAAATTATGGCAGACCTTAATGATCCCTCGGTGGATTCTTTGGTTGTGATTGCGGCAGCCTATCTACATGATACCATCGATGATAAAGTCGTTGACGATCCTGATGAAGCAGTGGAAGAGCTGAGAAACTTTTTAACCTTTGAAAAAATTCCGACGACTCAAGTTTTAGAGATTTTGTTTATCATTGATAATCTTTCTTTTTCTAAAGAACAATTCGGCGCTGCCTCTGAATTGACGATCAACGGGCAAATCGTTCAAGATGCCGATCGTTTAGAAGCTCTGGGGGCTATTGGAATCATGCGTACTGCTTATTTTGGTGGTGCCCATGGAAATGTTTTGTATGATCCGACTATCCCACCTAGAAATTTGCAGACAAAAGCGGAATATCGTGAAGAGTCAACAGTCATCAATCATTTTTATGAAAAGCTGTTTTTGATTGTCGATCAGATGAAGACGCCTTTTGGAAAGCAAGAAGCTCAGCGTAGAAAGACCTTTATGGAAGAATTTTTGAAGGAATTTTATCGCGAATGGAATGATTAAGAAAAGATTAGTGAGAAATCTAAATGTTTTTATTCTGGCAACTCTTCTTCTATAATTGATTCATACGAGGAGTGAGGCCGATGTTTTATCAGCAGGCATTGAAGCCGGATCAGTTGGCACAGATTTTGCCCCATGTATCCGAGTGTTTTATTACGATAGAGGGACATTTTATCAATAAGGAATACCGAGTAGCGGTCTATAAGTATGATCACGAGTATTTTCTTTTGACAGATCACCGGGTGTTTAGAGAAATTTCCAGAACCCGCAGTCATCAAGAAGGTGATGAAAATCTGGTCTTACCCTATATTGAAGAAGCATTGGAAGAAAACAAATACCATCTGATTGATAAAAGTTACCTTTTCTTGGAATTAGGGACATTGTCAAAAATGGCTGCCAAAAATGCCATCGATATCCACTATTATGAATTTATCGACTAAAGCTGTCGGCGGAGATTTTTTCCGTGACAGCTTTTTTCTTATTTAACTTCAGACAAAAAAACGGATCGTAGTGAGCATATTCCCACCTGATCCGATAAATAATAAAACGTTTCGTGTAGCTGGTTTTTCTAATTGGCGCGGCTACCTTTGATCCGCCGATACCCACGAAATATATTAACTGCCGCAAGCAGGAGCCCAACCGCCAGTCCAATAAATAAGGTCCACAAAGGATACGCAAGCTGCTGCTCCAAAGCCATCTCACCGATACGAGCGCGTTCATGATAGGCATACTGAAGAATTTGGAAGCAAAAGGCTGCCATGAATCCTGAGATGATAAAAAGTGCAAATCCCAGATAGGTGATTTTGGTTTTTTTGCGGACAATGGCAAAAATGCCGTACAAGATTAACAAGCCACAGGGTACACCGAAGGCAAAATATGGATTTAACATCGTATTCTTTGGCACCTCCTTTTATTTATGATACTGTATTTTCAGCAAAATGAAAAATATCTTAGCATTTGGAGGCAGAGTGTTATGCAGGCATATTTAGGACCCTTGAAGACAGCAATGCTGGTTTTTCCCTTTCTAGCATTGTTCATCTCCGCGTTTTTTTTCGTTCATGAATACAGAAAGTATGGCCGTTTTTTGGTAGCGCGGGGGATTATTATGTATTCCTTTGTGTTTTATCTGTTGTGTGCCTACCTCCTGGTGATTTTGCCGCTGCCACCGATTGCGGAAGTTGCAAAGATGACAGGGCCAACTATGGAACTAAATCTAGGCGCTTCTTGGCAGCATTTTATTCAACAGACCGTGCTGGATATCAGAAATCCCGCGACTTATTTGCCCGCGATGAAGCAAAATGTATTTCTCGAACCCCTCTTTAATATTCTTTTGTTAGTACCTTTTGGCGTTTATCTGCGTTATTTCTTTAATATCAGCTGGTATAAGACCATGTTGGCTGCATTTTTACTCTCGCTATTTTTCGAACTTACCCAACTGACGGGACTTTATTTTATTTATCCACGTTCCTATCGACTCTTTGATGTGAATGACCTGTTGCATAATACCCTCGGTGGTATGATTGGCTTTTGGATCGAACCAGTGCTGACGTTTCTTTTGCCCAGTCGAACTCAATTGGATGAAGAAGCTTATGAAAAAGGCCGCGATGTGACACTTGTTCGGCGCTTGGCAGCCTTTTTAATCGACTGGGGGTTCATTACTTTTGCCAGTATCCTCATTGAAATTGTCGCGCGATTAGTAACGGGAAACTACAAGTTGGATTTTGTTGATTCTGCTTGGTGGTATTTATTAACAGTTTTTGGCTATTTTATGTTGCTACCGACAGCAACGAACGGCAAGACACCGGGAAAAGCGCTGGTAAAAATCCGTATCGCAGAAAACGGACATGAGAAAATCAGTTTTTGGGCATTGTTCAAACGCTACGGAATCCTGTACTTTTTCTATGGGGGATACAGTCATCTGTTGCAAGCGGTACTGCCGCTGATCCGCAGTGACAATCACTTTTTGACAGCCATCAGTAGTGGACTTTCCTTGGTAGGGCTGCTTTTATCCGGAGGGTTTGCTGTCATTATTGGCTGGTCTTTTATCACTCGCAAGCGCATCTTGTTTTATGAGCGTTCCAGTCATACTTACACAGTTAGTACCGTGGCGGCCAAAGAAAGTTAGAAAAGCGGCGATAAGTGTGCTATAATCGCAAAGATCGTAAAGAAAGAAGGTGGAACAAATGACCTTTGATGCATTTGAATTCAAACCATTTATAAAAAACGCACTTGAGGATCTGAGATTTCAACAACCGACAGAAGTCCAGGAACGTCTGATTCCTTTGATCCAAAAAGGTAAGAGTGTAGTAGGCCAATCTCAGACAGGAACCGGTAAGACCCACACATTTTTACTCCCATTGATGGATCGGATTGATCCAAAAAAAGATGAAGTTCAAGTAGTGGTGACCGCCCCCAGTCGTGAACTTGCGACACAGATTTATCAAGCAGCACGGCAAATTGCCGGCTTTTCTGATCCTGAGATTCGTGTGACTAATTTCGTCGGTGGCACGGATAAGCAGCGCCAGTTGAGTCGCTTGAAAAACCAGCAGCCACATCTTGTGATTGGCACACCTGGACGGATTTTAGACATGATTAATGAGCAGGCACTGGATGTGCATACCGCGCAAGCCTTTGTAGTGGATGAAGCGGATATGACATTAGATATGGGATTTTTGACGGAAGTTGATCAGATTGCCGGTCGTTTGCCGGAACGTCTGCAGATTCTTGTATTCTCAGCGACCATTCCTGAAAAATTACGGCCTTTCCTACGTAAATATTTGCAAAATCCCATCATTGAAGAAATCAAGCCGAAAGCTGTTATCTCAGAAACAATCGAAAACTGGCTGATTTCTACAAAAGGGCGCAAACCAGAGCAGCAGATTTACAAATTGCTGACTATCGGACATCCCTATCTGGCGATTGTATTTGCGAATACAAAACAGCGAGTGGATGAAATCACTGATTATTTGAAGAACCAGGGCTTAAAAGTAGCGAAAATTCATGGAGACATTTCTCCTCGGGAACGCAAGCGAGTAATGCGTCAGGTTCAGAACATGGATTACCAATATGTCGTAGCGACGGATTTGGCTGCACGAGGAATCGATATTGAAGGTGTCTCTCATGTGATCAATGCCGAACTACCAGAAGATCTGGAGTTTTTCATCCATCGCGTGGGACGGACTGGGCGTAACGGTCTTCCAGGTACTGCAATTACGCTGTACGATCCTTCAGATGAACAGGCGATTATCTCTTTGGAAAAAATCGGCGTCGCCTTTGAACCCAAAGAGATCAAAGATGACGAAATAGTTGACAGCTATGATCGTAACCGCCGGAAAAAACGTGAAAAATCACGAGATGAGTTGGATCCGACCCTGATTGGTCTGGTGAAAAAGAAAAAGAAAAAAATTAAACCTGGTTATAAGAAAAAGATTCAACGAGCAGTACAAGACAGCAATCGTCAAAAAAGAAAAGTCGAACGTCGCCAAGAGCAGCGTTCTGCGAGAAAACACAAGAAAAACTCAAATAAAGGCTAAGCATTACATTCAAAAAAAGACCTTGATTGCCGTTTTGGCAGCTCAAGGTTTTTTTGAATGTTTTTTGGCCAGTAAAAAGGAGACTGTTAAAAGCTGGGCGTCTTTTTAAAAGACGAGTAGAAACCGTTGTGTCATAAGTATCGCTAAAAGGCAGGCACTTTTTGCTGATGGAAAACCTGGAAGGAGAACTATTCATTCAGCGATTTTTTCATTTGGATGCAGGCAATCCCGTCTTCTTGAAAAACATCACCAAAGGCAATATAGCCCAGCTTTCGATAAAAATCTGTAGCAGTAATTTCAGCAGTAAGGCAGCTTTCAAGATACCCCTCGTGGCGAGCTTGTTTTTCGAAATGCAGCAACAAACGGCGACCGATTCCTTGACCTCTGTAATCTTTTAAGACACAAAAGCGATCAGGTTGGATACAGTTTTTTCGAGTAGGATGAGGCTGGTAGCGAATGGTGGCAAGTGGCGTTTGATTGAAGAAAGTGACAAAGAAGTTTTGCTGGTCGGTATCCAATGAGTCAAACTCCAAATCAGCAGGGATTTGCTGTTCTTTGACGAAGACTTCATACCGTAGATAAAAGGCCGCTGCTCTGAGGTACACCTTATTTCCAAAAACAATCCTTTCCATCGAAATTCTCCTCCTTCGTGTTATACTGAATGATAGCAGATTCAACATGTAGACAAAAGGGGAAGAGGACATGAATTTACTGGAAATGATGGAATGGAGCAACTGGAAAAATCTTACCGATGAAACAAAGCAGCAGGTATTGGGAAAGGTCTTGATGTATTTTGTTAGTCCATTGAAATTAGTCACAAATATCCAGTTGCGGGATTTTGAACTGGCAGGTGTTAAGTGTCGCAGCTTTGAACTGGAAATCGATGGTGATCCTTTTGTCTTTATACCCGGGAATGCCGAAGCAATCCTTGGCTGGGAACTTGGCGTCCAAGGACTGGCAACAGCTGTCTGGGCCAAACCTTTTCCAGAAGAATTGTCATTAAAAACACAACAGCTGATCAAGGAATATGGCTTGAAGACCGCCGATGAATGGGATCATTTCATTGACCTGCATACCACACCTTTGCGAAAGGCTGCTATTCCACCGATGCTGGTTGAAAAATACTCAGTTCCTTTTGGTAGTCGTTATATTGGTTCTTTGGACACAATTACGGGTGAATTTTCTGGTGACGTAGACGAATTTTCCGCAGTAGAAGCTTCTATACGGGAACTTTTTTTGCCCCCTACCTCCTTTGAAGAAAGTCTAAGTAAGACGCTGCCGGAACGTCTGGAAGTAAATGAAAACTGGTATATTGAACTTTCTCAGGAGCTGGACTGTTATTATGTTTTCAAACGCTTTGCCAGTGATCAGGAAACTTTGAAAAAGAGTATCAGAAAAGGCGGCTTTCAGCTATTGAATGAAGATCAGTGGGAGTACGCTGTCGGTGCTGGGACAAGAAGACTGTTTCGCTGGGGCAACGATTTGGATACCGACGACTCTTACTGGGGGCGCCAAGTCCGCCGTTATCTGAAAATGCCGAATATGTTTGGTCTGTATATAGATGATCGGCTGAATCGTTATGAAATCACTGAGAATTCAGTTTTAAAATTAGATAAATGGGAACAAACCGGAATTACGTTGTTAGACTTTTTGCCAATGGCTAGTTATTATCGTGCGCCTCGTCTGCTGGAACCCTCAGAAAGCCTATCAGTTTTAGACTTTTCCTATCGCCGCGGCATCATTATCGCTAAATGACATGGAGGTGGAAGCATCATGACTGAGCCAAATACGCTCCAGCTATCGACTCATATCCAGGCGGCAGCTGGAATTGTTTTAAATGAACAAGGAGAACTTCTTTTAGTAAAAACCCACCGACATGGCTGGGTGATGCCTGGAGGAATAGTAGAAGAAGGGGAGACTGTCTTAGAAGGACTTCAACGAGAAATAAGAGAAGAAACCGGTATCTTAGCTGATGTCGAAGTGCTGTACTGTTTGTCTTCCAATGTCTCCAGCCATCCAGGATACAACGGTGTAAAAAGAGTTCCCACTAAGGTTATTTCAGATTTTATCTGTCGTTATCGTTCTGGTCTTCCCCGTCCGTCAGCTGAAAACAGTCAGACAGCATGGGTGTCTTTAGAAAAAGCCCAAGAACAGATTACGGCGGAGCCTTTCAAATCCCGTTTTGAATGCTATTTGGCTTATCAAGGTTGTCCATTTTACCTAGCTTACGAGACGGTACCTGAGTTTCAATTGCTGGCAAAGCAGTTGATTTGATCATTGGTAGCAAAGAATGACCGCATTTTTAGTCATTGACAAAAAGCAGCTGGTCTTCTATACTTTACGAGAATCACAAAGGACATGGCTTATGGATCGTTTCTTACAGAAAGCTCTCGATGCTGAGAAGAGAGTAGAATCACCAGCGGTTGCTCCCTTTGGATGAGATTTTGGTGAAAACATCAACGCTGACTCCGCGTTAACGAGTTTAAGAGGTAATGTTTGACAGCATTGCAACTGGGGTGGTACCGCGCGAAGACGTCCCCGGCTTGCAGTGGTGTCTTTTTTTGCCTAATAAAAGAAAAAGAGGGATCTAACATCATGAAACAATTATCAAGTGCACAAGTTCGTCAAATGTTTTTGGACTTCTTCAAATCAAAAGGCCACTCAATAGAACCCAGCGCTTCTTTAGTGCCGGTCAATGACCCGACACTGCTATGGATCAACTCCGGTGTAGCGACCTTGAAAAAATACTTTGACGGTTCTGTTGTTCCGGAAAATCCACGGATTACCAACGCCCAAAAATCAATTCGAACCAATGATATCGAAAATGTTGGGAAAACTGCGCGCCACCATACGATGTTTGAAATGTTGGGGAATTTTTCTATTGGCGATTACTTTAAAAAAGAAGCCATTCACTGGGCGTGGGAATTTTTGACTGCACCAGAATGGATGGCCTTTGATCCGGAAAAACTTTATGTGACAGTTTATCCAAAAGACGTTGAAGCTAAGCGTATCTGGGCTGAAGAAGTAGGCTTGTCTTCTGATCATATCGTGGAAGTTGAAGACAATTTCTGGGATATCGGTGCAGGACCATGTGGACCGGACTCTGAGATTTTTTACGATCGAGGCGTAGAGTTCAATGACCTGCCTGCGGGAGATCCAGAAGATTATCCTGGCGGGGAAAATGAACGCTATTTAGAAATCTGGAATCTGGTGTTCTCTGAATTCAACCATCAACCAGATGGTAGTTATGAACCATTACCACATAAAAACATTGATACTGGGATGGGTCTTGAACGGATGGTTTCTATCGTTCAAGATGCACCAACAAACTTTGAGACCGACCTGTTCATGCCCATCATCAAAAAAGTAGAAGAGCTCAGCGGAAAATTCCAATATGGCGATGCACCGCAGACAGATATTTCTTTCAAAGTAATTGCTGATCACATTCGAGCTTTGGCATTTGCCATTGGCGATGGAGCTTTGCCGTCAAATGAAGGCCGCGGTTATGTATTGCGCCGACTATTGCGTCGGGCAGTTATGCATGGGAAAAAGCTGGGAATCGATACCGCCTTTTTGTATCAACTGGTTCCAGTGGTGGGTCATATCATGGAAAGTTATTATCCGGAAGTCTTAAACCAACAAGACTTTATCGAAAAAGTTGTTCGCAATGAAGAAGAACGCTTCCATGAAACCATTAATGAAGGCTTGGAAATCCTGACAGAAGTAATTGCCAAAGTGAAAGCAGAAAATGGCGCCATCCTTTCAGGAGCCGATATTTTCAAATTGTATGACACCTATGGCTTCCCAGTTGAATTGACAGAAGAAGTCGCTGAGGATGAAGGCTTGAAAGTGGATCATGCAGGGTTTGAAAAAGAAATGGATGCCCAACGTGAACGGGCTCGGGCAGCTCGCAGCACGGAACTTTCGATGGGGGTACAGTCTGCGTTATTGACAGACATCAAAGTCGACAGCCGTTTTGTAGGCTATGACCAAGAAGAAGCACAAAGCGAGCTTTTGGTCATTATCAAAGACGATGAGTTAGTGAGCGCCGCTTCTGAGGGAAAAGTTCAACTGATTTTTGCTGAAACACCTTTCTATGCGGAAATGGGCGGGCAAGTTGCAGATACAGGTATGGTTGCAGATGCTGACGGAAATTTAGTAGCAGAAGTTTATGATGTTCAAAAAGCACCGAATGGGCAGTTCCTTCATAAAGCAGCATTGAAGGGTGTACTTAAAGAAGGAGAACGTTACTTCTTACAAGTCAACGCAGCCCGTCGAAACCGTATCGTGAAAAATCATACCGCTACCCATCTTTTGCACAAAGCGCTGAAGGAAGTCTTGGGTAATCACGCCAATCAAGCTGGTTCTTTAGTTGCACCGGGGCATTTGCGTTTTGACTTCACTCATTTTGGTCAAGTCACCGCTGATGAACTGAAGGAAATGGAAGCTATCGTCAACCGTAAAATCTGGGAAGCTGTTCCAGTTGTAACGATTGAAACGGACATCGATACTGCCAAAGAAATGGGCGCTATGGCGCTGTTCGGCGAGAAATACGGACATGATGTCAGAGTGGTAAACGTTGGTGACTGGTCGATTGAGTTGTGTGGTGGGACCCACGTTAAGAATACCGAAGACATCGGAATTTTCAAGATTGTTGCTGAATCAGGGATCGGTGCCGGCGTACGACGAATCGAAGCAGTTACTAGCAAAGAAGCCTATGAGTTGTTCCACGAAGAAGAAAAACAACTCAAAGCCATCGCGCAAATCGTAAAATCGCCTCAGATCAAGGAAGTTGTCGCAAAAACTGAGCAACTGCAGCAACAATTGCGGGAATTACAAAAAGAAAATGAAGCATTGGCCTCAAAACTCGCGAACCAACAAGCAGGTGACATCTTCAACAATATCCAAAAAGCTGGAGATATCAGCTACGTTGCAGCCAAAGTTCAAGTAAAAGACATGAATCAACTGCGACAGCTTGCTGACCAATGGAAACAAAAAGCCGTTTCTGATGTTTTGGTCTTGGCTACTGCCTCTGAAGGGAAAGTCAATTTGCTGGCAGCCATGAGTCCTCAGGCAAACGAACAAGGGCTTAAAGCCGGAGACCTTATCAAAGTCATTGCGCCTCTTGTAGGTGGTGGCGGCGGTGGCCGTCCAGACATGGCACAAGCCGGCGGGAAAAATCCAGCTGGGATCGACGATGCTTTGGCAGAAGTTGCCAATTGGTTGAACAAATAAGCCAGGACAGTCGATTGGCTATCTAAAAGGGTCAGTGCTTGAAATTTTGACAATGAAAAGCCAAGTTTCTTCCATGGTTCTTTAATGGAAGGGACTTGGCTTTTGTTTTTGCTTGTGGCTTACGTTTGGTAGTATTCGCTTCGGAGAACGGTAGCAGGAGATAGTTATAGCTCGTTTTCAGTTGGGCAGGTCATCAGATGCAAGACTGCTACGATTTTTAGCAAGGTAACTGAAAACAACGAAGAGAAGGCCCAAGACTAATCACAAACTGATAAATAATCTCAGTAAATGACTGGCATCAATCTTGATAAAAAACAGCCTTTCGCGTTACAATGGTTGAAGATTATTTTCCGACACTTTTCACTAATTCCAAGGTAAACTGTCGGATTCCATGAAGGAGCGCTCTCCATGATTCGTTTTCTAATTCGAAAATTTGCAGCACAGGATACTCCGGAGAAACGCAGGACGGGTATCGGACGTTTGGCGGGTATTCTAGGATTTCTCTCCAATGCCATACTCTTTATCGGCAAATTTGCAATTGGTTTAGCTGCCGGATCAGTATCCATTATGGCCGATGCTATCAATTCCTTGACAGATACTGCAAGTTCCATACTGACATTAGTGGGCTTTCAAATTGCAGCTAAGCCGGCTGACAAAGAACATCCTTTTGGCCATGAACGTTTTGAATACATCTCTGGCTTCTTGATTAGTTTGGTGATGACTTTTGTCGGATTCCAATTCTTATTGTCCTCATTTGAAAAAATTCGCCATCCACAAAGTGTGAACCTTCACCTGATTGTCTTTTTGGTGTTGATTCTTTCCATTCTGATAAAAGTCTGGCAGAGTCGTATGTATCGGACATTAGGCAGTACGATTCAGTCATCTACTCTAAAAGCTACTGGACAAGATGCCTTAAACGATGTATTGACGACTGTCGCAGTGTTGCTTTCTGCAGTAATCGAAGGCGTGACCGGCTGGCGAGTGGATGGTTGGATTGGGTTTTTGATTGCTTGTTACATTATTTATAGCGGAATCACGATGGTCAAAAGTTTTATCGATGAACTGATGGGAAGCCGCCCTACGCAAGAAGAACTGACCGCTATGGAGAAGATGTTGAAGGGCTATCCTGATATTTTAGGCTATCACGATCTATTGGTGCACAATTATGGTCCCCAAAAGAAGTTTGCTTCTGTTCACATTGAAGTCGATGATCGATGGACATTAAATCAAGCCCACGATGTCATTAACCACATTGAAAAAGACTTTCGCAACCAATTGGATGTGGAGTTGGTGTGTCATTTGGATCCAGTGGCACTGCAAAACGACGCCTATCAGAAACAGCGGGCTCTGGTAGAAGCCATTGTGATCAATGTTGCACCCGGGTTGACAATGCACGATTTCAGGATTCTCAGCCCACAGCGCATGAGCTTTGATGTGGTGGTTCCCAAAAAATGTCCTCTGACAGATCAGGAGCTCAAAGAAACACTTCAATTCAAGATACAACAACAGCTAGGGGAGCAAAAACTCGAGATCACTTTTGATCACACCTATCTTTTGGATTAAACAGCAGCACGACGGCCACTGTAGAATAAGGCTGCCGACAGATGCAAAAAGGAGAACAACTATATGCATTTTCAAATGGATATCAGCTTGATCAATACCGTCGTTTACGGTGTGATTTTGATCAATACAATCGGTGCCATCATCACTGTATTTCGCAAACCACGGTCCATCACCAGTATCTTAGCCTGGCTGATGACGCTGGTCTTTTTACCGATTGTCGGCTTTATTTTCTACCTGTTTTGTGGACGAGGGATCGATGGAGAAACAGTCTACAAATTCGACAATGAGGACCGAAAAAAAATTGGTGAAATCAACACTCGTATCCATGAGCACAACCGCCAATACCATCGCAGTGTAAAAACATCCGGTTCTCAATTGCTGGAGCGCTACCTGCGAAATGTGGAAGAGTCGCCTTTATCAAAGGGAAACGATATTCAGCTGTACACAGACGGTCACGAAAAATTTGCTGCCTTGTTTGCGGATATCCGTAAAGCCACAGACAATGTGCATGTGGAATATTATGCCTTTTTTCCAGACAAAATTGGCACGGCCTTTCGAGATATTTTAGTGGAAAAAGCCAAAGAAGGGGTCGAGGTACGTGTCATCTATGATCCCTGGGGCGCACGGGGATCTGATCGAAAGTTTTTCCAACCAATCGTTGATGCTGGTGGTCGTGTGACCCGCTTTATTACCTCACGAGATTTGATTCGGAAGACGAGATTGAACTATCACCTTCATCGAAAAATTGTTGTGATTGACGGTCAAATCGGTTGGACTGGGGGCTTCAATGTAGGGGATCAATATTTAGGGGAATACAAACGCTTCGGCTATTGGCGAGATACCCATGCCAGAATCTCTGGTACCGCGGTTTTTACATTGCAAGAAATCTTCATCAAAGACTGGAATGCTTCGGTCTCTGGCAAAACCAATCAGCTAGCCTATGAGGATCGCTATTTTATCGAACCTGCAGGAGACATTGGCAATGTGGCGATGCAAATCGTCTCAGACGGCCCAGAAAATGGAGTCGACATCTTAAAAAGTGCTTTTGTAAAAATGCTCTTAGCTGCCGAAGAAAAGGTTTGGATTCAAACCCCCTACTTAATTCCAGACGATACTATGACAAATGCCATTCTTATTGCCCAACAATCCGGTGTTGATGTTCGGATAATGGTTCCTTCTATGCCAGACCATCCTTTCATTTACCGTGCTACACAATATTATTGCAATTTTTTCAAAAAAAATGGGGTTAAAATTTACCACTACCAAAAAGACGGCAAGGGCTTTTTGCATTCCAAAACTATCGTGATGGATGATACTATCTGTTCGGTGGGCTCGACTAACCAGGATATCCGCAGCTATTCACTGAATTTTGAAGTCAGCGCCTTTATCTATGATCAGCCGACAACGCTGGAAATGCAGCGAATCTTTTTAAAAGATATGGAAGATTGTTTTGAATTGACAGATGAAATGATCGAAAATCAGAGCTATTGGTTACGCTTCAAGCAAAATTTTTCTCGTTTGCTGTCACCAATTCTGTAATTTAAGGGCCTTTTTCAAGCCTTGACGGGCTAAATTGTCGGCGCCTTTATTGTTTGCTTCTGGAAGCCACTGCAAAATCAAAAGCTCAAATGCAACCAGTTTTTGTTGAATTAACTCTAAATAGGGAAGAAAATCAGTGTTTGCAGTATGGTTTTTATCAACCGTACTCACGAGTACCTTGCTGTCGGAATAAACCATAATCGTCTCATGTTGACTTTTTTCTTGGAGCAAGAGATCAAGCAAATTGACAAAAACAGCAAATTCCGCTTGGTGATTTGATAGTTTTCCGGGAAGAGCGAAGGCAAGTTGACGTTGGCGACCAGTATTATCAATCAGGAGGATGCCACCTCCAGCACTTCCGGGATTGCCTTTGACAGAGGCATCAATATACGCTTTAATCATGAAATAATTTCCTTTCTGAGAGGGACTGTGATAGAATTTTTACTAGTGTTGGCAGGGTATGTTGTACCTGTAAACAAGGGTGGAAGGGATGAACCATGAAAGAAAAACGTTACCACTGGCAACCTGAACTGGCTGCTTCGATCATCTATTGGTCGGTGACTATGATCATTTTGTTTTACAGCCTGACATTATCATTGGAAAATACCGGTCCTTATTGGAAAAGTAATTTAGTGATGGGATTTTTTCTTTTTTTAGCTGTGATTGGCTGTCGGCGAGTCATGTATTTTGCCGAAGATCGGTTGATTGTTCACTATGCTCGCCCTTGGAAGACAAAAGCCTTTCTTTTTTCAGATATTACGCAATTAACGCTTAATCCAAATGGTATCTCATTTCACTATGAGGGAAAAGAAGAATCATTTATTTTTCGAAAAAAGACACTCGCTCGATTAAAGCTTGAACTGTACAGCCGTTTTCCCGAAGAAACAATCACCATTATTGATGAAATTGAGCTTAGGTAAAATGCATTATCGTAATTTTTGCAATTCACTGATTTGCCTCGTCTGTTAATGTCACAGGTTAAATGCACCCGTAACATATCTTTTCATAAAAGAGACAGGCCTGGTTTTCCATCAACTGCAGGCAAGGAGAAAAAAATGCCGTTTTTTGATAATCAGGACACTAAAAACTTTTCCAGTACTGATCTGGTCATTTACAACTATATCTTAAATCATTACCAAGACATTCCGCAAATGCGTGTGCGGGAAATTGCCCATGAAGCACATGCCTCAGCAACGTCTGTCATGCGCTTTGTCCGTAAGATGGGCTTTGACAGCTTCCCGGAATTTCAATCAGCATTACGAGTCAAAATTGAAGAAGGCGAGCGACGAGAAGCCGATGATTTCTGGAAAAGAGCTGCTCAGTCTGTTGAAAAAAGAACTTACGCCGCCGATTTGGATGAAAACATCCATATTTTGGCTGAAAAAGTACTGGCCAGCGACAATATCGTACTAATCGGAATCGG
Source organism: Candidatus Enterococcus leclercqii (assembly GCF_009933135.1). Lineage (GTDB taxonomy): Bacteria > Bacillota > Bacilli > Lactobacillales > Enterococcaceae > Enterococcus_C > Enterococcus_C leclercqii. The sequence continues at coordinate 599,842 of NZ_MAEH01000014.1, forward strand.
TATTTCGGGTATCCTGTGTGAATACGGTGCTCGCCGGTTAGCAACCCTGGGCTTTAACAGCTTCTCAGTTACTGATCCTTATTATCCGTTGCGACCAAGGCTGATCAACACGACAGACAATCTGATCATCACCATCTCTAATTCTGGTGAGACCCCGGACGTAGTAGACATGGTAGCCTATTATCAGCCTTTGTTAGATTTTGAGCGTGTCTGCATCACCGGAAATGGCAATAGTACATTGGCTCGAATCAGCAACATAGTTTTAACCCATCAAGCACCTGAACCACGGAAATATGGTCTTTTTGATAATAGCAGTCAAATCCCTACAATGTTGATCTTGGAAAAATTATTGGAGGAAATCAGTAATCATCCCGATCTTTTTAAGTATCAATCAATTGATCGTTAAAAAAGACAAAATAAACAAGAGCTTCTCTTTTCGGTACGCAGATGACTGAAAAGAGAAGCTCTTGTTTTATTTAATTTATTGCCGATATCTCACAAAATGGCAGGCAGATTTATTCAGGGCTAGCTTGCTTTTCGGCTGCTAGTTCGCGACTATCTGCGACTTTGAAAAATGGATACCACAGTCCGATGATTACCACCATGATAATCACGGCAATTAAGAGGAACTTCCAGCCGCCAATCAAGAAAGCAAAAATCGGTGTCGGAGTCGTCCAAGGCATCTGAACCGCGGCATTGTAAGAATCCACTTTCAATAGTGTTGCCAAAAGATAGGCCAGGCCACCTTGAATTGCTGGACCGAATACCATTGGGAAAAAGTACAAAGGATTGAGCATGATTGGTGTTCCGAATACTAGTGGTTCGTTGATATTGAACAATGATGGAGCTAATGCCAAACGGAATAACTGTTTGTAGCGTGCCGATCGAGCTCGCCACATAGAAAAGATCAGTCCATAAGTGCCACCTTGTCCGCCAAATGCATTGGAAGTGAAGGCATATACAACAGCCATCATTAAGTAAGGAACCGGTTTTCCACTGAGATAGGCGTTGACGTTTTCGTTAAAGTTTGCCAGCAGTAATGGTGTGACGACACTGTAAACGACAGTCGGATGAATCCCGAAAAACCAGAACAAGTTGGCCAATGTATAGATGATGATGATTGAAACTGGTGAAGCCGTTAATGATTGCAAAGGGGCTTGCAGTAATCCATAGACCAAACTGAAGACATCGTTAAATGGTGTGTAACTCATAAGAATACGAATGATTAAAAAGAGACCGAAGATGATGCCGGCAATAAAAGTAGGTGCCAAAGATTCACTGACATTTGGTGGCACAGAGGCAGGCATTTTGATAACCAAGTTACGTTTTTTCAAAAAGTGATACAAAGAGGCCGTGATAAAGCCGACAAAAATCGCAACAATCAGCCCTGGACCACCAGTTTGGGCCGTTTGGAAAGATTCGACATAGTTTATTCCAGTCACGGTTGCTGCGCCAGGGAACTCAGCAACTGCTGTTTCCAATTGAGGAACGGAAATAATTTGAGGAGCTAAAAGTAAAAACGATGCAGCCGATAACAAACCGGGAGATAAAGGAGCATCTCCGACTTTTTCAGCATAGCAATAGGCGATGTTGAAGGCGATGTAGATTGCCAAAGCATTCAAAGTAGCACCAACAACCGCATTAAAATGGACATTTAGACCCACAGAAGCTAACCAATTGGTCCAAGCTGGGATCGGAAAATTACCAATCAGCATGATAAAGGCAGCACCTAATGTAATAGGGGTCGTTCGGATAAACGCATTAGTCAAAGTGGAAAAAAAGATACTTTGGTTCATCTTATTAGCAATCGGTCCCAGAATATTGTTCAGTATTTTTTCAAAATTTTTCACAATTGGACGCCTCCATTTTTTATTACTTGTTGATACCAGTAAAAGCTGTCTTTTTTGTAACGTTTTAAATCCAGTAGCAGTTCATCAGTGCGATGAACATAGATAAATCCATATCGTTTGGCGATTCCCTCGTGAGTACTAATGAGATCAAGTGCGCTCCAAGGACAATAACCGAACACATCAGCGCCTTCTTTTATTGCTATTTGAAGAACTTCAATATGGGCTGCTAAATAGTCAATTCGATACTGATCGTGGATCTGACCATCAATCAGCTCATCTTTACTCCCGAGACCGTTTTCAGTAACAATCAAAGGAAGGTGGTAGCGACTATAGAGTTCATTAATCGTTGTAGCAAACCCCAGTGGATCGACTTCCCAGCCAAACTCAGTGATGGCTAGGTGAGGATTAGGAGTGCTTTTAAAAAATCCAGGCAGGCCAAACCCTGTCTGCTGGTCCCCCTCTAAGATTTCCTGGCCGTCATAAGCAGAGACAGTATTCGTATTGTAGTAATTAAAAGCAATGAAGTCTGGCTTACCGCCTTGTAAGATCTCTTCATCACCTGGTGCAAATTCAGGGACGGCATCAAGGCTTTCTAAAATATGCCAGGCCTGATGATTGTAGTGTCCAAAGACCGGAACGTCCAGAAAGAGCCAGTTGCGCAAAGCATTAAACTGCTGTGCAGCCCGTATATCTAAAGGATCTGAGGAAGCTGGGTTGACGTAAGCAATGTTAGGTGCCGGGCCGATTTTTCCTGGATAGTGTTGATCATGGTAATGTTTCATGACCAATGCTTGTGCAATTAACATGTGATGATTTTCTTGATAATTGGCTTTCAGGCTCTTTTTTCCAGAGAGAACTGCTGAGCTTGCTAAAACCATCATGTTCTGTTCATTGATTGTCAGCCAATAGTTTACGCGAGTACCGAAATGTTCAAACAAAATATCGCAATAGCGGACAAAGGCGTTAACAGTTGCTCTATTTTGCCAGCCACCTTCCTTTTCTAACTTCGCTGGGAGGTCAAAATGATAAACCGTCACAATCGGCTCGATGCCATTGGCAATCAACAGATCAATCAAGCGATCGTAAAAAGCGAGTCCCAACTGATTTACTTCACCGTCACCCGTCGGAATGATCCTTGACCAAGAAATCGAGAAGCGATAGGCAGTCAATCCCAGTTCTTTAAACAATGCGACGTCTTCTTCAAAACGATGGTAGTGGTCTGCTGCAACTTTGAAATCACTGGTTCCAGCGGGAATTGTTTTGATATCTTGAACAGAGAGTCCTTTCCCATCCTCGTTCCATGCCCCTTCTGCTTGGTAGGCACTTGTCGAAGCTCCCCATAGAAAATCATGTTCCATAAGAATTCCCCTTTACATTTTTTTGTAACAGTAGTTGTTGACGAACTTACTTTAACGGATAGAGCCAGCAAAAGAAAGCGTTTGCTAGAGGTCTGGTACGGTGGAACAGAAGTGGTTTCTCGTTTCTGGTTTGGTACAAGTTATACCATAGAAGAAAGAAAGCGAACGATTAAAAGCTTTGTGAAAAAAAAGAGGGAAAAGCGGTGGTTTTTTATTTCTCTTCGTTATAAGATAGATATAACTTAACAAAAGAACTAAGATAGCAAATATTGTTCGGGAAAAAGATGGAAAACTAAAGGAGTAGGGAAGATGACGACAGACATAGAGATTGCACAACAAGCGCAAATTCGACCAATTACCGAAATAGCAGCCAAAGTCGGGCTATCTCCGGATGATTTGGAATTATACGGCAATTATAAAGCAAAAATTGATATGGCCAAGATCCGTGAATTGGCAGCAGTACCGGAAGGAAAACTAATTCTGGTGACTTCCATCAATCCAACCCCTGCCGGAGAAGGAAAATCCACAATTACAATCGGGTTGGCGGACGCCTTGAACAAGATTGGTAAAAAGACTGTGATTGCGCTGCGAGAACCTTCTTTAGGGCCGGTAATGGGAATCAAAGGGGGCGCAACTGGTGGCGGCTATGCACAAGTTCTACCCATGGAAGATATCAACCTGCATTTTACCGGTGACATGCATGCCATCACTACCGCTAACAACGCCTTGTCTGCTTTATTGGACAACCATATCCAACAAGGAAACGAACTGAAGATTGATCCTCGTCGTATCATTTGGAAACGAGTAGTGGACTTGAACGATCGGGCGTTACGAAATGTTATCGTCGGACTGGGTGGCCCAATTCAAGGGGTGCCAAGAGAAGATGGCTTTGATATCACTGTTGCCAGCGAGATCATGGCAATTTTGTGCTTAGCAACGGATATTGAAAATTTGAAAGAACGCTTGGGCAATATCGTTATTGCCTACACTTATCAACGTGAACCAGTTTACGTTCGCGACCTCAAAATTGAAGGCGCATTGGCTTTGTTGTTAAAAGATGCAATCAAACCTAATCTTGTACAAACAATTGAAGGAACCCCGGCATTTGTTCACGGGGGGCCATTTGCCAATATCGCTCATGGATGTAACTCTATTATGGCTTCCAAATTAGCACTGAAACTAGGAGATTATGCCGTGACAGAGGCCGGTTTTGGCGCTGATCTGGGGGCCGAGAAATTTTTGGATATCAAAGTACCTCATTTGGGAAAAGCGCCGGATGCAGTCGTGATTGTTGCAACCATCCGTGCCTTAAAAATGCACGGTGGCGTGGAAAAAGACCGTTTGGCTGAAGAAAATGTTCCTGCTGTTGCTAAAGGCTTTGCCAATTTGAAGCGACATATCGAAAATATGCAAAGCTACGGGTTACCGGTAGTTGTGGCAATCAATGAATTTATTACAGATACAGAAGCTGAATTTTCTCAACTGGAAGAACTTTGCGGGCAGGTTGGTGTCACGGTGAAGCGTGCTCAAGTTTGGGCCAAAGGAGGCGCAGGTGGGCAAGAGTTAGCTGAAGCAGTCGTGGCCGCAATTGAAGACGATAGTGCTGCTTATCACCGTTTATATGACGACTCCCTCAGTATTGCTGAAAAGGTTACAGCCATCGTGGAAAAAATCTATCACGGTCAAAATGTCATTTTTGAAAAGAAGGCAGCGACACAACTGAAAACATTTGCAAAAGAGGGCTGGGACAAACTTCCAATCTGTATGGCGAAAACGCAGTATTCTTTTTCTGACGATCCGACTAAGCTGGGAGCTCCGGAAGATTTTACCGTGTCCATTCGTGAATTTGTACCAAAACTCGGCGCTGGCTTTTTAGTGGCTTTGACAGGAGATGTCATGACGATGCCAGGATTACCGAAAAAACCAGCTGCGTTGAACATGGATGTGGACGAAAATGGCAATGCAGTCGGTCTATTCTGATTTTTAAACGAAAATACTTTGATTGACAAAGTCTTATTATTTTCCAATTGAGGCCTGAAATCTCCCAACAAGAAATAGTAGTAAAAAAGCGAGCAACTAGCTGAAAGTCAAGTTAGTTGTTCGCTTATTCGTTTCATTTTTTAAGGTTCATTCTCCGCTGCATGGTACAATGTAAACTAAGAAATCGTAAAAGAGGGGTAGTATGCACAAACTAACTGTCGCACAACTGCAAAAATACTTAGAACTGAAATACAAAGATACCGGCATCACAGAAAGTCTCTTCATGAAACTAGTTGAAGAGATTGGGGAAGTAGCGGAAGTTCTTAACCAAATCCAAGGCCGAAAAAAGAAAACAACTGACAACTCCCTGGCAAATGAATTGGCTGACGTCATTCATTACACTTTTGCAATTGCAGCTCTCAATGGCATTGACTTGGAACAAGCGATTATTGAAAAAGACAAAGTAGGCTCCCTCAAATACAATCAAACCCCCAACCTTTTTGAATTTGTCCAAAATAACGAGGAATAATGTCAGTTAAAAGGAGCGGGGTCTGCATTTGTTCAAACGGGAGTCACTTTGCTGAAGAAATGATTACTACATGATCACCGTTTTTTTGAATGTAGGCCATTTTTTGGAACAGATTGTCCAGGATACAATTTCTTCTAGAAAATGGCAGCTATTTCTACCCATGATCAAGCAGACTGTTTCAATAATTCTGGTTATCCTAGATTAGAAGAAAAGCGACTTGTATTTTATCGAGCCTTCGGGGATAATAAGAAAGGTTCCCAACTGCGTGAGACTGCAATCAATAATAATGAAGGAAAAGAAACGAGGTGGTGCAGATGGGATTGAAACTTTCTCGAAAAACCGGATTTTACGGCATGGGCAGTGGTTTTCGTGTGACAATTAACGGCAGGCCCCAAGGCAGCATTGGTAATGAGGAAACAAAAGTGTATGAACTGCCGGAAGATCAAGCTACCGGCACGGTACAAATCAGTTTTTCGCTATTAAAGAGTAAGCCCTACTATTATGATTTGAGAAAAAGGCCACAACTACATCTTGAAGTGACAATGAATCCTTCTGTTGTATTGGTTTATCTCTTTTTATTTGTCCTTTTACTGGTTGCCACTCAAAACTTGCTCTTACTAGCCGGGGGATTAGTGGCCTTTGTCATTTTTCTGACGGTTATGCTGAGGCAGGCTTTTTTGATTAAAGAAGCTTCTGAGAATTAAAGCAACTTACAGATTCAAGGTAAATCATTAATGGAGGGATCGCTATGGGAGAACGCGCAGAACAATTTCTATCAAGTTTTAATCGAATCGAAAAATGGTTGCGAGATGAACTAGGCAATCCGCGAAATATAGGCTTTAGTGAGATGGTCAGACGATTGGATAAACAGCGTAACCCGGCGATCACAGAAGCAGCCGATGATTTACTGCAAATGGCGCAACTGCGTAATGCAATTGTACACGAACAGGTAGGTGAGAATTTCGTTATCGCTGAGCCCAACGAATGGGCAGTCAAGCGCATGGCTGAAATCGAAGGCCAACTGTTAAAGCCAGAAAAAGTTTTGCCTCGGTTTGGCAAGCGGGTCACTGGGTTTGAGATCACGCTGTCTATTACTGAGATATTGCGGACGATTGCAGAAAAACGCTATTCTCAATTCCCCCTTTATCAGCAAGGGCACTTTAAAGGCCTCATTACGTTACGAGCGTTAGGTTATTGGTTTGCTAAAGAAAGTCTAAAAGGCGATGTTCGTTTACAAGGTCGGACTGCGGATGAACTGATTATATCCGACGGAAAAATCACCAATTACCGCTTTGTAAACAGTGAGATGCCGGTAGCAGAGGTTAAGGCTCTTTTTGAAAAAGAACCGATGCTGGAAGCGATTCTAATCACAAAAAATGGCGATCCCGACGGCAATTTACTAGGAATTATCCGACCGCGGGATCTGTACCAAGATAATTGACGATGCGCGGCGGTTTAAGATTTAAGTCCATCGCTTAAAGGAGAAATGAACGTGTTTATACTATCGATATTGATTGCACTGGCTATGGTTGTCATTGACCAGCTGGTAAAATGGTGGGTTGCTGGCCATTTGGCGTTGGGGGAAACGATGACCTTTATTCCTAAGGTCTTATCCTTGACCCATTACCAAAACAACGGTGCGGCTTGGAGTATTTTAGAAGGACAGATGTGGTTTTTTGCTATTGTAACCTTTATTGCGGTACCCGTCTGTTTATGGCTTTTATGGAAAAATCGTAGGGGCAGCAAATTTTATTCTCTTGGTTTAGGTTTGATTATTGCTGGCGCCTTAGGAAACTTTATCGATCGGGTGCGTCTGGGCTATGTCGTGGATATGTTCCGAACTGAATTTATCAATTTTCCGATCTTTAATGTCGCAGATATGTGTTTAACTGTCGGGGTCGCGATAGTCTTTATCTATGCGATCTTCGAAGAGCGTTTTGAAAGGAAGACTAAATGAACGAACAAATTGAAATCAAAGCTGCTGAGGATTTAGGGCGAATCGATAAACTATTAGGGAGTCGTCTGGCGGCTTACAGTCGCTCACAGGTACAAAGCTGGCTAAAAGAAAATTTAGTCATGGTCAATGGTACTCCAGTGAAAGCCAATTACAAAGTCAAAAAAGCCGACCTGATTACGATTACAGTTCCAGAACCCCAAGAACTTAAGCTAGAAGCTGAGGATCTCCCACTGGAAATCGTTTATCAAGATGAAGACGTTGCTGTTGTAAATAAGCCGCAGGGAATGGTGGTTCATCCTTCAGCTGGTCACCCAAACGGCACTTTGGTAAATGCGTTATTGTTCCACTTGAAAGATCTATCTACCATTAACGATGTCATCCGTCCGGGAATCGTGCACCGCATTGACAAAGATACCTCGGGCCTGTTGATGATTGCTAAAAATGATGCCGCCCATGAAGCACTGGCTAAACAGCTGAAAGACAAAACTTCATTGCGACGCTACATCGCGTTGGTTCATGGCAATATTCCCCATGATAAAGGGGTCATCGAAGCGCCTATTGGCCGTTCAAAAGTTGATCGTAAAACACAGGCAGTGGTAGAAGAGGGAAAACCCGCCGTCACTCACTTTGAAGTATTGGAACGCTTTGGTGACTATACCTTAATCAAGTTGCAACTGGAGACGGGACGCACCCATCAGATTCGCGTGCATATGCAATACATCGGTTACCCAGTTGCTGGCGATCCGGTCTATGGTCCAAAGAAAACCTTGCAAGGCCACGGACAGTTTCTCCACGCCCAGCTATTGGGATTTACGCATCCCCGTACCGGTGAAAATATGGTCTTTGAAGCACCGTTACCGGAAATTTTCGAGAAAACATTAACCGATTTGAGAAAAAAAGATTGATTTTTTAGCAGTGAACGTGTACAGTAGGCATAGTGAAAACAACATACGAGAACCTTTAATTTAGTCCTGTGAGGCTGAGAAGGATTGGGTGAGCGATGCTTGGTGCGCCAAGAGAGTTCGCAACCTGAAGACAACATGTATCCGTAAAGTAGGATGCAGGTATAACTAAGTCTGAAAACAAACCTCTTGTCCAACTGGGCAAGAGGTTTTTTATATGGTCAAAAAAAAACAAATAATTTTCGGAGGGGACAACATGTCACAAAAAGAAGTCGTAGATGCAGTAACTATGAAACGGGCATTGACCCGTATCGCCTACGAGATCATCGAGCGCAATCGCGGGCTGGAAGATCTTGTGTTGGTAGGGATCAAAACCAGAGGAATTTATATCGCACAGCGAATTGCAGACCGCTTGGAGCAGCTGGAAGATATTAAAGTACCAGTGGGAGAGTTAGACATCACATTGTATCGCGACGATGTTAAAGGCAAAGAACTGGAAGACCCGGAAGTGCACTCATCAACAATTCCAGTGGCTTTGGAAGGAAAAGAAGTGATTGTTGTCGATGACGTTTTATATACCGGTCGCACGATTCGAGCAGCCTTAGATGCAATCATGGATTTTGGACGCCCCAATAAGATCCAGTTGGCGGTTTTAGTAGACCGAGGCCATCGAGAATTACCCATTCGAGCGGACTACGTGGGGAAAAATATTCCCACCGCGCAATCAGAAGCAATCATTGTAGAAATGGAAGAAACTGACGACCAAGACCGGATCTTGATCGAAAAATAGGAGATGGAACCTGTGGCACAAGAATTTCACAACGAAGATGTCGTATTAGATATCCATGACAAACCAAAACCGCTGCCTTGGCTGGGCTTGTCGATCCAGCACTTATTTACCATGTTCGGTGCTACCGTACTGGTACCAATCTTAGTTGGGATTGATCCCGGGATCGCTTTAGTAAGTTCTGGGCTAGGAACAATTGTCTATCTCTTTGTTACAAAAGGAAAAATTCCAGCTTATCTGGGATCCAGCTTTGCCTTTATCGCTGCAATGAAGTTGTTGATGTCAACTGACGGTTATCCAGCAATCGCACAAGGGGCAATCACTACAGGATTGGTTTACTTGATTGTAGCCTTCGTGGTAAAGAAGATTGGTGCTGCTTGGATGGACAAAATTTTGCCACCAATCGTTGTCGGTCCGGTAATTATGGTTATCGGCCTGGGGTTGGCTGCCAATGCCGCTAACAATGCCATGTTCAATGATGGCAAGTATGACTATAAATTTTTGATAGTCGCTCTGGTCACGATGGGAATCACAATTTTTTTCAATATGTTTTTAAAAGGATTTCTGGGATTAATTCCGATCTTGCTTGGAATTATCAGTGGTTATCTCTTCGCATTGATCATGGGGATTGTGGACACTGAGCCGATTAGGCAAGCCGCTTGGTTCGCATTACCGAACTTCGAGATTCCTTTTGTCAACTATCAGCCGAAGTTTTACTTGAGTGCGATTATTACCATGGCACCTATTGCCTTTGTCACTATGACCGAACACATCGGCCACCTGATGGTTTTAAACAAGCTCACTAAGCGAAACTTCTTTCAAGATCCAGGTTTGAATCGAACCTTGATGGGGGATGGGTTAGCACAGATTGTCGCTGGTCTGGTAGGCGGACCTCCTGTGACTAGTTACGGTGAGAACATCGGCGTGCTGGCTATTACGCGAGTCCACAGTGTCTTTGTAATTGCCGGGGCCGCAGTTCTCGCAGTGGTCTTAGGCTTTGTAGGCAAACTTAGCGCACTTATTCTAAGTATCCCTAATCCAGTGATTTCTGGTATCAGCTTCATCCTGTTCGGCGTAATCGCCGCCAGCGGACTGAAAATTTTGATTGAAAATAAAATCAATTTTGACAAAAAGAAAAATTTGATCATCGCTTCTGTAATCTTGGTGATCGGGATTGGCGGCTTGTATGTAGAAGCCGGCACCTTCACATTATCTGCAATGGCTTTGGCAACTGTCTTAGGTATCATCTTGAACTTAATTTTGCCGGAAACATCCCGCAGCGAAGAAGCTTAAAATAATTAATCGATGAAAAATCATTTCCACATTCGACAGGGGGAACCACAATGATCATCCAATCCGAACGTATCAGTTTGAAACATCTGCTAAGTATCGAGGCTCTGACAGATCAAGAAGTCATGGGCCTGATCAGACGCGGCCGTGAGTTCAAACGAGGAGCTAAATGGACACCGGAAAAAGATCAGTATTTTGCGACCAATCTCTTTTTTGAAAACAGTACACGAACTCATAAAAGTTTTGATGTTGCTGAGAAAAAACTGGGTATCGAAGTGATTGAATTTGACGCCGGACATAGTTCCGTTCAAAAAGGGGAAACGCTCTATGATACAGTACTGACCATGTCAGCTTTGGGTGTGGATGTGGCAGTAATCCGCCACGGAGATGAAGCCTACTATGATGAATTAATCGAATCAAAAACCATCCAGTGTGCCATCGTCAATGGCGGGGATGGCAGTGGCCAACATCCTTCCCAATGCTTGTTAGACCTCATGACCATCCACGAAGAGTTCGGCAGCTTTGAAGGATTAAAAGTCGCGATTGTCGGGGATATCACCCATTCGCGAGTGGCAAAATCCAATATGCAAATGCTGAAACGATTGGGAGCTGAGGTCTTCTTCTCGGGCCCGGCGGAATGGTATGACGAAAGTTTTGAGGTTTACGGTCACTACCTGCCATTGGATGAGCTAGTGGAAACAGTTGATGTCATGATGATGTTACGGGTCCAGCACGAGCGTCATGCTGACGGGGAGGATACCGGCTTTACCAAAGAAGGCTACCATCAACAATACGGCCTGACCGTCGAACGGGCAGCAAAAATGAAAAAAGGCGCAATTATCATGCACCCAGCCCCAGTGAATCGGGATGTCGAATTGGCTGATTCACTGGTAGAAGGCTTGCAGTCGCGAATCGTCCAACAGATGACTAACGGTGTCTACGTGCGGATGGCAATTTTAGAAGCGATACTTGCGGGTCGGGCGTAAGATAAAAATTGCCCCTTTGCAGTATGCCACTCAACAAACTAAAAAAACGGAGGACAACACCACCATGAAAACATTGATCAAAAACGGAAAGCTCAACACCTTCGGAAACGAACTGACAGACGGTGCCATCTGGATCGAGGAAGGCTTGATCAAAGCCATTGGGACCGGCTTTGATGAGGCGGATTTCGAGGAAGTCTACGATGCCAAAGGACAGTTGATCACACAAGGGTTGGTGGATGTCCATGTCCATTTAAGAGAACCCGGTTTCACTTACAAAGAAACGATAAAATCAGGCAGTGAAGCAGCAGCCAGAGGTGGTTTTACTACTGTTTGTGCGATGCCGAACCTAAACCCGGTACCAGATACCCCGGAGAAACTGACCGCCATTTATGACATCATCAAAAAAGATGCCATCGTCAATGTGCTCCAATACGCGCCTATCACAGAAGATTTGCGTAGCGAAGTTTTGACAGATATGCAAGCTTTGAAAGCAGCTGGTGCTTTTGCGTTCACCAACGATGGCGTAGGTGTGCAGACGGCCGGAACGATGTATCTGGCCATGAAAGAAGCTGCCGCTAACGATATGGCACTGGTGGCCCATACTGAAGACGAATCATTGTTGTTTGGCGGAGTGATGCATGCCGGCAAACGCGCAGAAGAATTAGGTTTACCAGGGATTTTAAGCGCAACGGAGTCCTCTCAGATTGCAAGGGATCTTCTCTTGGCAGAAGCAACCGGCTGTCATTATCACGTCTGCCACGTTTCGACAAAAGAAAGCGTCCGGGTAATCCGAGATGCCAAACAAGCAGGAATCAAGGTGACTGCTGAGGTATCGCCTCACCATCTAATCTTGGCAGACCAGGATATTCCTGAAGATTTCGGTTACTGGAAAATGAATCCGCCATTGCGGGGTATCGATGACCGGGAAGCACTGATTGAAGGGCTTTTGGATGGCACGATTGACTGTATTGCAACCGATCATGCCCCTCATGGCTTTGACGAAAAGAATCAGAGCTTTTTGAAAGCACCCTTTGGGATCGTAGGCTCAGAATATGCCTTCCAACTGATTTATACGCATTTTGTGAAGACTGGCCGCTTTACACTGGAACAAGTCATCGATTGGATGGCCATCAAGCCTAGCGCTATCTTCGGTTTGAAGACCGGTCGTCTGGCGGTCGGCCAGCCGGCAGACCTGGCAGTTTTTGCCATTGACGAAGAGTACACGATTGATGACAAAGAATTTAAATCACAAGCCGTCAATACACCGTTTGTAGGATGGAAAAACTACGGCGACACACTATACACATTTGTAAACGGCAAAGTAGTTTGGCAAAAGGGGAGTAAATAAATGAAACGTTGGTTGATTTTAGAAGACGGCACTTATTTTGAAGGAGAAGGTTTCGGAGCCGAGACAAATGTCTTTGGCGAAATCGTCTTTACCACCAGTATGACTGGTTACCAAGAAACCATCACCGACCAAAGTTTCAACGGTCAAATCATCACTTTCACTTATCCGATGGTGGGAAACTACGGCATCAATCGGGATGATTACGAGTCTATCGCACCTACTTGTAAAGGCGTGGTGGTAAAAGAACACGCGCGCCGAGCCAGCAACTGGCGAAATCTGATCAGTTTAGATGAATTTTTGAAACGTAAAGAAATCCCCGGCATTGCCGGTATTGATACACGAGCATTGACTCGCAAAATTCGCCAACACGGCACGATGAAGGCGTCTATTGTATCAGAAGAGGATTTCACTCATGCGTATGATCAGCTGAAGGCAGTCGTCCTACCTACCAATCAAGTAGAACAAGTCTCCACCTCAAAACCATACCCGAGTCCAGGTATCGGACACAATGTAGTGGTTATCGATTTTGGTCTAAAGCATTCCATCTTACGGGAATTATCCAATCGCAACTGTAATCTGACTGTGTTGCCTTATAATACGCCGGCTGAAACTATCCTGGAGCTGGCGCCGGATGGGGTGATGTTGACTAACGGTCCTGGAGATCCGAAAGATGTACCGGAGGCTATCGAAATGATTCAACAGATTCAAGGAAAAGTGCCGATTTTTGGTATTTGTCTGGGCCATCAGCTGTTTGCCTTAGCCAACGGAGCGGATACCTACAAATTGAAATTCGGCCATCGAGGACTGAACCATCCGGTACGGGAAATTGCAACAGGTCGCATCGATTTTACTTCTCAAAATCACGGCTATGCTGTTGACGAGAATTCCATCGATTCTAAGCGTCTACTAGTTACTCATGTGGAAGTCAACGATGGGACTGTCGAAGGGGTTCGTCACAAAAAATATCCAGCCTTCACAGTTCAATTCCACCCCGATGCAGCACCTGGGCCTCACGATGCCCTGCACCTGTTTGATGAATTCATCGAAATGATGGATGCTGAAAAGGAGAAGAGATAATGCCAAAACGTACAGATATCAAAAAAATTATGGTGATCGGTTCAGGGCCCATTATTATCGGTCAAGCTGCCGAGTTTGATTATGCCGGTACCCAGGCGTGTCTTGCTTTGAAAGAGGAAGGCTATGAAGTCATCTTAGTCAACTCCAATCCCGCCACTATCATGACGGATAAAGAAATCGCCGACAAAGTCTATATCGAGCCAATCACATTTGAATTTGTTTCCCGTATTCTCCGCAAAGAAAACCCAGACGCACTCTTGCCAACTCTGGGGGGACAAACTGGGTTGAACATGGCGATGGAACTAGCTGAATCTGGAATTTTAGAAGAACTGGACATCGAATTGCTGGGTACTAAACTTTCTGCTATCGACCAAGCCGAAGACCGGGATCTTTTCAAACAACTAATGGAAGATTTGGGTCAACCCATTCCGGAATCAGAAATCGTATCAACTGTCGAACAAGCGGTGGCCTTTGCTAATCAAATCGGTTATCCAATCATCGTACGACCGGCATTTACCCTTGGCGGTACCGGCGGCGGAATGTGTGACAATGAAGAAGAACTCCGCACGATTGCAGAGAACGGCTTAAAACTGTCGCCAGTGACCCAATGTCTGATTGAAAAATCAATTGCCGGCTTCAAAGAAATCGAATATGAAGTGATGCGAGACTCTGCTGACAATGCGATTGTGGTCTGTAACATGGAAAACTTTGACCCCGTGGGAATCCACACGGGAGACTCCATCGTATTTGCGCCAAGTCAAACTTTGAGTGACTACGAATACCAAATGTTGCGAGATGCGTCTTTGTCGATTATTCGCGCTCTGAAAATTGAAGGCGGCTGTAATGTTCAGTTGGCCCTGGATCCTGACAGCTTCAACTATTATGTTATTGAAGTCAATCCGCGGGTCTCTCGTTCTTCAGCCCTGGCTTCAAAAGCAACAGGGTACCCGATTGCAAAACTCGCTGCCAAAATTGCTGTCGGATTAACCTTGGATGAAATGAAAAACCCAGTGACTGAAACAACTTACGCTGAATTTGAACCGGCATTGGACTACGTGGTAGCGAAAATTCCTCGTTGGCCTTTCGACAAATTCGAAAGCGGTGAGCGAGTATTGGGTACCCAGATGAAAGCCACTGGTGAAGTCATGGCAATCGGCCGTAACATCGAAGAGTCCTTGTTAAAAGCTGTTCGCTCGCTGGAAATCGGCACCTATCACGCCGAAATTGCTGAGTTGGCAACAGTAACTGATGCGGAATTGACGAAAAAGATGGTTCGGGCGCAAGATGACCGCTTGTTTTATGTCACTGAAGCTATCCGCCGCGGCTATACGATTGAAGAAATTGCTGAATTAACTAAAATCGATCTTTTCTTCTTGGATAAACTCCTTCACATCGTGGAAATTGAGCAATCCTTAGCTGCGACACCAAAAGATTTGGACTTGTTGAAACAAGCAAAACAAAATGGTTTTGCCGATAAGAAGATTGGTCAATTATGGAATATGACTGAAAATGAGATTCGCCAGTTGCGCCAAGAAGAAAAGCTGCTGCCTGTCTACAAAATGGTGGATACTTGTGCAGCTGAGTTTGAATCTGAAACCCCATATTTTTACAGCACCTATGAATTTGAAAATGAAAGTCACCGTTCAAAAACACCGTCAGTTCTTGTTCTGGGTTCTGGTCCTATTCGAATCGGACAAGGAGTAGAATTTGACTATGCGACTGTTCATTCTGTTAAAGCGATTCAAGCTGCAGGCTATGAAGCAATCATCATGAACAGTAACCCAGAAACAGTTTCTACCGACTTCTCCATCTCCGATAAACTGTACTTTGAACCGCTGACTTTGGAAGATGTCATGAACGTCATTGATCTGGAACAACCAGAAGGGGTCATCGTCCAATTCGGCGGGCAAACGGCGATCAACTTGGCGGAACCATTGGTCAAAGCTGGTGTGAAAATTTTAGGTACGTCGATTGAAGATCTGGATCGCGCAGAAAATCGTGACCTTTTCGAGCAAGCTTTAAAAGCCTTAGACATTCCGCAACCACCAGGAGATACCGCGACCAATAAAGAAGAAGCTGTGGCTATCGCTGAAAGAATCGGCTATCCGGTTTTGGTACGTCCAAGTTATGTGTTGGGGGGGCGTGCGATGGAAATTGTTGAAAATCAAGCGGATCTGGAAAACTATATGGAGACTGCTGTCAAAGCTTCACCAGAACACCCCGTCCTAGTAGATAGTTACCTGACAGGTTCCGAATGTGAAGTCGATGCAATCTGCGACGGTGAAACGGTCTTGATTCCGGGAATTATGGAACACATCGAGCGAGCTGGGGTCCACTCCGGAGACTCAATGGCTGTTTATCCACCACAATTCATGAGCGCAGAAATCAAAGCAACCATTGCTGACTATACACAAAAATTAGCTTTGGGTCTGAACTGTATCGGAATGATGAACATCCAGTTTGTTATCCATGAAAATAAAGTCTATGTGATTGAAGTCAATCCACGGGCTAGCCGGACAGTTCCTTTTTTGAGCAAAGTCACCGGTATTCCTATGGCGCAAATTGCAACCAAAGCCATCTTAGGAACCAAGCTGAAGGATCTAGGGTATGAAAACGGCTTGTATCCGGAAGACAAGAACGTGCACATCAAAGCACCAGTCTTCTCTTTTACTAAGTTACAGAAAGTTGATACCTATTTGGGCCCTGAAATGAAATCAACCGGCGAAGTCATGGGGGCAGACCGCAGCTTGGAAAAAGCACTGTACAAAGCTTTTGAAGCAGCTGGATTGAAAATTCCGGAATTTGGTGCCGTCTTGTTCACAATTGCTGACGATGCTAAAGAAGAAGCCCTCGCTTTGGCACGACGTTTTCAAGAAGTGGGCTTCAGCCTGCTAGCCACTAAAGGAACCGCAGATTATTTCCAACAGCAAGGATTGGCTGTGAAACCGATCTGCAAAATTTCTGAAACCAATTGCGAAGAAAACGTCATCGACCTCATTCGCAGCGGCAATACACAACTGGTGATCAATACGATGGACAAGAACCGGCAAGGCGCGTCAGAAGACGGCTTTATCATCCGTCGGGAGGCTGTTGAGCACGGTGTACCGCTCTTCACTTCGTTGGACACTGCCGATGCAATTTTGAAAGTCATGGAAGACCGAGCGTTCTCTACGCAAGCGATTTGATTCATCACACATCAGTTTTTCTAACGGCAAAAGGCCATAGACAAAAGCTGTAATCTATTTGCAAAAGCTATTTTTCTCCGCTCTGTAACCAGGGCAAGTGGGAAAAATAGCTTTCGCTGAGAATAATGACTGTCGCTTAGGCAACTGCGGCAAACAAAGGGGAGTTTTCATTGAAACAGGAAATGATGACCATCACACAACAACGTCAATTGGCTCCGCGTATCTACGAAATGACACTGTCCGGACATCTGGTACAGGAAATGAAAAAAAGCGGACAGTTTTTGCATATTCGAGTGCCGCGGGAAGATATGTTGTTGCGGCGACCAATCAGTATCAATCACATTGATCGTGAAGCAGGAACTTGTCGAATTATTTACCGGACAGAAGGAGAAGGTACCAAAGTTTTTGCCCAGCTGCAAGCAGGGGAGCAACTAGATGTTTTGGGTCCTTTGGGGAATGGCTTTGACTTGTCACAGATTCAAGCTGGTGATGAGGTCTACATCATTGGTGGGGGGATTGGGATTCCACCTCTGTATGAACTTTCCCGCCGGATTTTGGCTCTTGGGGCTGTCCCAATCCATTTTCTGGGCTTTGCTTCAAAAGAAGTCATGTATTACACAGAAGAATTCAAGGCTCTTGGGGAGTGTCGTTTTGCAACTGATGATGGCAGCTTTGGGGTTCACGGCAATGTGGGAAACCTTTTGTTAACAGCTTTAGCAGCAGAAGGCTATGGGGATAATCCACCGGCTGCCGTCTTTGCTTGCGGGAACAATGGGATGTTGAAGACGGTCGATCAATTGTTTTCTGATCACCCGAATGCGCAGATTTCTTTAGAATCTCGTATGGCCTGTGGGATAGGGGCATGCTATGCCTGTGTCTGTCACATTGCCGATGATGAAACCGGTCAAAAGAGTGTGAAGGTCTGCGATCAAGGGCCAATTTTCCCAGTCGGAAAGGTGGTCATCTAATATGAATGAAAACTTACGTATACAACTCCCCGGATTGGATTTGAAAAACCCTATCATTCCTGCTAGTGGGTGTTTCGGATTTGGTAAGGAGTATGGTGAATATTATGATTTAAATGAACTCGGGTCAATCATGATCAAAGCGACTACCCCAAAAGAGCGTTTTGGCAATGAAACACCGCGAGTTGCTGAAACTCCCAGTGGCATGTTGAATGCGATCGGCTTACAAAATCCCGGCATGAAAGTCGTGATGGAAGAACACCTGACGTATTTAGCAGAGCGTTATCCAGCATTGCCGATCATCGCCAATGTTGCAGGCTCTTGTGAAGAAGATTATGTAGAGGTTTGCGCCAAAATCGGCGATGCGCCAAACGTAAAAGCGATTGAATTAAATATCTCTTGTCCCAACGTCCGTCATGGTGGGATGGCGTTTGGAACTGAGCCAGATGTCGCTGGAAGTTTGACGGCTGCTGTCAAAAAGGTGGCTAAGGTGCCGGTATATGTCAAACTTTCACCAAATGTCACAGATATCGTTCCTATCGCCAAAGCCGTTGAAGCTGGTGGCGCTGACGGGTTTACGATGATTAATACACTTTTGGGGATGCGCATTGACCTTAACACCCGCAAACCAATTTTAGCCAATTTAACTGGAGGCTTGTCTGGTCCGGCCATCAAGCCGGTAGCAATTCGGCTGATTCATCAAGTGGCAGGTGTTAGCGATTTGCCAATCATCGGCATGGGCGGTGTTATGACAGTAGACGATGTTTTAGAGATGTTTATGGCTGGCGCTTCCGCTGTTGCAGTAGGAACCGCTAATTTCACGGATCCTTACATTTGTCCGAAACTAATTGACCAGCTGCCCCTGCGAATGGCTGAGTTAGGTATAGAGTCTTTAGAAAAACTGATTCAAGAAGTTCGAGAGGAGCGCAAAAAAGCATGAACACACGTCCGATTATTGCCTTAGACTTCCCAGATCTTGGCAGCGTCCAACTTTTTTTAAAAAACTTTCCTCACGAGGAAAAATTATTCGTCAAAGTAGGCATGGAATTGTTTTATGAAGACGGACCAGAGGTGGTTCGTTACTTAAAGCGACAAGGTCATGATATTTTCTTAGATTTGAAACTTCACGATATTCCGAATACGGTCGAAAGCGGTATGAGGCGAATCGCGGGAATGGGGGTTGCCATTGCCAACGTGCATGCCGCTGGTGGAATTGAGATGATGGAGGCTGCCCTTAGAGGTTTGGAAGCAGGCAAGCCAGCTGGTCAAGAACGGGCGAAGTTGATTGCCGTCACCCAATTGACATCTACATCAGAAGAACAAATGCATCAAGATCAACTGATCCAAGTCTCACTGGAAGAAAGTGTCCGTCATTATGCGCAATGCGCTAAAAAGGCTGGCTTGGACGGCGTGGTCTGCTCTGCTCAAGAAGTCACAGCGATCAAACAGGCCACCGACGAAGACTTTATCTGCTTGACTCCGGGAATTCGTCCAACAGGAGCTGACGCAGGAGACCAAAAACGGGTCATGACCCCTGCTGCTGCGCGAAAAATCGGTTCTGATTATATTGTCGTGGGCCGTCCCATTACACAAGCAACAAACCCTTATGAAGCCTATACTCAAATCAAAAAAGAATGGAATGGTGAAGCTTGATGACAACGATTGAAACTGCTGTAGCTAAAGACCTTTTAGAGATTGAAGCTGTCTTTTTGAGTCCCAATGAACCTTTTACGTGGGCCTCAGGTATCAAGAGCCCGATTTATTGTGACAACCGCATTACGATCAGCTATCCGAAAGTTCGCAAGCAGATTGCACAAGGCTTGGCAGAAAAGATTAAAGCCGAATATCCAGATGTGGAAGTCATTGCAGGTGCCGCTACTGGTGGTGTGCCTCATGCTGCTTGGGTGGCGGATATTCTGGATTTGCCAATGGTCTATATTCGTTCCAAAGCAAAAGATCACGGCAAAGGAAATCAAATAGAAGGGCGCATTCAAAAAGGCCAAAAAATGGTTATTATTGAAGATTTGATTTCTACCGGCGGTTCTGTTTTGGGGACGGCAGAAGCTGCCAAACGTGAAGGGGCAGAAGTTCTAGCGGTAGCTGCCATTTTTACCTATGAATTGCCAAAAGGAAAAGAAAACTTTGAAAAGGCGGGCATTCCGCTTTTGACATTGACTAACTATTCTACGTTGATTCAAGCTGCTTTGGAAACTAATTATATTAATGAAGCAGATCTCGAACTTTTAAAAAAATTCAAGGAAGATCCGAACGGCTGGTTGGCAAATTAAGCGGTTTTTGCGGTAAAATGCAGACAACTCTTTTTTACGAAAGGATTGAGGCAGATGATTAAACGGAATATGGATGTTCCGTGGAGCTATCAAGGAGAAAATGGTCCCGAACACTGGCACACTTTATGTGACTGGTATCGAGAAGGGGCTGAGTTTGCCTACCAATCACCGATCCATCTTCGACACGAAGGGGCTGTTTCAGGGAAACAGGCTGCTTTTGAGAGCCTGCATTTTTCTTACCGAACCGAACGTTTCACTGAAAAAGAATTTAAAAATACGATTCACTTTATTCCCTTTGAATGCGAAAGCCATGTGGTTTTTAAAGGTGTGCGCTATGCTCTGACAGATATCCACTATCACTTGCCAAGTGAGCATTGGATTGACGGTGAGCAAAAGCCGGTGGAAATTCATCTCGTTCATATGAACAATGAAGGAACCAACTTGGTGGTAGGAGTACTGTGTGAGATTGTTCCAGAAATTTTGGAAGAGGGCCCGTTACGGCAATCAGAAATTTGGGATTTGGATCAGCATTTAGAGGTTTTCGATCCAAGCGTGTTTTTGCCACGATCAAAAAGTCATTTTCACTATGTCGGTTCCTTGACGACTCCACCTACCAAGGGGCCAATCAACTGGTTTGTATTTGACGAGACGACAAAACTTTCAAGAGTCTTTTTGTCTCAATTCCAAGAAGAGATTTTGCAAGGAAATAATCGGCCACTTCAAGAGAGTAAAGATCGCAGAATTTATTATTTTGACGAAGTTGAGGAATAAAAAAATTCCCGTTGGTCGGTCACAACATATAAAAAAGACTCGGCCCCTGATGATCGAGTCTTTTTAACGTTCTGTTTGAAAACACAGGATTATCCTCGAAGTTTAGCTATTTCAGCTTCTTCTGGGGTAACATAAAGGGTTTTCTGATTCTCATAGATGACATACCCTGGTTTGGCACCGTTTGGCTTACGGATGTATTTCACCTGCACATAGTCAACCGGGACTTGAGCAGAGTTGCGATACTTGGAATAATAAGCCGCCAAATTTGCTGCCTGCATCAGCGTTTCTTCAGAAGGCGCATCAGTCCGGATGATGACATGAGAGCCTGGGATGTTTTTGGCGTGTAACCAAGTATCCGTCTTGCGAGCCGTTCGCAAAGTCAGTTGGTCATTTTGCAGATTATTTTTTCCAACCAAGATTTCAGTGCCATCTGAAGCATGAAATACTTCTGGCTGTGAAGGTTTCTCTTTGCGCTTTTTCGGATTACGATTTCTGATATAGCCTTGAGCGGTCAATTCTTCGCGAATCACTGATAAATCCATCGGCCCAGCGATTTCTAATTGCGCCAGTACAGATTCCAGATAAGCGATTTCCGCCTTGGTTTCAGCAATCTGTTGATAGACCAGCTTGACGGCATTTTTAAGCTTTTGATAGCGCGTAAAATACTTCTGGGCATTTTGGTTAGGAGTCAGCGCCGGATCCAGTTGGATAGACAACAGGCGATCTTCATCGTAATAATTAGCAACTTCGACTGTTTTAGCACCGCGGGGAACTTGATATAAAAAGGTAGTTAACAGTTCGCCTTTTTGGCGGAAATCTTCGGCATTTTCCGAATCTTTTAAGGTCTGTTCCCGCTTTGCCAGCTTACTGCGGTTGCGCTTCAATTCATTTTCTACTTTACGAATCAACTCGCCGCCTTGTTGCTTCACACGATCCCGCTCGGCTTTGTCATGATAGAAGGCATCTAAAAGACTGCTGAGAGACTCATATTCTTGTGCTTTTTCTGCTGACTCAGCTAAGGATTGAAAAGCCGTGGGTGTGAAAAATTCTTTTTGTCCTACAAGGTAATAAGTAGGCTGTTTTTTCTGCTGAAGACTTTCAAAAAACTCCTGCCAAACAGGTAATTTTTCATTTGGTCGCTTTAATAGCCGGAAAGCAAGTTCGTCTGCTGTATCACGTCCCAAACCTTGGAATTGCTGCTGTAGTGCTTTTCCGGTTAGTTCCGGCAAGCGAGACAATCGCTCAAAAACCTCGTGATCAGAAGCAAGGTAGGGATTGATTGTTTCTTGTTTGGGCGGCGCGATATATTCGAGGCCTGGAAGGAGTGAGCGGTAAGTATTTTGACTGGAGCCGATATGCTTGATAGCATCCAATATTTTTCCGCTCTCTTGATTCAGCAGTAAAATCGTACTGTGGCGGCCCATCAATTCCACCACCAAAAGAATGTTTTGAAGATCCCCCAGCTCATCACGACGACTAAAGGTAAAATGAATCACGCGATCATTGTCAACTTGCTGGATGGCTTCTAAAATGGCACCTTCCAAGTATTTTCTGAGCATCATCACAAAATTAGGTGGGGTGTCTGGATTACTATAAGACATATTAGTAATTTGCACTCGTGCATACGCAGGGTGGGCGGACAAAAGTAATTTGCGATTTTTTCCCTGACTGCGGATCACCAGAACGACTTCGTTTGGATAGGGTTGGTGGATCTTACTCACCCGACCACTTATGAGAGTCGCCTGCAGTTCATCTACCATTTGATGGGTGAATATTCCGTCAAAGGACATCAGTCATTCCTCATTTCTATAAAAATCAATAGTTTCGTATTGTCTGTGTGTTGCCTACTAAAAAAGGTGACAAAAGTGGCTGGTTTTAAAGCACACCTATTCATTATAAGCGACTTTTCACCAAATAAAAAGAACGGCCCACCGAGAGTAGACCGTCCACACCTGTTCAGCGCAATTTTCGTTGGATTTTTTGCCGTTCTTCTTGATTGTGTTCTTCTTCGTCCAATGCCTCCTGGATTTCACGATGCAAGAAAAATGAAATCACTGTTCGAATCACGACCACCGCGGCTAGTCGAAGAATGTCTTCAAAGGTAGGATTGACAATGGATTCAATGATATCGGCAGCAATTAAAATTTCCAAGCTCAATAGAATGTAGCTGCCCAAAAAATTACGAATGAAGTTATTGTGCCGTGCAGCCCGAACATGGTCTGGCTGGGTGCATTCTGTTTTGATAAAGTCATAGCCGGAAATCACCACGCCCCAGATCAAAACCAGGATGGACAGTGTATTGAGGCCGGTCACGATTAATTGAAAAACCGGGCTCATAAAATTCATAATTACATCGGATAAGTGCGTCATAGTATTCCTCCCACCGCTGAAAAAATCAGCGAAGCTTTTGTCAAAAAACCTTCGACTTTGTAAAATCGGAGGTCAACAGTCCCTCAGCAGTTATCAGCTGTTTCTCTTTTTTAATCATAACCAAACTTGCCTGAGAAAGAAAGTTTTTGCTTGTAACTATTCTTTTTGTATTTTTTGTTTAAAGCGTTTCTCTTTGACCTTGCTCGTTACCGGAGCAAATGCTAGTATTAAGGATAATCTGATGGAAAAAGGCACGGTTGACCGATAAGTTCAGACCTTGCCGACTACAGGAGGAACACCATGGATCGGATAAGACGCACCTTGAATGCTGTTAAAAATGGCGTGAGAGATTTCTATGAAGATTTGGAAGGCTGGTTTTATACCAACCAGCGAAGGGGCTTACTAACTTTTGCCGGCATCTTAGCCTGTGTGGCGCTTTTTTCAGTTTCTATGGTCGTGGCTCAAGCTCGTGTTAGACAATCAGAATATGAAGAAATCATCTACCCAGGCCTGGTTTCTGAGCGTATGAAGACGATTGAGTATGGCAAAGAGGATCAATGGATTGCTTCAAAAAGTGCGATTTCAGTGATGTTTGCGCCGCCCCACGGTGATGAGCGCAATCAGGTGGATCATTTACTGGAGCAAAAGCACAAGGAGCTGAATCGCGATTTTTACTACTATCCTCTCGTTTATGACACCGTCAATATCGGAGAAAAATACAACATCGATCCTACAAAAGTAACCTTTGTCTTCTTTGAAAAAGGGGTTGAGAAAAATCGTTTGGAATTTTCTAAGCTAACAGACAAAGAATCTTCTTTCATTCCAGAGCTGAATCGCCTGCCTATGTGGAACATTAAAAGCCTGGATGAGGAATAATTTTCATTGTCGGGGAACTGGATACTGGTTGATTATTCAGATTTTTTCAGAAATTGATTGACGGAAAGATTTTCATAGCGTATTCTGTTTTTAACAATAATTTATTAAAAGAGGAGTGACCATCATGACAACAACTATTTTCAACTCAGGACGATCTCAAGCATGGCGTATCTGGCGTAGGTAGTTGTATTGGTGGAGCTTTTTTCCATAGATACAACTTTTTAGAGTATCCTTCTAAAATTTGTATCTATGACGGACGATTCGAATTTATTGACCGCATAGACACTATCTATGCGGTTTTTTTCTTTATCAAAATCGGGGGATAGTGATGAAGGATACTCAATTTTAAGCTCTGTTGGTAATGTTTCTTTAACAAAGTAACAAGGGTTTATGACGAGAAGGAATAAGAAAGGATGACTAATTATGAAAAATAAAGGACTTTTGACAGCTGTTGCAGTAATCGTAATCGTATTGGGAGGCTTTGCTCTTTTTCAAGGATTCCAAAAAGACAACAAATCAGCCAAAACCACTACTTCGACAACCAGCAATCAGAAGCAATATACAGTAGGAGTACTTCAGCTGATGAGTCACCCGGCATTGGATCAAATTTATGAAGGAATCAAGGAAGGCTTGGCAGAAGAGGGCTTAAAAGAAGGCGAAAATCTAACAATTAATTTCCAAAATGGTCAAGGTGATCAAAGCAAACTCAACACGATGAGTCAACAACTGGTCCAAGACAAATCAGAAGTCTTGATAGGCATTGCAACTCCAGCTGCCCAAGCTCTCGATAACAATGTCAAGAAAAAAGATATACCTATTGTGTTAGGAGCCGTTACCGATCCTGAAGGGGCTGGTCTCGTCGCTTCCAATGATGCTCCAGGTGCCAATATCACCGGTGTCTCTGACCAGCCACCCGTAGAAGAAATCATTGCGCTAGCTAAAAAAATGTTGCCCAACGCTAAAAAAGTTGGAATGCTTTACGCCTCTTCAGAAGCCAACTCGAAGTTCCAAGTGGCCAAAGCCTCTGAAAAAGCCAAAGAACTGGGCATGGAAGTTGTCAACAAACCAGTAGCTTCTACAAATGAAGTTGCTCAGACGGTTCAAATTTTAGCCAATGAAGTTGACTTTGTCTTTATTCCTTTAGACAACACTATTGCCAATGCGATGGAAACCGTTGCACAAGAAGCCGAAAAACAAAAGCTGCCGGTCTTTCCTTCTGTTGAGACTATGGTTCAACAAGGTGGCGTGGCAACGATTGGGATCAGTCAAAAAGAACTAGGTGTGCAGACGGGAAAAATGGCTGCTCAAATCGTAAAGGGTGAAGCCGAACCAGCAACTACGCCGATTTTCACTTTTTCAAAAGGGGAAACCATCATTAACCAAAAACAAGCAGAAGCATTGGAAATCCATCTATCCGATGAGCTGACCAAAGATGCCCGCTTCACAGAATAATCCTGGAGTGTAACTACCACAATAAGTGTGTAGAACTTGTAAAAAAGCAGTTCGCTAAACATGAGCCGCCGCATAATCGGAGACAAGGGGAGAAAAATTATGATCGTTTCAACAATCGGCCAAGGACTGTTATGGTCGTTACTGGCAATCGGTATCTTTATGACTTATCGGATTTTAAACTTTCCAGACATGACTACAGAAGGAACCTTTCCTTTGGGCGGGGCTGTTTGTGTGACGGCCATCACCAATGGCATTCATCCAGTCTTGGCAACACTTTTAGGCGTATTGGCCGGCATGTGCGCCGGCTTTGTGACTGGGGTGTTATACACGAAGGGTAAGATTCCAGTCATTTTGGCAGGGATTTTGGTTATGTCCGGTTTAAATTCAGTCATTCTTTATGTGATGAAAAGTCCCAACAAAGGGCTGGGGCATCAATATCCCAAGATTCAGGACTTCTTCACAAAAATGAATCTGCCAGACTACTTTGATATTGTCCTTTTAGGCGCATTGTTCGTGGTACTGACGATTGTTTTGCTACTATTTTTCTTCAATACCGATCTGGGGCAAGCTTACATTGCTACCGGTGACAATGAAACGATGGCGCGCTCTTTGGGTATCAAAACAGATCGGATGAAAATTTTAGGTTTGACCCTTTCAAACGGAGTTATCGCATTATCCGGCGCGTTGATTTCTCAAAATGACGGGTATGCTGATGTTTCAAAAGGCGTGGGAGTCATTGTCATCGGTTTGGCGGCAATTATTATCGGTGAAGTGCTCTTTGGCGAGTTGACCTTTGCCGAACGATTGATTGCTATCGTCGTAGGCAGCATTATCTACCAACTGATTGTCTTCTTGATTATTTTCGCTGGCTTTGACACGACTTACTTGAAGATCATCTCTTCAGCTATTCTGGCAGTCTGCTTGATGATTCCACAATTGAAGCAAGCACTGCATCTGAAAACAGGCTTTGAAAAAGAGGAGGCAGGACAATGACTCGTTTAACCATCGAAAAGGGCTACAAAACGATTAAAAACGGAATGGATGAGACGCGTGTCCTGTTAGATCATATTGATTTGACCATCAATCCTGGGGAATTTGTCACTGTAGTGGGGGGAAACGGTGCTGGTAAGAGTACACTTTTTAACAGCATTGCCGGTACACTGCCGATGACTTCCGGAAAAATACGGATCAACGAACACGATGTGACCAGAAGATCAGAAGAGGATCGGGCAAAGTACATCACCCGTGTTTTTCAAGATCCTAAAATGGGGACGGCTCCCCGCATGACGGTTGCCGAAAATCTTTTATTGGCTGAAAAACGCGGCCAGCATCGTCTTTTAGCACCTCGAAAGCTCAATGAACGCAAAGAATATTATGGTAAGCTGTGCCAACGAGTAGGAAACGGCTTGGAAAATCATTTGGATACCCCTACTGGAAATTTGTCTGGCGGGCAGCGTCAGGCATTGAGTCTTTTAATGGCAACTTTAACGGAACCAGAATTGCTGCTTTTGGATGAACACACTGCTGCTTTAGATCCCAAAACTTCTAAAAATCTGATGCAGCTCACCAATGACATGGTGACGGATCAAAACCTCACTTGTTTGATGATCACACATCATATGGAGGATGCTCTGGCATTTGGCAATCGCTTGATCCTGATGAAAAAGGGCAGAATTGCCAAAGACTTGGATGCAAAAGAAAAGCAAATTCTTACCTTGTCAGAACTATTATTGTTCTTTGAAGACGACTTGTAATCGTGAACATCTTCAATGAAAGTAACAGGATTTTCGGATTCTTTTCTTGAAAAACTGAATATTTCTTGCAAATACTGTTGACAGGTGTTTGCAAGGAGTCTATACTGAACTCAACCTTAAACCAGTTTGGAGCGATTCTTGATGAAAAGATCATTGACCCCACAACTGAATAAGTATTACTTTAGCTATTTTAGATAGGCTGTATTCATGAAACCATGGGTACAGACGCAGCAGTTTGTATCTATGATGGCTAAGGGATTTTGACTTGACTTACTCGCCACCGTAGAGAATATCTATAGTGGCTTTTCTTTTACGCTTTGTCCGGACAAGGCATTTGAGGGTGTTCACTGTAGATTCGTCGCGGTGGATGCCCTTTTTTTGTCAAACAAGAGAAGGCGGTCAAGAACAAAGACTCTTCGATAAAATCTTAATTTGTGATCACTTCACAAGGAGTTGTCGGAGCGCTTCAATTTGTTTAAAACAGATTGGACGGCTTTTGGAAAAGTAGTCAGGATTGGAGGAAACCCATGAAAAAAATGATCACGGGGCATACCCGTCTTGCTGGATTGATCGGCAAACCAACACATCACAGCATTTCACCACTGATGCACACCACCGCTTTTGCAGCTTGTGGCATTGATGCTGTCTATCTTTCTTTTGATATCGAGTCTGAAGAAGTAGCAGCTGCACTAGAGGCAATCAAAACACTGTCATTTATCGGTGCCAATGTGACCATGCCCCATAAAGCTGCAGTCCTGCCTTACTTGGATGACGTATCACCAGCGGCTCGATTAATCGGTGCTGTAAATACAATTGTTCCGAGTGACGGCAAATTGGTAGGACACAACACTGACGGCAGCGGCTTTATGCGCAGCTTGCAAGACATTGATGTGAATCCCATCAATCAACAGATAACAATTTTAGGAGCTGGTGGGGCGGCAACCGCCATCATCACTCAAGCAGCCTTGGACGGCGTTAAAGCGATTCACGTCTACAATCGTAAAGATCAATTTTTTGCAAAAAGTGCGGAAAAACTACAAGTGATTGCCGCAGAAACCGGCTGTCAGATTCAGCTCTTTGATTTAGAAGCACAAGCAGACCAATTGTCCGAATCACTGACCGATAGTTGCCTGTTGGTCAATGCTACTGGCGTGGGGATGGCGCCGCATACGGCTGCCAGCGCTTTGCCGGACTTTGAGCTTTTAAAAGGGGAGCTGGCCGTATATGATGTTATTTACGATCCTCGGGAAACTTTACTTTTGCAAGAAGCCAAAGCAAGGGGCCTCAAAACAGCAAACGGCTTAGGTATGTTGTTGTATCAAGGGGCCGCAGCCTTCAAATTGTGGACTGGCAAAGAAATGCCCACTGCCACGATCAAGCCGTTGATTGAAGCGCAGTAATACTTGAAAATAAAAGGAACAATCACACAGTTTAGCGATGAAAAACAGGAACATTGCCAATCTGTTCAATGATTTACAAAAAAGGAGAAATGAAAATGATCGTCATTATGAAACCCGGGGCTACCCGCGAACAAGTAGAAAATGTGGTTAAGCGTATAAAAAAAGAAGGACTAGATGTTAATATTGATGAAGGTTCTGAACATATCGTCATCGGTTTGAAAGGTGATACCCGCAATGTCCAGGATGTCGCTTTTTACAGCTACGATGGGGTAGAAAAAGCGGTCCGAATTTCAAATACTTACAAATTGACTTCTCGTGAATTTCACCCTGGAGACACTGTCGTGGATGTCGATGGTGTGAAAATCGGTGACGGAAATTTTGTTACGATGGCAGGCCCTTGTTCCATTGAAGGACTGGATCAAATCAGAGAGTGTGCCCGTATCGCAAAAGCCGGCGGCGCCCAAATTTTACGTGGGGGAGCTTTCAAGCCCCGTACCTCTCCTTACGCTTTCCAAGGTCTGGAAGAAGAAGGGCTGAAATACATCCGCCAGGCAGCCGATGAATTTGATATGAAGGTCATTACTGAAGTTATGGATGAAAGCCATATTGAGATGGTTGCTGAATACAGCGACATTTTGCAGATTGGTGCTCGGAACATGCAAAACTACAAGTTGCTCCAAGCTGTCGGTAAAACGGGGAAACCCATTGGTCTTAAACGCGGGATTGCCGGGACCATTGATGAATGGCTCAATGCGGCAGAATACATCGCAATTTCTGACAAGTCACCGGTGATTTTCATTGAACGAGGGATTCGAACCTACGAAACCGCCACAAGAAACACCTTTGATCTTAGTGCTGTTCCTCTAATCAAAAAACTCAGTCATTTCCCAATCATCGTCGATCCTTCCCACGGTACCGGGATTTGGGACTTGGTACCACCAATGGCTAGAGCGGGTGTTGCTGCCGGCGCAGACGGTATGATCGTAGAGATTCATCCAGATCCAGCCAATGCTTGGTCAGATGGCCCTCAATCGTTGAATGAAAAAACTTACATGAGAATGATGAAGGAAGTCACAATCATGGAAAAAGCCATGAAAGAAATCAAAGCATTGGAAATCGGTGGCTGATTCAAACCAAAAGTTGTTCATCCAAAAAGTCGGGGATTGCTGAGACCAAGCTCTCGGTAATCCCTCAAGGGGGAAATAAAATGCTGACCATCCATTTAAAAGACCATCAATACGATATTCATATCCGAAAAGGTTGCTTAAAAGAAGTCGGTTCTTTGCTAAAAGAGCTTTGGCAGCCACAAAAAGTTGCCATTATCACGGATGACAATGTGGCGCCTCTCTACGCTGAAATCGTCCGACAAGCTGTAGAGAAAGCCGGCTTTGAACCAGTTATTCACGTTGTTGCCAATGGAGAGGCGAGTAAATCATTGGCAGAGGCAGAGAATATCTACAGCTTTTTAGCCGATGAAGGGTTCACTCGTTCTGACGGCATTATTGCCTTAGGTGGGGGCGTTATCGGCGATTTAGCTGCTTTTGCGGCATCTACGTATATGCGTGGGATCCATTTTATTCAAATCCCCACGACCCTTTTGGCACAAGTAGACTCAAGCATTGGTGGTAAGACAGCTGTCAACACAGCCAAAGCCAAAAACCTAGTCGGCACTTTCAGTCAACCAGATGGCGTACTGATCGATCCGGAAGTCTTGACAACTTTGGATAGGAGAAGGATCAGAGAAGGTATTGCGGAAATCATCAAGTCAGCTGCTATTGCGGATCTTGACCTTTGGAATTTTTTGAATAATTTGACAGATGAAAACGATTTGTTGGCCCAGGCTGACTATGTGATTACAGAAACTTTGAAAGTGAAACAAAAAGTCGTGGAAGAAGATGAGTTTGACAACGGCATTCGACTGATTTTGAACTTTGGCCACACGATTGGCCACGCAGTTGAAAAAACATCAGGCTATGGCGTAGTCAGTCATGGTGAGGGCGTTGCGATTGGCATGATGCAGATCAATGCTCACGCAGAGAAAATTGGATTGTCTCCTGTGGGAAGTACGGCCCGGCTAAAAGCCATGATTGAAAAATTTCATCTGCCAATTCATGCAGAGAATTGGGATGAAGCGCGTTTGTTTGAAGCAATTACCCATGACAAGAAAGCCCGTGGGACAAATTTGAAGCTGATTTTATTAACCGATATCGGTGAAGCCAAAATCGTGACGGTGCCACTTGAAGAACTACGACAATACTTAGATAGAGAGGATGTAAGCTAATGCGTTATATTACAGCAGGGGAATCACACGGCCCGCAATTGACGGCTATCATTGAAGGATTACCGGCAGGGTTACCGTTGACGGCAGAAGATATCAACATTGAATTGGCACGGCGGCAAACCGGCTATGGTCGAGGAGGTCGCATGAAGATTGAAAAAGACCAGGTGCAGATTCTATCGGGGGTGCGCCATGGCAAGACGATTGGGGCACCGGTTACTTTAGTAGTCGAAAATCGTGACTGGAAAAACTGGACGACGATTATGGCAGCTGAGGATGTTTCCGAAGAAGCAAAGGCTGTCAGAAAAGTGACTCGGCCCCGGCCTGGTCACGCGGATCTAGTTGGAGGCATGAAATATCACCATCGGGACCTGCGAAATGTTTTAGAACGCTCTTCTGCCAGAGAAACAACGATGCGGGTTGCAATTGGCGCAGTAGCAAAGAAATTATTGTCGGAGCTCGGGGTGATTGTTGCCGGGCACGTGACAGTTTTAGGTGGCATCAAAGCGACGATTCCTGATGGTATGTCGATTCAAGAAATCAAGGAACGTTCGGAAGCATCGGAAATTCGAGTTGTTGACCCAACTGTGGAAGAAGAAATCAAAGCCCTGATTGATGCGACCAAGAAAAAAGGCGATACGATTGGTGGCGTAGTTGAAGTCATCATTGGCGGCGTTCCTGCTGGATTAGGCAGTTATGTGCAATGGGATAAAAAACTTGATGCCAAGTTGGCCCAAGCCATTGTCAGTATCAATGCCTTCAAGGGAGTAGAGTTTGGGGTTGGTTTTGAAGCAGGTAATCTGCCGGGATCATTGGTAATGGATGAAATCCAATGGAGTGAGGCAGATGGCTACACACGAAAAAACGATAATCTCGGCGGCTTTGAAGGAGGCATGACAAATGGTGAAGCCATTGTCATCAAAGGAGTCATGAAACCAATCCCGACTTTATATAAGCCGCTACAGACCATCGATATTGAAACAAAAGAGCCTTACAAGGCCAGTGTGGAACGATCAGACAGTACAGCTGTCCCAGCAGCTTCCGTCGTTGCTGAAAATGTAGCAGCGACAGTATTAGCCACAGCCTTTTTAGAAAAATTCGGCAGCGACTCATTCGATGAGCTGAAGGCGGCAGTTGCCGCATATAGAGAGTACTTGAAAAATTACTGAGAGGGGAAACCAGTGTGGAACAGCAAGTTTTAATCACCGGCTTAGGATTGATTGGGGCTTCATTGGCCCGCTGTATCCGGCGTGCTCACCCTCAATGCACCGTAATCGGCTGGGATAAATCTTCAGTGACCCGTCAAACAGCGCTTGAAAAAGGCATTATCCAAACGGCAGCGACTGATTTCAAGACAGCGGCAACACAAGCAGATATCATCGTTTTTGCTACTCCGGTCAGTGTGACTCTGGACTATCTACAGACGCTTTGTCAATTGACACTAAAGACGGGGGTCATCGTGACAGATGCCGGCAGCACCAAAAAAGCTATCAGTGAAACTGCTGCTTCGTGTTCTTTTACATTCATCGGTGGGCACCCGATGGCAGGTTCTCATAAATCCGGAGTCAATGCTTGCGATGAAGATTTGTTTGAAAATGCCTACTATATTTTTACTCCTAAAGAAAAAGACCATGACTCACTGGACGTGTTAAAGGAATTATTTTCGGGTACCCGGGCAAAATATGTTGAACTTTCACCAGAGGAACACGATGAAATCACCGGCATGTTGAGTCATCTGCCACATATCATTGCAGCTGGTTTAGTGACACAAGCTGATGTTTTCAATCAAGAACATCCTCGGGCTAAACAGCTGGCTGCCGGAGGTTTTCGTGACATTACTCGGATTGCTTCATCGGATCCCAAAATGTGGACAGACATTTTATTGAGTAATCGGGAAACATTGATGTCTCAACTGACCCTTTGGCAAGAGCAGATGTCTCAAGTCCAACGACTGTTAATTCACCGTGACCAACAGGGAATCTATGACTTTTTCGACCATGCGAGAGACACTCGCGACCGACTTCCTGTTCATAAAAATGGGGCCATTCCAGCCTTTTATGATCTTTATGTGGATGTCCCAGATGTTCCCGGCGTTGTTG
Source organism: Candidatus Enterococcus leclercqii (assembly GCF_009933135.1). Lineage (GTDB taxonomy): Bacteria > Bacillota > Bacilli > Lactobacillales > Enterococcaceae > Enterococcus_C > Enterococcus_C leclercqii. Next base: position 633,344 of record NZ_MAEH01000014.1, read on the forward strand.
CCGAGGTTACAGGACTGCTGGGAAAAGCTGAACTGTCAATCATCAATCTAAAAATCCAAGAGACTAGAGAAGATATCAATGGGGTCTTGCAGATTACGTTCAAAAATGAACGGGATTTGCAAGCGGGCATGAATTGTCTGCAAACTTATACAGATTACCCTTGTCGCTTAAAATAAAACCTGTGGTACACGAATAAGCGTATTAAAAAGCAGCGCACTATCAAAGGAGGATATTATGAAATTAGGACCTACCGCCAATGGTTTAAAAGGAACGATCCAAATCCCTGCGGACAAATCTATTTCCCACCGGAGCATCATGTTCGGAGCTTTAGCAGAAGGAACCACTACCATCCGTAATTTTTTGCGAGGGGAAGACTGTTTCTCCACATTAAATGCTTTTCGCGCTTTGGGGGTTCCCATTGAAGATGATGGAGAAACAATTACAGTTACCGGCGTCGGTTTCCGCGGCTTAAAGGCTGCCTCCGGGGCAATTGACGTGGGGAACTCAGGTACCACCATCCGCTTGATGATGGGAATTTTGGCGGGACAGCCCTTCACGACCACTCTTTTTGGTGATGATTCTTTAGCAAAACGGCCAATGAATCGTGTTATGTTGCCTTTGCGAGAAATGGGGGCAAGGCTTACCGGAAGCTCTGGTAGTGAATTTCCACCCATCACAGTGTCCGGTTCTGATCAATTAAAGCCTATCCATTATCAACTGCCGGTTGCTAGTGCTCAAGTGAAATCTGCGGTGATTTTTGCTGCGTTACAGGCGCAGGGAACCTCTACTATCATTGAAAAAGAATCAACCCGCAATCACACAGAAGAGATGATCAAACAGTTTGGTGGAGAAATCAGCTGTGCCAAAGATGGTAAGACGATCACAGTCACTGGTCCTCAAACTTTCAAAGCACAAGAAGTCACTGTGCCGGGGGACATTTCATCTGCTGCCTTTTTCCTCGTTGCCGCAGCAATCACAGCAGACAGCCAGATTACTTTAACAAATGTCGGGATCAATCCTTCCCGCACGGGTATCTTGGAAGTCATGACGGCAATGGGAGCAAAGTTATCCATGCTATCTGTCGATCAACAAAATCAATCTGCTGATCTGGAAATCATGACAAGTCAGTTACAGGCTACCACGATATCCGGAGCCATTATTCCCAGATTAATCGATGAACTGCCCATTATTGCCCTCTTGGCAACTCAAGCAACAGGACAAACGATAATCAAAGATGCCGAAGAATTGAAGGTCAAAGAAACCAATCGAATCGACGCAACTGCTGAAGAATTGAAGAAGATGGGTGCAGACATCACCCCAACAGAAGACGGACTGATTATCAATGGTCCGACTCCTTTACAAGGCGCTGCCGTAGATTCCCGCGGTGATCACCGAATTGGTATGATGTTAGCCATTGCTGCGTTGATTGCTAAAGGTGAAACGCAACTACAAAGAGAAGAAGCTGTCGCCGTTTCTTATCCGGAGTTTTTCGCTGACCTTCACACACTCAGTATCAAAGGAGGAAAATAGGATGGCCGGCATTTTGCTAATCGGTTTCATGGGCGCCGGGAAAAGTACCATTGGAAGACAGTTGGCAGCAGAATTGGCGCGCCCGTTTATTGATTTGGATCAAATGATTGAAAGTGAAATTGGTATGTCGATTTCGGCCTATTTCGAAACGGCGGGGGAGGCGGCCTTTCGAAAAGCTGAAACTCAGGCGCTGGCAAAGGCGTTGACTGGTGATGAGGTAGTTGCTTGCGGTGGCGGAATCGTTTTGAAAGAACAAAATCGCAGTTTGTTAAAAAATCATCCCACAGTTATCTACTTAAAAGCAGATCCGGATCAGCTGTACCAACGAATTGTGCAAGATCAAATCAACAAACGGCCCTTAGCTGATGATAAGACTGCCTCAGAGGTTCGGGAAATTTTGCAACCCCGGCTGCCCTTGTATGAAGAAGCCGCAGTGATTCAAGTAGACACTACTGGAAAAGAACCTGTTGCCATCGTAACGGAAATTGTGGAAAGGTTGGCGAAGCAATGAAAATTGGTTATTTGGGCCCGAAAAGTTCCTTCACCCATCAAGCTGCTCAGAAAATTGCACTTGATGCAGAACTAATTGCTTTTCCTTCAATTCCCAAGTGTCTTTTAGCAGCAGAACAACAGCTGGTAGATTTTGCAGTCGTTCCGGTTGAGAATTCTTTGGAAGGATCCGTTCATGCAACCATCGACCACCTTTTTCATAAATGCGGACTAACGGTGGTGCAAGAAATCATTCTGCCCATTAAGCAGCAGCTATTAACTGCCCCCACCACGCCAATCGATGCTCTCACCAAGATTATGAGTCATCCGCAGGCACTGGCTCAATGCCAAGATTACCTGGAAAGCCAGTTTCCGGATGTCTTGCTAGAAGCAGTTGCTTCAACAACCTATGCTGCCGAGTATGTCAGCCAGCACCCTCATGAAAAAATTGCCGCAATCGCTTCAATGCAGGCTGCCCAGCAATATGCATTGACAGTTGCCGCAACTGCTATTCAAGACAACGACTTCAATCAGACCCGATTTTGGCTGGTTGCGTCACAAAAAAATGATAGCAGTCAAAAGATTCAGCCCTCTTCAGCCGATAAAATGACCATCCTATTAACCTTGCCCTCCAATCAGCCAGGCGCTTTACACAAAGCACTGGCAGCATTTGGCTGGCGGAATATCGGTTTGTCAAAAATCGAATCCCGGCCATTGAAAACTAGCTTAGGAGAGTATTTTTTCGTGGTGGATCTGGTTTGTGAACAATCCGAGCGCTTAATAAAAAATGCACTAGAAGAGATCCAACTGCTTGGCGTTGTAGTTCGTAATCTGGGGGCTTACCCGGTACGTACGATTCCAGAGGAGTGACATCGATGAAAAGCACGTTTGTGATACTTCTTTTTTAAACGCAGTTGAATAATCCACCGACTTACTCTTTGCAGATTTCACCTCAAAGTCCCTTACTTTCTACAAAGAGTAAGTCGTTTTTTGTAATTAAACGTGCGGACCTTTTCGCGCCTCGGTTGTAAGGTAAGGCCTCATTTTCCAAAAAAGTGACAGGTCCTGACAAGAGTGTTCGTTGCAGTGTTTCCTAAAAAAGGGTAAAATTTTGCGAGACAACAGATTTTCCTAAAGCAGTAGGGTATCCTGTTGTTAAACAAAGACAAGGAGTGGAAGATTTGGACAGCCGTAAAGACCGCAATAAAAAACTTTACGAGGAGCTGGAGGACGGCAAGAAAGGCAAGCTGTTTGCCAGAAGACCTTTGGATGAAGAGCCTCGCCAATCCAATCAACATTTGGAATCAGATGACGATGATCCTACAAACTATCAAGATGACCGACATGCTGGCAGCGGTGGTCGACCACCCCGAGGCCCACAAGACAGAAAGCAACCAGCAAACAAGAAGCCAAAAAAGAAGCGCAAAAGACACCCTGTTCGCCGCTTTTTGCTTACCCTGATAGTCATTCTATTGGTTTATAGTATCGGCTCGTTTTATGCTGGCAAAACTTTTTCTCAGCAGGGAGAATTTTTGTCCAAGCAGGAGAAGATTACCTTTAACGGCTTTAAAAACAGCAATGGTTCAAGTAATATCCTATTGATTGGCAGCGACAGCCGCGACGGAGAAGCCGCCCGTGCAGATACGATCATGGTGCTTCAATTGGATGGGCCAGCGAAAAAGCCAAAACTGGTTTCTTTTATGCGAGATACCCTGGTAGACATTCCCGGTGTCGGACAAACCAAACTGAATGCCTCTTATGCCTATGGCGGAGCGGAACTGGTACGAAAGACGTTGAATCAGAATTTTGGAGTTGATTGTCGCTATTATACGATTGTTGACTTTCAATCCTTCGAGCAGGTTATCGATACGCTGTTTCCAAGCGGTGTACAAATCGATGCTGAAAAAGATATGAGTGCTTACATTGACGTAGCTATCAAAGCCGGTCCTCAAAAAATGGATGGGCATACTCTTTTACAATACGCTCGCTTTCGGATGGACGAAGAAGGGGATTTTGGTCGCGTGCGACGGCAACAACAAGTCATGAATGCAGTCTTCAGCGGGATGAAAAATCCCCTCACACTAATGAAACTCCCTTATGCTGCTGGTCAAGTCATGGGAGAAGCCGCAACGGATCTGCCTATGAGTTACCTCGTGAAAAATACGATTTCCATCGCCAAGGGAGCAGGTGGAATTGACCGCTTGTCTGTTCCAATTGCAGACTCCTGGACTTACGGATACGATGCCAATGGCGGCAGTGTTTTAGTTGTTGATCAGGAGAAAAATCAAAAAGCGATTCAGACGTTTTGGGAAAAATAATTAAATCGGTAGTCCATTTCAAAAAGGTCACGCTCTTGTTGGTGGCCTTTTTGAATTGATAAAAATCAAAGAGATTGGCTGACTTTCTGCCTTTAAACAGTACTTAAAGAAAATAAAACCGCCACAATTTTACGATTTTTTAGTGAAGCGGCTGCAGTTATTTTAGTTTTTGCTTTGAGTCGCTGTTGATTTCCTGGAGAGGGGATCTGCGGACAGTTGTGTTTTTAAATATGCGCTGTTTGGATATATTCATCATTCGGTATTTATGCTATATTTATGTTAGTGTATTTTTTTGTAGTTTAGCTAAGCAGTTTTTTGCATTTATTTTGTTTTGAAATGAGGATAATTATGAAACTCGCAGTTGTGACAGACAGCACGGCGATCTTGCCGGAAACTGTCGTGAACCATCCTGATTTGTATGTCGTTGCAATCCCAGTGATCATCGATGGCAAGTTATATAACGAAGGAATCGACATCGAAGCCGATGAATATTATGACCTGCTGAACAGCAGCAAAGAATTTCCCACAACTTCCCAGCCGGCGATTGGTGAAGTGATGGATTTATATGAACGCCTAAAAAAAGCTGGCTATGATACTATTTTGAGTATTCATCTTTCTGGGGGAATCTCGGGTTTTGTCAATACTTTGGCTGGAATCAAAGATGAGTTTTCTGATTTAGAAGTTGTTCCTTTTGATTCTGAAATTACCTCGATGCCAATGGGAAATATGGTAGAGGCAGCTTTGACTATGAAAGATGCAGGTGCTGATCTGAGAGCAATTTTGGATCACCTTCGTATGATTCGTGACAATACCTACGCCTATCTCATTGTCGATGATCTGAATAACTTGGTTCGAGGCGGTCGTTTGACAAACGGGGCTGCCCTGATTGGCGGGTTACTGAAAATCAAGCCAATTTTGACTTTTGATAAAGGTAAAATCGTTTTATCAGAAAAGATTCGTTCCTCGAAAAAAGCCTTTAATCGTGCTGAAGATCTGATTGGACAACGAGCGAAGGAAATTGCTCGTCCGGTACATTTTTACGTGATCCATGCGAATAATATATCGGCAGCCCAAGAAGAAAAAGAAAAGCTGCAGGCAAAATATCCTGATGCAGAAATCACTATCGGTCATTTTGGACCTGTGATTGGTACCCACTTGGGTGAAAAAGCCATTGGCATCGCCTGTTCCGCTATTTAAGACAGAGACAAAGCTGATCTGAAATGGTCGGCTTTTTTCTATACCCGAAACCTGTTTTACATCCGCTTCACCGAGCAGAAGACGAAAAGACCTTTAAAAATTTCAACTGGTTACCAGCGATTGGTTAAGAAGTAAGACCAATCGTTTGATGCAACCAATGACCATCGTTATAATTTAGTAAACTACTAATTTACTAAAGGACTGATTTAAATGAAAATACCTACCACTTTGAAGCATAAACCCGTAATCGTAGTCGAGAATTATGATCGTATCGATGGACACAACGCATTTGAAAGCGAAGCAAAAGGATTATCTTTAGGCTTGGCACAATGGAACGATCGGGGCAAGGTCGATATTTCTGGAAAAGTTTGGCGGTACACTGGTGAAAAATGGTCTCGCCAATCCGAAGAAATGCCTTTGACGCGAATTTTGGACATGGCCATTTTAGTGGCGCGGACAAATCTCTATTTTCAAGAAGCCTATCGCTATGAAAAATTCTATGATCCGGAAAACCCTGTCATTGATATTCTGGGGTTACAGGGCAATCGAATGACAGTAGAGGTAGATACCGACAACCCCAAGATTGACGAAGATATCCTGATGTTTCATGATGCTCTTCAAAAAGACGGTGAATTGCTAGGAGAACGTTTCCGTACCTTAAAACGTCTGTTGGAAGAAGCTGGCTATTGACAAGCAGACGCAGACAAAATTTACACACCAATTGCCGACACACACCTGAAACAAAATAAAATAACAGAGGCAAGGACAAGGAGCAATCATTATGCAGACACCCTATTCCGTAACTGAAGGCCGGCCTTTCACCAAAGTCGAAAAGATGATGATTTGGCAAAAACCCGCCAGTCATCAAACCGGCGAGATTGAGCTGCGCTTAGCTTCCGAGATAAAAAATAATTGGAATGATCCAGAGCTGAAACTCTTCAATGTCTTACTGGAAGGCGATGCCGGTTCTGGTAAAACAGAGATGGCCAAGGCGCTTTCTTACCACTTACAACTACCCTATACCAAAGTCACCTGTTTTGCTGATATGGACAAATCTGATGTTTTTGGTGCCTTATTACCAGTGGTGGCCGTTGATGAGGAAGAGGACAGTGAGTTGCTGGAAGCCATCTATCAAACGGACTCATTACAGGCTGTTCTAGAGCTGATCCAGCGACACTTTTCGATTTCGGCAGAAGTTGCCAAAGAAAAATTGGCGCAACTGGTAAATCGAATAGAAGAGACAGCTACGACAACGCCTGTCCAGTATAAATTTTATCCATCAGAGATTGTGCGAGCATTAGAAAAAGGCTACCTGCTGGAGATTCAAGAACCCACCGTTATCAGAGATGCTTCTGTCTTAGTCGCTTTGAATTCCGCACTAGAAGCAAATGGTATGCTGAATATTCCCACTGGGATCATTCGCAGACATTCCGACTGTGTGATTGTAGTCACAGCTAACCGCAATTATCAAGGCAATCGGCCATTGAACGAATCTCTTCGTGACCGGATGCAACACGCAGAGAAAATGGATTTACCGCCTCTTGAAGTCATGGTAGAGCGGGGGAGAGTCAAAACTGGCTGTCAAGAGCTTGAAGCGATGACTGTAATGGCTCGAATCATTCGTTTATTAGAAGAAACGGCTAAAGCAAATGCAATTAAAGGTGTTGCTGGCATGCGTTCGTATTTTTACTGGGTGAACACGCTAAAGCAAGGACAACCTCCTCAAGAATCTATCTATCCCAAAGTTCTATACAAACTTACAACGGATCCTGACGAGCTGAAGATTCTAGAACAAGTATTAGAAACGAGTGGCTTGCTGTCAGAACTGATTGCGATTGTCTCAGGCCGACAACTGCGGGCATTTCGCGACCAACAAGCCGGTCGGCGTCTTTCCAAAGAAGAAGCCGCAGCTAGAAATATCACAGAAGAGGCTGAAAATGGAACCTTGATTGCAGCTGATCCTGGAATTGAAGAAACAGCAGAAACAGGTAAAGCAGAAGGGGATACTGCCCAAAAGAGCCCCCAAGACAATGGAGCTGCAGCGTCTTTACCGGAGATTTCCTCTGAGAAAGCGACTGACACTGTCAGCCAAGCTGATGTAGGGATGACAGATCCTGACCAAGAGGATACGATTCACACCGGAGCAACTGCCCAAACAGAAGCGAATCTTGCCCAGCAAGAAAAACTCTTAAAAAAGCGGCTGAACCAAGAGGCACGTAAACTCTTCAAAAATACTATTCACGCCAAAGAAGGCCTCTTGATTCATCGACCACAATTGACCCATCTTGAACGTGAAGAAGGCCGTCTTTTGACTCGCGCTGTTCGACCTCAAGTTGAGACTGTTGTTAAACGACTAAAAGAGATTCTGGAAAATCAACAAAGTGACATTTATGGGAAAGGCAAGTTCACTGGGACGCGCTTTGATGCCAGCAGGGTAGCTTACGGAGATTACCGAACTTTCGAGAAAAAGACACCCCCGCAAGACTCCCCTTCACTTGCTATCGCGTTACGCATCGACGAATCCGGTTCCATGGTGCGTGACGGTCGGATTGCAGCCGCTCGTTTGGCAGCTGTTGCTGTTGCCGAGTTTGCTACTGAGCTTGATTTGCCACTGATGATTTATGGCGATACGGCAGATCTTTCGCAGCGAGAAAAAACTTCAATTTATTCATACAAAGAGTTCGGCGATAGTTTTACCGATTTACCTGCAAAATTAGCAGGAATGAAGCCTCGCCAAAACAATCGTGATGGCGTACCATTGCGTTTACTCAGTGAGGCACTGGTCAAAGAAACGGCGACGACCAAACTGCTTATCTCAATTTCTGATGGTCAGCCGAAAGCCTTACCGGATTATACCGGTGAGAAGGCGAAAGAAGACATTCAGGGGGTCATTCACGACTACGAGCGTCAAGGGATTATCTACCTTGCAGCTGCTATCGGGGAAGACCAGGAAACGATTCGCAATATTTATGGAGAAAACCGTTTTTTGGATATCAGCGATTTGAAAAAATTTCCAGAAGAGCTTGTGAAACTTTTGGCGCGCTACTTGGATAATTAATTTTTAAACTATGAGAAGAATATAAAATTATTATGTAAACTCATGTTCGAAAATAATCAAAATCAAGTCTTGCAAATGTTTTTTTATTCAGCTACAGTTAATAGTAGACACGGTTGTAAAGAGACTCGGGACGTTTTTAGTCGCCGCGTCTCTTTCTTGTTGAATCAGAGGAGTTGCTACTAGTCGTCTGAAAACAAGCCGAGTTTTCGTATGCTTTTCTGCACGAAAGGTATTCATGTCTTTATACATTTGTTTTTATTCAGAAAGGAAGGACGCTATGCTAAAAACACTCTTAGCCAATGTGGGGCAGTATAAAAAAGATTCAATTCTGACCCCTATCTATGTGGCAGGGGAAGTGGTGATGGACGTCGTGATGCCTTTAATCATGGCTGCCATGATTGACCAAGGAATCGAAAAGGGCAACAGCAGCGCAATCTTAAAATACGGTGGCTTGTTATTTCTTTGCGGTCTTTTCGCATTGGTTTGCGGAACCATGGGCGCCAGAACAGCTGCAACTGCTTCAGCCGGCTTTGCCCGTAACTTACGCCGCAATATCTTTGACCGTATCCAAAACTTCTCCTTTGCCAATATTGACCGCTTTTCAACAGCTGGCTTGATTACACGAATGACCACTGACGTCACCAACGTGCAAAATGCGTATCAGATGATCATTCGAATGTTGGTCCGCAGTCCGTTGATCTTAATCTTTTCATTGACGATGGTTTCCATCATTAACGCCCAAATGGTGTTGATTTATTTGGCAGTCGTGCCGTTTTTGGCTATCGGGCTGGCCATTGTCATCCATTTTGCCCACCCATTGTTTATCAAAGTTTTTCATACTTATGACCACTTGAACAACGTGGTTCAGGAAAATTTACAAGGGATTCGTGTCGTGAAATCTTTTGTTCGAGAAAAGCAGCAAGAAAAAGTCTTTGGCGAGGTTTCTGAGAAAGTCTACAAAAATTTCACATTAGCTCAACGAATCGTCGCTTTTAATATGCCGCTGCTACAATTTTCCGTTTATACCTGTATGCTGCTGTTGTCTTGGCTGGGGGCACAGTTCATCGTAGACAAAGGAACATTGACAACCGGTGAACTGGTCAGTATGTTCAATTATACGATGCAGATCCTGATGAGTTTGATGATGATCTCGATGGCGTTTGTTCAGATTTTGATTGCACGCACTTCAGCTGACCGAATCGTTGAAGTGCTTGATGAAAAAAGCAGCATCACCAATAAACCTGAGCCGCTTAAAGAAATTGCCGATGGTAGCATTCAGTTCAAAGATGTCTGCTTTAGCTATGCTGATGATATGAACAAATTGGCATTGATTGATGTCGATTTACAAATCAATGCCGGTGAGGTCGTTGGGATTATCGGGGGCACTGGTAGCTCAAAATCCACACTAGTTCAATTGATTCCCCGACTTTATGATGTTACTCAGGGCGCGGTGCTGGTAGGGGGCCACGATGTGCGGGATTACGACATGGTCACACTCAGAGACCAAGTGTCGATGGTCCTGCAAAACAACGTTCTCTTCTCCGGTACTATTAAAGACAATCTTAAATGGGGAAATGAAAACGCCACTGATGAAGAAATTATCGCTGCTGCTAAAATCGCACAAGCAGATCCTTTTATTCAGGAATTTCCGGATAAATACGATACGATGATTGCGCAAGGAGGCACCAATGTCTCTGGCGGACAAAAACAACGTCTGACCATTGCTCGTGCCCTTTTGAAAAAGCCTAAGATTCTGATCTTAGATGACTCCACCAGTGCTGTTGATACCAAAACCGACCGCGAAATTCAGGCAGGATTGAAAGAAGCAATCCCTGGTACGACTACCATCATCATTGCCCAACGAATCACATCAATTCAAGATGCTGATCGAATCATCGTGATGGATGACGGCCGCATTGACGGAATCGGTACGCACGAAGAACTTTTGGCGACAAATAAAATTTATCAAGAAGTAAGTGACTCTCAAGAGAAAGGATTTGGGGAACATGTTGACGAATAATCAAAAAAGACCGGCTTCTTCGCCGATTAAGACCCTAAAACGTCTCTTGGGGATCATGTTCGGTGATTATAAATTACAGTTGATCATCGTACTGGTGATGATCTTGCTTTCAGCATTTGCCAATGTCCGTGGCGCACTGTTTTTGCAAACAGTTATTGACCAATATATCACACCACTAATTGGCACGAGTAACCCAAACTTTTCTGGATTGTTAAAAGCAATCATGCAGATGGCCTTGATTTACGTGATTGGCGTACTGGCAGGTTTGACTTACAATTTCATGATGGTTCGTATCAGTGAAGGAACGCAAAAGAAAATCCGCGATCAGATGTTCACGCATATGGAGTCACTGCCAATCCGTTACTTTGATCAAAACTCTCATGGGGATATCATGAGTCACTTCACCAATGATACTGACACTCTACGGCAAATGATTTCCCAAAGTATTCCTAACCTGATGATGGCGATGGTAACCTTTGTCTCAGTTTTTATTGCCATGTTCACCCTCAGTATTCCTTTAACCTTATTTGTAATTGTTTCCGTCTTTTTGATGTTGAATGTCGTCCGTTTCATTTCCAAACGCAGTGGTCGCTTTTTTGGGGCCCAACAGCGGGATTTAGGAGCAGTAAACGGCTATATTGAAGAAATGATGCACGGGCAAAAAGTCGTTAAGGTTTTCAATCACGAAAAGCAGGCGATGGCAGATTTTGACGAACTAAATGATGCCCTGCAATCCAGTGCCACTCAAGCCAATGTAAACGCCAATCAGCTGATGCCGATTATGATGAACCTGTTGAATGTGCAATACATCCTCGTTGCTATCATTGGTGGGATGTTTGCAATCAACGGAATCAGTGGGCTAACTGTGGGAATGATTGCTTCATTTCTACAGCTAAGCCGCTCTTTAAACGGTCCTATCAGCCAAATTTCTCAACAGATTAATTTCGTCATTATGGCGTTGGCAGGTGCTGACCGAATCTTTGGTTTGCTAGATGAAAAATCAGAGGACGACGAGGGCTACGTGACTCTAGTCAACGCCCAAGAAGTCAACGGTGTCATTACAGAGGCAAAAGAACGAACAGGCATGTGGGCTTGGAAACATCCTCACAAGGACGGCTCGGTTACTTATACGAAGCTGACCGGTGACGTTGTCTTTGAAGATGTGGACTTTGGCTATGTTCCTAGCAACATTGTTCTTCATGACATCAATATCTATGCCAATCCTGGCCAGAAAGTCGCGTTTGTAGGGGCTACTGGTGCCGGCAAGACCACCATCACCAATTTGATCAATCGCTTTTACGATATTCAAGAGGGAAAGATTCGCTATGATGGTATCAATATCAAGAAAATCAAAAAAGATTCCCTGCGACGTTCATTAGGAATCGTGCTGCAAGATACCCACTTATTTACAGGAACCATTCGTGACAATATTCGTTTTGGTAAACTGACCGCCACTGATGAGGAAGTGGAGGCGGCAGCCAAGTTGGCCAATGCGGATACGTTTATCCACCATCTCCCTGACGGCTACGAAACGGTTATCACTGGAGATGGAGAGGGGATTTCCCAAGGACAGCGACAGCTTTTGGCAATCGCACGAGCAGCTATTGCTGATCCGCCCGTAATGATTTTAGATGAAGCGACCTCCAGTATCGATACCCGAACCGAGCGAATCGTTCAGGAAGGGATGGATAAATTGATGAAAGGACGGACTGTTTTTGTGATTGCGCACCGATTGTCCACCATTCAAAACTCGGATGTCATCATGGTCTTAGATCACGGTCGAATCATCGAGCGCGGGGACCATGAGTCGCTCCTTGCTGAAAAAGGTCTTTATTACCAGCTGTATACTGGAAAAGTTGAATTGGATTAATGTTTTTCAAAAAGTGATGACAACCGCTTTTTAAAACGGTCACTTCCCAAAAGTCACAAGTAAAAGACAAGTTCCTTCCGCTATTTTTTATGGAAGAGACTTGTCTTTTCAATTGTTGCATCTGCCTGTTAATATATCTTTCCTTTTCCTTGTTTAAGATGTTGAAATATTTGCCAGTTACCTTACCCTGAAAATTGTGCTGCATTTCTTTTAAATCTTATTCTGATTTAAACGTTTGATATGTCGGAATCTTTCCTGTAATACCTAGATTCAAAAATGACATATTTCAATTTAGATCGATTTTTGAGAAGCTAGTTTTGTAAACGCTATCCGAACGGTGAGCTTATAGATTCTCTCTACCGGGATAAAAAGATAGTTGAGGTGCTTGTTAAGGAGGTAACACTTTGATTTCGACCGCGTTTTTTTTATTAAGAGAATACCAAAGATTCCAATCGAAAAGATTACTCACTGAGCTGCTTTGGGGAGTGGTTTCAGCATTTATCTTAACTACGAGTACGATTTGGATTGTTTACCTCATTACGGAGGGCTATGAAAAGTCCGTGCCGGTCACTGCTGTCTTCAGTTCGATTGCCATTATCGCCGGCTTAACATTTATCCTAAATCAAGTAATGAACTACTATAACAAGGTTGTCAAAGAAAGGTATATGTTAGAAGCAAAGGCATACTTTGTCCAAAAAGTAATTAAAAAAACTGAAAATATTGATCTGGAAGCATTTTATTCCTCGAAGTTTCATGATTGCTATTCGCTAGTCTTTCAATGTGCCCAGGCAAAAATGGAAGAATCACTGGCGATTGTGTTCAATTTTATTTTTCAACTGATGGCACTGGTAAATGCTTTGGCCGCTGTAAGTTTAATAAATCCAGCGCTACTCGGGTTTGCCATTTTCATTGTTCTTTCAACGATAGCTGGAAATAGCTTAAATAAAAGGCTATTCAAAAAGAATTCATCACTAATCAATAGCGGAAGAAAACAAGAGCTGTTTTTTGAGACGCTCTTCCAGAAAGAAACCATTTTTGATTTACAAACAAGCGACATTGGCTCCTGTTTTCAGAAATATCAGTCTGACAATACTAAGGAACGACTAGCGCTTACGAAAAGCAGTGCCCGCGCTTTAGTCCCATTAAAAATCATTGTTTCTCAAACTTCCATAAATCTCATCTATATTTCAGCGTTACTTATCTCCTTGCTTTCATTTTATAAAATAGATGAATTTAAGGTGTCGGATTTTTCAATTCTGTTTAGTTCCGTGATTTTACTACTCTCTAGAATAAAAAATTGCTTCAAATGCTATGAGTCATTTGGTTCTAATCGGCCCTATATCGAAGCTTATCAAGACTTTGGCACTCAGAATACCGTAAGAAAAAAGATAGCTGCGCCTTTCAAAAGTATTGCATTCGAGCAGGTGGACTATCAGTATCCCAGCTCTGAGACAGCTCTCCTAAAAAATGTAACATTAACAATTAATCATGGCGATAAGATAGCAGTAATCGGGGAAAACGGCTCTGGAAAATCGACGTTTCTCAACTTGCTGTCGGGGGTATTGAAACCAACTGCTGGTGAAATTATTATAAATGAAAATTACAATACGAAAGCCTATGATTTATCCTCTTTTTCGAAAATTGTTCAGCAAGATTTCTTTTTGCCTTCGATTGCTTTAAAGGAAAATATTATGGGCACAAGTACCCATAACGAAAGATACAAAGACCTCATAAATGAAAGCTGGTTCTCCATTGATCAGAAGTATCTAAATAGGCCTTTCGGAAAGGAAGTCTCTGAAGAGGGGGTCATTCTTTCAGGTGGCGAGGCACAGAAAATTGCAATCGCTCGCGCATTGTTTTCCGACAAAGACATACTGATTTTTGACGAAGCCACCTCCGCTATGGATAAGGTTTCTGAGAGACTGTTGTTTCAAAAACTGGCACGGACGCAACTAACCTGGATATTTAGCGTCCATAATCAGGAACTTGCAAGATATGCCAATCGCATTTTTTACTTCAAAGCTGGCATCATTCAGGAATTTCGATCAATGCAAGAATACCATGCTTGGAGCAAACAGGAAGTGAAAATGAGTACTGGAACTATCGAGGAGGATGCACATGGTGATTACCTTTAGAAAAAGGCTGTTATTGGGATCTTATTCAATTGCCTATTTGATCTACCAACTATTTTTACAACTTCCGCTTTTTGTCTTCAATATCTGGATGTATTCCAAAGTAATCTCTGTAGTGGAAAACAATAGCAGTCTGTCTCAGATCGTTACCATTCTTATCTTCGCTTCCTTTTTTACCTTGATTAGCGACTTGTATTGTAGTCTCTTCGAATTTCTTTTGGGTCCTTGGATTGAAGAAAAGATTGGCGAACTGTCTGGAATAGAAACGTTAGAAATCAGTAAAAAGATCGCCTGGCATGAAATCGAAAAAGGAAGTTTAAGAAGTGAGTTTCTTTTCTTATCCAAAAACAGAGCTAAATTTTCACTAGAATTGATCCAGCAACTTGGGTCATTAGCTTCCTCAATAATGGTAGCGGTGTTTACTGGTGGGATGTTACTCCAAGCCAGCGGCAAATATCTAGTTTTAATGCTAGTTGCTTTGGGCTTTTTGTTTTTAGGAAATTATCGGGGTGGAAGGCTCATTCAAGAAAAGCAAATGGCCTGTATTTTCCCCATTCAAAAGACTACATATTTTATGGGACTATTTTCAAATCTCCGGGCGCTCCGTGATATTCGTATCAATAAGCAAGAAAAGCTGTTGACCACGTATATTCAGAAATGCATCACTGACTTGAGTCATCTGCAAACCAAAAGGAGTCGAAAAATTTTTGTTAATACGCTTATCTTTGACGGTATCTTATCTGATCTGTTACTAAAGTTTATGGCACCCTTGTTGTTAGTTGTCGATCTCTTTTATTTTCAGAGCATATCTTTGGCTGAGTTTGTCTCCAGTTATAACGCCTTCAATTCTGTTTTTCTGACGTTAAGCCTATTATTGGGTAAGGGTACACAGAATTTAATCTCAGGCATTCGAAGCTTTCGGCGGGGAAAAACCTTTTTTGAGGAGACAAAACTACGGGTGTTCCCCAGAATTCTTGGTGCGTGTCCAGATGAACCTTCATTATGTTCATTTGACAATTTTTCATTTAAATATCCTGGGGAAGCAGAATATAGTTTGCAAAACATTTCATTTGCGTTAAGTCCTGATGAAAAGGTGTTGATTGTTGGAAAAAACGGTTCTGGCAAGAGTACGTTACTAAAAGTCATCATGCAAGCCTATCCAATTGATACAGACAAAGATTTAGGCTCAGTGAGGTTTGGTCGTCACTATGATAGTTCCAAAATTGGCTATCATGCACAAGGTACAAAATTATACCCAATCCCAATCAGTGAAAACATTGCGCAGTCCACCAACTATAATCCAACTAAAATCGTCAAAGCACTAGGGACAGTGGGCTTAATGAAACTTGTACCCTATGTAGGTCTTCCAATCGGAGCCAGTCTATATGAAAACGGGGTGGAATTGTCTGGTGGCCAAGCCCAGCGACTTGCATTGGCTAAGAACATCATGGCTAGTGAGAAAAACTTGTTCTTGCTTGATGAACCACTAAGTCAATCGGATGAAGAAATGCGTGGGGTCTATAAAGAAATTCTGAAAGAAAACTTCAGTGGTAAAGCCTTAGTGATGGTCAGTCATTCAAATGAATGTGCCGAATTGTTTGATAGGGTTATCGTGATGGCGCAGGGGCGAATTATTGATCAAGGCACACATGTTTCTTTACTTCAGCGGTCGCAAGACTATGTAGAATTAGTCGGGATCGATTAAGAGATTTTAAGAGCGATGTCTAGTGGTCCCTTCATTTTATTCAGACGCTGAGCTATAATAGAACTCCAAGCAATCAAACCTATACTAGGAGGCGTTCTTTTGAAGCGAGTGATTTCAGCTTTCTTTGTACTTGTCGACTCTTTTCGCCGCTTCTGGAAGAAACTTGTTCAATGGAGACATTATCTGGTACAAACCAGTCTATTGGCATTACTTTTTTTCAGTGCGCGTGTGACATTTTTCTTCAATAACTGGCGCCAATTGGAAAATACCCTCAGCTTATTTGCAGCCACTCATCAGTTCTCGCCTTTTTCTCTTTTGATAGATCTCTTAGGTGGTGGTGCTTTTGTCTTATCCTTGACACTAGTCATAGTCATCTGGTTCTTTTGTATCAGCGAATATCGTCGAATGCATCCTCCACGTATCCAAGAAGCGGTAATTACCACGAAGGAGTTCGGTCAACAACGTCTGGCTCTTTTTAGTGATTTATTGGCAGAAGTCTGGTGGTTTTTAGGATTAGGCGCGATAGCGCATCTCCTAAGTACCGAAATCACCGCAAGTTTTTTAAAAGACTTCCACCGTTTTGCTTCTTGGAAGGATGCGGTTGCGACATTTTACTTCAATGATCAAGGAGATCTTTGGTTTTGCTTGATTATGGCTACGATCGTCTTTTTCTTTTTATTCTTCACTGAATCTCGTAGGATACGACTTAATAATCAGTTAAAGAAAGAACATCTTATTTCCATAAAATAGACACCGCTACACTTCTTGCTGTCAACAAGAGAGGTGTAGCGGTGTCTATTTAATTACTGTGGGTCAGACAAATCTTCCACTTTTTCAGTGGCTAGTTTCTTTTGCAATTGAATATCATAGTCTCTGGCTGCAGAAATCAAGATATTTAAAATGCCACAGACCACTGTGCCGACACCGGCGATAATAAAAAGTTTTTCTACACCGATTTTATCAGCTAACGGTCCTGCAAAAATCAAACCGACAGGGCCAGTAATACTCATCAGCGAATTCAGAACACCTAATACTCGTCCAAGATATACCGGCTCATAGCTTTGCTGAATCATTGCCATCAGCAAAGTATTGAAAAATGGTGTTGCAAGACCGGCAATTGCATTGAGGAGAACAAACCAGATAAAACCAGTTTGATCTCCTGGTAAAATACCACTTAATGCAAAGGCGCCGCCGATAATAAAGTAAGCGATCAGCACCGGAATCATCCGATTTTTCCATTTTCCAAAAACGCCAATGATCAGACCACCAGCCAACATACCGACTGAATAAATAACCTCAATCAAACCCGCCTGTCCCACGGTTCCTTGAAAGTAGTCCATCGTCATTAACGGATACATACTGACGGCCGGCATGAAAATCAAGGTGAAGGCCGCACCAAGTAAAGTAATGTACCAAAGGCCTTTGTTTTTGACCAATAGAGAAAAGCCCATTTTGGTGTCCGTCAGCACATGGACTACTTCGCCCTGTGCTTGGGTCTTAGGAATGCGAACAAACAAAAGCAAGCCCACACCGAAGACTGCCCCTAATACATCCAATAAGATCAGAAAGTTCATAGGTACAACTGCAAATAAAAAAGCGCCTAGTGCCGGTGCAATAATCATATTCGCAGACTGCACCATTCCCAGCTGCCCATTTACTCTGGTTAATTCCTTCTGGGGAACCATCTGAGGCAAAATCGACTGAATAGTCGGCATTTGAAAGGTTTGTGCGACAGAGCGCATAAACAAAGAGACAAAGACCAACCACAAGGGAAAGTGCTCAGATACTGTCCCTACAATCGACAGCACCAAAGCGAACAGGGCCACGATGATATCTGTAAAGATCAATAGCTTTTTCTTGTCCAGCCGATCTACAAATGGGCCGACAAAGGGACTCAACAATACCATCGGCAGCATGCCTAAAAGTGTAGCCAAACTCAAAACAGTGGCGGAACCAGTTTCCCGCGTCAAATACCAAATAATAGCGTATTGAACCACCATACTGGTAATTCCTGAAAGAAACTGTCCCGACAAAAACAAACCAATATTCTTTTTCCAGTCTGTTAAATCAAACTGTGGGCCCAAAGAGTGTTCTGCTTTCATAAAACCTCCTGAAAATAACTTTTTTTACGTGAGATACGTTCATTTTACCTTACTTTCTAAATAGAAAATACTAGAATATTGGTAATTTCTTGGTTTTTCTAATTTTCCATGCTATCATAATTTTGTATAAGAAAATTTTGTCACAAAAGGAGGGAACTGTCATGTCGTGTATGTCAAAAATAACAGCTGACAATGAGCGTCAACTGTTGCACATCAGTTTTTGTCATACGATTACTTTCAAATTGGCAACAAAGGGCGAAGTTTACCCAAAAACAGCTAAATTTGAAGTGAATCAGCGAACTTGACCGGTTTCCCAAGTAATTGAAACAGTTTAACATAACACGGTCATGCTTTTTTATGGCCGTGTTTTTTTGTTACGTTGCTGAACTGCCTGGCTGATAGATTCTGTCAGTCAGTAACAGCTGCTACTAAAAAAGCAGAAAGCCGGTCTCTAGTGATAACTTCAATCAAAATGTAGCGCTGGAAAAAGACAAGGAGACTGAACATGTTAATTCAAGCTAATAATATTACCAAAAATTACGGCACACTTCCGCTATTTCAAGGACTTTCTCTGACACTGGCTCCTGGTGACAAGATTGGATTGGTAGGGGCAAACGGCTGTGGGAAAACCACACTCCTACAGATATTAACCGATGAAGAGGGGCTCACCGAGGGCATCGTTTCTCGGCAAAAAGGCTTGACTATCGGTTATATTCCACAAAAGTTGCCTCGTTCCCCTGAGACACTGCGTAATTACCTGTTAGACAGTTTTCAAAATATTAAAGACTTACGAGCTGATTTGCAGCGGGTGGAAAAGCAAATGGCTGCGCCAGATGCCAATTATGAGCGTCTGTTGCTGCGCTATGGGCAATTACAGGAAACATACGAAGAAGCCGGCGGATATAGCCTTGAGGACCGAGTGATTGGCACGTTAAAAGGACTAGGCCTTGGCGATAAAACCGAAACCCCTTTACAAGAGCTAAGTGGCGGACAACGGGTTCGAGTGGAATTGGCTCGTGTGCTAATTGAAGAAGCGGATGTTCTATTGTTGGATGAGCCTACCAATCATTTGGACTCTACAGGCATTCAATGGCTGGAAAGTTGGTTGTTTCACACCAAGCAGACCTTTTTAGTGATCAGTCATGACCGGCAGTTCTTAGACAATGTGGTCACAGGGATTGCTGAGATTGAAGAAGGAAAACTAATCCGTTATCCCGGAAACTACACGAAATTCGCTTCCTTAAAAAAGGAACGACTAAAAGCGCTGCAAAAAAGTTTCCAACTCCAGCAAAAGGAAATCAGACGCTTAGAAGCGATGATTCGCCGTTATCGGCAATGGGCCAATGAAGCAGACAACGAAGACTTCTACCGTAAAGCCAAAGAACTGGAAAGGCGGGTAGAAAAACTGCGAGCCACCTTGAGTAGACCCCCACAAGAACCCAAAAAGCGCCTACAGGAAATTTCCCAGGCAGGCCGCTCTGGAAAAGAAGTTCTGGTAGCCACCGATATCGGAAAGCTGGTGGGGGAACAACTCTTATTTTCTGACAGCAGCTTTGCCTTTTATCGTCAAGAAAAAATTGCGCTTATGGGAGACAATGGCAGCGGAAAAAGTACCTTGATTCGCTGCTTACTGGGTGAACTCCCTTTAGATGAAGGTCAGATTCGCATTGGCAACAGTGTAAAAATTGGCTATCTGCCTCAGCAACTCCACTTTGATGATCCCCAATTACGGCTAGTTGACCACGTAAAAAGGCAGATTACAGACGAACAAAAGGCGCGGCAAGTATTGGCTCGCTTTGGCTTTTATGCAGATGATGTCACCAAGCGTATCAAGGACCTTTCCGGTGGCGAACAGATGCGCCTGTATCTCTTAGGATTGCTGCAGCAGAAAATCAACTTTCTGATTCTCGATGAGCCGACGAATCATCTGGATATCTATGGGAAAGAAGAGCTGGAGGAAATATTGGAGGAGTACAAAGAAAGCCTGCTAGTGGTTTCTCACGATCGCTATTTTCTTAACAAGATTGCTACTTCCGGCAAGTTACTCATCCAAGACGGCAGGATCACGAAGAAGTAGCATTTATCCCAGATAAAAATCAGCATTCAAAAAAGAACCCTCTGCCAGAAATCATTTTAGAAAAGCAGCTTTTCAGCTGTTTTTTAAATGAAAATCTAACAGAGGGTTCATTGATTTTCCGCCTTTTTATTTTGACCAAAAGACAGTTTTTCTTTGATCTTAGCCATCATGCAACCAAGCTTAGGACCCGGTAGACTTGTAATGATACAAACCCCAGCGCCAAAAGCCGTAAGCCGGCAGCCCGAAAAGTAGGCACAACAACGGTGAAAACGCCCAGATAGGATCTGACACCTTTCCGATTAAATACAAGAAGGGATAGTATTGAAACCAGGCCAGCGGAATCAAATAAGTCAAAAAGCGCAGCACCTGTTTGCCGTAAACACTAAAGGGGTATCGACCAAACTCCCGGGCGCCATCAGTAAAAATATTCATGACTTCTAAGCCTTCCAATGTAAAAAACGTAATCCCTGCATAAATCAGAAATAAAAAGAAAAAGAGAACCGCACCACAAAGCACCATCAAGACTAGCGTCAAGACTTTCATACCAGACCAGGCGATTTGGCTGGTAGGTAAGGCGTAAGCAAAAATCAAACAGGTTTGCAGAATACGACCGATTCGCGTAAATTCCATTTTTGATGCCAAGACTTGAAAAATTGGCGAACGCGGCCGGACTAACACACGATCAAACTCACCATTTGCAATCATTTGGGGAAACATGTCAAAGCCACGGCCAAAACATTCCGCCAAAGAAAAGGCGAGTAAAACCACCGCAAAACACAAAAGGCCTTCTTGAAAGCTGAAGCCATCCACTTGATGAAATCGTTGGAACATAAACCAAACGCCTAAAAAAGCCGTGAAGGAATTTAAAAATTGGCCTAGTGCTGTCAATGCAAAGGATAGTTTGTAAGCCATTTGACTGGCTAGATGGATTTTAAAATATTTCATATACAGTCTCACAGAATCAGCCTCCTTGTACGATAACTTTTTTCAACGCCTGCTGCAGCGAAAGTTTACCTAATAAAATCAGTAAACTAAGCCAAAACAGCTGCAGTCCCAATCCTTGCCAAAGAGCGGTTCCGGTTAGATTCCCATTATAAATTCGCAAAGGAATGTTCTGCATAGCAGCAAAAGGCAACAACTCAGCAATCTGGCGAAAAGCTGGTGGAAAAAAAGGTAACGGAATGACTGCACCTGAAAAAAAATCGGCAAAGGAAGCCATTACTAAGCGTACCCCTACTGAATTGATGGTATAAAAAGTAGAGACATACACCAGCATAGAAATAGCAATTACAACACCTAATGTCAACGTCATAGCCACACAAAACATCCCTAATTGAAAAAGGTCAGCTGGAAGAACCAGTCGAAAAGGCGTCGGCAAAACAAAAGCGATGGAGAGGATGGGGGCACATCGTAAGAGAGAACGGGCTAGTCGATTGGCAGCAGATTGACAAAACCACCGATTATAGAGATCCATCGGTCGCGCCAACTCGTAAGCAATGCTTCCAGAAGAGATTGCAGTCAGGATGTCATTGTCATAAAACCACAGCATAAATAAGGCTAAAAAGGCTTGTTGCAACCAGATATAAGAAACAGTCTGTTGGAAGCTCATAGGAAAAGCAGCCGGATCGGCTTGATAAAAAGCATAAAACGCCAAAATTTCCATCAGGCCCCAAACAAACTGAGTCACCATGCCGGCAACTGCTGCTGTTCGATATTGTAGCGTGTTACTAAAGCGGATTTTAAAAACAGCGCCGTATTTTTTCATATGCGGTACTCCCGATACATCTCGGCCACCATTTCATCAGCCGAAATACCAGAAACAGCCAAATCAGAGATCTCTATCTGCTCTGACAAATAGGCAATAGCATCGGCGACGGACAATTGTCTGGGATCCAATCCCAAAACGAGCCGACCTTTTTCGTTGCTTTCAACGGCGAACTGCGGCAGCAATTGCGGCAAGCTGCCTGCGTAGGAAAGGGTCAGCGTCTTTTGATGAGAAAAGCGTTGTTTCAACTGGGACAAGCTGCCATCCAGTAAAATCTCTCCTTTGCCGATCAAAATAATCCGTTGTGTCAATGCTTCGATATCTTGCATGTCATGGGTAGTCAAAATCACTGTCGTATTTTTCTCATGATTCAACTTCTTGATGAACTGGCGAACAGCGATTTTGGAAACGGCATCTAAGCCAATGGTGGGCTCGTCTAAAAACAAAACTTTCGGATCGTGGAGTAATGAAGCGGCAATTTCACAGCGCATGCGTTGACCGAGACTCAAACTGCGGGTTGGTGTTTTAATGATTTCTTCCAAATTCAAGAGTGTAGTCAATTCGTCGAGGTTGCGCTTATAGTCAGCAGGAGAAATCTGATAAATATCCCGCACCAGCTCAAAACTGTCGATTACTGGAACGTCCCACCATAGCTGACTTCTTTGACCAAAGACGACGCCGATTTCTTTTACATGTTGGATACGATCTTGCCAAGGAGTGCGCCCATTGATGACGCAAGTGCCGCTGTCAGGAGTCAAGATTCCACACAGAATCTTGATAGTCGTGCTTTTTCCGGCACCGTTTGGCCCGATGTAACCCACCATCTCCCCATCTGCAATAGTAAAACTGACATCTTTAAGGGCGTGATGTTCCTTAACCTCACGACTAATCAATGCTTTGGCGGCATTTTTAAAGCCGCCTTTTCGTTTGGAAACTTGAAAGCTTTTACTCAGATTTTCCACTTGGATCATTTGGTATCCTTCCTTTCTGTATACAAAACTACGTGCGGTTTATTCAGCGCACGACAAATAGAGCGTTCGTAAAAACACTCTTACAGATGGACCAAATGAACATGGTAACGGCAGCGGTTCATCAGCCAAACAGATTCAATAGAAAAAGCGATTGTTGATCATCCATGAGACAACCTATCACTTTTCCTCTCGCCAGTTTCAGCTCGTCGGAGAAGACACTGCCAGACGAAGGTTTCAGTCGAGGAATACAAGTATACCAGTGCCTAAAAAAAATGACAACACCTTTATGGAAAACGGATGCAAACAAGGTATAATAGATAAGAAACACTCGCCAGATTAATGGTGGGAAGATATTTATAGAAATCAGCTCATGTATTTGCTGAAATAATTAAGATTAACCGACTGCTCACTTTTTGTGACAGGCAGAAAGCAGGAGATTTATGAACAATCACTACGATGAAACAGATTTTTTCGACAAATATAGTCAGATGACCCGCTCAAAAGAAGGGTTGGCAGGCGCTGGGGAATGGCGGACCCTGCGGCGCTTATTGCCGGATTTTGATAAAAAGACGGTGTTGGACCTTGGTTGTGGCTACGGGTGGCATTGCAAATATGCTGCTGATCACGGCGCCAAACAAGTTATTGGCGTTGATTTATCAGAAAAGATGTTGGCTGAAGCTGCCAAACGAAATGCTGACCCCAAGATTGACTATCGCCAAGGAGACATCTTAGAAGCCGCTTTTCCTGCGGATACCTTTGATATTGTATTCAGTTCATTGGCATTTCATTATCTGCCAGATTGGACGGCGATGGTAAAACAAGTGGCCTCCTACTTGAAATCAGGAGGAACCTTTTTATTTTCTGTCGAACATCCCGTCTTCACAGCCGCCGGTAACCAACAATGGGACTACGATGAGCAAGGTGAAATCCGACATTTTCCAGTCGATCGCTATTTTTATGAAGGGGTACGACAAGCAGATTTTCTGGGAGAAACGGTAGAAAAATACCATCGCACATTGACCACCTATGTAGAAACACTATTACAAAACGGTTTTTCTATTGAACATCTCGTTGAGCCGACACCGCCAGAGGACTTGCTTTCAGTTCCTGGAATGGTCGATGAATTGCGGCGGCCGATGATGCTGATCATCTCTGCAAAAAAGAAATAGGAAATTTGATTAAAAAGCAGCTGACCGCTGAGCGCAAATGGTACAATTGATGTATTATAAATTCTTGGGAGGGTACTATGCAATCACGTTTCAAAAATTCAAAACTATTTTTCTGGACCGCAGAGTGGGTTCTAATCATTATCGGTACATTTTTTCTGTTACAGATGCGGGAATTTCTGCGTCCCGTAGTAACGATGGCGTCAACGATTATTTTACCGTTGTTCGTGGCAGGCTTTTTGTATTACATGTTTGATCCATTGGTGCGCTGGCTGCAAAAACGGGGGCTGTCTCGCATGATCAGCTTTCTGATTGTTTTCGCTGTTGTGGTGATTTTTTTAGTTTTACTAATCATGAATGTCGTTCCACAGCTAGTAGAGCAAGCCGTACAGCTGACACAATCCTTGCCAGATTATGCGGAGAAAGCCTCTGTTTGGCTTTCTGATTTGGGTCAACGGGATGAATTCAAGGGGATCAATATCGAAGAGCAGCTGCAAAACATGAACCTGACACTAAACAACGTCATCAATTGGCTGATTACCAGCATCACGACTAGCCTGTCTCGAATCGTTTCTGTATTGACCCGTTTTTTTGTCTTGTTGTTTACGGTTCCGTTTATCTTGATTTTCATGTTCAAGGACGGCCATCGCTTTTTAGACAGCCTGGATAACTTCTTTCCCCACAATTTGCGCAGCGAACTGCGAGCAACGGTGAAAGACCTCAACAATACATTGTCAGCCTATATCAGTAGTACAATGTTAGATGCTGTGATTATTGGCGTTATGAGTTTCATCGCCATGACCATTTTCAAGCAGCCTTACAGCTTACTGTTGGCCTTTATCTGTGGGCTTACAAACATCATTCCTTATGTTGGCCCTTTTATCGGCGCTGTTCCCGCAGTGATCGTTGGCTTGTTCGTCTCTCCGTGGCAGGCATTGTATATGGCGCTGTCCATTCTGGTGATTCAACAGCTGGACGGCAATGTCATCAAACCACTCTTGTTTGGGAAATCACTGAATATCCATCCCATTACGATTATTTTGGTGCTGTTAGGTGCGGGAAGTGTCTTTGGCATTTTCGGCATGCTGGTATGTATCCCGGTGTATGCCGTAATCAAGACTCTGATCATCAATGGGCGTAAAATCTATCTGTTACGTAAGCAGGAAGAAAGTATAATTATTGATCCCCACGATGACTAACGAAATATTTTTTAAACTTCCAATAAAACAGGCAGGCCCATTCAATCCGGGTCTGCCTGTTTTTCTTCGATCAATACAAGCGCAATAGTAAAAGCCTCAAGCCGCCTTTTGGCTAGCGTAATCTGCGATTTATAACGAGAAGGCTGCTCTTTTGCTTCTAGTGTCTTCACCGTCTCTTGTAATTTGTGCAGCGTAGAGGCAATTTGTCGTTTTGCCTCGGCTAACTCCGGTTGTGAATAGGTCATGATTGAGATATTCCTCCATTTTCTTAAAAAGTACTATCTGGCAGTGAATTTGACCTTCTCTAGGATAACGTGATTTAAAGGAAAAAATTTTTGACAAGGTTTAAAAAACCGCGTGTTGCTGGACAGCCCTTATGCGAGTTCGCCATGCTTTTCGTAATTGGTAATCTTTGTAATCTGGTTCTTCTCATCCACCATAACAACTTTTGGCTTTAAATGTTGGGCTGCCTCCGGTGAAATCTGGACATAAGCCATAACGATAATCTTGTCACCCACCGCTACTTTGCGTGCTGCTGCGCCATTGAGACACATTACACCACTATCCATAGGGCCGGCAATGACATAGGTTTCAAACCGTTCACCGTTATTGCAGTCGACAATTTGGACTTTTTCATATTCCAGCAGACCACAGGCTACCATGAGTCTCTCATCGATGGTGATACTACCAACATAATCCAACTCGGCCTCAGTAACCACGGCGCGATGGATCTTACATTTTAGCATTGTTAATTCCACAATCATTCCTCCTTTTTCGTATAGCCCCGACCTTCAATCAGCAGATTATCAATCAAGCGGGTCTTGCCAATATAAACAGCCAACAAAATGAGACAACTGTCTGTGATCACCGCCAACTCTTCTAAGCTGATAGGATCTACGATTTTGATATAGTCGATACGGGCTAAAGGAATACTTGAAAAACATGCAGTCATTGCTTTTTTTAGCTGTTCAACAGCCACGATATTGTCGGTTTGGATAAGAGTTTCTGCCAATTTCAAGCTTTGAGACAGGGACAGCGCTGCTTGGTATTCGGCAGCTGTTAAATAGGTGTTGCGGGAGCTTTTCGCTAAACCGTCTGCTTCTCGGATGATGGGACAGGGGATGATAGTGACTGGCATATTTAAATCCCGCACCATCTGTCGGATGACTGCTACTTGCTGGGCATCTTTTTGACCAAAATAGGCGCGTTGCGGTTGCAAAATATTAAAAAGTTTAGCAACGACTGTCGTGACACCGCGAAAATGACCAGGGCGGGTGGCACCTTCTAATTTGTCCGTTACTCCATAGGCGGTTACAAAGGTCTCAAAGCCTTCCGGATACATTTGTGCAACAGTCGGGGCAAATAAAAGATCCGCTCCTGCCTGTGCCGCGCGTTGTTGATCCCCCTTTAAATCTCTAGGATAACTGCCATAGTCTTCCTCCGGCCCAAATTGCAGTGGATTAACAAAGACACTGACGATTACTTTATCATTTTCGGCAGCAGCGCGGGTAATCAAACTTTGATGTCCTTCATGTAAATAACCCATCGTAGGCACAAAGCCTATTGAATAGCCGGCTTGATGCCACTCCTTAATCAGTGCTCGAGTAGCTTTGATATCATTCAGTTGCTGCAAAATTTTCACCTTCTTTTGCTTTCAATGCAGTCATAATTTCAGAATCGATAGTATAGCTATGAGCTGGTGTTGGAAACAACCCTTGTTGAATTTCCTCTTGGTACTTGCTAAAAGCTTCGCGATAGAGCTGTCCAACTTCAGCAAAACGCTTCACGAATTTTGGCTGCAGCTCATCAAACATTCCCAGCATATCTTGATAGACTAACACTTGACCATCGGTGTCCGGCCCGGCACCGATACCAATCGTCGGAATCTGTACTTGGTTTGTGATATAAGCACCTAGTGGGGCGGGGATGCCTTCTAAAACGATAGCTACTGCGCCGGCTGCTTCGACAGCCCGTGCATCTTTTACCAGTTTTTCAGCTGCAGTCAGGGACTTTCCTTGGATTTTAAAGCCACCAAAGGCATTTACCGACTGTGGCGTCAATCCCAAATGAGCCACTACAGGGATTTGTGCGCGGGTAATTCCCCGAATCACTTCAGCAAATTCCATGCCGCCTTCCAATTTCACGGCTTCGGCAAGCCCTTCTTTTACTAATCTTCCTGCATTTAAAACGGCCTCTGCCACCGATACATGGTAGGAGAGAAAGGGCAGGTCTGTAACCACTAGCGCTTCTTTCGCTCCCCGAGCAACCCCGCGGGAATGGTGGATCATGTCTGCCATCGTGACTTGCAGCGTGTCTTCATATCCCAACATGACCATCCCCAATGAGTCGCCGACTAAAAGTATGTCGATACCAGCCTCATCCATCAGTTTAGCCGTCGTGTAATCATAAGCTGTCAGCATGCTGATTTTATTTCCTTGTTGTTTCTGCTTTTGCAGTGTCATAACCGTTTTCTTCATTCTGCAAAATCCTTTCCATGTCTGAATAGTCAATCTCCGGGTGTTTTTGTTGAGCAATTTGTAAAAGAAAACGAGATAACAACTCATAAAGAGCTACCTGATCATTAGGCAAAGCCTTTAAATGATCGGTTACTGTCGATAAATCATTTCGCTCAACAGGGCCTGTCAATGCTGCTTGTGGCCCATTTTCCACCAAATTACGAGCATTTGCTAAAAAGAGAGGCTGCCAGGCTGTGGCCGTAAAATCTTTTGGCAGTCCACAGGCTTCAAAAAGTGTTGTGCCATTTTCCACCGAACCAATCACCAAGTTACTAAAAAAGACACACGCTGCGTGGTAGCGAATCTTTTGAGCGCCCTCGATAACTGTAAGGGGATTTCCTAACCCTGACAGCTGATTCAAAAGCTGTGAATCTGGCGTCGCAAGTTCCACAGTAAAGGCAGCCTGCTTAATTGCATCCAACGACTGGTTCCCTGAGTCGATTGCCAATAACGGATGGAGGCTACAAGTCTCAACACCTGCTGGTACATTCGTAAAAACTGCCAATGACTTGGCACCACTGCAATGAAAAATGACTTGACCGACACGCAGATGAGGGCGTATTCTTTGCCAAACTTCTGACAACCCATCATCACCAACTGTCAAAAATACCCACTCACACGCAGCGACTAGAGAGGCAGCTTCACTGAAAGCACGGCTATCAGTGAGGATGGCGCTCTGTTGACTGTCTTCCATGCGATGACTATAATAGCCAACGACTTCGAAGGCCTTGCTCCTGAAATACCTTCCTAACAACGTACCGACCTTACCGGCACCAATAAAGCCAATCTGAACCAAGAAAACACCTCCAAGACAGCAATGATTTATCACTTTTGCGATTCATCTTAGCACAGTCTTGTCATGACACATGATATTTTCTTCGTTTTTCTGAAAAATTTTACGGTTATGTTCTGCAATTTCCGAATATTGCCAGCTGTTTTTGACTTTACTGAAAATCCATGCTATTATTTCATGGAAGAAAAGTGGTAGCCGGCAAAACGATTTGCGCGCATGTACTGCCAAGAGGACGGTTCAGATGATTCGAGATTATCATTTACACTTTGTAAGAAAAACAGCTCTTAACAACTGGAGACGATGAAGCATTGTTAAGAGCATTCCATAGAGCCTTGCGCTCAGTTCTTCATCGAAAGGCTGCAAACTGCAGGTTTATTTGCTGTGGGCAGGTGCCTTTCGATCAAACGAAGTTATGGTAAAGCTGTAGACGATGTTGCCGTCTGCAGCTTTTTTCATTGAAGTAACATTTGAAGCAACGTCACAAAAGACACGCTTCCACAACTTATTCGTAAAAGACAGAAACGAGGAAACCATGTTAACTATCGAAAATATCACCCAACAATTTGGGGATAAAATTTTATATGAAAATATCACTGCGCAAATTAACCGTGGCGAGCACGTAGGGTTGATTGGACGCAATGGGGCAGGGAAGAGTACCCTCATCAAGATTATTACCGGCGAGATTTTGCCAGATGACGGCCACATCCTATTTCCCAAAAACTTGAAACTTGGGTATTTGGATCAATATGTCAATGTAGATGATCAGCTGACAATTCAGGGATTTTTAGAAACTGCATTTATTGATGATTTTCAAAAAGAGCGCCGCATCGGTGAGTTGTATGCGGAATACGCGGACAACTATGACGATCGCTTATTGGAACAAGCGGGTCGCTTGCAAAATGAGTTAGATCAAGGCAATTTTTACCAGATGGCCACGATCATTGATGAACTGGCTACCGGTTTAGGGATTGATGTTTTAGGGATGGACTCTCTAATGAAAAATCTCAGCGGAGGTCAGCGTTCCAAAATCATCTTGGCAAAAATGCTGTTGGAAAAACCAGATATGCTGATTTTGGATGAACCGACAAACCACCTTGATGACAATCACGTCGTCTGGTTGACTCAGTTTTTAAAAGAATTCGACGGAACATTTCTTGTCGTTTCCCATGACCGGGATTTTCTAAATGAAATCACTACCCATATTCTCGATATTGAATTTGGGAAATTAACCAAGTATACCGGGAATCTTACCCGCGCGCTAAAACAAAAGGAACTTTCACAAGAAACTTACTTGCGTCAGTATGAAGCACAACAGGAACATATCAAAAAGACGGAAGCTTATATTCGTAAATATAAGGCCGGCTCTCGTTCCACGATGGCCAAAAGTCGTGAAAAACAGCTGGCCAAAATCGAGCGACTAACACCGCCTTCTGATTCGCCAAAACCTCACTTAGAGTTTCCCTATGCGCCTATTGTGACCACACTGGCATTAGAAACAGATCAGTTGGTGATTGGCTACGAAAAACCGCTTTTGGCACCGGTGAATATTACGATCCGTTATGGAGAGAAAATTGCCATCCGAGGATTCAATGGTATCGGTAAATCTACGTTGATTAAAACCCTCATCAGTGAGATTCCGGCAGTAAGCGGTAGTTTTCACTTTCCGGAAAAGACACAAATCGGCTATTTCTCCCAAGAATTAGCATGGGAAAATCCGCTACAAACACCGTTACAATACCTCAGCGACAAATATCCTAAGGCCACCATCAAGGACTTGCGTCGCCATCTTTCTCGGGCAGGTCTTCACAGCCAGCTCGCGCAAGAGTCGCTGAAGCTGTTGAGCGGGGGAGAACAGACCAAAGTCAAACTGGCGGAAATGACCATGAATAAAAGCAATTTTCTGATTCTGGATGAACCCACCAATCACATTGATCAGGAATCAAAAGAAAATCTACAAGACACACTGGCTAAATATGCCGGGACTGTTATTGTCGTTTCCCATGAAAATGGTTTTTACGAAGATTTTGTCGATCGTGTGATAGAATTAGAGAAGTAAGCTGCAAATCGAAAGAGACGGGGGAACTCATGAAAGACATCAAATTTATTGCAACCGACATGGATAACACGTTATTGACATCAAAAGGGGAATTGCCACCTGATTTCTTTTCTTTAGTAGCAAAACTTAATGAACAAGGTGTCGAATTTGCTGCGGCAAGCGGTCGACCATTGTACACGTTACTAGAAACATTTTCTGAATTGAAAAACGAAATGACCTTCATCTGCGACAATGGGGGATTGATCATGCATCATGGCGATGTGATCTTCACCAGCGAACTGCCTCGGGAAGATTATCGAAAAATGGCAACTTTTGCAGCAGAAAGCGATGGTATTCCGATTGTTTGTGGAATGGACGCGGCTTACATCAATCAAGCCGATAAAGCTTACGATGCAATTTACCGTACTTTTTATACAAAAATAAATTACGTGGCATCCTTGGAGTCTCTGGATATCACGGCTGATAAATTCACTTTGTTTTTTCCAAATAAGGACAGTTTGGAAAACTATGAAAACGTATTTGCACCAGCTTTTGGGGAGCAATATTCTGTCGTAGTCAGCGGCCCGGAATGGATTGATATCATGAACGAAGGTATCGATAAAGGAACGGCTATGACTATTATCGGTGAAAAACTGCACATTTCACTAGCAGATATGATGGCATTCGGCGATACGCATAATGATGCGGGCATGCTAAAAGCTGTTGGCCATAGCTATATCGTAGCTAACGGTAATCCAGAGATTGCTCACTATGCCAAATTCACCGCGCCAACTAATGACGAATACGGCGTGATGCAGGTTATGGAGAAACTTTTGAAAGTGAAACAGCAAGACAACTAATAAAAACAGCAATAGAAAATATCCCAAAAGATATTTTTTCTATTGCTGTTTTTTAGTCCGTTGAAAGATAAGAAATCTTGTCGAAAGATCTGGTTAATCAGCTTTTTTTAGGTATTTAAACCATGTTCAGCCTAATCATCAGCAAAAGAGAGGTCAAAACAGCAGAAGAACTACCAAAAGCCAGCGATTTTTACGATTAACTTTGGATTTCAAAAGTTGAAAACTTCAAATGTAACTTCGTATAATATATATTATGTAAACTAAAATATAGAAAAATAGTTTTCTGACAAAACCAAAGACAAATCATCGCTAAAGCTCTCCTTCCCCTCTCTTCAAAACGATTGAAACAGGTTTTTAGACGAAATTCTCGCAATAACAAGATAAAGTTGCTTTTATCCATGCTAATGTGGAATTTTCAAAGCCAGGAATTGCTTTGATGCAACATGATTCAGCAGTTACTTAATAAAAAAATTCTATTTGAATAAGTACTAACTCACGCTCCAGAGAATTAAAACCCAGCTGCAGCATAATTTTTCGATTTCATGTTGTAGCTGGGTACTGTTTCTAATTATCGCCGTTATTCTCCTGTACTTGCTGCAATACAGCCAAGCCTTTCTTGAAGTCTTTTGTGCCTGGAACCAATTGATAGTCCAGTTTTTTGTAAAGACGAATCGCTGAATGACTCCAAGTTTGAGTATGAAGAATTATTGGTTGATTCGGGTACAAGTCTTCTAAACGCTCCGTAATAATCGTAGCCAGAAAACCTGCCAGGCCTTTTCGCTGTGCTTCGGGTACCACAGCTAGCCAATGCAGCAAAGGTTCGTTTTCTTTGGACCACCAGGCGGTACAGGTTCCTACCTTTTTACCCGTAGGATCAATGATAAAAGCCATTCGTTGCTGCAATTCATGAGGAAACGGTGCGAAAGTCTTCTCAAAATACTGCTCTGCCTCAGAAAGCGCTTCAAACTCTCCCACTGCAGTTTCAATTTCACACCAGGCTGTCTGATCACCTTCTGTATAGAAGACCAATTGATAGTCTGAAGGTAATTTAGGCTGAGTCAGAGTCTTTACGGCTCCAGGTTCTCTTTTCATTTTAAATTCAATATATGGAATCGTTTTATCCAACATCTTATTTTCCTCCAGTTAACTCAGATTAAAATGCTGCTTGATTGTTTGTGCACAGTCAACTGCTGAAAGCTCTGTATTGTCAATCGTCAGTGTGAAAATTTCAGGAAAGGAAGTTGCAAACTCAGCAGCCGGTAAAGATAAGCGGTAATTTTGTGCTGTGGTGAGAAGTTCATTTCGGGAAAACGCCAGATTCCGTTTGCTGGGTTTTGCAGCCAGACGATCCGGATGCTGATTCCTTGTTAGCCGCGTGTTCAGGTCGGTGGTCAGTTGAATGAAATATACCTCTTGTTGTTCTTCTTGAAAAATAGTCGCGATATCCTGCAGAAATTGTCGATCGTCACGGGAATCAAAATCAATCATCACCGTAAAAATCAAGTGCTCCACTAGGTTTGTTTCAGTATTTGCAGAAAATGTACGAAACAACATTTTTCTGGTTTGATCCGACAGACGAAAAGTCTCAGGTGTATAGCCTAAAAAGTTCGCATATAAATCAATGGTCTGGTGATTGAACAAAAGTTTTCCGTCAATCATTTTTTCCAGCTCTTTGCCGACCGTCATCTTACCGACGGCCTGCCCCCCAATTAGTACAATCAAACTCATTTTCGTCTCCCCTTCCCCGCTTCTTAATTCATTCGGCGGCGATCTCTTTTTGCCAGCAGTTTAGTAAATAGCCGATCAGTTTTTCTTCCATTTTGGCATCACCGGCAGTTGGCATTTTCCCCTGTAATGTTAAAGCTTTTTCTAGTAATTTTTTGGCGGCTTCCGGATCATTTTTGATCGTCTTTTCATAAATTCCTTTGATTCGATAATTTCCCATCAAGGGTTGTCGCAAAAGCTGTTGCAGTGTTTTATCCTGCCACAGCTCTGGAATTCGCAGGTCATTGGGATCAGTTAGACACAACACCGCTAACAATTCACCGGTAATCCCTGCGACAAAAACTGGAAACGCAATCTCTTCACGCTTTTGCCAAAGTTCTTCTAGTAAAACTTTGGCTTTGGTAAAATCCAAAGCTTCTAAGCTGCGGTTGACACAAATCAACTCGTGTTGGGTATTAAAATAGGTATATTCCGGCATGGGAGGAACTGGTTCGAATAATTCTGATGGGATTTGAGTATAAATTAAGCCTTGAGCAAGCAGTTCATTGACTTTCAAACTATTGTAGAGCAAGTAACGATTTTCCTGACTTCTCATGGCCAGTTGCAGGCTCTTTCCATCATTGAACTGCATCGGAATCCCATTGGTAATAACTACGAAAAGACCAATGAAGAAAAAAATTGTACCAAAAAGCGAGCCCAGTCCCCCTAGTCCTGCGCAAAGCAAACAGGCTAACCCATTGGCCAGAATGCCACCCAGTAGATATCTTTTATATGGAAATGCTTGGGGATCATAAGCCGGTGGTGCCATCAAACACTGCCCCCCAGTCCCCATCACGCTGAAGGTCTTAAATTCCACACTGCCTTGTGCATTTCTAGCCACCATCAAATTGAAAATCCGGAAGCTGACAAAGTGATACCCGCTAAATAGCCCCAGCACTAGATGCCCACTCTCATGAATGACAATATGCAGAAAAAAAGAAAGCAACAACGATAGACCGCCGGCAATTAGCAGTCGCAAAAGACCGATATCTTCAATCGCCAATGCCAAGTCCGGTAGAAAGCTTTGTATCGCAACACCGCCAAGTGCTCCTATAACAATAGAAATCGCTAATACAAACCAAAATCGTTTCATCTAATACTCCCTACTCTCATTATCATCATGCAACCAACACAAGCTGTATATAGTTACTGAACAGTATACCAGTTTAAAAATAAAATCACACCTCATGCAAGACCAACTGTTTTCTTTTCGGCAACTGGCAACTCTTAAATTTCGTCAAATAAATACTATCTAGCTGCGAAAAACATTGAATTTTTATTATTCCATCGTTACATTGGACAGTAGCAACCGGCAGAAAAGCTATAAAAAAGGTTTTTCTCTTTTTTGGTAATCGTAATTCGTCGGGACAACAAGGAGATATAAAATGGCACATCCGTTAAGAAGTATTTTATTTGGCGGGCTAATAGTTGCAACTGTAGCGATCAGCGGCTGGTATATTTGGACCAATATGACCGACACTCAGCATGTTGCAACGGTCCAAACAGCCGTTCACGGTGCTGGACCTGCAACTGAAACACCGCAAGCAGCCGCAGCTGATAAGAAGTATGACTATAGTTTCAAAAACAAGAAGATGTTTGTTACTTACGATAAAGGGACACAATGGCAACAAGTCCCCGCAGAGATGGAGGAATTTTTTGGTGGAGAATATGAAACTGCTGCCCAAAACCAATTACTTGCTGACAGTTTTAAAATCACTCCGGAAAAAACCGGGTTTTTAATCGTAAAAAGTGACACGACGCTTTCTTGGCTGGAGAGCACAGACGCAGGGAAAAAATGGCAGGAATATCCGATACTCTCTCCTACAGCCGGCGTTCGCTTCCGTAAAATCCAATTTTTTGACAATGGCTTTGTGGCAGTATTTGCTTCTGGCGGTCGTGTCATGAGTCAAGAAGGCTGTAGTGTTGCTGTTAGTCATGATGACGGTCACACTTGGCAGAAGATGGCTGCTGACGGTTTGGAGCTTGGTTCTTTGGTAACAGCAGCGACCTTTGTGGATGAAAATCAAGCTTTTGTCAGTCGCAAAACACAACTGCTGGTTTCTAAGGATGGCGGTCAACATTTTTCAGAAGCAAAGCTAAATGTTCCTGAACAATATGAAAAAATCTTTCTTTGGCCGGAAGCTCCTACAAAAGAAGCAGATGGCACCCTCTCTGTCTTGGTGAACCAAGGAGATCTCGGAGACTATCGTGGCGGTCAGGTAAAGGGGCGATTTGAATCAAAAGACGGTGGCTATACTTTTGATTTTGTGGCAGAAGTCGAACAACAAACGGAGGTGGTCCCAGGATGAAAAAAACAGTAAAAATTTTCGCTAACATATGTACCCTCCTCGCTGTACTGCTATTACTTGCCCAAGGATGTTATTTGTTCGTTGCTCATCGTTACGACATTCACTATATCTACGACAGCCTGTTTTTTGTTATCAACTGCTTCATTCTGTTGTTTGCTTTTTTAGGATTTGTTCCGTATGTGAAAACCAAACGTCCACTTATCGTATTGGCAGGTTTTCTGCTAATTTTTCAAGGGAGTGTCTTGTTTGTGGGAATGGATCACCAAGTCGTCGCTTCTTCCAGCCCGAAAGAAACCAATACCTTCATGTTAAGAATTGACAAGCGCACAGGCTTTGCTGCTTACCAACGAAATCTCTATTACCAATGGCCGCAGGTGCAAGCTTTTCTGCCTAAGCCGACTCTCAATAATGGGTACTTGACTTTCTCAACCGATGCGGAGCAACTGGCGTATCCGGTAGGTTCAGCTTATAAGATTGATTGGCCGACTGAAGAGATGGCAGTCTTTAGCTACCAGACACAAGACGGCGGGAATGCCCAATTTATTCGTTCTTACAGTGCAGATGCCGCGTACCCTGTAGAAACCGGTCTTTCACCGGCAATCATTGGCAACTGGCAATCAACTGATGGCAACTCCCAGCTGAAAGCCCAGGGAAATCCTTACTTACTGACAATCGGTGACCAAGAGCTCACTTTGAATCCTAGCTATCAAATCAGCTTTTCTCAATTTGCTTCCGTTTATACAGATGCGCAAGGCAATGCCCTCTGTGCACTGATCTTGAATAGCTCAAAAGATAAATTGACGATCATCCCAGCCGATCCAAAACAAGCAGATAAGAGCGACACGCTAAATCGGCTGACAGACCCTTTATAAATAAGACAAAAAACGAACTGACGAATCCCCACACTAAAGGGGACAGTCAGTTCGTTTTTTGTTGCACTAAGGGAGTATGGGCACGCGCACCTTGAGAATTAGGCTGCGTCAAGAGCTGCTCTTGTTCTCCAGCAATCGGCTGATTGTTTCTAAATGATGCATGATGGAAGCTTTTCGCAAAATTCCCATCCCCGGAAAGCGCTCTTCTTGATAAGCTGTGAGCAAAAGTTGCAAACCTTGCGTGATTGGGACTGCTTCTCTAAAAGAGCCAGTCTCAGAAAGAAAAAAGTGTTGTGTTTCAGCCATCATCAGCAAAAACTTGTCTTTTTGTGTTCGTTGCAAATCTTCTGGGTCTGGCGGTGAGACAAAGTGACGCATCCACACCGTCTCGTTCGTATCAAGATAGCTCAGGTGCAAACTCAAATCTCTATCCGGGTATCCTTGTTCATAATAAATCCGACTATCTGTCAAAAAATCACTGAAGTCAGTGTCCCCTCTTCCACTATTGATCCGAAACACCTCCGGGGGGGCTTCTCGATAGTAGCTGTTTCGTGGTAAGCGAAGAAAAGGATCGTGGGAAAGAATCAATTTTTGCGAAGTCTTCAATAACCGCAAGATGCGAAATTCCGGTACTGCTAAAAAACACCCCTGCTGGATAGCTTCCGGATCCGACTCTTTCAATGGCGCTGCTGATTCAGCAATCCATAGTATCGGTGATTTTTCGTGATCATTATTGCTTAAAACTTCCTGACTAGTGATGGCCTCAGTTACGATGTGGCTGCGATGCCCAGTTGCAAGAAGAGCTAGCTCCGCGAGGCCGTCGGTTGTCAAAAAATCGCCAGCTCGCGGGTTGTCAATCAGATAAAAAGGATGCGCCTTGTCTTCTAATAGCGCCAAGGTCTGAAAAAGAGTCTTTGATTTTTTTACCGGTTCAATCACCGGGATGACGTTTTTTGATAAATGACCGGCTTTGACCAGTTCTTTTAATGCCAATAAGTCAAATTGCTTTCCCCGTAAATAGGGATAATAATGGGGGCTCATAGGTCCTGCTCCGATGTCGCTTTACTTTCAGAAAGCTCTTGGTAGGCTTCTTTTAAAGCCTCTAATTCTTCTTTTAAAGCTTCGACTGCTTTCTCCTGGGTCTCGGCAATAAAACGGTCATAGTAGTTGATCCCACCGCCGTACAGGTCATACTCGGGCTGCCGCCGCTTCAATTCCTTGTACAATTGGTCGGTACTGAAAACCCGCACCCCACGCTCTGTTTGTTTGGCTTTGCCAACTTCGCGGGCTTGGGCAGTAATCAGACGATAGATCAGATCTTGCTGATTTACCTGTAGATCTTGACGATGGGCCTTTTTCTCGGAGACCAAGTAACCCGGCGTGCTGTGATTGTCTGGATCAGCATAGCTATGATAGGTAAAGACACCGACCTCTGCCGGAATTTCTGAAATCACTTGCTGATAAAGAGCTGCTGGCAAGACAAAGTAATTGTAGTGACCTACAAATGACAGCTTGGCATGGGAACGAAAATCACTTTTGGTCACTTTCAGCTCAAAACAGCGCCATTCAAAGGTTCGATCCGGTAAAATCCGTAAACTTAACGTGTCAACGATTCCCAAATCGTTGGGCATTCCCACTTCTTCTACGACAGCCTCCCCTTTTTCCCGGCAGTAAGCATACAAAGTTTCTTCCAGTTGCATCGTTAACGGTGTCTTCATGAGTCTCTCCTATCGCCTTTACTCTTATGGCCAAAATTTATGTACATCATTCAAAAGCTGAGCAAGTCACTTTTTACAGCTTTCGACTAGACAGTAAACAACCGTCTCTTCGCAGAAACGGCTGTTGTACTGCTTATTATCTATAATAGAACAAACATTCGCATCTGGCTAGATGCTGCTTAACGACTTAACAAATATTGAATATCTGCCAACAGCCCTGGAAGATCTTTTTGGTCTTCCAGCAGCAGAGTCAACGTTTCAGTTGGTGTCTGCAAAGTAATTGCCTCCTCTGCTTCAAAGACTTGCACTTGCTCTTTTTTTAATAGAACTTTGGAAAAGTCATCCAGTGAGACATTTGGAGTCACCACATACACCCTTTGATCAGAGATAAAGACAAAGCGCTGATCGGTGGTTTCCTGCATGACAAAATTCATCAGTTCCTCTTCTGTCATAATCTCATCTGCATAAGCTTGTAGCAGTAAAAACTGCTGGGGTTTGGTGAAGAGCGTAAAAAAATCAGCCATGATTCGTTTCCTTCTTTCTGATTTGCTGATAAAGACGTGTCCGGTTCCGGTATTCTTCTCTATGGTGCCACAATTTCCATAAAAAAGCGAAAATCTCGTAAGGCAGAGATGAAAAGCAGTGGAGACAAGGCTGTTTTACTTCTCCAACGATGGCAGTTTCAGGTCAATCAGAAAAGCAGTCATTCATTTTCTTTGGCACTGCGCCTCGTATTCCTCCTTTGGGATGTGCTGTATCGCCGAAATAGCGGGGAATTAGGTGGCAGTGGCAATGAAAGATTGTTTGACCGGCTACTTCTCCACAGTTAAACCCAATATTGTAGCCTTCTGGATGATAGGTTGTCTCTAAAAGTGCCTTTCCTTTGATTAGCAGGTCATCGATTGCTAATTTTTCTTCGACACTGAGAGCAAAATAATCAATTTTGTGAGCTTTTGGGATAATCAGCAAGTGTCCTGAGGTGACTGGGTTGGTATCATAAAAGCCCAGTGCCAATTCATTTTCTAAAATTGGTGTCAGTTCAGATGAACAAAAGGGACAGTTCATTATTGTAACCAGCTCCTTTCTATATTCATAGATCTAATCCGAGACGCTTAAATGTCAAAGTTATTGAAGATGTCTATCACAAGCCGGCTGCTAAAAGAGGACTCCCTAAGCAGCTTCCCAGCTGTTCAACGGAGTCCTATCTTAACGATTATTTACGACCTTCAACGATTTCAAAAATATGATCGATTAATTCCATCACTTTCAAAACCTGTTCGTTTTTCACTATCGGCTGAGCACCTGTTGTCACTACATCAAAGAAGTTTTGATAGAAGCTTTGAGAAAGGTTGCTCCCTTGTGGCAGAGGTAACGTTTCGGTGGCTTCTTCAGAAGGAGGTGCCATTGTTTTGGTCAGTCCCACACCCGCTTGAATCGGTGTCGGTGCCGCAACATCTGCATTGGTGGCAACTACCATTTTACCGGAAAGATCCCAATCGGTAATCTCAGCAGTCCCCTTTGTCCCTTTGAGGTACCAGCGCGGCAATTTGATATAATTGGAAGTTCCTACTTCGGTAATCACCCGCAGTCCGTTTTCAAAAGTCAGATAGGTGATATAGCCATCATCACATTCTTCGCCCAGAATATAGCTAAAGTCAGCAGTAACCGATTGTAATGGGCTGTCTACCAACCACATGATTTGATCCAAAAGGTGGATGCCCCAGTCTAAAAGCATACCGCCGCCGTGTTGTTTCAAACGGCGCCAGTCTCCGGGAATTCCGTTTGCCCCGTGAACACGAGACTCAATTTGGAACAAGTCGCCAATTTCACCAGATTCCCACAGTTCTTTGACAATCAAAAAGTCCGGGTCCCAGCGCCGATTTTGATGAACCATAAAAATTCTGCCGGTTTTCTCAGCGACTGCCATAATCTCACGCAATTCAGCAGCATTCATTGCAACCGGTTTTTCGCAAACTACGTGTTTCCCTGCCTCCAAAGCAGCAATTGCAATTTCTTTGTGGCTATCATTAGGGGTTGCAATCAAGACACAATCAATAGACGGATCAGAAAGCAATGCTGAGCGATCTTGGTAGGCTTTCAACCCTTTTTGAGTTGCTAATGTCCGACGATCGTCTTTAATATCATAAATGCCGACAATCTCAAACAGATCCTTTTCAGTAGGCAGGAGGTGCTCCAGATGATATGAACCCATCCCACCGTAGCCGATAGCTGCCAATTTCAGTTTATTCATAGTTGTTCACTCGATTTCTTAATAGATTTTATTGCTGGTATATTCTATGCCCACCACATACCAGAAGGTTGCTCTTGAATCATAACAGAACGCAAATTCGTGATTGCCCGGTTCAGGCCTTCATCCACTGACATGATCGGATCCTCGTGTTCGATACTCAGTACATAGTCGTAACCGTAAATCCGCAAGGCACTGATAATATCAGACCAAACTTTCAAATCGTGGCCGCAACCTACCGAACGGAAAGTCCATGCACGGGTTTTCACGTTGTCGTATGGTTGCATATCTGTCAACCCATGCATGTTGATATTGTCTTGATCCAGGTACGTATCCTTGGCATGGAAATGATGAATAGCACCGGCTTCTCCTAAAATCTTAACTGCTGCAACCGGATCAATTCCTTGCCACCATAAATGACTAGGATCCAGATTACAACCTATGGCCTTGCCGGCTGCATCGCGCAGCTTCAACATGGTGTAAGGGGTGTGGGCCAAAAAGCCCCCGTGAAGTTCAATCCCGATTTTGACACCAGCAGCCTCTGCCTCGGTATTAATCTGCTTCCAATAAGGAATCAGTTTTTGCTCCCATTGATAGTTGTAATTGTCTTCGTACTCTGTTGGCCAAGGCAATGTAGGCCAGTTTACCTGAGTATCTGTCGGATTGCCGCCGGAGATGCCGGAAAAACCATTGACCACTGGTACATTCATCAAGCTGGCTAATTTGATGGTCTTTTTAAGCAGTTCATCGGCTTCTTTGGCTGTTTCCACTATCGGTGAAATAGGATTATTGTGACAGCTAAGAGCAGAAATTTCCAACCCTTTGTCCGCTAATTTGGCTAAATACTCTTTACGTGCGTCAGAAGAAGCCAGTAGTTCATCAATTTTCAAATGGGCATCTCCGGGGGAACCACCAGTGCCGATTTCCACAGTTTGCAGTCCTTTACTTGCTACCATCGCAATCATTTCTTCAAATGACAGTTGATTAAATAAAGGGGTAAATACACCTAATTTCATAATTTGAGACTCCTTTTTTGTTTGTCGTTAAGCTTTCCGCTTTGTCTTTCATGAGGAAATCAAGAACATCGCTGAAAAATTAATCTTCAAGGGCTTTGAAATGACCGTAATAAGGTCGGCTGTTTTCAGTTGCTTTCGCCCAGTTAACTGCATTGACGATCACTCGCTGTACTTTGTCGTTGTAATAGCTGTTGTAGGTCTCGTGACCAGGTTGGAAGTAAAAGATCTTGCCGTTGCCTCGGCGGAAGGTACAGCCGCTGCGGAAAACTTCACCGCCTGGAAACCAGCTGACGAAGACCAGCTCGTCTGGTGCTGGAATATCAAAGTGTTCCCCGTACATTTCTTCTTTTTCCAAGTCAATATACTCACCGATACCTGCAGCAATTGGATGGCTGGGATTGACTGTCCAGATACGAGCGTGGGAATTGTCTTCCCGCCATTTTAAATCACAGCTGGTCCCCATCAATTTTTTAAAGATTTTGGAGAAATGACCGGAATGAAGCACGATTAGTCCCATGCCTTTCAGTACCCGCTGCTGAACGCGTTCAACAATTTCATCAGCTACTTCATCGTGGGCCATATGTCCCCACCAAATCAATACATCTGTCTTTTCCAAAACGCTCTCTGTCAGTCCGTGTTCCGGCTCATCCAATGTGGCAGTCGTCGTATCAAAGCCAGCTTCAGCCAAAAATTTTGCCAATTGACCATGAATACCTTCTGGATACATGGCCTGTACTTCGGCATCCGTCTTTTCATGTCGAAACTCATTCCATATTGTTACTTTAGTCATGCGTATACCTCGTCTCTTAATGCTGTCAGATTCTGACAATCAATTTTTGCAGCTTCCAAAGGCAAATAGTCTTGGAAAGCCTCTTGTTCAATAATCAACCACGGTAGCTGCTGATCTTTGGCAAAAGTCAGATAATCCTTCATTGGCAAAATTCCATGACCAATCTCAGTACTTTCACGACGATCTGCAGTCAAATCCTTGAAGTGAAGCAAACCGATTTTTGTTTCATGATCCTTGAGCCACTCAGCGACAGTCACTCCGGCTTGCGCCAACCAGTACAAGTCCACTTCCAACTTCACATAAGACGTGTGAGCCGTCATGTAGTGCAAAAGATCCACACCTGCTACTTGCTGGAATTCATGGGCATGGTTGTGATAATAAAAGCTAAATCCGTTTTCTTGTAGCGTTTTACCGATTTCGTCTAGCTTCACAAATGCTGCTTTCCATTGTGCATAGTCTTCAAAACTCAACCAGGGACAAACGATGCGGGAATTACCAATCGTTTTTTCAAAAGCCATTACCCCAGTTAAATCTTCAGTTAGCTTTTCAAAGGGAATATGACTGGCAGCAGCTTCCAGCTCATTTGCCACTAGCAGCTCACGAACCTCATGGGCACTCAACTCATTGTAGCCGGCAAACTCGACACCATCGTAGCCGCTTTCTTTTACCTTCTTCAAAGTACCGGCAAAATCAGCAGCAAGATCTTCTTTGATCGACCATAGTT
Organism: Candidatus Enterococcus leclercqii; assembly: GCF_009933135.1. Taxonomy (GTDB): domain Bacteria; phylum Bacillota; class Bacilli; order Lactobacillales; family Enterococcaceae; genus Enterococcus_C; species Enterococcus_C leclercqii. Next base: position 676,588 of record NZ_MAEH01000014.1, read on the forward strand.
GCAAGGCAATTTTGGGTTTGGACATCATTAAACTTCCTCCTCTTCACTTTTAGCAGGACAGGCACATGTTTTGCGCCTGTCCCGAGTGAGATTGGCTATTTGTTAAAAAATACCGGTTGATTGGTTTTTGATGATTCGTAGATTGCTTCTAGAATCTGAGTCACAACAATTGCTTCTTCTGGTTTTACTACCAGTTCTTTGTCATTGATGATGGCATCGATCCACATTTGCGCTTCAACGTGAGCAGGATCTGATCCGGCTCCGTCATAAAAGTCAACGCCACCTGTTTCCAGCTCGATATCATTGGCGTACAGCAGGCTGCGTTTTTCACCGTTCAATGTCAAGCCATTGTTCATATCGGCACCGCCTTTGTTCCCACAAAGGGTGGTTTTGGCTTCTTTGACATCTAAGCTGTTCAAAGCCCAGCTGGATTCCAAGAAGATGCTGGCACCATTTTCCATAACAATGTATCCAAATGCAGAATCTTCAACTGTAAACTTCTCAGGATCCCAAGGGCCCCAAGCATTCGCTGCATTTTTTGTATCTGCCAACTCACGGTAAGCTTTTCCTACGACGTATTTTGGCTTGTAGTTGTTCATCATCCACAAGGTCAAATCCAGCGCATGGGTGCCGATATCGATCAATGGGCCGCCACCTTGTGCTTCTTCATCCAAAAAGACTCCCCAAGTTGGGACTGCACGACGTCTGATTGCGTGGGCTTTTGCGAAATAGATGTCTCCCAATTCGCCATCTTGACAAGCTTCATGAAGGTACATGGAATCTGTCCGATAACGATTTTGGTAGCCAATGGTCAATTTTTTGCCGGTACGTTTTGCCGCATCAATCATGGCTTGCGCTTCTTCAGTGGTTTTGGCCATCGGTTTTTCACACATTACATGACAGTCAGCTTCCAAAGCCGCAATAGTAATTGGGCTATGGGAAGAATTTGGCGTACAAACATGGATAACATCCAGTTCTTCATTTGCCAGCATTTCCTTGTAGTCTGTATAAACTGCCGCTTCAGCAGCACCAAACTCGACAGCGGCTTTTTCCGCCCGTTCTTCGATCAAATCACAAAATGCCACCATTTCTGCATCTTTCACTGTTTTCAATGCCGGCATATGCTTGCCATTGGCGATTCCGCCACACCCGATAATTCCAATTTTCAATGTCATAAAATAACCTCCTGAGATTTCATTTCAAAATACAAGGGTTTGATACATAGTAGAAATCTTTTAATCATCCAGTCAAAACTGCCGTCTGATCCTCACCGTATATCTCAGTAAAACTTGTCATTTTGAAACGTTCGTTTTCGTTTTTATGCGCTTGTCATCATGACTTTCACTTAAGATGAAATCCGTTGTGGAAACGCTTTTTCTTTTTGATACCCTTATTATAGTCAGGGGTCCAAAGAAATTCTTCCCAGATAAATCACCATTATTCCCGAATATTGCGCAAGTAAAAAAACAAAGCCTTTCGAATCCATAAAAGATGGAAGAAAGAGGCTTTGCTTTTTTTTAGTGTGTTTAGCTGTTGAGAACTGTTTTTTGATATTTCAATGGTGAAAGGCCTACGTTGTCTTTGAACACATGGTGGAATGTTTTGACACTGGCAAATCCAGCTTTTTCAGCTACCTCCACCATAGGAATTTTCTCATTGGCTAAGATGAACTTCGCTTGATTGATCCGATAATCTGTCAAAAATTGAGTAAAGGTCTGACCGGTATTCTTTTTAAAGAAGCGGGTAAAATAGTACGGTGAAAAACCGACTGCATTTGCGGCATCCTCCAGTGTCAAGCTCTCCTGGTAGTGATTTTCTACCAGATCAAAGACGAGATTCAATTGATCGAGTGTCTCTTGATACTTCACTGCTGCCGGTTGAGTCACAGTAATGGCTTCCCTTTTTTGCGGCAGCTCGCGATAAAAATCAGCGATAAGAAGATGCAATAAAGCAGTGATGCGATATTTATCCCCCAGGCTGTCTTCTTCAACTGCCTGGTAAAGCTCCAGCAATAGCCGAGTAATCTTTCGAGAGAAGGCTGCCGGCCAATTACGGCTCAAAGGCTCCCCTTTTTCAAATAAATCAAATAGACTGCATTCACCTGTCTGGCGCAAATTGACTTCATCGAACATCATCAAATCAAATTGAAAAACATACCGTTCACTATCCGGAGAAGCCAAAAAATAGTGAGGAACACCGCTTGAGAAAAAATAGGTCTCCCCTTCTGCCAATTCAATCAGCGATTCGCCCACCCCGATATTCACTTTCCCTTTTTTGGTGTGGATGATTTCAATTTCTTTATGGAAATGGGGATAGGTGATTGCCAAGCCGTCGTTTAAAAAGGAACGAAAGGGAAATTCTTTCTCCATATGTGTGATTTCCAGGTACTTGCTCATCCACTAGTCCTCCAGTTCTATTTGAAAATCTTTTAAAAAGCTGTCAAAAAACCGATCACCGCCTCGCAGCCAAAGTTTTCCGAATTCATCAATCTGACCGTGAAAATCCTGTGCTTCTGCCAGACTGAATGCTGCCATTTGAGCTTGTGGTAATTTTCTTGCCAAACTTTGATAAGTGGGATAACTGGTCCTTGGCGCCAATTTTTCAAACAGGCGACGAGCGTAGGTGTCGCTGACAAAAACCGGCTGATCAAAGACATACAACAGCAATACATCGGCTGTCTCCTGGCCGATTCCATGAAGAGACAACAATTCATCTCTCAGCTCATTGTTCAGAGTGTCCGCCGCTGTCAAATACTCAAAATTCCATTTTTGCAACCAGCGCAACAACTCATAAATTCCGCGACTCTTATTCCGATAAAAACCACTGGGACGGATTGCCTCCATGATAGTATCCTGATCTAATGAAGCCAGCTTAGTGGGAGAAAAAGCCGTCAGCTGCTTTAGATTTTCTAAAGAATAAGCCGCATTTTGCCAATTTGTATTTTGCACGAGGACCGCACCTAAGAGAATCTCTTCTTTACTGTCAGCGGGCCACCAGCCCGAGGGTCCTTGCTCGGCTAGCAACACCTCGTATAATTGCTTTAGGCTTTTGATTATCAATTTAAAACACCTCGATTCATTATACGGTGAAAACCTGTTAAAATGAAGGGGCATTTGGGAACCCGAGAGGAGTGGGACTCGACAATTGGTAAAAGAGTGCCAGCTGCGTTTGCTGCCCGATTGTATTTGTTAACAAAGGAGGCTACACCATGTGCGGACGCTATCTGTTGGATTTATTGGATCCTCAGTGTGAAGAATTACTGAAAGCTTATCAACTGATTTTAAAAAATGATGATCCAACCCCTTCCGAAAAAAGACCCTCAGAAGGAGTTTTGACCTATGCTGTTGGCGCAGATGGCCAATTTCGTTTGGCAGTGACTCGCTGGGGCTTTTCAAGAAAAGACTCCAAGCAATTATTGATCAATGCCCGCAGCGAAACGTTGTTGGAAAAGCCGACTTTCAATCCACACTTTTCTGCCCATCGCTGTGTTTTTCCTATGACCGGCTTTTATGAATGGGATGAAAAAAAGCAGCGCTACCTGTTTTCAGCGACAGATGGCAAATTACTCTTTGCAGCTGGCTTGTATCGTCCAACTGAGGATCAGATTGAATCGGTAATTTTGACGACAGCTCCCAATCAGCTGGTGGCCCCTATCCACGATCGGATGCCTTTGTTATTATCTGCAGAAGAAGTCCGAACGTGGCTGACAGATTCCAAAAAAGCTCGCCAGCTCCTTACCAAAACAGATCAGACTTCTTTAAAAAAAGTGGCCCTTAAAGAAAGCAAAGAAACAGCTGCAAAAGATCTCTATATTCAGCCGGATTTCTTTGACGGAGTTTTTTAACGAAGCCTAATCTTCGTCACTTAAAGGAAATGTGACAAAAGTAATTTTCAAGTGCTAAACAGTAGATGTTTAACCACAATTAGTAAAAATATACGGATGAGAAAAATTTGTGACCCTTTTTTATGTCCTAGTTCGAAGAGAGAACATACCCATATGTGTAAAGAGAAAAATGAATGATGCTGACTTTCCATGATGAAATCCAGGAAAGTCTGTGTTTGAAATTTTTAGCAATGAAAAGCCGATTAGCTTCCATTAAAATCATTGGAAGCTAATCGGCTTTTGGGGTCTCACGTTTAGTATTGTTCGGTTCATAGGAGGTGACTTAACTACTATTATCACAGCCCCTTATTTGTATCACAGGCTTCTCAATCGGCCCTCACTAGTCATAGCAGGCGCATTTAACTCAGCCAATCATGACGGATTCTTCCGGATATTTGAAATTGGATGTTTGCTGAGATTTTTTAATCAGTGAGAAAACGACGGTCATGATTCCTACTCGGCCGATAAACATCATTAAAATAATCACGATTTTACCGACAATCGACAAATATGGCGTGATGCCCATCGTCAGGCCCACCGTTCCAAACGCAGAGACGACTTCAAAGGCGATATACTCTAAGCCCAACTGATCAACATTCGGTATCTTTTCTGTAACAGATAGAATCATTGTGGCCAAGATGCACAGGGTCAAGGTTATAAAGAAAAGAGTCAAGGCACGATTAACTGCCGTATCACGAATTGTCCGATCGCCAAATTCAGCATGTTCTCTGCCTTTGAAAATACTCTTCACCTTCAAAATCAATACACCAAACGTAGTCGTCTTCAAGCCCCCCGCTGTCGAGCCAGAAGTCCCACCAATGAACATCAACACCATTGTCAAGATCAAACCGGCATGGGTCATTTGAAAATAATCAATAGAATAATACCCGGCAGTCCGCGGCGTCACCGCCATAAACAGCGTATTGAACAGGCGGTCCACAAAACTATCACTTTCCACAAGGGACGTACCAAAGCTTTCGGTCACCACAAATCCCAGCGTGCCGAATAACAGCAGACAACCAGTTGTCACCAATGCAATTTTGGAGTGTAGGCTCATGCGGCGCTTCTTTTTCAATCCCATCAGGTCATACCACACTAAAAATCCAAGACCACCAGCGACAATCAATGCCATCACGATAGCCAAGACCCAAGGATTTTGTTGGAAGCCGACCATGCTGTCACCAAACAAATCAAAACCCGCATTACAAAAACTTGAAATTGCATGGAAGAAGCTAAACCACAATCCTTTCGACCAACCATAACGAGGAACAAAATCGATGGCAAAACACACCATCCCGATAAACTGGATCAAAAAGGCTGTCTTTAAGATATACCGCATCAAGCCCACTTCCCCACTAGTCTCCATATTTAGAGAATCTCGCAGTATCATTCGAGTACTTAGACTGATTTTTTTTCGGGAAATAAAGTAAAACATCACTGGAATCGACATAAATCCCAAACCGCCGATCTCAATCAAAATGATAATTACCAACTGCCCAAAAATATTCCAATGTTCGGCAGTATTTAGCGTTGTCAGCCCTGTCACACAGGTTGCAGAAGTGGTCGTGAACAATGCATCAATAAATGGCGTCCACTCCCCACTTTGGCTAGAAATCGGCAGCATTAATAAAAAAGCCCCCGCCAAGATCAATGCTGCAAAGCCGAAAGTGATTAACTGGGGAACGTTCAAATCAAAGCGGCTGTATCGTTTTTTCATGTCTTACTCCTTATCACAACAGGTTTTGTTATTCATCATAGCGAAGGGGTGAAAAAGAAGCAAGTAAAAATCGAAAATCCCGATAAAGCCAAACGCCCACCGGCAATCCTTGCATCATCGGTGGGCGCTTGTTCACATCATCAGGAACGATTCATATTTTTCACTTTGATCATTCGCGTGACTTCCGCCCGCTCATTTTCTTCCAGCTTCATCTTGATATAATAAATCGTCTCTTCCAATTCTGGAATCGTCATGTACTCCAGCGCATTGACACGACGACGGGTCTTTTCAATCTCACCCGCCATCAATTGACAGGTTTTTTCGATTTCTGTCAGTTCTAAAAGCTGCGGCAGCACATTTGTGAAACGATCAATCGAATTGTCCAGGGGAACATTTGAGTTCAGGTAGCCATATTCGATAGGTGTTTCTACCAAGGACTCGTCATAGCGAAAATTCATCACTGGAACTTCCACGCTCATGATGTTTTTTTGATCTAACTCCAGCTCGACTCGGGCTGCCGGTAAAATAAACAGCTCTTCGATAAAAGCAGAATTCAAGGTGGCACTGGCCAGACGAAACGCTCGCATCGCCCGTTCCATCATTGTTTCCACTTCTTTTCGCATCTGGTTATTCTTTTTGACCAATAAAATAAATTGACGCATCAATTCATCTTGCTTGTCTTTTAACAGCTTGTGTCCCCGTTTGGCGGTCTTCAACTGCTTTTGCAGTCGTGCCAATTCCATTCGGGTCGGATTGACATTCAGTTTCGCCATCGACTACACCTTCTTATCCGGCAAGTATTCATCAATCATTTCGTCTTTGATTCGTTTCAATTCAGTCCGTGGCAGGATGTCCAATAATTTCCATCCCAAATCCAGCGTCTCAAAAATATCACGATTGGTCGTATAGCCTTGATCGATATATTCCGCTTCAAAACGCTCCGCGAACTTCGCATAGATTTTGTCGACTTCCGACAAGGCAGAATCCCCTAAAACTACCGCCAGTTCTTTGGCTTGTTTTCCCTGGGCATAGGCCGAGAACAGTTGGTTCATGGTGGCAGCATGATCTTTTCGAGTCTTACCAGCGCCTGTCCCCTTGTCTTTCAGACGAGACAAAGAAGGCAAGACATCGATTGGTGGCTTAATCCCGCTCTTGTAGAGTTCCCGGGACAAAATAATCTGTCCTTCAGTGATATAACCTGTCAAATCCGGGATTGGATGGGTTTTATCATCTTCTGGCATGGTCAAGATTGGAATCTGAGTAACTGAGCCTTTCAAGCCTTTAATCCGACCTGCACGTTCATACAACGTAGCCAAGTTGGTATAGAGATAGCCTGGATAACCACGACGACCAGGAACTTCTCTGCGGGCGGCAGAGATTTCCCGCAAGGCTTCGCAGTAATTGGTCATATCCGTCATAATAACCAGTACGTGCATCCCTTTTTCATAGGCCAGGTATTCAGCGGCTGTCAATGCCATACGAGGCGTTGCAATCCGTTCGATGGCAGGGTCATTGGCTAAGTTCATAAAGACGACTGATCGATCGATAGCTCCGGTTTTACGGAAGTCTTCCATGAAGTATTCCGCTTCTTCAAAGGTAATCCCGATACCGGCAAATACCACCGCAAAATCGTCATCAGCATTCAAGACAGTCGCCTGTCGGGCAATCTGCGCCGCCAATTCTTTATGGGGAAGACCTGAACCGGAGAAGACCGGCAGTTTTTGGCCCCGCACCAGTGTGTTCAAGTGGTCAATAGAACTGATACCGGTTTGAATAAACTCATCGGGATAGTCCCGTGCCATCGGGTTGATAACTTCGCCGTTAATATCCAGCATTTTTTCTGCCAAAATCTCTGGCCCGTTATCCTTAGGGCGTCCCAAACCGTCAAAAACCCGCCCAATCATATCTTCAGATACACCCAATTCCAGAGGATGACCCAAAAAGCGCACCGCTGAGTCCCGCAAATTAATACCGGCAGTTCCTTCAAAAATCTGGACAAGCGCTTTGTCTTCTTGAATCTCTAAGACCTGACCTTTTCGCAATTCACCGTTTTGAAGTCGAACTTCAATCAACTCTTCGTATTTCACTCCGGAAACTTTATCAACAGCCATCAGAGGGCCTACGACTTCGCCGATTGTTTTGTATTCCTTAATCATTGGTCATGCCCCCTTTTTGAATAATGTTTTTGATGGTGGTTTTAATTTCTTGTTCTAATGCATGGATGGCCGCTAATTGATCTTCCGGAACGTACTTCATCCGAGCGATTTTATCCCGCAGTGCAGTGGTTCCTTGCATGATTTCACTCAAGTAAGAACCCAAATCCAGTGCCCGAGTTGCTTCTTTGCCAAATGTCAGAATGTTACTGAGCATTTGAAACTGCTTCTCTCGAGAGGTGAAGGTATCCACATCATCAAAAGCGTTTTGCTGCAGGTAGTCTTCCCGAATGGACTTAGTGACTTCCAAAAGCATTTGGTCTTTTTCTGATAAGGAATCAATTCCCACCAGACGCACGATTTCCTGCAATTCTGATTCCTTTTGCAACATTCGCATCGCTTCAGTCACCAGATCAGACCAATCCACTTGCAGTTGCTGATCAAGGTATTGACCGACTTCTGTGGAATATAGCGAATAGCTTTGCAGCCAGTCGATTGAAGGAAAATGCCGTTGTTGTGCCAAGGTAGAATCCAAGCCCCAGAACACTTTCACGACCCGCAGCGTATTTTGGGTAACCGGCTCTGAGATATCCCCACCAGAAGGAGAGACAGCTGAAATGGCTGTGATACTTCCTCCGCGGCCTTCCTGACCCAGCGCGATTACTTTACCTGCTCGTTCATAATACTCTGCCAGACGAGAACCCAAGTAAGCAGGATAGCCTTCATCCCCGGGCATCTCTTCCAAACGGCCTGACATTTCCCGCAAGGCTTCTGCCCAGCGAGAAGTGGAATCTGCCATGATGGCAACAGAATAGCCCATATCACGGAAATATTCCGCAATCGTAATCCCAGTATAGATGGAAGCTTCCCGAGCTGCTACCGGCATATTGGAGGTATTGGCAATGAGGATGGTTCTTTCCATCAACGACTCGCCAGTATTAGGATCAATTAGTTCTGGAAATTCGTTCATAACATCGGTCATCTCGTTTCCGCGTTCTCCGCAGCCAACGTAAACGACCAAATCAACATCGGCCCATTTGGCAATCTGATGCTGCACAACAGTTTTGCCGGCACCAAAAGGACCAGGAACAGCTGCCGCGCCGCCTTTTGTAACGGGGAAAAACGTATCAATAACCCGTTGTCCGGTAATCATTGGGGCATCAGGGTTAAGCTTTTCTTTTACCGGACGGGGCCGACGTACCGGCCATTTTTGTAACATAGTAAAAGACTTGTCTCCATCAGCCGTTGTTACCGTATAGACGGATTCATCGATAGTGAAAGCGCCAGATTCAATGGCCTTGATGGTTCCGCTGATACCATTTGGTACCATGATTTTATGTTGAATAATTTTTGTTTCCTGTACGACTCCCACGATATCACCGGCACTCACTTGGGCACCGACAGCTGCGGTTGCTTCAAAATGCCATTTTTTTTCATGATTTAACGCAGGCAGCTGCACGCCTCTTGCCAAAAAATTACTCTGTGTTTGCTTGATAAATTGATCCAATGGTCGTTGGATGCCGTCGAACATTTGAGAAATAATCCCTGGTGCCAGTTCCACTGACAAGGCTTCCCCTGTCGAACGAACCGGTTCTCCGGGACCGATACCGGCAGTTTCTTCGTAGACCTGAATAGATGCGACGTCTCCTCGCATTTCGATGATCTCACCGATGACTCCCAGATCGCCCACATAACAAATATCTTGAATGCTGGCGTGTCCCATATTTTCAGCCATTACCAATGGACCTGAAACTTTTATGATATTTCCGATTTCCACGTTTTCAGCTCCTTACCGAATGTGTTGAGGAAAATGCAAAGGAGTTGCCGTGCGCCTTGTCTCTTCTGCACTTTCTTAATTGTCAGGAACCGTCTGATTTCAAATTCTAAACAAACAGTCCTCTTGTTTATAAAATATTCTGCCCAACTGCTTTTTCGACATTCTCTTGAATCGCCGACAAGCCGATGCCCAGCGTGCCGTCATGATTTGGAATCAAAACAACAGCCGGCAAGGATTGACCATTGAAGCGTTCAATCTCTTCTTTAATGGTCGCAGCACAGGCCTCGGTAATATAGATCACTCCATACTCCTCTGAGGCCAATTTTCGCAGGGCAGCTTTTGCTTCACTTCCTTCATCGGCAAAGCAAACGGTAAACCCAAACAGTTTGAAAGGCAACACCGATTCTTTATCGCCAATGACACCAATTTTATACGTCATAGGTCATCCGCATCCTTTCTTGCAACTGTTCTTTCGTAAAACCGGCTCGCTTACCAACCAGAATGAGACGCAGGTTTTTGATTTCGATATCTTTGGCATTCAAAAATGCTAATAGCGGTAAAGGCCCGAAAGCTGTGGTACGCGCCTGCTCATACATTCTGGTTAAATAATTGTCTTTGATTACATCTAAACCGGCGAAGTCGATTTTTTCGCCGTCAAATACTGGCAGCAGTAGATCGCCATAAGCCGATTCAAGAATAAACGTCGTTAAGTCTGACAAACTTTGCTCAGCAAAAGACATCCACTGACTTTTTTCGATACTACCTGAGCTGGATAAGACCGTGGACATAAAGCCTTGGCTGCGACCTTGCGCAACGCAACGCAATGCAGTAGTCAAATTGGTCAAATCAATAAAGGCAATGATTTCCTCCAATAATTCTGGATAGCCCAATGTTTCTCCCAAACGCCGTTGTTCTTTCAAGTAATGGCGATCGTAAATAACATCAATCCCTTGCAGAATATGGGACTCTTCCATATATTCTTTGACCCTTCCGATACTGTATAGAATGCTTTCTGGCAACACGCTGGAGATGCCTGTTTCCACTGCATGCTTCAACTCATCCATAGTAAACATCCCGTCTGGCAGATACAGATGGTCGTAGTTTTCTTTCACATAGTAGGCTTTCGTAAAAACCTTTAAATTATGAAGGGTGTAGCGCATCGTATAAACCCATACTAAATTACGATCCGGTGCTGCTGCCGCCAGCTCTTCAAAGGTAGTCAACAGCTCTTGATTTAAAGATTTTTCAAAGTCTTTTTGAAAGTTTGCATCAAGATATTGATGATAGACAGTCGGCATCAAGATTCCTTCGATCTTTTTAAAGTCCTCGGCGGCAATCAGCTGTTGAAAGACTTCTGGTGCCAGCAATTCGTTTTCTTTCAAGCGGATCAGAGGATTCAATTGATGGTACATCTGTTTAGCCATAACAAGCTCTCCTCCTTATCCGAACAGCTTTTGTGTCATTTCACTGCCGGTTGTACTTCGCAGTTCTTTTAAAAGATCTCGATATAAAAAATTGTATTGAATCCCGGCAACATCAATCACAAACCCTTCCCCAGTACCTTCTAATGGCTTTCCCAGAAAAAGAGTATAGGCAAGCGTTTCGTTGACTTCATCGACAAAGTCAGTGGTGAGGGCTGCTACTGCATTTGAGCCAGCCGGCAATAACTGAGCATGGTCACTGATTGGCAATTTTTTCAAACTGGCCTCAGCAAAGGCGCGAATCGTTTCTTGGTTCCAAGCGGCCATTTGCTCATAGGCCTCTTCAAACAAACGATCTAAATAGCTTTGTTTTTCCACCAGTGATTCTTGTCTGATCTCCATTTGCTGGCGGGACTGCTGCTGTTTATATTTCTGTTCCAGATCTCGTGATTGTTTCCCCAACTGCTGGATATGTGTCTCATTGATTTTTTTGACTTCAGCTTCATACCACTCATCAATAGCGGCTGTCTCCCGAGCTTGGAAATCTCCCCGCTCTTGTTTAGCTTGGTCATCGATCTCCTCTATAATCTTTTGGATAGCATCCATCAACGTTCCTCCTTTCGCGACCTTCCTGGCATTTTAAACACAGGTAACGCGTATCTTTTTACAGGCGCAATCGTCAGATTTGGCCCAACAACAAGAAGGAAATAACAAAACCTAAGATGGCGTACATTTCCACCATAACTGCATACATCACGCCTTTAAAGAAGTGTTCTGGTTTTTTCGCCAGAATTTGGATACCGGCAGAAGCGACCTTCCCTTGGGCAATCCCTGAAAACAGGCCAGTAAACGCAACAGGTGTCGCAGCCATCAGATATTCCAAACCTTTGATTGCTGTCATATCTCCGGATAATGACCCGTAAATCATAAATGCGATAACAAAGCCGTACAACCCTTGAGTACCCGGAAGCAATTGCAGGATCAAAGCCTGTCCGAATTTTTCTGGTTGGCTGGTGGTGAGTGCTGCCGCAGCTTCACCTGTCATCCCTACCCCTTTTGAAGATCCGATTCCTGAAAAGATGGTGGCTACTGCCATCCCGCAAATCGCAAAAAACATCCCGCCATTTTCGATCAAAAACTTAGTCATTACTCTTTTCCTCCATTTTCATCAGTAAAATTCATATATTTTTCCGCCGGCTTCAACGGTTTAAAGGCTCTGCCGCCGCCGGAGTAAAACTTGCCAAAAAACTCTACATACTGCAGTCGTGCCGCATGAACATAGGCACTCAACAAAGACAGGAAAATGTTTAGTCCCTGTAAAATGATAATCAGCACAATTCCAGCTGTAAATCGAGCGGCTGGTGGCATATATCCCACCAGCATATTAAATGCTGCCGCAATACTCCCGCCGGAAATTCCCAGTGCCATCAAACGACTATAGCTGACAAAATCGCCGATATAGCTCGTGATACCATAAAGATCATACAATCCCATGAAAAAGCCGCCTACTTTGGATTCCGCTGACAAAGTAGAGGTCACCAACACAGCCAATGCGCAGAGGATGGCTAAAAGCGCCCCCAGTAGCGTAACTGTATCCGATTTAACCACCAATGCGCCAGCTGCTGCAATCAAGATTCCAGCCAAAATTCCTTGCCAAGAAAAACCTTGATTGATAGCTGTCAGATAGTCTTTTTTCTTCCAGTTCTCTTTTCCTGCTAAAAACAAACCAGTAAAGATTTGGATCCCACCGAAAACCATGGACAACCCGAAAATCGCCATGAAATCCTTGGAAGGACTCAACAGATAAAACGGCATTTCGACACCAAAACAACTACCATAGATCAGTCCCCAAGCGATTGTTGAGACTGAAAGATACTGAAACAGCTTCATGAAACGTTGTGTTCCTTTTGGAAGGACCATCGCTTTTAACGCAGCAGTAGTGACTACCAGCATCAGCAGCCCATAACCAAAGTCTGCCACCATCATTCCAAAAAACACCAAGTAAAATGGCATCATCCACGGCGTCGGATCGATTTCATCGTACCGAGGAATGCTGTACATTTCTGTCAGCATTTCAAATGGTGCGACCAATTTCCCGTTTTCCAGCTTAGTAGGTGCTTTGTTTTCCGCAATTTCCTCAGGTGTGGGGTCAGCGAAAGATAAATAGACTTGATTGTCTGAAAATACTTCCGCCAAGCGCTTCTCCAAAGAAGGAATGTCTTTTTCAGCAATCCAACCGCGAATGACTGCCAAATAGCGGGATTCAACAATCCCGGCTTTTGCCGCTTGTCGTTCTCCGCGAGTCAAGAGAACTTCTTCAGCTTTTTGCAAATCGGCCACCAAGCTCTTTTTAGCGCCAATCTCAGCAGCGAGTTTTTTTCGTTCTGTCGCCAGAATAGCCAGGTTTTCTTTGGCTTCTTTCAAAATCAGCTTAGGTTCACCACGATAAGGTGGGGTCTCAATTCGACCACCAAAATCTTGCAACAGGCGATGCACTTGATCACCGGCACTTCTTAAAAAGATCAATGCAAAAGCTGTTTCTTTCTCCTTAGTGGCAATGAACTCCAAATAAAGTGCGGTTAGGCCTCTGACCTTTTCAGAAAAAGCTTCCCATTGTTCGTTAGGAACGGTGCCCAACAGATAGCCGCTGGTCTTCAGACGGCTTTCTTCACTGCTAATGTCAAGGTTTTGCCAATCAGTGGCCCAGTCTTCTTGCTCTTGAAACTGTCGCGTTGCACTAAGGTTTGCCTCCCAACGATTTTTCAAGTCATCAATCTGATAAAGTTCTGACTCTAACTGCCGCTGGTCAAAACTTTGTTCAAAGACTGCCAAATTGGTATTGCCCCGCTTCAATTCCGTGATTTTCTCTTTGGCAGAACCGTGATCCCTGACAAAGCGAATCGTTTCTTGAATATGACGGACTTCGTTTTCAAGTGCAGTCAGGTCGGTCTCCTGCTCTTTGGCATCTGAGAAGTAAGTAGCCAGCCACTCGTAATTGTCCTCGTCTTCAAAGATATTTTCCACTTCTACCTGTTGAAGTTCTTGGGCCAGCCGCAAAATTTCTTCTTCTGCTGTCTTTTGGCAAATGATTGACAGCTTTTTCATTCGTTTAACTGCCATATGTGCCTTTCACCCTTTCGATGATTTCTGCTACGATGGCTTCGTGGCGTTTATCATAGTTTTCTTGAAAAGCCGATTGATCTTTGTCAGCTTCTGTTAGAAGTGCTTCCCGCTCAGTTTTCAAATCAAAGCTAAAGGCAGCTTCTTTTTCTTGGAGAGCTTGTACTCGTTCGGCTTTCAAAGTTTCTGTCAGTGACGCGACAGCCTGCTCTTTTTCCTGCCGATAATTTATCATTTGCTTTTCAAGCTCTTTTTGTGCATCCTCGTTGGCTGCTTCTGCTTGCGCAATCCGTTCCAGTGCTTCTTTCATTCTCTATCCCTCCTTTAAGGTTTATGCCTCGGCTATAGACCGATTTTTTCGGAGCTTTTTCAAAAATACTAATAAAAAAACGCACTCCGAAGACGAAGTACGTTTCAAAATCAAAAGCACTCCAAATATGTTCTTCTCACCCCTTGAAGAACGCGATCCTTGAAGCCTTACACTCAACCGTTTTTTTCTATTCAAATAATTGTTCGTAAAATAATGATAACAAAAGAAAATCAAAAATGCCAGAACTTCCGGATTTTTTTGCCGAAAACTCTTTTTCAGTAATACCTCACAGAAAGCAACTATAAAAAACACCATTCCGCAAGCTCTTCACTGGCGAAATGGTGTATCAATTCTGACAATGCCAAAAACACTGCCGACACTCAGTACAATCTTAATTTTCTTTCTTGCGCTTCAAAGACAGCAGAAACTTAGCCTTAAACTGTTTCTTTTTTCTGACTACCGGAACCGGAGCGAATCAACTGATCAAACGCCCCTAGCGCAGCTGTGGCGCCAGAGCCCATCGAGATGATAATCTGCTTGTAGGCACTGTCAGTACAATCCCCAGCTGCAAAAACACCCTCTAACGAAGTGGCTCCCTGTTTGTCAGTCACAATTTCGCCCCGGGAGTTCATTTCAATTGTATCAGAGAGCCATTCTGTGTTTGGCATCAACCCAATCAAAATGAAAACTCCTTCAACTGCCAATGTCGTGTTCGTCTGAGTCAGACGATCCTGGTAGGTGATGGCTTCAACAGTTTCATTTCCGGTAATCTCTTGCGTTGCGGCATTTGTGATCACTGTTACATTCTCCAGTTCATACAAACGATCTTGCAACACTTGGTCTGCTTTTAATTCCGGCAAAAATTCCAGCACATAGACATGAGCGGCTAAACCTGCCAAATCAAGCGCTGCCTCAATTCCAGAATTACCACCGCCAATTACGGCAATGTTTTTGCCAGCAAACAGCGGACCGTCACAATGAGGGCAATAGGCGATTCCTTTATTTTTGAACTCTTTTTCTCCTGGCACATTGATACTACGCCAGTGGGCTCCGGTGGCAAGAATCGCAGTTCGGCTTTGCAATACGGCGCCATTTTCCAATGTCACCTCTACCATTTCACCTTTATTCACTGCGGCTGCTCGCTGACCTTTCATAATATCGACAGGATACTTCAACACATGCTCTTCTACTTGGCGCATCAATTGTGGTCCTTCGGTGTAGGGGGTTCCGATAACATTTTCAATCCCCAGTGTCTCCAAGACCTGACCGCCGAATGTGTCCACTACCATGCCGGTTCGAATCCCTTTTCGCGCAGCATAGATTGCCGCACTGGCACCTGCAGGACCCCCCCCGACTACTAAGACATCGTAAGGCTCCTTATCCGCAAATGAATCAGCGGCTTGGGGACCAGCAGCTTTTTCCAAAAGCTCCTCGATTGTCGCCCGCCCACTTGAAAATTCTTCTCCGTTCAAAAAGACCGTTGGTACAGCCATGATTTTGCCTGCAGTCACTTCCTCTTGAAAAGCGCCGCCTTCGATCATTGTATGACTGATAGCAGGATTCAAAACAGCCATGATATTCAAGGCTTGAACCACATCCGGACAATTGTGACAAGTCAGGCTGACAAAGGTTTCAAAATGCAGCGGGCCGTTGATTTTTTGAATCCGATGAACAATCTCCTCAGAAACTTTTGGCGGGCGACCACCAACTTGCAATAAAGCCAGGATAAATGACGTAAATTCATGCCCCATCGGTAACCCGGCAAAAACGACGCCACTTTTTTCTTGCAGCGAATTGATCTCGAAGCTAGGTGTTCGTTGCAGCTGTTCTTCAGTAACTGTGATTTTTGGAGACATGGCCGCAACGGTGGTTAAAAACTCTCTGACTTTCAGTGAATTTTCATCTTCCCCCAAACTAGCATTAAAGACGACAGGATTCTCCAACAGCTCCAAATATTGAGCCAATTGGGCCTTTGTTTCATTATCAAACATGTTTTTTCCCCCTGTAGAAAATTTTAATGACCGCTGCTTTAAAAAAGCTGCAAGTCATTTCACAAGATAGGCTTTGGTGCAGGCTAAGCCTTAGTACAAACAAAACCCTTCTTGTCAAAAAAGGACCGTCTCCTAAGGCGGCTGACGGTCCAGTAATACTGCTTGCTCAGATTTTGCCAACCAGATCAAAGCTTGGTTTCAATGTTTCGCCGCTTTCTTTCCATTTAGCTGGGCAAACTTCACCAGGATGGCTCCGCACATATTGGCCAGCGCGGATTTTGTCTACCAAAACGCTGGCATCACGACCAATCCCGTCTGCATTGATTTCAACAGTTTGTACAATACCATCTGGATCGATGATAAATGTTCCCCGTTGTGCCAAACCAGCTTCTTCATCCAGTACATCAAAAATTCGAGCAATCTGATGAGATGGATCGCCAATCATATAGTACTTGATTTTGCCAATTGCTTCAGAGGTTTCGTGCCAAGCTTTATGGGTAAAATGAGTGTCCGTAGAGCAAGAATAAACTTCAACTCCCAGTTGTTGCAACGTTTCATACTGTTCTTGCAGATCTTCTAGTTCTGTGGGACAGACAAACGTGAAATCCGCTGGGTAAAAACATAACACACTCCACTTTCCAGTGAAATTTTCGTTGCTCACTTCGACAAACTCATTGTTATGATAAGCTTGTGTTTTGAACTCCTCAACTTGTTTTCCAATCAATGACATAACTTCCTACCTCCATAATAATAAATTAGTCTACTTTCTAATTGAAAATAGAAAAGAAAAAACTATTGATAAATCAGCAATTAGCTAGATACCAATTTAGAATCATTGTATTGTAAAACGAAATCAAATGAAAGTGTTATGCTTATGTTTTTCTTAATTTTTTTGAAGGATGGTATTTTTCGAATCAAACCAGGCCGTTTTTTTCAACTTATTCGTTATTATAAAACTTTTTTTGCACTACTTTTTTTCATAAGTGGTAAAATGAATCATGAAAAGAGGCGATAGAGATGGCTCTCACATTAAAACAAGCTGAAGACTATCTCACAAGTAAAATTTCCGGGATCACAGTGATGGACGTTAGTGTTGAATACCCCGACCGTAAAGAAGTTCTTTACGTGGAAGGAGAAAAAGATTATTTCATCTTTTTGAACACCGACAATACCTATGAGTTCACCGATGGACAAAAAGATCAAAAGTTGCGAAATGATCAAGATCCTGAAAATCTACTGAGTGAGGAAGCATTTTTAGAACAAGTCACCAGAATTATTCTCAGCGAAGAATAAGCAGAAAAAAGGGGCGACGATAGTCTAGTTAACCTCTTGCACGATGAAAAGAAACAGGCTGTGACAGTAGTTGCGTCACCGTCCGTGAGGCGCCAAAAGCCGACGATCTTCCATGTAAATCATTGGAAGATCGTCGGCTTTTCATTGCTAAAAACTTCAAAGGCTGACTAACCTTGATTTCATCAAGGAAATCTGAGTCATTCACTTTTTCTCTTATTACATACGGTAATCTTCGCCGTTTACGGCTTAAAAATGATTGATATCACAACATTTTTTATTCCAGCGTTTTTTTGTTCAGCCCCAGCTTCATTGGTCTTCGTATTCGAAATAGTAATAGCGCTTGGTTTGTTTTACATAGCCGGTACTGTCCCAAACGCCAGCCTTTTGTTTCATTGCCTTTTCCTGAAAAGGAGCCAGTTCTTTTTGGTAGGTGTCTCCGCCAGCGTTCAGATAGCGCAGGATACCGTATCCATTTTCCAACAACAACTCCTGTAGTGAGCGGCCTCCTACAAAGACATAAGCTAAATAGCGATCATAGCGATCTTTTACTTCGCCACTATCAAAAGCAATGCTGATATTTCCTTGCTGCAACTGTTTTTTGGTAAATGAGGAGGCTTCTTTGCCATAGGGAGCAGGCGCCATCCCCTGCTTGACGCTTTCCGGTGTGTCCACCATTAACAATCGCAGTCGGTATTCTTTTTTTCCTATATAGAAAACAAAGGTATCGCCATCTACCCCTCGAATATCAGAGAGAGCTATTTTTTGAAAACGTGGTGGATCTGATAAATCTACATCCTCAACCTTTAAGTCAGGACTTGCCGCTTTTAATGATGAAAAAGAAGTCCGGCCCTTTTCCGATATTGAAGGTGTTGCTGAATTTTTTGACGCCTCTTTTACTTGTGAAGTCTGGACTTGTGAATTTGCTTGATTTTGCGTGTCTTGCGGAGCTTCCTTATTTTCGGAAAAAATGACCTGCAGACCAAGTAACACCAATACGACTAAACTGCCGAGAATTCCCTTTTTATTTTTCATTTCACAACGCTCTTTTCATATTCTAAGCTAGCAAGACGACGTGAAGAACACGACGCCCCGCCGATTACTACTCCTTGCCCAGTCCGGCGACTGACAAATCTTGGATACTAGCCGCAGTCTGATCCGCAGTGAGATTGGCTTTAAAGGTCACCTTATCGCCTTCTTTGATAAATACTGCATAGGGACTATTGTTGGAGTTGACACTGTATACGGTCTGTTCATTTTCTAAAAGGAAAGAAACAACGGTGTTGCCCCCACTAGTTAAGATGACTACCCGCTGAACGATGCCGCTTTTCTCTGCCAGTAAATCCGCTTCCGTGCTGCTATTGTTGCTACCTTTTGTGGATAGCTCAATGCGATACGCATCCAGGGCATTCTGAGCATTTTCTGCATCCACGACGATATCATTATCTACCGCATTGATATACACGTACTTTTTAAAAATACCTTTTGTATCCATCAAAGAAACAATCCAAGTCGGAACACCATCAATGTTATAAAGTACCGGCATTTCGGCATCCCATTTTTTCTCAGGATAAATCTTTGCTGCAATGGAAATTGCACCATCGCTATCCATGATCCCAACTTCTGGATCGCGATAATAGGTTAACTGGCCGCTACGAGCATCAATCAAGGAATATCCCAAGGCTGAATCCTGATCATCATCACCGCTGGTAAAATCGGTGAAATAATTCAGCTGCCCTTCTTTACTCAACATCGGAGTAATCTGACCGGAAGCATAAATACCATTATTGGTAGGTACCTTAACATCCTTTTTAGCCCCAAAGATAAACTGGTTCCACCAGCCTTGACCATAACGCCCGAAAAATTCATTCATACTGTTGGCCGCCGCTGAAGTAATCGGTGCATCCACAAAACTTGGTGCTTTCTCACTATCATACAGCTTGACTTCACCAGTTTGCGCATTCAGCACTGCCGTTTTGAAATCATCATAGTGCATCAAACCTGTGACACCGTATTCTTTGTATAAAGTCTGGACGTAAAAAGGGATTCCTTCTTCATCAATTTCAAGATTGATTTTTCCATAGGCAGCAAACCCGGGAAAGGCCGCATAAATTTTCCGGCCGGCATCTTCACCAAAAAAGGCTGACGGGGTATATTTCAGCGGTTCTTTGACAAATTCTGGCTGTGCATTGATATCTGTTGCACTGATTTTAAAGTATCCGGGAATCTCCCCCAGCTTCAGCCATTTGAAAAAGCCATTGTACTCCACTGTTGCGACATAAACGTACTCACCTTTGATGGTTTGAGCTGTGATCCCATCTAAAGTAAACATATTAGAGTTAGGTATCACGGAGAATTTTTGGAGCATTTTTCGTTTTGCCATATCAGGCGCAATGGCAATCGGTGTTTCCTTTGTCGAGCTCAGTACTTCAGCCTTGATTTCAGTTTTAGCGGGAATCGACGAATAAACTTCGTCAATGGAAGTAATTGCTGTGATTTTAGAGACCACAAACAAGAGCACCATTAAAGCCGCAATCACTGCAAATAATTTCCCCAGCTTTCCCGCATGGAACTGTCCCTCAAACGTGACATCGGCTCGTTTAACGCCCGGCTTCAGAAAGTTTTTTCGCAGCGTTTTTCCGGCTTTTGCAACACTCAAACAAAGGGCAGCTAAAAGGACTGCCGCCAGCGCTCCCCACAGGTTATACCACAACAAGGAGCTTAAATTTTTACTAGGTAAGGCGACATATAAGAAGCCCGCCATCACAGCCAGCTCCCCAATCGTCAAGGTGAGTATTCCTTTCCAATGGGCACCTTTTTGCAGCACCATCGCCACAAGGTTAACCGCTAAGATACCAATCCCGAACAATAGCGTCAATACAACAAAATCAATAATCATTCCCAACACTCTTTCTTTTTTCTGACATTTCCTTTATTATGCCAGAAAAAAGCTGAAAATACTTCATACTTTGAAGGTATTTTCTGAAAGATATCGTTTAGTTTACAAAAATAGCGACCCCAAAAGGACTTCAGCTTTCGAAGTCCTTTCCGCAGTCGCAAAAAATGATTTGATTATCCTTGACGAACCATTAACGGTACTAAGAAAGAATAACTGGTAAAAAAGTCTAAAAGGGAACGTCGGCGATTGTTAGAATCGATAAAAAGACTGGTGTGGTCTGCTTCCCCAACTCCAATAGTCAGGCTCTGTTCCTGGTCTAACAGTACTCGATACCGTTGTTCGGTTTGCTTATCAAAATCATACATTGGGTTTTCCATCGCAGTAATAAAGATGTCATCGAGAACAGCTTGCTTCAATGGAAACTCACTTTCCAAATGAACCTGTAGCGGTCGAGCATTGTCCAAAAGACTCGGTTCGACGTTAAAGCCCAACGTTCTGAAATGAGCCAACAGTTGATTGAGATCATAATTAATCAAAGACAGCTGGTTTAAAGAGAAGACTCGCTCAACGTGCCACAGTCGAATCAGTTCCAAAACTTGCTCATCTTCAACTGTAATCGCCATTGCTTCCGGTTGCACTGTCATAAAATTCATGAAATCAGTCGTAAAACGTGAATCAATAGGTTTCATTTTAAAACTCAATGCCAAATTTTCATTTTCATCTAGTCCATATCTGATACCGAAATGCTTGGTTTCCCAATAGCCGTAGCTGTCTCCTTGTCGCAGATCAATTGAATGCAACGGCTTCAATAGTTCATAACTGAAGTACTCCAATAGTGTTTTCTTGGCAATCACAGAAATTTCGACTTGAGGCAAGATTAGGCGGCGATATTCTTCCAATAATTGAGAAAAATCGGCTTCCATCAATGATTTACGCAATTTTAGGTCAGCCAGCTCTTGCTCTGCACTTCCAATTAATCGCTGAATTTCAGCATGATCCGCTTGTTTATTTTGTGAATATAGTTCTGCTTCTGTGGAACGAGGAATTTCAGTCGTGATTTTTTCATTTTCCAGCGTCCCGGGTTGCGTAGCTGAGTCATTGAAAGTTTCACTAGAATCCGTGGTTTCCTCAGCTACCTTCTTTCCAGCACCCTCAGTATCCGTTTGATTTATTTCCTCTTTTTCAAGGTTGGAGTAATCCGTTGCTATTTTCTTCGTTTTCGTTTCTAAGTCACCAATCTGGTGATTTTCCGTTTGGTTTGACAGCTGTGCTTCCTCATTCCCTGTTTGGATATCATTCTTCGCTCGATCAGTCAATTTCAGCTACCCCCTCTTGCGGTTCCAAATACTCAGCCAAAAAATGCTGCAGCTGCAGTGTCATCTCAGAAAGTCCGCCATAATACTTATCTAATAACCGCCTTTCCTTTTCAACAATCGCTCTTTTCAAGCGCAGTTCTTTGATGTGCGCTTCGATTTGGCGACGATTTGTTGCAGTTAGTTGGCGATCTTCAACGAAGGGAACCCACGTCTCACGAGACTTTTCCAAATCTTGTCGGCGACGCAGCAGCGGCTCTAATTCTTCATCAACTTTTCCGCGGTTGAAAAAGCCTTTTGTATTTTCAATTGCTGCTTCCTGATTTTTTAATTCCCGTAATTCATCGTCGATTTTTGCAATTTCGGATTTTGCAGCAATTGCTTTTGCTTCAAGCTGATTAATTTGTTCTTCTGCTCCAACAATTTCTTCATTGGGTAGTGTTCCATCAGCCTTTTTCATATATTGCTGCCATTCTTGATCAATTTTCGGAATCACAAAGATTTCCGGGATAGAAGAATCAATCCCAATTACAGGACGTTCGTGATAGTATTCACTTAACTGGTAATAATTCAAGGTTTCCGAAATTTTTTCTGTATGGACCATGAAGGGAAATTGCTCCATAAAACTGTCATGCAGCTTTTGTGCTAATAACCGATCAATCTCATGATTTTGATTTGAGGTCCGATCCAGTTCTTCATGCAAACGGCCATTGTATATACGATAGATTTCGGGAATCTTTTCAAATTTAATCGCAATTTCAAAGGCCCGCAAGTCTTGGAGCATCTGACCGATATTTTCTGATGCTTGTTTTTTTATTTCTTCAAAAGAGTTTGTTTCTGAAGAAGCAACGCTATGTCCTTTAGCTTCTTTATATTCATCCGCCATCTTTCATCCTCCTCATGCTATCACTCTCATATTTTATCATTAGTTATTAAAAAAAGGCTATTATAAGCAATTCAAGAAAAGCAGATTAACTAATAAACATAATATTGTAGAACCTTTATAAACCTATTTTTTTAAATTGAACAACAAAAAAACCGCTACGAGAATACGTAACGGTTCAACTTGCGTG